>PXYT01000004.1 GCA_003023725.1 Sulfobacillus benefaciens | reverse complement strand
CGGCCCCGCTCTATGGCTTGGCCGCTCTCTTCTATATTGTGATGACGCTGGGATTGACCCGCCTGGGCGCCATGCTGGAACGGCGAGTCCAGGCGTACCAGTAAGCCGTGTATCCTTTTGACAAACTGCGAAGGGGCTCACAGGCAGCACTTGGTGCTTGACGGGTAGGGGAGAATAAACTGGCTCTTAGGCGGACCCGAACATTCCAAGGTGATTCGACGGTGCTTCGACCTTAGCCATATTTGAGGAGGATTCTTGCTTTTACAGGCATTGTGGTACACAAACGTCACTGTGCCGTCGATCCCTGTGATTCGGTTGTTTTGTAGAAATATACCGGAAAACCCACTGATTTACTTGTTGAAGCAAAAGGAACGTACTGAAGGCAAAATATTCTTTACAGATCAGTTGGTAATTGGTCAAATAGAGACATGAGGAAAATGAGAGTATGCCAGTAGAAGTGAGAAGTTCTATATCACGCGAGAACACAAGAACATCCTGGCGAAAGAGGCAGAAGAATGCGCTGAATTGTGGGGAGTAGTATCTGTTCCATGGTCTTCGCTCGACACGGATCGGAGAGTCATAGCGTGAGCCGTTACCTGGTGTCATTTCATTTTCTGGAGCAGACTCAGGCCTCCTCATTTGTCAGTGCTCTCGGTGGGCAAGGAGCTCAGTTTGACATCAGTTAATCAAATGCGGCGATTTTTCTGCGGAGGGGAAGGTAGAAAACCTCCAGTGTTGTCGCCAATACCAGTGTGTGAACGCTGGGAGCCCATACCTTCAACCCTGGGATGATGTTAAAGTGAAAACAGTAACACACAAAAACGCCACCACCGCCCACGCAAACAGCGGTAAGAGGCAAAACCTTGTTCCGGCAAAGGAGCGGCTTTTGAAGGATGTTTTGGGGGTATAAGGTCTTTAAACCTCTAGTTTGGGCTCACAGGGGTTTTTCCGCTGAGTTGCCGGAAAATGGGTTGGAAGCCTTTCAGCAGGCCTACCGGGTCGGGGCTCACGGCATTGAGTGTGATGTGCACGTAACCCGTGACGGTGTGGTGGTGATTACCCATGATGGATCTATCTTAGTGGACAATCGGCCGACGTCTATCTGCGATCTGAACTGGGAGGAATTGCGTGTTCTCAGCAGAGGTTCGTTTATTCGCTTTGAGGATTTGACTCAATTGCCCGACCAGGGTCTTATCAACATAGAGTTGAAAGAACAAGGGACCCTGAACGGTCTGCTCGTGGATTCGGTGACCGGACTTATTCGCCGATATCAGTGGCAGAATCGGGTAGTGTTTTCCTCTTTTAGCCGGGCGTTGCTGGACCTTCTTAACCAACGGATGACCGGCTGCTCTCTGGCTGCCCTGTGGGCCAGTCGGCTTCCGGCCGCCGATGAATTCCGGGATTTGCTCCCCTTTGTCGATGGCGTCCATGTCCTCGCATCATATTTGACTCGGAAATCGCTACAGGCCTTTCAGGCGGCTGGTTATTCCGTGGTCATATGGGATGTAACGGCTCAGCCTGAACTGGACCGGTGGATTGATGCCGGCGTTAATGGCGTCATTATCGACAATCCTTTATGGGCGGCGCAAGGACGGTAAGGTGCAGGAAACTCGGCGGTTGCGGTTTGTTGTTCGTTGGATGACGAAAAAGTCTTGGGGCCGGAAGCGGGTGGCGAAGGTTCTGCGGAAGGACGGTTAGATCATAGCCAGGAAAATCCGAAATAGGGGGCGAAGCATGCAGGCACCAGGAGCTCCGGGTCTGGAACCCCGGTGGACTACGAGCGACAAGGTTGGGGTGGGTACAGCTGTGGCCGGTACGTCTCGGATTTGGTTCACGTTGTCACACGGCATTATCAATGAAATTTACTTTCCGCGCATGGATCTGGCCAATACCCGAGATGCTCAGTTTTTGGTAATTACGGAAGATGGACGTTTTCTCGAAGAAAAACGAGATCTTATTCACGAATTCCGCTACATTGATCCGGGTGCCCCAGCTTTTGAGTTGGTCAATACCGATCCCCGGGGCACTTTTCGTATTGTTAAGCGGATTGTCTCCTGGCCGGACGGCAACGCAGTTATTCAACAGTTTCGATTTGAGGTATTACAGGGGAAACGGGAGGATTTTCGGGTCTTTCTTCTGGTGGCTCCCCACATCGGCAACCAAGGAGCTCATAATAATGCTCGAATTGTGGATCTACGCGGGGAACCGGCTTTGATAGCATGGCGCGAAGGAAGTGCCTCAGCTTTGTGCGTGAAAGCCAGTGCTCCTTTTCGTGCCTTAAGCGTGGGATTTGTTGGTTCGTCGGACGGGTGGACCCAACTTTATTATCACCGTACACTTCAAAAATACGATGAAGCTCTGGACGGGAATGTCGCTCTTTCGGCAGAAATGGATCCGAACACTGAGGAACAGGTCGTGACTTTTGCTTTTGGCCGCAGTATGGCCGAATCCCAATTTACGGCGGCATTGTCTCTGTTGTATCCCTGGGATGCTATTGAACAACGTTACATTGGCCAATGGCAGGAATACATGGACCGTCTGCCTGGTCTCCTCCCCTATGACCATCCCCATAGCCGAATACAGCGAATTTCGGCTATGGTTTTAAAGATTCACCATGGCAAACTTTTTCCGGGAGGAATTATTGCTTCTTTATCGATTCCGTGGGGAAATGCGGCTGGTGATGGAAATATGGGCGGATATCATCTCGTATGGCCGCGGGACATGGTGGAAGCGGCACAGGCTTTGATTGCTTTGGGAGATATGGATGCAGCGTGGCAGGCTCTGGCGTTTCTGATGGCCACACAAAAGACGGACGGTTCTTGGCCTCAAAACTTTTGGTTGGACGGCGTTCCTTACTGGGCGGGTTCGCAGCTTGACGAAACGGCGTTTCCCATTCATTTAGCCCATCACCTATGGGAATTGGGGCAAATCAAAAACGAACTGGTCGTTTATGAGATGATTAAAAAGGCGTTGGGGTATATTTGCCGAAACGGTCCTCTTACGGAACAAGACCGGTGGGAAGAAGACGGCGGATATTCCCCTTCTACCCTGGCCGCAACCATTAGTGCCTTGATTTTGGGAGCAGACGTTGCTCGGCGTCAAGGTGACGCGGACATTGCTGATTTTTGCGAACATCTGGCTGATTATTGGCAGGGGCGCATTGACAAGTGGACGTTTACGGAACATGGGGCAGTCGATCCCCGGTGCCCCCGTCACTATGTCCGTATTCATGTCTCTATTCCTCCCAGTCCCGACGGCCGTGTCGAACATGGATATGTGCCCATAAAGAACGTACTGCCGGGACAGCCCAATCAGTACCCCGAGGAAGCAGTAATCGACGGTGGATTTCTTGAGCTTGTTCGCTACGGAATCAAGTCACCCGCCGATCCGCACATCCTTGAATCGGTAGAAGCCTATGACACCATCCTTGGGGCAAAGATGCCTTATGGTCCGTTGTGGTACCGGTACAACCACGACGGGTATGGAGAAATGCCGGATGGATCACCGTTTCTGGGTTCGGGGAAAGGCCGGCTTTGGCCTCTTTTAGCCGGAGAGCGGGGTCATTATGCGTTGTCTTTGGGTGAATCGGTCGAGCCTTATCTTCGGGCCATGGAAGGTAGTGCGAGCATTGGCGGATTGATTCCGGAACAGGTGTGGGATCAAGAAGATATCCCTGACAAAGAGCTGTATTTTGGACGTCCGTCGGGGTCAGCGATGCCGCTGGTATGGGCTCATGCCGAATACATCAAGTTGTTGCGCTCGGCTTTAGACGGGAAAATCTTTGAGATGCCCGACAAGGTGAAAGTACGGTATATCGAGAATTGGGTGCCGTCCTCATTCATTTATTGGCAGCTTAACCATAAGCGGCATCATTTCTATCCCCATGACAAGACACTCCGTATTGTCGTGCCGGAACCGGCTCAGTGCGTCCTTACAACCGACGAGTGGCAATCTCATAAGACAGAACAAATGCTTAATAGCCGCATAGGACTGTATTATTTGGACGTGGCGCTCGCGGACATCAAGATGGTGGAATTCACTTTTTACTGGTCCGAGGCGGATCGTTGGGAAGGCAAAAACTATCGGCTGGATCTCCGTATAGCCCCTCCTGCACAGGACGTTGAGCCTTCTCACTGATTCCCTGTGGCTGTGTCAACCTTTGCTATTCTCTCAATAGGCCATAGCGCAAGCAAGGGGGCGGGACTTAGACGTGGGCGGACCCCAAAAATCATCCTGCCTGTAATGTTCGTAAACCCTACGGTATTGCTCAGTTGTCGCCGTTTTCTGCAACAATCTGAACTTTTCGCCTTCCTGATACAGAGCATTCTCTGCAACTTCTATGAGGCGCCCGAGCCATTTCTTTGTCTTTGCGAAGGGTGCTGGTGGGGAAGCGGGGTGCGATTTTGTGCTCATGAAACCTTTCGCCTTGTCATAGGTATGCTGAGGGATATCAACTGGACATCGCACAGGCTGGGAGGGGATCCGGGTGGACTGGAAAGTGATGTTATCCACTTTTGGTTTGATCTTTTTTGCGGAGCTTGGGGACAAAACGCAACTGAGCGTGATGACCTTGTCGGCTCAAAGTCATTCCGCTGTTTCCGTATTCATGGGAGCGGCCTTGGCGCTGTCCTTCAGCGCTCTCTTGGGCGTTGTTTTCGGGGAAGCGATTACCAAGATGGTTCCGGCACATTATATTCATTTCGGTGCGGGGGCGGCGTTTATCATATTAGGTTTTTTACTGGTAACGGGGAAAATTTGAGGGCGTACTCTGTCTTCTTGGATGCACAAGGGAGCCTTTTGGGGAGCGGGGGCCTTGTGGCATGTGCGAAATACACATCTCGCCGCAAAGAAGAGGCCCGGTCCTAAATGCTCGACGTCTTTCTTTCTTGATCCGTTCTTAGGCGGTTAAACGCGAGGACGATTGTTTGTCTCTTGCGGGATTTCGGTGGAAACGGGTCGACAAAATAAGCAGCAGAATGAGCGGCGCAGCATTTAAACCAGCTCCGTAGGAGGGCCGGAATCCGAATCCCTGTCCCAAACCCCACCATATCAGGAGATTAACGGACACCAGGGACCAGAATAGTATCTTGGGAGACTTCAAAAGAAAGAGTATTTCCACTGCGGCCATTAAGACACTCATTGTGAGATTAATAACGAGCGTGTGATGGGCGATTAGATTGTATTCGTTTGCTCGCAGCACAACGAGCCAATGTGGTTCGGCATGGTCGATGTCGGGAATCCATATTCCGCGCCATGAGGACAAACTGTTAAAGTGGATAAATTGCCAAACGGTTCCCAAACCCCAAACAATGAGCACCAAGTTGTTGATAAATGTTGGCACTCGGCCGTCTGTCCACAAGGAAACGGGTGTCAACAGAGCGACGGAGGCGACAAGAGCCAGTAGTCCGGCGCCTGGACTACCCAATATTAGCGAGCACGAGGAATGAGTGAGCCCTCCCCAGTTTTCCCCAAATATCCACAAAAAACCGGAAGATAAGGCCGAAATGACAAGCGCTATCCGTCCGGTAAGATTTTCCCGTTCGGTGAGGAGAAGAATTCCAATTACCATTTGGATGACGACGCTCCACAGACTATAGGCAACCGGATGACTTCCCCACACGGGAGCCAAGAGTTCGAGCAAAGGATGATGCAGAGCGTGAACCGATGCAATTCCCATAGTCGGCCACATTTGAATCACCGCACTGAGAACCCAATAGGCTCCGAGACCGTACCACAAGATCATGCGACCTTTCGGCACTGTGGGGCGGCGGGAGCGTATAACAAATAAGATAATTACCTTGGCTCCAACGCCAAAGAATAGAAAAATGAGCAAGTCTTCCAGAGATTGCTGGTAGAGGCTGACAGCATGACTCAACTAAACTCCCCCTTCGTAGAAATGCTTCGGCTTAGCCGCCGGAACACTCTAGACGGTTTTAGGTCAAAAATAAATAATTCCTGTGCCGCTCTCGTTGACTATTATAATACCTCAGAGCTATACCTTTGTGTGGGTATGACAGAAGACACGAGATGACCGGTAATGTCTGAAAAACACCGCGATCAGACTTAGAAGCGACCTTGGACTTTAGCGGAACAAATTCCACTGAATTGAGTGGTCGATGTATTGACCGAGGATTTTGGCAAAGACTAATGCTAATCCAGTGTTGAGTGCATCAAGGGGCGTGCACGAGAAATCGCAGGGACTTGTAAGTTGATAACGAATGGACAAAATCACACGAGGTCGCTGTACAGATTCGAGTGGGCGGTAACAGCCCAAGTCGAGCAGAAGTTCCTCAAACGTGTGTTCAGACAACGGTCCAGTTTCTTTATTTATGAAACAAGAATCGAAGCATGGTCAGCCTGGTTAATCCAGTCCAAGTATGTGCCATTGCGATAAAGTGATGAAAATGATATTATAATGACATTCGTGCGCCCGTGGTGAAGTGGATATCACGCAGGCCTCCGGAGCCTGAAGCAGGGGTTCGAGTCCCTTCGGGCGCACCAAAGTTTGGAAACCCGCATCCTCAAAGGGATCGCGGGATTTTTATTGACTTCTTGAGAGGGACCATCCACAGTTCCATCCACACGAGCGGGGATAACGCAAGAAACCACAGACCATTCTTGAGGACGCGAGTTACGCGCCAGGAGTCGCTTGAATTGTCCCGGTCTGCGCATAAAGGGGTTAGAGTGAATGACGCGCGTGCTCCCTCCAACCCTGCATAGGTTGGGCGAACACCGGACTCGGGAAGCGTTTGCTGAGCGCGCCTGGTAAATCCTCCGAGACCCAGTGCCACGGCCCGGTGCCGGTCCGAAACCCGCTCCAGACTGTCAATCTGTGGGGCCCTTTAGCTGTACCCACAAGGAAGTCTTTACGGGTATAGTGAATACCAGTCGAAAACGGTACTGTAGGTGCCCCGAGATAAGTTTGTAATACAATCAGGGGACATAGCCAGCCCGTGGCTATGTCCCGTCAGGTTCGGGTCATGTTGCTTTCCACCGAATCGTACTTGACCAACAACCTTTTTCATGCATAAGCATTTGCAACGGCCACATTCCGCTCGGCTGACCCGTTCGGAGAATCCAATGTAAAGTACTCTGTTTATCGCCATGCCACCAAAGCACCATAGCGGCCATAGCTTTGTGGCCTTCGTGCCAATTCATGAACATCGGGGGAAGATGGGCGAGGCGATTGCCGGAGATCCAATAACTGTGACACGAGGCCCAGCGCCCCGGATTATCCAATTCGAGAACTTCGATGTAGACTTTGTCCGGGATGGGTCCATCCTCAGGCGAAAGAAACCAGCGTCGCTCATTAATTCCACACAACCACTTTGTAGACCCAAGTGTTAAGTCATATTGATGATTCATCCTTCACAAATGACTTTATAGCTATGAGAATCATAAACCGTCAACTCATCTTTTAAAAGGTCATGGGTAAGTTCTGCGTAGCCATCTTGTGTTACATATCCGCCGCAGCCAAGAACCAAGTTTTCGGCGTTAATAGTGATACTAGCCTTGTTAAAAGGTGTTACTTCTTTGGAATCATGGTTATTATAAGCCACTGTTCCGTTGGGACGAAATATTTGACCGTGTATCGAAAGAGTAGAATCGAAAATATCATTCGTGGTGCCTGTCCATGAAAAATCTCCATCCACCGTATCTGCACACATGCTAATTCCTCCCCCAGATCTCTGTCATATTTTTTGGATCGCTAACAAATCTCGTGGTTTGAGTTAACGGTTTCCCCTTAGGTGTAAAAGTATTGAGTGACAAGGTTTAAATATGTAATATTGTGATTTTTCTCCTGAAATTGTATCAGGACTTGCTGAATCTCCTTGGGAAGGGTATTCTATTGAGATTTAGTGGCGTGAATTTCACCCATGATAGAGTTAACTATCCGTGTGCTAGTTGGTATATTTGAAGGTACAGATTGAGCGTAACTAGTGACAGGTACAAAGAGGCTTGAGCCAAGTACAGTTGCCCCAACAAGCCATTTGGGAATGGGACGGCGTTTTATCATTAAAATCATCTCCCACTCAAGTTTTTTTATTAAAAGAGAATCAGCTCTTTATCAAATCATGTGATACGTATGCTGTGAGATTTTCTGTCCGAAGCATACTGTAGCATTCAGCGATTCTATCTTGGCGCGCCCCTTGCGCGTCTCATTTGATGTTCCATTCTCGAGCGTCCAGAGCCGATTCTACGGATTGAAAAAGAACCGCTTACCATACGTGCAAACCCCATTGGTCCAATAATCGCCAAACATTGGTAGAATCGTATCATCTTATGGTCACGCACAACAAGATGATATTCAAAATTGTTAGTCAAAAATGGACTCAATGTCATTGTGGCCACTGAGTTTCCGAAGCGTTAACTGCCTGTTTTTTTGTAAGGAACGCCATAGGATTCTTTTAGGTATCGCGCATATATTTGCGGAACGAAGACGAAGATTTGAAAGCCAGAAGTCCTTGGATTCGGCTTTCCCATTAATCAAGTTATTTTTGTGCGCTGCCTTCATCCGAAAGGTTTGTTGTGTTATCTCTGGCACAATTTGAATACCGGCTGGCTGTTACTCGTCCTTTTCCTTGCGCCTTGGCTTGATACAACGCTTGATCCGCCCGCCGGACGGCATCCACCAGCCCACTTCTTCTCCCCCTAGTCGGTCGATGATGTCAGCGCCCAGGGCCTCTTCACGGAAAATTTGGCCCCAGGTCCGGAGTATGGTGTCTTCCACGGCATGTCCGTAGTGGTCATTCACTTGTTTGAAATCATCCAGATCGCAATAGGCGATGACCCAAGGACGGGTGGCCTGGATCATGATCGCCTCTTCGGCGGATTCCCAAAACGCGGCAGGCCGTAAGAGAATGGTCATGTCATCCACTGCGGTCCGCCGGTGCCAGAAGGCCAGCATGCGGTGCCACATCAGCCACCGCACCGTTAACGCTAACAAGGTCATCATCGACACATTCACGGCCAAACCCAACCAGAGTCGTGGCCGCCAAAAAGCCGGCACCCCGGAAATCGCCTACACCGTCACACTGAGGCCGATCAAACCGATCCCCACAATGACTCCGGCAAATCTGCCAGCGCAGGCTATCTGTGTGATGCCAGAGGGCAGGCCGCAATTTCTGGGGCATGGGGGACACCGTCATTTTGGCGGAATCATTCTAACTGTGTTCGATATCATTCGACACCACCGGGGCAAAATCCTATTTCTGACCCGAACCGTTTGCCAAATTGGTCCATGCGCGGAACTGAAAAAGGGCGGCGCCAGGACCGGTGCCCGCTGATTCTGTCCCGAAGGGGAAAAACAGGGGGGAGGAGGATGGGCTTTCCGTGAAACGGACACGGTATACTGAAAAGGAGAGGAGAGAGCGGATCATGACGCGGCACATTGATGCCCTTATTCTGGCCGCCATCAATACGTGTTGGCGAGAACGCGTGAGCCTGCCCGTTTTGTTAAATCTGCTCAGGCGTCAACAACCCCCGGGGCCTTGGGTGGGTCCTGTGACCCAATTGTTTACGGACGTGCCGATTGCGGCGTTGCAGCGATTTGCCACGTACCATGGCCTGTCCATGACGGTGTTGGTACAGTATTATGCGCGATTTGTGCGTCCGCTGGGGGATGTGAATGAGGAACTGGAAAGGTGGATGCGTGAACAATTGGGAAACCCCGTTTGATCAGGCCATGACGTGTTTGCAAAGCATTCTGATTACGGGTCCACTGATGCCGGATTGGACATTGGGCGGCGGGACCGCACTGATACTGCGATATCATCACCGAAACAGTCAGGACATTGATATCTTTCTCTTGGATCCGCAATGGCTCCCCATTTTGTCCCCCGAACGCAATGAACGTATTGAGTCTCTGATCTTGGATTATCAAGACGGCCCGACATGGCTCAAACCGGTGTTGCCGCTCGGAGAAATCGATTTTATTGTGGCCCCTGCATTGACTGCTCATTCGTTTGAGTTCACAACGATCCACGCTCAGTCGGTAGCGATAGAGACGCCGGCGGAAATTATCGCGAAAAAACTTTATTATCGTGGGCGCGCGCTCCGATCTCGCGATGTTGTCGACCTGGCTGTTGTTTATGATCGAGATCCGGCGGGTTTATGGGCGTCACGATCTGCATGGATTCGCGAATTAGAGCCCATCCGCCAACATCTTCATCAAATGGCCACCCGCTATGTATTAGAGGCTCCCCATTTGGATTTGTTACCGGATGGTGAACGTGAATCGCCAAACGGCGTGGGACATCGTCCACAGTTTCATGGAACGCGTTCACGCTGATGAACAAGAACGCAAGCAGCACCCCGAGGCGGAGGATGAATGCGAGCCCGAATAACCCTCTAAAGGCCCAGAAACCCAGAGTCAGAATCCGGGATTGGTATCCGGCAAGGAGTCTTTTAAAGGGCCATTTGACGGAGTTTGACAAGGAAACCTCGCTAGGGTTTGACCGAACGATCCGTCTCCGCGGGGGACGCGCGCACCGGGATCCAAGCATTCGCCAAATTCTCCTAGGAGCGAGTTGGCAACGGTGTTGTGCACTTTCGCGCTGCCCGTTCGTCAGCACGCCCAAACCATGGTCTCCGCCCTCGTGCATACGGTGTTGGCCCAACCGGATCCGCACACCACCCGGGCTGAATTGGCCCGGGTGGTGGAGAGTCTGGAGAACTGCTTTCCGAAGGCGTCCCGCTTGTTGGCCGATGCCCAAGATGACATTCTGGCGTATATGGGGAGGTTCCCCCACGAACATCGGAAGCAAGTCGCGTTCACCAATCGGCCGGAACGGCTCAATCGGTCGGCGTTTTTTCCACGAATCTTTTACATCATTTGACAGGCACTTAACAGGACGTGATCCACGTACGAAGCTGGCTTCTCACGCATCTGTCTTGTGAATCCAATAAAGCCGGCTACAATGCTATGCCATCGCAATCCGTGCACATTGCGGTTGGAATTTTATCCGCAAATGGCCATACGTTTTTTCCTACAGTCTTGATAGAGCCCTATCTTAAAATGTTTCCAAAAGAATCAAGGAATCCGTCAAGTCTAATTCCATCCGAGCAATTCTCATGGTTCCCGGAACTCTCTGCATACTGCCTGCCGACCATAGTGATCGAGTTTATGACGTTCAGCGTCGGCGGGCTCCTTTTTGCTGAATGGCGCCATCGCTGTTACAGGCGCTGTCATAAGACATATTCTCCGTTTCACCAAGATTTGCGGTACCACGCTTTTCCAGGAGCCAATATAGCGATCCAGCTACCAGGAGCCCGACCATCCAGCTAATGTCTCCGTTGCCGAGAATCCGGGCGATGGGCCCTTCGTAAACGGAGTTATTCATAAATGGCAGTTCAGCCAAAAATCCGCCGAAATAGCATACCATGGCCGTCGTGTTGATACGGCCGTAGGAACCGTTTGGGTTGAATATGGCCCGAATATTGTAGTCGCCACGACGGACAACGTAGAAGTCTGTCAGATTGATAGCCGTCCATGGCACAAGAAAATCGATCAAGAAGGTTAAGAAGGTCTCAAAGCTCATCAATAGATGGCTTTTGTCAAAAAATGAAACGTAGGTCGCCACGACTGCGATGGGGACGATGAACCATAATCGAAGCCGGAACGTGGGATTCCAGCGGCGGTAAAAAGTCGTAACGATGGTCAAGGTTGACATAAATGTCCCATAAATGTTCAAAGCGTTAATACTCACCACCCCTAACCACGCCGCCAAAAGTACAAACAGCCCAAAGAGCGGGAAGGCTTTGGAACCCAGATGGAAAAATCCGATCATGGGGTCGGAATGCGGTGACTGTGCCTGAACCGCTGCTCCCAAAATCATCATCCAAATATTGGAGATACCAACACCCACATACGAATACCAGAAGGTGGACTTGATCGTCGTTTTTTCGGGCAGATACCGGGAGTAATCGGCCACATAGGGAGCATAGCCCAGTGTGTTAATGACGGCCAGGGAAATGCTTAAGAGAAACGGTCCGACCATGAAATGGCCGTAAAACGTAGCGTGGTTTAATCCCCGGCCCAGGCCCGGTCCCCATATCAGCAAAAAACTGACGCCGAGGAAAACCAACGAGAAGAAATAGGCCATCATATGGTTGAAGCGGTGGATAAACTGATATCCTCCAATCACCAAGAGAAGGTCTGCTGCAGAACTGATGAGAATCCCCATGTAAATAGGAATATGAAACAGCAGGGCTAAAGCTTCGGCTCCAATTACCGCTCCGGCTGCGTAAAATCCCAGATACATGGCGACTACCATGAAAAGAGGAATCACCGCCCCATAATATCCAAACTGTGCCCGGCTCTGGATCATTTGCGGGATTCCCAGATGAGGACCTTGCGCTGAGTGAGATGCCATAAAGATCGAACCCAGCAATGATCCGATGACGATTCCCAAAGCGGCCCAGATGAAGCCGAAATGGGGTACGATCGTCAAGATTCCGGTAGTCACCACCGCCATTTGGGCATTAGCTCCAAACCAAAGAAAGAACAGATCTGAGGCCTTTCCATGACGCTGATTCAAAGGTATAAAGTCTATACTGTGTGTTTCCAAACCTAATTTTTTTGCCACAGAACCCCCCCAATTTTGTGGAGAATTGGTGCGTAATGCGCGAATTCAACGAGTTTGTGCATAAAAAAACTTACAGTCTCTAGGCTGAAGATGGTTTGTGAAAACAGTACGTCTTCATCAAAGAGGACTGCAAAGATCTTGTTCAAGTTTAACATAATTTTTTGTTATCGCGTAATGGTTAATGGCCAACAAATGTGGTAAAATAAAATTTTAAATATTCCTATCTTTCTATGGCCGCGACCTGGCTGGCCATGGCTCCCTTAGGGTGAGAAATCTGGTGGATCTGGTTGCCGGGTCTTGTGGCGGTCTGAACGCCGTCAAACCCCTCGCCAAGCGCAGAGAGTGTCAGCAAATAAGCTTGTCATGTTTTCAGGCCGCCATGGAGTATGGTTAGATTAAGGGGTGTCGGATGTGCAACGATCGTGTTCCCAGATTTCGCGTTCACACGCGTTAAGAAGCAAACCACTCTCATCGAGGAGAGTCCTACCAGAGAAATTCGGCGACTGCAAGTTGTTGCAAGATAGGGCTGAAAGTGATTCGATTAACTTAGCAGACACGGCCAAATGGGCGGGATGTCACCCAGATCTGCCACCGATTAAGAAGGGTATTAGATGACATCATTCCATCATTCTCTATTCTCGGGAGGTTCTCCCCCATGATTTATTTGGATTATAATGCGACTACGCCTGTAGCGGCCGAAGTGCTTTCGGCGATGTTGCCTTTTTTTACGGAGCAGTTTTATAATCCTTCGTCGTCCTATCCCGAAGCGCAAGCGGTGGCCGCAGCCGTTGCCGAGTCTCGGAAACTCGTCGCTGACTTGCTGGGCACTACTTCTGATCAGGTCGTTTGGACGAGCGGCGGAACAGAAAGCAATAATTGGGCCATCCAGGGCAGCTTAACGTATTGGCATGGGAAACGCCGGCGCATCTTAGTGTCTGCGATCGAACATCCCTCCGTGGCAGAAACCGTGAGACTTCTCGCGTCCGACGGAGTCGACGTGAAGTTTATCCCGGTGGATTCTCATGGCATTGTGCGTATGGATGTCTTAGATACGTTGTTGGACGAGAGAACTGCGTTAGTTAGCGTCATGCTTGCCAACAATGAAATTGGTACGATTCAGCCAGTGGCGGATATCGCTCAGCGCGCTCACCGGGTTGGCGCTCTCGTGCACACCGATGCTTCTCAGGCCGTTGGCAAGATCCCCGTGAATATGTCGCTTTTGGATGTCGACTTATTGACCGTGGCTGGCCACAAACTGTACGCACCCAAAGGCATTGGCGCTTTGGTTTTCAAAGCGGGATTAGACTTTCCCGCGGGTTTTCGGGGAGGCGCACAAGAACGGGGGCGGCGCAGCGGAACAGAAAACGTTGCGGGAATCGTTGGCTTGGGACGAGCTGCAGCCCTGGCACACGAGTGGTTTAGGGAGAAAGGCCCAACCACTCAACGCGCCCTGCGCAATGAACTTGAGCACCACCTGCAGCAGGAGATTCCGCAGTGTCATATATTCGGGCAACAAGTTCCCCGGCTGCCCAATACCGTTGGCTTAGCCATTGAAGGTTGGGTGGGAGCCGACTTGCTTTCGTTGTGTCCCGATCTGCGGGCTGGTACCGGATCTGCTTGCCATTCCTTGACGGATGAAGGTTCGCCCACATTGCGGGCTATGGGTATGCTGCCTGCGCTAGCCCGTGGATTGATTCGGCTAAGCTTGGGACGGCAGACAAGTTCCGCCGAAGTTCTCACGGCGGCACAACTCCTGGCGCGGGCAGTCCAAACGAAACCGAAAAGTCTCTGAGTATGGTTTTGTCTCACTCGTCGAGACTCGGTAAGGTGGGTAGTGACATGGCTCTTTTTGACAATGCAGTCGATCGGTACGAGGCGTTTTGCCAAACGCCTCAAGGCCGTTTTGTGAACGACGTTGAAAAGATGCTACTGGAAGATCTGATGCATCCTCGAGCTGAAGAAATGTGGATTGATTTAGGGTGCGGGACCGGGAGCTACAGCATGGTGCTGGCATCCCATGGGTGTGTGGTTGTGGGAGTGGATGAGTCGCAGCCTATGCTTGAGCGGGCCCGCTTACAACGTCCCGAAGCAGCTCAGATTACTTATATTCAGGGAGATATCGGTAATCTTCCCTATGGTGCCGGAACATATGATGGGGCATTACTTCAGGTTGCCTTGGAATTTGTTTCCGATCCCAGGCGGGTCATTTGCGAGGCGTTACGTGTTCTCAAACCCCGGGGGCGGCTGGTCATGGGTGTCATACAAGGGAGCGGAGCGTGGGCCAAGTCATATCGGGCTCGCGCCAGGCAGGAGTCATCATCTGTCTATGGACATGCGCATTTTTGGACGTTGCCAGAACTCGTGAATCTCATGGGCCGGTTTCCATCGGATTTGCGAGCAGGTCTTTTTGTGGGTCCAGAAGAATTGGTTAGTGTTGACGAGGGCTGGAAACTTGAGAAAGAGCGCCGTCAATGGTATTTTTTGGATCGGGCGGGTTTTTTGGCTGTGCGCTATGACCGCATGAACTTCGGGCCAGCTTCTTCGTGTATTTAACCACATGAGCGGAGCAGAAGCGCTTAGAGGCTTTATGGAATGAATCCCTGGCTTGTATGCTCCTCTACCCCCGGTCCATCCTGCACGGGTACAAGATTTATTTATGGACGTAGGTGGAAATTGATAGCATCTCAGTGATTAGACAGCATTCTTAGGCCTTTGGATCCTTAAATGTCTGTTTTTGTCGAATGACCAAGCAGATTGTTGCCTCTTCCTCCGAGTTCGATGGCCCTTTGATTCTGTTGCCATTACCGGCTGATGATGGACCAGATGTCCTGGCGTCCGAGGCGCGATCTTGGGTGATGGCCGGTGGATTCGCAGTGTCTGGAACTTAATCGTGGTCCGATGTGCGAAGAGTATGAGGAAAATCCGTACACGGCTTCTCCAGAACGCTTAGATTGCCGATCCCGAGGCTGAAGAGCATAGACAACTTGACGAAGGGGGATAATCAGGTCATAATAATGAATAACATGATAGACATTACAGTGATTAAGGTAAAGTGAATAGGGTTGGTCGCAATCAGAACCGGGGGAGACGGATCCGGCGAGGATCAACAGACTGACAGTGCCGAATTTTGGTCCTATGAACCCGGGATGAAAGGTCTCCCCAATCATCCTAATTCCCTGGAATTGTTTCCGGCGCTCTTTAACCGGGTGTACGAGTGTGAGCAGGTGGTGGAAGACAAAAGTGTTTGCACCTTATTGTCAGAACATCAGAATTGAGCGGATGGCCAGGGTGTGCCAGGAGTCATGATCGAGGAGTCACTCAAAGAAGGGCCGCGAGTGGCGCCGTGCGCACCGGTTGGTAGAGTAGTCCGGTGTTGACGTTGAGGAACGTGGAGCGCGTTATGGCTCCGAAGGGAGATGTCGTGATGCAATACGAATCGCTGTTGGAGGCCATAGGAAACACTCCGTTGGTGCGCTTACGGGGCGTGTCCGAGGAGACGGATTGGCGAGTCTACGGCAAATGGGAAGCGGCTAATCCGGGAGGAAGTGTCAAGGACCGGATTGCCTGGGCGATGATTCGGGACGCCGAGAACAGAGGGGTTCTTAAACCGGGAGGCACAATCGTTGAACCGACTTCGGGCAATACAGGCATCGGTCTGGCTTGGGTTGGATTGACTCGGGGATACCGGGTCGTTGTGACCATGCCGGAGAGTGCCAGCCACGAACGCCGGATGATGATGCGAGGATATGGAGCGAAAATTGTGTTAACTCCGGCGGCTCAGGGCATGAAAGGAGCCGTGGAAAGGGCACGGGAACTGGTGGAAGAAATAAAGGGAGCAATCATTCTCCAGCAGTTTTCCAATCCCGCCAATGTTCAGATTCATTATGAGACTACCGGTCCTGAGATTTGGGAGGATACCCAGGGAAATATCAGCGCATTTATAGCCGGAGTGGGTACAGGAGGAACAATAACCGGAGCAGGGCGATTTCTCAAAGAACGCAATCGTGGGATACATGTCGTTGCCGTAGAACCCGCGGAATCTGCGGTTCTCTCCGGCGGAGATGCCCACGTCCACCGTATTCAGGGTATCGGTGCGGGGTTTGTTCCGGAAATTCTTGATCGTTCCATCTATGATCAAGTGGTTGCCGTGTCTGATAACGATGCCATTGAGACGGCTAAAAAGTTAATGCGCGAGGAAGGATTCGGTGTCGGTATTTCCAGTGGTGCAGCTGTTGAAGCCTGCCGCAGAATCCTGCCTTCTTTGGCTCCGAAAGGAGTGGCGGTTGTGATTTTGCCTGATCTCGCCGAACGCTATCTGTCTACCGTGCTATTTTCCGACCTTAGCGACTGACGCGGCTGGCGGAACATATTCCAGAGCCGCCCCAAAAGGGGAACATGCTTCATAAGCTGACTCATGTGGAACCAGACCAGCTATAACTCTGCGTCTTGTCGATTTGTTTCAGTGCTCTGCCCGCGAGCCTTCGGCCAATGACATTTGTGCAAGGTTTTGGGAATCCTCATGGCGTTTGATCCGAAAGTCGAGGACAGCGACTCAGATGCGAATACAAAACGGGAGAATCCATCATTGCTTTGGGATCTCCCCTAGAAATTTTTGTGCCTGGCAGGTTTTTCACGAACGATGACACTTGGCACTGAAAAATTGGTCAAAATGTCAAAATGTCAAAATGTTATACCCTAATGTTCAGTCCCCCATTGACGGCATCGAAACTGTGCCAAGATGATCGCGTCCGTTTGTTCCTTATCGCCCACGAGAAGTCTACCGCGACACTGCTTCCACGCATGAGATTGGCCTTGTTGTGGCAATGAGGTGGGCGGGACTTTAGCCAGGACGACACGCCTGTCAACCCAACGGACCATGGTAATCGACATTGACTACGTCAAATGCCACGTAGAATTATCGCGGGACAGTCTGTCGTCCCGATCACACTGCAGCCACGGGCCTTATTTCTGGGGCGGCCGGCAATGAATGAGGTTTTGGGACGTGTAGGTCATGACCGTATCGCCATTCTGGTTTTTCAGCTCGTGGCCAAATGTAATCAGTCCCTTTCCTGAACGCACCTCACCCTTGTTACGAATCGTTACAGTTAGGGAAAGAGTATCACCCGGGCGTACCGGCTGGGTCCAGCGCAGGTGATCGACGCCGACTCCGACGAACATGCTTTCCAAAACGAGTCCCATGCGGAGAAATAGCCACCAGGCTATGCCGAGAGTCTGGAATCCGGATGCGATTAACCCGCCAAACGGGCCGTCTTTTGCCCATTCGGAGTCAATATGCATCGTTTGGGGATCGTACATGTGAGCAAACGCAATAATTTCGCCTTCGGTAAGTGTTCTCCCTCCGGAATAAAAGGTCTGTTCCACGTCAAAATCTTCAAAATACATTGATGTCCTCGCCATCCTTACGTCAGAATTTTGAGAATGCAAACGCGTTTCCCATTCATGATAGCAAAAGACAGCAAGAGAAAGACCGGAGAAAAATTCGAAAGCCCCTTCTTGCTGTGTGGGAATATCATGATCATATTATTACCCACGAACTTTGCTTGTTAAAGCTTGTTGCATACAGAACTCGCTAGATGCCAGATGAATGAATGTCCCTTCTCATGCGACAGACAAGTTTGAAGGTGGTCAAAGGAAGTTGTGACAACCTTGTCTGCTCACGATCGATTTGTGCGGAATCCGATCGACGAAGACCGTGTGATCGCTATCACATTGTGCTCCAGCGCCACATTGTACTCTTGATAGAGGAAAAAATATAAGCGAAAAACAGGAAAAATCGGTGCAACGGTGGATTTGGCACGGTTTTGAAAGTATGAACCAGGTACTCGCCGGTCAGTCGAACATCTCGCGGCACTCATACGGAGATCGCAGATACAAAAGATGTTTGGACACGTTTTGTATGCGGAACATGCGAATGATTCGCAAGGTGCGCAACCACGTGCAACGAGGATCCGTGTGAATGCTGCAGGGAAAAGCCGTACAGGTTTGGAGAAAGAGTTGGCAACATGGAACATGGCTTATTTAAGAATGCCTGGACGTATGGCGGGAAAAATATCGAATAGGGAGAATGAGCTATGCATGGAGTACGCTTATCACGGTGGAGTATGAGTTATTTCACCGTGGCGATCGTGTCATTGTTATTGGCAGAATTATTGTGGGCTTCGGGACTAGGCAATCCCCTTCAACATTTGGGGAACCCATGGGTTTTGGCGGGAGTTCACTTGACGACTATCGGTTTTTTGACGGTGATTATAATGGGGGCCCTGCATCAGTTTGTTCCCGTTCTGACCAAAACCGAACTAGCCAGTCAAGGATGGTCCGGGGTGAGCCTGGGGAGTATTGTGGTGGGGTTAGCCGGAATGGTTTTAGGATTCCTGGCGTTGCCTGGAGGCGTTATCGCGGAGAACACATGGTTATTGCCGGCCGGAGGGGCACTTGTCGTGGCCGGTGCCGTCATAGCCGCTATCAATCTTGGAGTGACACTCAAAAGGGCGTGGCCGTGGCAATTGCCGGCGTGGCTGGTGGCGAGCGGACTTTTCTACTTAGTAGTGACAGTTCTGGCGGGACTGGTGCTCGCCTTGTCTTTGACTGTACCGCAGTTGTTCACACAATCCCAGCTTATGGTGATAGGAAACAGGGGGCTGGAATCCCATATCGTCGGCGGAGTGATTGGATGGCTGACTCTGACAGTCATGGGTGTTAGCTACAAACTCTTAGCGATGTTCACGCTGTCTGACGAACATCGGGGCCTGTTGGGATGGATTGCCTATATCGCCGCGGCCGTGGGGATTACCGAAACATGGGTGTGTCGATGGGCGGGACTTAATATTCCGGCCAATATTGGGTGGTTTGTGACTTTGGCGGGCCTGAGTATGTATCTCCTTGACATGAGGAGACTGTATCAGCAAAGAAAGCGCCGTCATCTTGAGCTTAATGCGCGCTACGGGGTTATACCGCTGATGATTCTCGCGGTTTTGATTGTTGGATCCTTGAACGTGTTATTTGACTCGTCCCGCAGCCGGCTCGATGTGGCACTTGTTTTTTTGGCACTGTACGGTTGGTTGGGGGGAATGGCCTTAACGCAGTTGTACAAAATCATTCCGTTTTTAGCCTGGATAAACCGATTTGGATCCCGTATGGGAAAACAGAAAACCCCTAGAGTTCAGGACCTTGTCAATGAGTTGAGAGACCATTATGCTTATATCGTGTATTTTATCGCGATCATTTTGGCCACGGGGTTCCTTTTGACTGGGTGGTTCCCGGGTTTTCGTTTGGCGATGGCTGCAGCCTTTCTTGCAACCATTGATATTGCTCGTGCGTTATATCGTGCAGCTCACTCTCCGGCCACCGCCTTGGGAGCGCAACCGGAACAAAAGACGAAAAGTCAGGATCGAGCACCTTGGCGTATTCCGACTCACTAAGAATTTGTCGCGAACAAGTCTGAGGTCGAGTCCAGCTTAAGGGAAAAGTGATAAGACCAGGCAAGTGGCCAGTGAGTCGTGATGATAGGTGACAAGTAACATTCGTCAATAATTGTAAAAAACTGAAAAGGGAACAATCCTGCTAAAAAGGCGGGATTGTCGCTTATTGTTTGATTAATGATTATGGAGTAAGAGCGGAATTTGTGGGGAGATGGCGAACGAGGAGGAGGGGATAAGCAATCGAATTTCGGATGCATGCAGGCGCCTGAACGAAAGTCAGAACAGCCTAGGTGGTAATATGTGCTTGCCGTGTATGACAATATAGATAAGGGTGATACGGATGACGGATAAACAGGAGTTGGAAAAACCCCAGTGGCTAAAAGTGAAGGCGACCCTGGGACCCAACTATCAGCGGTTAAAAGTGATGATGCGTGGAGAGCAGCTTCATACGGTTTGTGAAGAAGCTCATTGTCCCAATATCTATGAGTGCTGGGAACAGGACAAGACTGCCACCTTTATGATCCTGGGTGACACATGCACCCGCAACTGCCGATTTTGTGCGGTGAAGAGTGGCCATCCGGGTTTCTTAGACTGGGAGGAACCTGAACGCGTGGCGCAGACAGTTCAAAAAATGGGCTTGGATCATGTTGTCATTACCAGTGTGGACAGAGATGATGTGCCCGACGGGGGATCCACCCTCTTCCGCCTGACCATCGAAGCCGTAAGACGTCTGTCGCCTCGCTGTCAGGTAGAAGTGCTTATACCCGATTTCCAAGGAGATCGTCAGGCGTTGGAACAAGTTATTGAGGCTCGTCCCGAATTGTTGGACCACAATGTCGAGACGGTGCGGCGCTTGACCCCTCGTGTCCGTTCACGCGCAACGTATGACAGGTCTTTGGAGCTTTTGCGTAACGCCAAGGGCATTCGCCGCGACCAGGCCACAAAATCCAGCATTATGCTGGGAGTTGGAGAAACCTGGGAAGAGATTTTAGAAACCCTGGACGACTTGCGGGCTGCCGAGGTGGATATTGTGACCATCGGCCAGTATTTGCGGCCGACCTCGAAACAAATGCCCGTTGCCCGTTTTTATACTCCCGAGGAATTTCAAAAGTTGCGGGAAGAGGGTATGGCCCGCGGATTTCTCCATGTTGAATCAGGTCCGTTGGTTCGCACGTCGTATCACGCTGCCCGTCAGGCCCGGTCGACGAAAACTGTCCCATTCTCGTAAGAGACGGTATCGAAATGGACAACTTTCCACAACGTGGCCACAGCAGACAGTGCTGTGGCTTCGATTCTGTTCTCTCTTCGTTTCATCGGGTCAACTACCAGTTGCGGATCCGGGTGCGAAAATCTCTCTTAGGGTTGTCTTGATGGACGGGGTGGCGTAACAGAGCACGCCAGGACGCGAAATGCATCCGTGCTACTCCGAGAGACAAGGTTATCAGACCAGTGCGAAACATGGACACCGATGAAAGAATTAGTCCCCCACAGGATAATACGAGTCCTGCTGCCGACAACATCATAATTTGCCAAGACCAATCCTCCGGAAAAATTTCGTTGAGCCGAGGGACTTTGCCTTGTCCATGCACATGGGAGTAGCGGTGAAGCCAGAGGACAAAAGGCAAGATTTTTTGACTGTAGCCGAGAATTGAAAGCCCGAACCATCCCTCAAAAAACATAAAAATAGCGGCTGAGGCAAGATGCGAGTTTGATGGGGACAGGGCCCACAGCCCCAAAAGAATCCATGCGGCGGCAAAAGACAAGGTGCCTAGGCCAATGGTAAAAAGAACCGGATCGGGATAGGAATTGCGCCGCATGAGCCAGATGTCTATCATATCCCAGAGGTACAAGCCGGAAGCGGTCGTGAAAATGGCAATTCCTGCAGTGACGAGATGCCAGCCCGTGAATCCTGCAAGGAATTCCGTTAGAACGGCGGCATGAAGGAGATAAAAGACCCAGGTACCGTGTCTTGGAGCGCTTTTAGACGGGAAAAACATGACCGAGAGTTTATAACTTAGTCCCATCAAAAGAAAAGCGGCAAATCCTCCTGCGGCCACGGCAATATGAGCGACGATGAACGAGGACGCCAGGCCGAGACCATATACATAGTTCCATGCCAGGGTGACGCCCAGTACGACCGTCAAGGCTAAATATCCCATCGACGACAGGATAAAAGGGCCATGAAAGGGATGGCCCTGAGCATGACGCAGGGCGTAGAGGATCAGTGCCACAAAATAGAGGATGGCCAGAGAAATCGCAATAGCGCCTACCATAATGAATAAGGGTTGCTCATTCACGAATCCCGCGCTGAACAGTATGGTGCCTGTGACCATGAGCCCATAGTGGACGATCACGATGCGTGTGCTCCACGGCTTGGTGTTGAGAGTGACGGGAACCAGCTGGTGTAATATGCCCATCATGGTCATGGTCAGGAATCCAAGCGTAAAGAGGTGGACGACGGCTAGCAGGAAGCCTTGGGACCATTGTTCCCGAAGGAGAGCCGACGGGTGCCGGGTTAACAGGAAAAGAGAGGCCAACCATCCTAGTTGAGCCGTAAGAAGGAACAACGGCGGAACAACCAGACTGGCCGTATTTTCAGGGTGCTGGCGCCCAAAGTCGTGTGTGTTCCGTTTCCGACGACGATTTCTAGTCATGGTTTTTGTTGGCGTTTCCTTCCTGGGGGCGTCGGGCCGCTTTAGCCGCATGAAGAATACGCTGAACGATGAAGAGGGCATGATACACGGGCCATAAGAACAACAACACGCCAGCCCATTCAAGCAATCCGGGATTACGGGCTTGGATTCCCCCAATCCAGGCGGCACTCAGGGCCAAAGACCAAACGGCGCTGATCACGGGCAGCATGGGTGAATTGAAGCGCTGCGCCATGAAAAACGTCTTGAATACGGGTCCAGGAAGTCTGCGGCCGACAAACAGGGCAATCAAGAACGGGATGATGCGGGACTGATAACTGAATATAAACGTTATCGCCCCCAAAGCTACCAGGAAAATGCTCAACTCTGGATGAAGCAGAAGAGCGATGGCAGCGCCGATCCACAGAATCCATCCGAGGATGACACCAGCAAAAACGCCGTCGCGATTCGGACTTTGACGATGGTGCCACAACATATGTAATTGCCATAACACGGTGATCCCTGCCGCGAGCCAGAAAAGAACGGGCAACAGTTCGAGAGCTGGACGCGCAGCGGCCACATATTGCATGATTAATCCCCCGGCTGCCAACCCAATGGGAAGACCCGGGCGAAGGCTGTCCATGCGCGCCATGGAGAACATGGGCAGCAACTTGACTTGCACGGCAAGGACCAGCATGACAATCCATCCGGCCCATGCTGTGTTTAAGTGTTCGCTCAGCACGTTTGGGTAAGCCGTAATTCCTGCCATACCCAGGGCCATACTGAGTCCGAATATCCAGGTGGCATTGATCGCGGCAAGTGCAATGATCAAAGAAAAAGTCAGGGCATCGGCCTTGCGTGACGACTGTACCAAACGTTTGCCCATAAATGAGGTGAAAACGACAATGCTAAGTGCCAGGACGGAAGCCCCGGCCGCCAACAAGGTTCCTCGACCGGAGGAGAATCCCAAAAGAAACAGTCCCAGTCCTGCGCTGTATAGGAACCAATGGATGATGATGAGTTTAAGGGGGACCGGAGGCCTATCGAAAACAACCGGAATCCATTGGTACAAGATGCCAAACATGGTCATTGTCAAAAAGCCTAGCGTCACCAGATGAACCGTGATTAAGGTTCCGTCAGAACCCAGACGGGCGTTGCGCCATTGTTGGGGATCGGTGATAGTGCGTTCTGCGGCCAACATGAGACTAATCCATGCCGAAATCAAGAACAAAGCAGGCCCCGCCAAGGGTGGCGCCTGATTGATGTTGATGGTGGGTTTATAGTGTGCAGACTGGGCCCGCATTGTATCGCTATCCATGATGTTGTCGCCTCGAGATCTTTCTTCATACACTGTTTACAATACCTTGGTCAGTATGATATCCCCAAGTGGGTTGTACTGTGTTTCTGATCACAGGTTTTGCTTTCCCGCCAAGATAATAGAGTGGCCTTCTCGGGAAATGGTGGATCTTTGTCGGCGTCTTGCGTCGTCGTGCGAGGAGACCCGGCATTGGAGTGGTTTTAGTGGTGGTATGAGGCGAAAAATGTCCAATGCTGTGGCCAGGTTCGACAAGTCTTTTTGCCTAAGGCCGTGATCCACATCACAGTGCTGGCGTGAAAGATATGGTTACACTGGTCGCATAAGGATACCGAGTCAGTCTGTGTAGACACGGGATGTTATGGAGGGGTAGAAATCATGGAACCTGTTGTGGTTGAGGTTAAGAGTGTCTTGAGACAAGGATTGTCGCTATTTACTCATATGATGGATACAGTCAATGAGTTGCGGCCGGGTCAGAGCTTGATCATCAAGTCGACGTTCAATCCCCGGCCTCTGGTGTCCCAAATGCGGCGCCGGGGGTATTCTGTGCATCAGGAAAAAGTGGGGCGGACGATTGTGACCACATTTACTCCCGGTGAGGCAAGGGGAACGGAAGAAGGTCAGCCATCTCTCAGAGCTGACACTCCTATTCAAGGCCCAGAGGAATTCCTGGACAACCGGGGCCTAGTGCCTCCAGAACCCATGCAGAGAACTCTGCGCAAACTGGAAGAAGTGGATATAGGCACCGTGGTGGTGATTCACAATGACCGGGTCCCTGTCTTTCTGCTGGGACAGCTAGACGATGAGGGATATCCTTATGAAACCGCTGCTCAACCTGACGACTCCGCCATTGTTCGCATTCTCAAAACGCATTAAAACCGGACTTTTCTGCCGATAAGAAGCGGTTTGGACAGTGGTGTGGGCTTTGAGAATGCAAAAAGGCCGAAAATCGTCTCTCCGAGGCTGTTCAAAGTCCCACAGAAGAGGTGGACCAGATTTGATGAATCCGGACTGGGTTGAGGTCATTATTCCGTTTCTAAAGAGATTCTAGGTGCGGTTCGCGAGTTTGCATAACAATCCAAATGGCAGTTAATTCCAGTTTTACCTGGATATTGTTCAGAAAACTTGCGGCACTGGCGTAAAATGGATGGGTGCAGGCGACAATATTTGCGCGTAATACGGCCTTCTTCCCGAAAAGGCGCGTCGCGCCGCGAAGGGAATGGGCGAGTTCGACGAGTGGCGGAACCAACCTTCGGCCGGAGGGGCTGGGCCCGATTCGGCAGCAGGCGGAGGGATCCCAGGGTTCCCAGGAGCCGTATAAGCCGAGAGATTTGTATACTATATCTGGCCCACTCCACGGGAATCAGAAGACTGGTTTGTTGGGAGAATGACAATGCGAGCAATCCTCATCGCCCGAATTAAGGAGGGAACGCCCTCGGATTTTTACCGGATTTTGGTGGATCGGTTATGGCCCAGGGGTATTCGCAAGGATCAGACCTTTTGGCAGGAATGGCTCCCGGAAGTTGCTCCCAGCACGCAGTTAAGGCGCTACTTTCACGGTCATTGGGATGATTTGGACACATTTCGAATTCGATATCTTCATGAGCTTAGAAACAACACTTCATCTCAACTGCAACGGTTATTTACTCTAGTTCAGACCCGTCCTGTGGCACTTTTGACATTCAGCCGTGATATCGAACGCTCTCAGGTTCCCATTTTGCGGGAATTTCTGAAACGAGAGGCACACGATGAGTAAAGGGGCTAAGCCTGTCAGATCTGTTCGTTATGATTTTTCGTGGTTAACTTCGGGGTCTTTGTCAGCGCATACCGAGACAGACGTCATCTGAGCCTCACACCGAACTCCCGGATCCGGTAAAATCTGTGAAATCACGCTTTTACCGGATCCGGGAGCCAGATTATGACGTGATGTAAATGGGACCCGACGCATTTTTCTTCAGAGATTGTGCAATTTAATTGACTTGGCCCGCTATACCGAGAAAGGGTTGTTTGCAGATCGGTTCTGTCGGCTGGTGACTCTGCAAGCCTTGGAGAAACTGGAAACTTTAGGGGAATAGGGCCGTGCGCTGCACGGTACGTTGTCGTGAATCTGGACACCATACCATTCCAGAACATGACCTTCCAACATCAACGGGACTTACACACCGGATTTAGTTATTTACTATTTACTTAAGACAGCCCTTTTCTCACGCCAAGGAGCCGAAACCGCTGTCTCCATTTCCCACTGAGTAGGCCTAAAACATCATGGACAACAGGAGATGTATGGCCATGATCCTCTTGGAGATGGAAGGCTGTCTCTTATGGGTGCCAAGCCAGATATGGTGCCGGAGAGCTGCAATTCCAGAGGACTTGGAGAAATTCTTATATTTTCCACGACCGGCGTTTCACGCTCCGAGGGATTTTCTTGGGTCTTGGGTCAGCCCTATCTTAGCTTCGAATTCTCAGATGCCGAAGAGTCAAGGCGATACGGAGAAAAGATTAGCATGGCAAGTCCCCTTCCCTGAGGTTATCCTTTTCTGGTTAGGATGGAGCCGGACGAGCGAATTCAATCCGTGATAAACTAGATTACGATAGGTTCAGACCAAGTGAGTAGTGAATTATGAGTGAGGTTGTCTAATTCATAACGTGGCCGGGAGGAACACAAGAACATTTCTCCCGAGGAGCTTTCGTAGATATTTTCCATGGTGAGAGTAAGACTTTAAGGGCCAAAGCTGCGTAGCGGAACTATAGATTGACTGTCGGAGATTGGAAGAATTTTGTGAGGGGTTTTTGAAATAGTCTCGGAGTTGTCGCGATTAACTATGGAATCGGGAGACTTCATCCGAGGCTGAAAAAACTGATGACGAAGTTCTGTGGCAGGCGACGCTGCATCGGGCTGCCTTCTCCCAAGGTATGTCCGGCCAGGAAGCTATTGCCTCGATTTAGATTAGATTGCGGGAGAAACCTTCTGCAACGTGAGGGCTGGAGAAGGCACGGCTGTGAAGGTTCGAGATTGGAAGAGTCCAGCGGTGGGCTGACTGATTCCGGATGATGACGTGTTCTGTGTTTCACTGCAAGCCGGAACCGGAGATGATCGGATTTTGGGATTAGGCATAACGTTAGGTTAGGACTGGAGTTTTTGGGCTCATGCACTTGCCAGTCAAGGAGGGATTCATTCTCGGCGCGGGTAAGTGGAGAATGGGACCAGCTGAAAATCTACTGACAATGCAGGGGCGAGGTTTACTTGGACGTGCATAGAAATGCTGAAGCATCGGATATCGGAAGGGTGAATTAGGGTGTGTGGAGTATGCGGCGTTGTCAATGCGAATAATCATAATGTGGATCCTCATGTCATAGCCGGAATGATGAAGTGGCTAGCTCATCGCGGCCCGGACGATGAGGGGATGTGGCACCGCCGGAACGTCGGCCTGGGTTTTAGGAGGCTGTCCATTTTGGACTTGTCGGGTGGACACCAGCCCATGACTGGTGAAGATTCGACCGTCGTGAGTGTGGTAAACGGAGAAATTTACAATTATCGGGAATTACGGTCCATGCTTCAGAAGAAGGGACATCATTTTAGGAGTGAGAGTGATGCCGAAGTTGTGCCCCATTTATATGAAGAGGGCGGCATCGACGAGGTGGTCCGGAAGATACGAGGCATGTTTGCGATGGCAATCTGGGATGCGCAACATGAAAGTTTGTATTTGATTCGTGATCATTTTGGAATTAAACCCCTTTACTATCGGTTTGAGGAG
The DNA here is from genome assembly GCA_003023725.1 of Sulfobacillus benefaciens. Classification (GTDB taxonomy): domain Bacteria; phylum Bacillota; class Sulfobacillia; order Sulfobacillales; family Sulfobacillaceae; genus Sulfobacillus; species Sulfobacillus benefaciens. The sequence goes on along the minus strand of PXYT01000004.1, from coordinate 107,981 downwards.
GGTGTTCTGGCGTTTTCGTCGGAAATCAAAAGTCTCTTATCGGCGTTGCCCCAGGTTCCATCCGTAAACAAACAGGCTATATGGGATTACTTTACTTTTCAGTACGTTCCCGATCCCCTTACCATGTTTGAGGGCGTGTATGAGCTTCCCGCCGCCCACTATCTACGGCTTCATGGAAAACAGGTGAGTCTGCAAAGATACTGGCAACTGGAATTTCATCCGGATCCGGCACTGGGTCTGGAGAGGGCCGTGCATATAATTCGGGATGCTCTGACCGATTCAGTGAACCGTCACAAAAACAGTGACGTGCGTTGGGGAGCGTATTTGTCCAGTGGTATTGACTCGACTTTGGTGGTGGCCCTTTTAAGAGAGTCTCATGAGGTGGATACTTTTAGTATCGGGTTTAGCGGCAGACACCGGGAAATCAACGAACTAGGTCTTGCTCGGGCTACCGCCAAGGCTCTTGGAACCCGTCACCACGAGGTGGAGGTAGACCGCGAAGAATATCAGGAAAAGCTTCCGGAGATCATCGTGGCGCAGGAAAACCCTATCGCCGACCCCAGTGCTCCCGCTTTGTATTTTTTAGCCCGAGAGGCTAAAAAATTTGTCACCGTCATTTTGTCTGGTGAGGGTTCAGATGAGTTATTTGGCGGTTATCCGATTTATCAGGAACCTCTGGCTCTTGAACCTTTCCGGAGATTGCCGCGGGCTCTCCGGGAATCCTTGTGGTGGACGGCAAGCAAACTTCCCCCCGGAACCAAAGGGCGAGGATATATCCAGCGCGGGATGACTCCACTGAATCGCCGGTTCATCGGGAATGCGCGCATGTTTTCCGAAGAAGATAAGAAGGAATTTCTGGCATCTGAGGTGTATCACGCGGTGCAGTCGTCGTTTCGTGTCACGGATCCTTATTATGCCTTGCCGTATGAACTCGACGATTCAGCGGTCATGCAGACGGTTGATTGCCATACATGGTTGCCGGGAGATATACTCATGAAAGCGGATAAAATGTCCATGGCGCATTCCCTTGAATTACGAGTGCCATTTCTTGACGTTGAACTGTTTGAAAAGGCTGCCAGATCTCTTCCCCAGCATTTGCGAGTGAACAGGTCAATTACCAAAGTTGCCTTACGCCGGGCAGCTGAAGGAATTGTGCCGGAGGAGGTCGTCAACCGGCCCAAATTGGGATTTCCGATTCCTATTGTGGACTGGATTGCCGGGGACATGCAGCCTTTTATCCGGGATGTCTTTTCCACGGTTCAGCCCGAGTTTTTGGATGCGGGGTATTTTCAGCATCTGCTTGATACACCCCAGTACGTATTCAATCGGGATCGGAAAATTTGGACAGGGTTGGTGTTTCTGCTCTGGTACCAGCGATTTATCGGATCGAACGCAGTATTTGATGCAAGAAGACCTATAAGCTTATCGTGAGGTGGAACAGAGTGTCAGCGAAGGGCAGAATAACGAAGCGCCAGGTGAGTTGGCCTCGCCTGATTTTAACCGTGGGTGTCGTGGGAGGACTGGCAGGTGCCGTGGCCATGCACCGTGGATCTATCTCCGCTTATGTGGGAGGGCAGCTGGGACTGAACCAACTGACCCAAACTAAGACTTCAACCAATCCCAAAGCGCGTGTAGACAAATCAAGCGCGGCCAAGTCGCCAGCTGTGAAGCCTGCAGAACATCCCCAAGCGATTCCGTCATCTTACCTAATGCATGTCCCGGCTCAGTCCCAGTTTCCGCAACTGGCCAATGGTTGTGAGGTAACATCCCTCTCGATGTTGCTGACGGGGGTTGGTCATCCCGTGAGTAAACTGACTTTAGCAAAGGAAATGCCAAAGGCTCATACCCCTCTTCAGCTCACGCAAACGACTAATGCTAAGGGTCAAACGGTGAACAAAGTCGAGGTGTGGGGGAATCCCAATGTGGGATTTGTAGGCAGTGTCTATAAAGCGGGGTATGGGTATGGTATTTATAACGGGCCCATGATGAAGTTGTTGAATGAAGTGTGGCCGGGACGCGCTGTTAATTTGACCGGCAAGCCTTTTTCCGCCATTTTGGCACATGTGGCGCAAGGAGTGCCAGTTGAAGTCTGGACCACATTGACGTTTAAACCGACCAACGATTGGGTTACATGGAATAGCCCCCAAGGGCCGGTGCATGCCACGCCGCTGGAGCATGCCGTGATTATTGTGGGATACAGCCCGAACTATTTGTATATCAATAACCCTTGGACCGGCCAGGCAGGAGAAAAGGTGGCCAAAGCTCCCTTTATTGCCGCTTGGAACCAGTTGGGGGATCAGGCCATAACCGTTAAGGCTTCATCGAAAACGACATCCTAAAAGGCTTTAACATAAAGAAGCTACTCAAGGAGTACAAAAAGATGGAGCCTTTGGATGGGTTCGGGACCCTCTAGGCTCCGTCTTTTTTATTTTTCTCTTCCCTAATACGGGATATCATATCTATATATCTGGTGTGCGTCTTGCCAGAGGGCGTCCGTTAACCCTTCCCCGATTTTGAGGAATGTGTGCCTTTCGCCGGTTTGGATTTCGCAGGGGGCTTCGGCACGGGAACCGTGGCATTTACGGTAATAGCCTGACTTCCCAGTTGTTTCCACGACTGTTCCAATGGGGTGAGAGGGACCTTCTGCAACGTACCGGTTCCAGGGTTGTCGACATAGACTAAACCTTTGGGTTTGTTGTAGCCTACGATGAGAGCAGCGTTTTCTTCCGGGGTTCCTATAAATTTTCCTTCAGGACTCAACCAGGAAATCCAGAACTTTGTAGGCTGAAAGTTTAGCGTGGTCCAGATTTCTACCGGCCTGCGCCGCCCCACAGATGCCAAGAGACTGGAAAACGAGTGACCGGTGAGATCTATCCCGTGTTTTGGCCACACCTTGTTAAGCAGAGCCAGTAGGGGACCGTGGTAAACACCGTATCCTTTACCGGCGTTGTACATGTTGCCTACGTAGCCCATATTTGGATCACCCCATTGAGTGATTTGATACACGCTTTTACCAGATGACGTGGTATAGTGTTTGATTACTTCTTTGGTCGGATCCACATGGATTTTTTTTGCGAGAACCATTTTGCTTACGGGGTGGTGTACCGCCGAAAACAGCATAGACAAGGTGGTCACTTCAGCCCCGTTGGGAAGTTGGGGATTTTGGGCTTGGGGTGTCACGGGTAATAAGATTTGTTGCGGCAAAGGCTGGGGCTTGGTCGGTTTCTTTTTTTTGACTGCCGGTTTATTGGACTTGGGAGATGCAACGAGACCGTGAAGTTGTTGAGAAAACACGGTCGCCACTATGCCCACGGCTATTACCGCCACAGCAATACGCACAATTGCGCCAACTCGGCTGTTCTTTTTCTTGTTTCGGGGTTTCAAGGAATCTTTCACGTTTGGCACCTACTCTGGAATGAATTCGTCATGACAAGGTTCGTTGAAAACTAAGATATACTTCCGATCGTGCCTGAAAATTCGACATTACTATTATATACCTAGTTCCGGGGTTGATGCCAAATAGGGCAAGAACGGAAAAATTCGACTTGATCGCATGTTTGATATAGATGAAAAGGTCTCGAGCTATTCCCTGCGGGAATGTCCGGTGTGGCCTCCTGTCGAAGGCTAAGAACTGGAAACGGTTCTGATGCGCTTTGAAATGGGACGTCAGACCCTATTCAATGCGGAATTTTATGCATAGGAACTGTCATACCACCGTTTTTCCAGAGATGACTCCGAGTGAGCTTCATGAGAGACAACGGGCGAGGGCTCTCATTTGTGCGCATGATCACGGTGATCTGGAGCGGTTCATGCTATGTCTGGTTAGGACAGATAAATAATTTGCTCCGTTGAGGCACAGTGTGCGAGCGGTATGCTGGCCAAATTTCGTAACCTTAGAAGGAGAACGTCGGTGATTGGTCAATATATCCAACAAATTCGTCAAGCCAATAACTTATCGCAGGAAGCATTAGGGAATCCCCAATTTTCCGCCGCCTATGTCAGTCGGATCGAGAACGGGTTGCAAGAACCTTCGAGACGGTTTCTATCCCATATCGCGATAAGACTCCCGTATCGCACGGAACAGTTTTACCAGCCTGGTTTTGATGGGCATGTTATTGACATTTTGATGCACTTGGCGCGAATTCTTCACGACATGGGGAATAGGAACATGGCATGGGATTTGGCTGCCCGAGCAGTCGATGTCGCAAAACGTTCGGGAGACCCTCTTATTATGTGCTGGGCCGCGGGTTTTCAATTGACACTTACTTCCGATCCGGAGCTGCTGGTGGCTATGAAGCGGTTTTGGCAGATGGTACAAATCGTGGACTGGGACCGGGCGAGCACGGAAGCGACGGTTCGTTTCGTGAAAGTGCTGGCACAATTGCCGTCAAACAGACCAGGCGAAGGACATTCTTCCATTTCTCCGATGCGACCGCGGGCTCGCGCACTCATGTTAAATGGCAGATCAAAATAGAGTCGGGACAAAGGTACAGGCAGGCCGCTGTTCCTCACGCTTTTAATCCGTCTGCATGTACTCCCTTTTAAGCTCCCTAAGAAAACATGACAATCGCCATCTCTCCTGGTAGGCTAACACTGAGTATAAAAAGAAGAGAGAAGAACGAATGAGTCAAACGTATTCCGGCGAATTCGAACAGCAGATAGTACAAGAAGCCCAAGACACGCACCATGCCACCTTGGTGGCCCGGCGTCATCAGATCAGGCCGAGCATGGTGCGATGGTGGGTGCGAGAGACGGTGAAAACCCCTCATCATGATGACCCTGATGGATGAAAATGAACGCTTAAGCGCGAAATCGGTTCAGACGGACGGATGTGATAGGGTGAACGACACAGAGTTTGTAAGGGAGTTGTACGATGCGATTTTGAATGCAGGCTGCCTGGGGGAAGTGCGGGTGCGATTCGAAGACTCAAAGGACGAAATCCCTGGGGAACGGTGGCCGTCCAAGTCGTGGGAGTGGACAGTTTTAGGAGATAGGGTCTTTTGGTTTTTGCAGATCTGCGATCATCGGCAACCCATCCAAGGCCGCCTCTATCAGTTGGACGCCATGCATAATTTCTTTCCGTGGGCCCGTGAGTTAGGCATGACGACATCCCAACGCATTGCGGAATTTGTCGGGGTGCTGGTAACGGCTATGGATGCCCAGGAGTTGGGACAGCACGAGGCTGCAGCGAATCCCGATTGGGCCCAACGTGGAGAATTCTTTAATCCCTGGGCCGGCCGTCTAGTCTTCCATGACCCATCGTATGACGCTCAACCTGTGATGGCCAAAAACCAATTTCTAGAGTTGTTGTACGATTGCCTCCGTGCACGCCAACACGAGAATCGGGTACCGTGGCGGAAAGTGAATCCCCGGTTGCCGTCACGGGATCGGTTACATCCTCGTCAGCCACATTTTCAGGACACTTGGCATTGGAAGCTCCAAGGATCGCGTGAGCACTGGTGGCTAGAGATTGTCGATCCACGCTTTCCGGGAGCCGAATATCCGTATCGCATTGCGCAAGATGACCCCGCCTTTTTCGAAACCGCGCAGAATCTTCACTTAGTGGATGACAGGGAAACCTTTATCGAAGTGGGGTTGATTACTCCGATGGAAGAGCAGGACCTGGGGCAAGTGCAAGCCAAAGCTGCTTACGACCAAGGAGCAACTTCCGATAATCCGCCGTGGGTGCATACAGAAGATCATGGTTAACCCGAGTGCTAAACTGACGTTCCTTGCATGGTGGACCTTTCGGAGTTAGCCGTTAAGGGCGTAATCGCGATGTGATTATAGATAAGGTTAACAACCGGCGCTACATCCAAAACGTTGCCAAAGTTCTTATGATGAACCCCCGGCAACCACATGCAGGTCAAAAATTCTTGGAAGAACTGCATCAAACTTTACAGGATCGCAGGACAGCAGGTCTCATCGTCTCCCGACCTCACGTAGGGTCCGGACCATGTCATCCTGAGATCACGCGCGATCAGCTTCGCCGGAGGCATCCAGATGGGAATGTCACATAACTGGCAGGACTTGGGAATGGACCATTTGGTGGCACACCAAATCACGGGTGGCTACGCATGAGCGACGAACGTGTGCTCGAGCGTGACCCCCCTTATTATCCGGTTCCCTATAACAATCCGTTATTTATCGAATTATGTGAGACACTTTAAGACGAGCAACAGCCCCAGCTGTGTGATGAAACACCATATTGAGGGTAAGGTAGTCCCGGGGAAAAATTTATGAAATTTTCACGAGCTCCTGGTCCCCGACTTCGTGGACTTTTTGTGTCGAGGCAGGTTACCATGGGCGTAAAGTGGATATGAGGGGGGCCTCTATGGCCGAGGTTCTGGTTATCGGTATTTTGTTTCTGGTTATGGTGCTTCTGGTCTCAGGACGCGTGCGGATCGATGTCGCAGGAGTAGTCTCGTTAGCCTTAGTCGGATTGTTTCATTTGGTGCCGATTCATAGCCTTTTTAGCGGATTCAGTTCTTACGCGGCGATTATTTTGGCCGAAATGTTTATTTTGGGCGAAGGGCTTCGGCGTTCAGGAGCCACAGATGTTATGGCTGGCATGTTTGAAAAGATTGGCAGACGGGGAGAACCGGCTTTGCTAACTGCACTGATGGCATTACCGCCGATTCCATCCACCTTTATCTCCGATGTGGGTCTCATGAGCATTTTTTTACCGACAATGATGCGAATCCGGCAAAGTTTGAAAATTTCTCTTCACAGGTTGCTGATGCCTTTAGCCTTTTCCATTGCTTTGGGCGGACTTCTCAGTATGATTGGGTCAGCCGGAAACATTATCGGCAATGCGGCACTGGCCAGTAGTCATTATGCGCCGATTCCTCTTTTTGGCATTACCCCCTTGGGGATTATTCTCGTTCTGGCCGGCTTTATGTTTATGAAGTTGTGGGGCATTCGCCATCTGCCGGCAAGTAATGGTCAAAGCGAGTTCCTCAGCAATTATCAGGAAGTGAAAAGCTATATCAGCGAAGTGCGGGTCAACGATGATTCAACGTTGGTGGATCGATCGCTGCGAGAAGTCGGTTATTTCCGGCAGCACCATTTGACGGTTTTGCGAATTATCCGGGCAAATGGGCATATTTTGACTCCTGGAGCCAATGATACCATTCGTGCCGGGGATCGTTTGGTTGTTCAAGGAGATGTACAGGCCATTTTGGACCTACAGCCGGAATTCGGGATGGAAGTGGTGGGTACGGATCCCAGCACCATGAAGCTCAGGCGAGACAATATCCGTGTAGTGGAAGCCATGATTCCGCCTCGGTCCCCTCTAGTTAGTCATACCCTTCGCGGCACCAATTTCCGTACCAAATACGGAGCCACCGTTTTAGCTATTTTGCGTCAGGGTGTGACCCGTATTCGGGAATTGCCTGTCACTCCTCTGCGGGCTGGGGATGTGCTTCTGGTAACGGGAACCGATGATGCCATAGCCAGGTTGCAGATGGCCGACGATTTAACGGTATTTGCGGATGTAGAACACGCCGTATCCGCCAGCCCCAGACGGAGTGTGATTGCGGGTTTAGTGGTATTAGGTGTGTTAGTGGCTGCTGCAGTGAATTTCCTTGCCATTCAGGCTGCCGCTGCGGTAGGCATTTTGGTACTGTTGATGACCCGGATTATTTCTATGAACCATGCGTATCGAGCGATCGACTGGCGCATTATCACGCTGGTAGGGGGGATCACCCCATTAAGTTTGGCCCTGACCCGTTTGGGTGTGAGTGCGGAAATTTCTCATACGTTGATTCGTGTTGTGGGTCCCTTAGGGCCCTATGCGATTTTGGCGGTATTTTTCTGGCTCGCGGCTTTTCTGACTCAGGTGATTAGCAACGTGGCGGCGGCACTGGTTTTAGCGCCTCTGGCCATTTCGGTGGCAGGAGCCAATCATTGGTCTCCTGACGGTCTGATTATTTCCATGGTGATTGCGTTGTCGGCAGCGCCAATCACGCCTTTGGCCAACAAAGTATTTATTATGGCTATGGGACCCGGGCGCTACCGGTATCAGGACTTCTTTCGTATTGGCGTTCCGTTTACTATTGTCATGTTTGTATTGACGGTTATTCTCGTTCCGGCATTTTTTCCTTTTGTGCACTAGCGAACCCCAAAATTCTTGCTAGAAATCTGCTACTCGGAGCCTGTATTCCTACGGTAACAAGAATGCTACTGAAGACAATAGCCCAAATCAGGGGCCTCCATTGAGGGAAAAGGGTTCCGGTTTGGACGGCCAGAACAGCGGAAATGGCGCCTGTCTCCCGGACCCACATCATAAATAGCCGTTCTTTGGGATGCCATTGTCTGATCCATCCCACGGAACCGATGACCGTTAACGGACGGGCTGCAAACATGAGAATAAAAGGAACCCCCAGAGCTAACGGCCAGTGAGTCCTTAACACCGCGATTGGCATAATCAGACCCAGCCAAGTAAAGACGGTAATGCGGGCCAGGGTGCTTATACGGCTTACGAGCAGAGTGGGGGAGGGGAAGTAATGGCGAAAGCGCCACGACAGCCCTGCAGTAAAGGCGGCCACATAGCCGTTTGAACCCAATTCCACTGCCAACAGATAGGGAACAAACGCCGCCGTTATTTCCGTCCAGATGCTTAACCCGGGGTTCTTTCGGGCGAGGGTTCCCATCGCATATCCCACACTCAGGCCAAGCAAGAGTCCCAAGAAGATCTGCCTGAAAGATTGCTCGAGAACGACGGTCCTAGAAAAGTGAGAATTCAAAACGGCCATGAGAATGGAGGTTGTGAGCGCACTCATAGTATCGTTGAAGGCTGACTCGGCTTCCATGGTGATCCGGATTGACTGAGGTATGGAAAGACGAGAGAGTACGGGTATGACACTGGCTGGGTCGGTATTGGCGATGACAATGGCACTCATGGCAGCCAGTGACCAGGGCAAGTTCCAAATCCAATGGAGAGATACGGCCATGAATGAGGAAGCGAGGAGAACTCCTAAGGTGGCCAGTGACATGATGCTGGGCCACATTCGGCGCAGCCCGTCAAAAGGGATACCTGCGCCACCTTCGAAAAGAATCACTCCAGCGGCTATGGGCAAAATGTTCAGCGTCAGTGGAGAGGTGGAAGGCACGCGAATTAAGCCGAGCGCTGGTCCCAATGCCACACCCAGGAACAGGTAGACTGGCACATCGGGAAGAGACCACCTATTAAGCAAACGGTTGACGACAAGCCCGCCCCCAATTAATCCGATTAAGGATAACCACATTACCATCTTTATCATCCTTGTGGCTGGAACCGGAAATTTTTAGAGCCCTGATTACGCATTCCTTTTTTTCTCTCGATGTCATCTGGATCCGGCACCCCGGTCCTGAATGTCCTTCTGCCCATAAATGTTCTTTATTCTAGACGATTGCAGCATCACTGGCAATAAGCTGCGAGGGGAGGAGGGCGAGATACCCTCTTTAATCGCTCAAGCCAACCTCTTTGACGTTGAAGCACGCGACATGGAATAAGAGTGACGCACCTTGATTGTTTTGCAGTTCGCTGTGGCGACGACAAACTGACTATCGGCGTGGATGTCACGCGTCCTATCCAAATTTCGGCTCCTTTACCATGAAGGGTGTCAGCTTTGATGAGCTCTCCGGTCTGAAATTCCCCTGTGTTGTTTGTGCCGGCTCCAACCGTGAATGAGGAATTCGCGCGTGCTGACTCCCGCCCTTCGGCCAGGTTTCGTAGCCTTTGGCTGTTCAGTCATTCACGTAAGCCGGCAATGCTCCGGTGCACTTTTGCCCGGACACACAAGGCGTCATACTAAGGCTCTGAGGGGAAGCCGCCCTTTGTGCGCGGTATTTTTCTCTACGGACAGATCGGACCGGTGGCTTGGGGTGTCTGGTAGAGCGCCACGGTGTCGTGTTTATGGCTGCCCCATTGCTTTCAAGCGTGACTGTCGGGTGGGGTGCTTCCCGCTCCCCACGTTCTTGCAGTTTGAGGATTGTGTTGAGTGTTGGTTCCGGTAAAGTTGGTTTGGGGTCGTCTGTCGGTGGAGGGTTTTCGGGACCCCAGCTCTCGTTAGAGTCCACAGGGCGCACAGAGCCGGGCCTTGATGCCCGTTCAGTGTGCCCTGTGCTTCGCAAAGAGAGGACTTGGGGGTCTGTGGCCCTCTTCAAGATGATGGTAACTCCGGTGGTCTTGCTGCTGGCATCAAACTTTACGCGCAAGGGTTGCCGGATCGAAGTATGGACTGTGCGATCTTTCAGTCGAATGGTCAAGGAATTCCGCGTATGAATCACCGCGGGTCCTTGCATCAATAACTGCCGAGCACGTTATTTCGTACACGGCATCAAAGGGTTTTTGTGTGGATCGAACACCAAGACCATAAAAATTCCTCCAGGTTATTCCCCGTAAACGGCGTGACCCTTTCTGATGGTAATCTCTCCTCGTCCGAGTTCAGCCGGATCGGAAACACCTCCCACACGGCTCGCTCTTCCCCGAGCTGGGTTGAATGGGAGGCCCGGAGTTTCAGGCTGGAGAAGCGCCTAAAAGCCCGCACCGACTGAACGGCGCCACACGGGCTCGTCACCGATGGAGTCGGAAGATTTCCTCGGGTTCCGGCCGGGGTGGTCGGCAAGCGTTAATCGTTCGTGGGGGAGAATATGACAGACCAGAAATTCGGCCCCCGTTCAGTGGCTTTGCCTTCTAAGCCCTGAACTTTCAAGATTTGCAGTAGCGGATCGGGTCGAAAGGTGGCCAAGAGTTCGAAGCTCTCTCCTGGGGTCAGTTCGCTAACGAATTTCATAATGTCGTCGAAAGGTTCTCCGCCGTTGTTGAGGATGGGGCGGACATCCAACTGTTTCATTTTATAGGCCTCCTAAGAACTTTTTGAGTCATAATTTTGGGATCATAGATTGTTGATTCAGAGTTATCTTTGTCTCTGATAACCGGGATTCTGCTCTTTGCAGCATAACGGTGGGAATTGTGACTAAACTATGCTGTTGACGCTTCGTGGAGAACGTTTCTGGTGCGAAGGTCCCAACATCCCCCACGCCGTTTATTTTGGACAACAGTTCCCCATCCCGAATTTCGTATCGTCCAGTGAGAAAAAGGGATATCGGTACCGTCCTTACGGACACATTCAATCATACTAGGATGTCCTGATCCGTATTGTGAGTCTGATCACACGAGAATCGGAGGATATCTCCAAGAGAGAGACTGAAAAATATAACATGTGCATTTCCCGGATGATGCACAGGGGTGAGCAATCACTTTAAAGCTTCGAAGATGGTTGCTATACTATAAACCCTGCTAACTAATATATAGCTTTTGTTATCCATTCCTTTAGCTCATCAATATCATGGACGCGAACGGTTCCGTGTCCACTGCTTATAATGTGTTCTTTGACGAGGGTGTGCAAGGATCGGGTAATGGTTTCGCGTTGGACGCCCAGCATGCGAGCCAGTTCCTCATGAGTTAAGCTGATGCTGGGGCCCATGCGTTCCGCTAAAATCGCCAATACTCCCGCCACCTGAGCAATCACAGGACGGCCTCTGGTGTCTGCCGCTGATTCTTGAACCAAACGCAACCGTTGCGCAAGAGTTTTGCACATGGCAATACCAAAGAGGGGGATTTCTCGCTGAGCGACAAGAACATGTTCGCGAGACATCCACAAGACTTCCGTAGGTGTTGTCATTGCCCGTGCTGTCGCGGGATACGGACTGTCATCCCACAAACCGGCAATGCCGATAATGTCTCCCGGCAACCAGATTCCAGTCGCAAAAATATGGCCGTCGGGTCCTAAGCGTTCTACGGCAATTTGTCCTTGCAGCACGACCCACAGACCACTGGTGGTTTCTCCCTGACGAAAAATAATGTTGCCGGCCCGGTAAGAACGTGTAAGTGTCCATTTTTCGAGTGCGGCACCAGGGATATCCTGTAGCAAAGGAATTTGTTCCGGGGACACTGTTGCTCATCCTTTCCTGGGGTTCCAATTGCTTATCGGGACCACTTATTGTTATTGACGAAATCGTCGGAACTGAATCGAAATTTGTTGCCCGATCTTGCAAACCAGGCGAAAACCCCGCTCTTGTTGGCCGAGTATAATGACCACGGCGAATAGGCCCCTGGCCTCAAAAAATTCTTGATCTTCGCAGACATTTACACACAATAATATAGCCTATGCCCGTTTGTGCTTCAAGGAAGCTGTTGGGCGTGGGGGCTGTTGTCTTGTTATACGGATCGGCTATTTGGGTTGCTGGTTCCCCCAATGAGTTTCCTGGGTCGAACTCCACATTATCTCCAGCAGCAACTTCTTTCCGAGCAAGGGGGCTTTTGGGCGAGGCTGGCTGGAGTCCGGCGTATTTTTGATGCCGCATGGGGAGAGGCAAAAGGCATGACAGGGGCGCAGGTTTTATATACTTTCTGATTTCGGTTGGGCCAAAGGACAACATCCGTTAAAACGGTATCGAATAAGCGTCGAGATTGCCGTATGGACGAACTATCAAAAGGGGTATAAGAGGCCCAGTCCCTGGAGAATTTTGTAATCGCGTCCGATGTGGTAAAATGTGCACAGGTTTGTGCACAGGAGGTGGCGGCAACGTGCGCCGTTTTGCATTTATCTTACATCCATTACGATTCGATGATTTTGCTCGAAAATATCCTGTTACTCGCTATTTACCTCCCCGATTAGTCGAATCTTTGTTTAAACATGTCAATCCCGTCCTGGCCGGACACGTTACCAAAGTCCATTCTGAAACGGGGGAAGAGCTGGAAGGCTGGCTAATCGGGTTGCCGCTCACGCCACAAGTTATTTTAAATGCGCCCTATGAATGGGTGCTCAAAAAGCTTGAAAAAGCCGGGAAAATGGCTGAGGATCTTGGAGCGGAAATTTTGGGACTGGGAGCTTTTACGAAGATTGCCGGAGACCGGGGAATCACCTTGTCGCAACGGCTGAATATTCCTGTCACCACGGGAAATTCCTATACCACCGCCACCGCTGTCGAAGGCACCTTGGCTGCGGCGAAACGAATGCAATTGGATTTATCCACCGCACAAGTCGTCGTCCTAGGAGCGACCGGCTCCATCGGCCGGGCCACATGCTTTGTTGTCGCCCCTTCCATTCAGCGCATGCGCCTGGTCGCCCGTCATGGTGATCAGTTGGATTTGTTAAAAGCGCGCCTCTCCCATCAGTTTCCTCATTTGTCTGTTGATGTTTCGACTGATGCCCGGCAGGCAGTTTTGGATGCCGATATCGTGATCGCCGTCTCTTCCGCGCCCGGGGCTATCGTCGAACCGGGAGATTTAAAACCCGGAGCGGTCATAACCGACGTGGCGCGACCCCGAAATATTTCTGCCCAAGTCAGTCAAAAGCGCCCGGACGTTCTGGTCTTGGACGGTGGCGTTATTGAGGTTCCCGGCGCTCATGCCGATATGGGCTTTGACTTCGGTTTCCCTCCGAGGATGGTCGAAGCCTGCATGGCGGAAACCATGATTCTTGCTCTATCCAATCGACTGGAGAATTTTACTCTTGGATCAGAAATAGAGATATCTAAGGTTTCGGAAATCCATCATCTGGGCCGGCGGCACGGATTCAAACTGGCCGGGTTCCGGCGATTTGAGCGCGCTATTGATGATGGCGAAATTGAACGCATTCGCGGGTATCTTGCTCAAAAACGCGATTCGGATATACCCAACCGGATCACCTTTTGAATCCGGAGATCTCTACCACGCCGGGAACTTTACCGGTATGCGTGAAAAACCAATTAAAGGCCAAGAGACAATAAGTCTCTTGGCCTTTGGCGATGATATCACGCTGTTATTTTTGAGTGGACGAGAGGGTTTTACCAAAACCCTCGAGAAAAGCGAACAAAGTCCGCATGCCTTGGGCCACATCGGGGTTTTTCAAGTAAGACAGAATTTGGAAAAAACCCATGCCGCCAGTAGAGCCGGACTCACTAGACTGGGCCATTCGCTCAAGTCCTTGGTTCATAGCATCCAGCACAGTGTGCAGAGTGTCTTGGGATATTGTTCCCCATAAGGCGGCCAGTTGTTCTATGTTGTTGATCGCTTTTTTCACTCCGTCCTGGTTTATCTCTTCGACTAATAGGTGCAGGACGGAATTTTTTTGTTCCAACAGCCCGGTCAGAAACGGCAGAACACCGGCCTCATGGGCTGCCTGAGCCAAACGCAACAGAGCCTGAATGGTGTCCTCATCAGCCAGCAGACGGGCTTTGAATTCCTCCCATTGTTCATCGAGACTGGGGATCTTCCGAACAATATCATCAGTGATCGGCTGAGCCATGGCTGTCCTCCTCGTTTGGTGAATCGTCTTGCCCCTCGGGTGCCGTAACTAAGGAAACGTAGTCCTGGCGCCGCCATTTTTTCTGGACCTCCACACTCATTTGCGGATGACGTTTGTGGAAACGCCAATTGTAGCGAGGCAGAGGTGAGGGGGATTGGGCCTTTTCATCAAGCACTTCCATGTAAGCGACGGTGTCCTTGAAAGCGGGGGTATCGGTTCGTGTGTCGATTCCGGTACCGGTTAAATCATTAATAGCCCCTTCTCCTTGAGAGTTCATGGGCAAATATAGCTCGTGTCCACTGACACGGTCCGTGATCAACACCGGCACCTTTACCGATCCGGTGGGGGACACCAAGCGAACTAATGTCCCGTCTTTCAAGTGACGCTCTTCAGCTAACTGCTTCGAAACTTCGAGAAAGACCTCCGGAACTAAGTGACGGATTCCTTTAACCCGGTACGTCATGTTCCCCTCGTGGAAGTGTTCGAGCAACTGGCCGTTGTTGACATGTAAGTCAAACTTATCCGCTTCGCGGTTGGGGCCGGATAGGGACAAAACCCTAAGTTTAGCCCGGCCGTTATCCGTGTGGAAGTGATCGGTATACAGCAATGGTGAGTCAGTACCGTCTTCTGCAACTGGCCATTGCAGGGTCTGATACCCCTTTAGCCGGTCATAGCGAACGCCTGCCAGCAAAGGAGCCACTTGGGCAACTTCGTTCATAATATCACTGGGATGATGGTAAACAGGCCAGTTGGCCTCTAACTCTTTGGCTACCTCTTGCAAAATGACCCAGTCAGGTTTACTGCCTTTCAAGGGGTCAAGGGCTTGATAGAAACGCTGAATACGGCGTTCGGTATTGACAAACGTTCCATCTTTCTCTAAAGAAGGGGAAGCCGGCAACACCACATCGGCATACTGGGCCGTCTTGGTCATGAAAATCTCCTGTACGACCATGAAATCTAGCTGGCCAAACGCCTTTTGCGCCTCATTGGCATTGGCGTCGACCAACGCCGTGTCTTCACCGACAATGTACAGCATTTTGATGCGTCCCTTTAGTATCTCCTGGGCAATTTCCTCGTTATTAATCCCCCGGTTTTTAGGCAGATCCGTACCCCAAACACGCTTAAATCGTTCTTTGACGTCAGGATCCGCGAGGTCTTGATAACCAGGCAGGTAATGCGGTTTGGCACCGAAGTCCGATGCTCCTTGCACGTTATTATGACCACGCAGGGGATAGCCTCCGGTTCCCGGCCGACCAAAGTTGCCAGTGAGCAGCAAGAGGTTGGAAATAGCCAGCGATGTCTCCGAACCGTCACGCTGCTGGGTAACGCCCATAGCCCACAAAATGGACAGAGCGCGGGATTCGTGGATCATTTCCGCCACTTTGATGGTCGTATCTTTTTCCACCCCGGTCAGTTTCTCGGTTTGTTCCAAGGTGTAGGGAGCCAGTGACTGGACATAGTCATCGAGGCCATCAACCCGTTCGGTGAGAAATTGGTGATCGATCCAGTCCTGATCCACAAGGTATTTAGACAATCCCAGGATCCAGATTCCATCCGTTCCCGGTTTGGGCTTGACCCATATGTCGGCGCGTTCGGCCATTTCATGCTTGCGAATATCGGCCACGACCAATTTGGTGCCATGAAGCTTGTGCGCCCGCTTGACTCTGGTCGCCCACACCGGATGAGACTCGGCCGTATTGGATCCGATAATCATAATCATGTCGGCATAAGCCATGTCATGGATGGATCCGCTGTCGCCCCCGTATCCAACGGTGTTGCGCAGACCGTATGTAGCTGGGTCCTGACAATAGGTCGAGTCGTTGTCAACATTATTGGTGCCGATGACATTGCGGGCAAGTTTTTGTACGAGATAAGCCTCTTCATTCGATGCTTTGGAGGACGCGACGAACATAAAGGCATCGGGTCCATGTTTCTTGCGAATAGTCGTCATTTTCTCGGCAATGACACGGTAGGCTTCCTCCCAGGAGGTTTCATAGAATTTATTTCCACGACGGACTAAGGGAGAAGTCAGCCGGTGGGGGCTATTGACGAAATCCCATCCGAACTTGCCTTTGACACAGGTCGAAATGCCATTGGTGGGTGCTTCGGGAGTAGGCTCCACCTTAAGAATCTTCCGGTCTTTGGTCCAGATGTCATAAGAGCATCCGACTCCGCAATATGTACACACGGTTTTGGTTTTCTTGATACGGCTCTTCCGCATTGCGGATTCCATGTCAGACAGTTTGAACACCGGAGGCAGGCTCGGCTCGATATCCTCTACGAATTCAATCATCGAGTTCAGCGTATCCGGCTCGATCCCCGTGAGGTAGCCAGCTTCACCCAGCATGCTTTTTTCCATCAAGGCGTTGCAGGGGCAGACACTGACACAATGTCCGCACGACACGCAGGACGACTCCCCAATATCCACGCCACCGTCCCATACAACCCGGGGCCTTTCCAGAGTCCAATCGATGGAGAGAGTTTCGTTGACCTCCAAATCTTGGCACGCCTCCACGCAACGGCCGCAGAGGATACATTGGTTAACGTCGTAACGGTAGAAAGGATTGGTGTCGTCAATCTGTTTATAGGGCTTGGGTTCAAAAGGATATTTTTGGTGGGTGATGCCAATCATTTCCGTCGTGTTATGCACCACGCAGTTCCCATTGTTGTTATCGCAGACCGTGCAATACAACTGATGGTTCTGAAGAATACGGTTCATAGCCTCGACACGGGCTTCGCGGGCTTTGTCGGACGCGGTTGTCACCGTCATGTTGGGAGCTACCCGCGTGGCGCAGGCGCGCAGAAGCCCGCCTTCGGTTTCGACTATGCACGTATCACAGGTTTGGATGGGACCTAAATCGGGGTGATAGCAAATATGGGGAAGTTCCCTTCCGTTTTCCAGCAGGACCTGTAAAATTGTTTGGCCCTTCTGCGCGGAGAATGTTTGCCCATCGACGTGTATCTCCCAATGAAATTGACTCACAAGGCAAGCCTCCTCGTTGAATGTACAGGGTGGGGTGTAGCTGACAAACTTGAAATTAAATCTCCTAATGCCGGGAGAGGGCCGCATTCATCGCAAGGCCGTGGGTTAGGTTCATCAGCCGGATTCCCGTGGAAGATCGCACGAAAACAGTAGCTCGGAATCTGGCTGCCCATCCTCCGGGACGATTGGAGATCTCCAAAAGATAAGTCGCGGCGAGAAAGACCAACAATATCTTGACAGGGATATCTCCGACGGCACCACGGATGAAAGCGAAGAATGGGGATAGCAAGAAAAGCCAAGGCCACGTTCCCATCCGATTCGTCATTGTCCCCTTCATGCCAACGCCATCTTACCGAACTGAGGCTCACCATGAGATCACATCCGGTGACCAACTGTGTGAAGCCTTCCATCCCAGTGCCCCAAACGGGCCAAGTTCGGCTGCTGCCAGGGGAATGCTTGGGAGTGCCGAATAACGTTCGCCATTTTCCAACAAAATTACCGATTCCCAGACCAAGAACTCCAATGGCGATAGGCACCAAGGGTGATTCGACCAATCCTGATGCAAACACCACATCAGCCTCCCCTGTTCGTTCTTAATCATCACGGAAAGTGTCATCCAAGAACCGCCCGTCGTTTTGGTATTATAGATCAATTGTGGGACGAGCCCAAAATTGTCAGCATACTGAAACTTTTACGGAATCCGGATTCACTCTTCTCCCAGCATGATCCCAAATGGGAAAACCTATGCGAAGAGAAATGGGCACAGAAAGCCACAAAAGAGTTTTTATACGACGGGCTTCGGGTCAGGTGGTAAAAGCCGGGGGCAAGATCACGGAAAAGTTGTGAAATCTGTTATCCAGCACCCCGTTGACAATGCGGTTGATATGTCTGCGCCGTATGGTAGTTCGAATGGACATACAGATATTGCCACCGTAAATAGAAAACCGATGGAGAATTGGATCCAATGTCTCCATGTGCGCTCAGTTCACCAGATGGGACAGCTTCGTCAGCAGACTCTGAAGGCTATGCATCATGACAAGGGGTTTCGTACGCTGGCGGCCGACTTGCTGAAATGTGTTGCCGCGATGGCAGCGGGCAGCCAGAGATTTATTGCGATTATTGACTGGAGTCAGGATTTACAGCCCGACCAACGGGCTCGGTTGGGGATGTCGCCAGTGGCGGAGAACCTTCCGGATTCCTGGCGAACCGACGACCCGGCGGACATTGCCGCCAGTTGATGCCAAGAAGCTCGATACCGTCCTCATCACATGGCTCACCGAAGAGGCCTTGGTGGATCGGGCGATTGCCGCCCCTGCAAAATCCTCTCCGCATCCCGCTGCAAAGAGTTCTCTTCCGTTCATCAGTACGGGGACATTTTGCACGAGGGAGGAGGGATAGATCATCGGATAGGTGGCGGGAGGAGAAATCAGATGAAGTTCTCCGACGAAGAGGAACTGCGGGGTCCTGTGGACATTCCAGAAGCCATCGTTGGGGTGGATGCTCTCCCGACTTCGGCTGATGGAAGTCAAGAAAAACCAGCCCTCCGTCTATGACGCCTTCTTCGCCCTCAAACTCGAGAATCTTCCCCTCCGGTGCCAGATCGATAAACCCTCTAGTCGTATTGATCTGTGGCGGATTGGCTCTCGTTTGCTTCTTCATGACTATGCCGAAGGGCCAGAGAAGCTGGACAACATGCAGCCGATAGTTCCGAGGAGATGACTGTGGCAGAAGAGATTGATCAGCTGAAATGCTTGGTTGTTGAGCGGGTGTGCAAATTCTGGTACGGCAAAGCGTCCGTAGACACGAAGCGGGTGGATCCGTGATTGTATGCTGCCATTAGAACGCATTATTGGGCGAATCAGCGACAACCCGTGTGGAACGTACGATGCATGGAGGCAGTGCCACCACCGTAATATCCCCAACTTGGATCATAGGGGGCCCCCGTTTGTGGTCGACGACACCGTGCGAGGATAGTTGACACCCGCTCACAGCGTCCCCTCATTCGAGCACCATGGTTCCTTCAGGATGCTTCCCCCAGGGGCCTGCTGTCCCTGGGGCACCCACAATGACCTGCCTGGCATGCTCATCAAAATTTCTTGGTGCATTCGTCCCCGTCTCGCCAACTTTGACGTATCTTTGAGACCAGGAAATACCTTGTGACACGGGATATTCCGGTACGAGTGTGCACCGGAACACGGCAAGGGTGAAACCTGCCGTGTTCCGTAAGAAAAAGGTGTGCTGGTTAGTAGACGGTCAGATATTGGTCGATTTCCCAATCATGAACCTGTTGACGGTAGATTTCCCATTCAATTCGTTTGGCTTCCAAAAACCGAGAAAAAATGTGTTCGCCCAGTGCCTCACGCATGACGGTATCTCTTTCGAAATAATTTAGGGCTTCGGCCAGATCCTCAGGAAGATTTTCGATGCCGTACTCACGGCGTTCATGTTCATGCATTCGGTAAATATTGCGGCTGACGGGAGCCGGAGCATCGAGCTTATGACGGATGCCATCGAGGCCCGCCTTAATGGTAACGGCTAAAGCCAGATACGGGTTGCAGGCGGGATCGGGAGAACGCAGTTCAATGCGCGTGGCTTCCGCCCGGGCCTGGGGTACCCGAATCATCGGGCTCCGGTTGCCCATGGACCATGCAATATACACTGGTGCTTCGAATCCGGGAACGAGGCGTTTGTAGCTGTTCACCAAGGGGTTGGTTACGGCGGTAAAGGCCTTGGCATGCTCGATGAGGCCGGCAATATAACGCAGTCCGGTTTTGCTTATACCATCAGGATGTTTGGGATCCTGGAAGGCATTGACATTGTCTTTAAACAGAGCCTGATGCAGATGCAAACCCGATCCATTAACCCCCTGCAGGGGTTTAGGCATGAATGTGGCGTGAAAATTGCGCTGCAAGGCCACTGTGCGGGCGACGAAACGGAAGGTTACAATATTGTCCGCGGTCCTGAGGGCGTCAGCATACCCCAAGTCAATTTCATGTTGTCCGGGAGAGACTTCATGGTGGGTCGCTTCAATGCTCATACCCATTTGTTCCAGGGTTAAGACGATATCGCGGCGCACATCTTCTCCCAAATCGACGGGAGAAAGATCAAAATAGCCAGCTTGATCAACAGTTCGATTAGTAGCTTTCCCTTCTAGATCACGCTCAAAGAGAAAGAATTCCGGTTCGGGTCCGACCGTAATGTCATAACCCATCTCACGCGCCTCCGCCAGAACGCGTTTGAGTGTGGTTCTGGGGTCGCCGGCAAACGGTGCGCCGTCTGGATGTTTAATATCGCACATTAGGCGGGCTGTCATTCCTTCTGGACTGCTCCAGGGAAAAATGGCAAAGGTATCGGGGTCCGGGTGCAAATGCATGTCCGACTCTTCTATACGGACAAACCCTTCAATCGACGACCCGTCAAACATAATTTTTCCGTCCAAGGCAGCTTCCAAGGCGTGGAGAGGAATCGCCACATTTTTCACGACGCCCAAAATATCGGTGAATTGTAAACGCACAAATTTGACATTGAGAGCTTCTGCCTTCTCTAACACATCAGTTTTGGTCAGTCCCATACATCCTCCTCGTGTGGCCGTACATTTATGGGCCTTAGCATGGCATCCGGACACCCGGGGTCATTTTCCCCCGTCTTTGAGCACAAGAGCTAACCCCCATCACCTGTATTATAACGGAGTGTCGTCGGCTTTCTTTAAATCACGGGGGATTTTCGATCCGTGTGTTTCGCGGATCTCAGACGAGATGGTGGAAAGAATGAAAGACTCCTGGTTTCAGGCGCCCCGTCTTCCTGGTGCTGCCCGGCCTGCGCCATTCTTTTTGTGGGAGTTCCCGCAGGGCTGTGTCCAACCGTTGTCTACAGGGACAAACCATTGGGTCAATTCGGGACGATTTTTGGGTACGCGGCTGGTGACCGTCTCTGGTTTTGATCTGAGTGGCTCGAAACGCTTTTTCTTCTCCCCATCTTCGGCACATGGGAAGAGCTAGGGGCTTTGTCGCCGAAAGGGCACTTCCCCACAAAATTTCCAAAATAAATCAACCTCTAATGACTATTACCTGGATAAAATTTAGGGAGGCAGTGTGGTGCAGTAGCCGGGAGGCGGGATGGGGGCGGGTAAGTGCACCGGGTTCCTGGCTTCCATACCGTCTTTATTAGTCTTCGTGGGCCCTACCCAGCCTCTTAGATCTTAGGGGGGTTATCCTCATAAACGGAAAGAGAACCGCTTAGTGTGGCGCAAGCTCTCTTTCCGTTTGGGAAAAGGGGTGTTCCCAACCGTTGTCTACAGCAAGCGAACAACGCGGGCAACGAGGGACGATTTTCGGTGTCTGGCCGCAACGGCGACCGTTTCGCCGGTCTTGATCTGAGCGGAATTAATCGGTTTTTTCTTCTCCCGATACTTGGTATGGGAGGATAAAGTGAAGGTGAATACGGTGCCCGTTTTGGTCTTCACGATGAGTTTCGAAGCCGATATTGAGGTGACTGCGCCTTTGACATGAATTCCTTTGCTTTTATGAGTTTTTTTCGTGTGAGTGGCCGTCGCCGAAGAAGAAGCCGGAGGTGCGGGACGGCTTGCCTGAGCCGCACCGCATCCCGTTATAGACAGGGCCAGTGCAGCGATTAAGACCGATCGTTTAAACGAGAGGGAAAAGGCAACCATAACGGTGCGTAAACCACCTTTCTCAGCTTCTGGGGGCGATTCTCGCAGACTTTACAAACAGAGAGACTGGCCCGAAAATTATTGGTGAGTCGGCATAACATGCAAAATCCACCGGTTATGGAACTCATGGAGCATCACCCGGGAGCCGGCGGGAACTTGCGAGGCAGAGGTGTGCGGGTGTTTGTTCCAAATCACCTTGACCCGGCGGATGTTGAGATGGACCTGCTGACTTCCCCATTTCCCTTGAATGGTAAGAGACGTGGAGGAAGATTGTGTCAGCTGACCATAGACGTTGTGAGTGAGGGTCTTGGCAATCTTGCCCCAATGAGTGTGCCGAATAGCCCGGGCAAAAAGTACTTGATGGGTAAGGGGATTAGTTCCGACCAGCACTTTGTGCCCGACCGGAATTTTGCCCAATTGGGCGGAATTGAGTGCGCCGGAATACGTATATTGTAATTGGCCCGCCTTCTTGGTATTCACGGTCATACGGCCCGAGGCATTTTGCGTGACGGTGCCGGCCACCATTTTCGGTCGCACCTGCACGACCAAGGCGGCGATTTGATTTCCGTTGCGGGTACCATAAACGGCAACGGGAACTCCCGCGGTCATTTGGCTGGCACCTTCCATGACAGGACTGCCACCGATCACTCTCTTGTGTATCATCCACGAGCCGTTGTTAAGGCGTAACTTCCCTTGGGCCACGGGATGCAGGGACAAGACCCAGGAAGAACCGTGAGTTTCATTCACACTGACAACTTCTCCCGGAACCAGCATGTGGGAGGAAAGGGTGGTCCAGCCGGCTCGTACGGTAATCTGGTTTAGCGGTAGGACCTGGGTGTTCTGGGTTTTGTCGATGGTTCGAGTAATCGTGACCCCTGTGCTGCTCACACTCTCGATATGGCCACGGTAAAATGAGTGCGTCTTCGGAGCCTGAGTCGGTTGCTGGGATGATGCCGAATAGGGGATGGCCGTGGGAAGGGTATGGCTGTAAATGAGAGCACCGGCTCCCAGCGCGAGAAAAGACGAGGAGACGGCAAACACAGTGCTTTTGAGTGGTGGTTTCATCTCGGTATGTCCTCCTTGTTGAAGTCGAATGTAATCCCGTAAATTAAATGCTGTATGGAAGCATGGATATCCTAGCAGTTCAATCTGAACAACACCTGAAATCCGGCTGAAATTCGGTTGAATTTGCCAACAATTTAGCCGTCGTAGCGCAATGCGTGAATCGGATCCAGTCCTGAGGCTTTAATAGCCGGATAGAGTCCAAAGATCAAGCCGACCGCGGTACTAAAAACAAAAGCGAGGATAAGGGCACTGGGAGAGAATACGGCGGGGGTTTTGAGGATTAAGGGAATCAAGTTCATGATTCCGAGTCCCGCCACCACTCCAATCAGTCCGCCCGAAAGACTCATGATCATGGATTCCAACAAAAATTGCAGGAGAATGTCCTCGCGCGTTGCCCCCAACGCCCGCCGGATGCCGATCTCCCGGGTGCGTTCGGTGACGGATACCAGCATAATGTTCATAATGCCGATGCCTCCGACGACAAGAGCAATGGCGGCAGTTCCTGCCAGAAGATTGGTAAATGTTGCCCGCGTAGCCTGCAGGGTTTGCAGGACTTGATCCTCCGAGGCGACATTGACGGCACTGGATGATCCCAATTCGTTAGTATAGAGATTGGTCAAGTAGTCGGCGGCCAGATTGGCCTGGCTGGGACTCGATGTCTTTACAATCATCTGGCTGAGCTGAGTGGTGCCGAATAGAGGCTGGGCCGAGGTAATCGGGATGAAAATCTCATTGTCCTGGCTGGCTCCGGGCCCCTGACCCACGGCATTCAAGGCTCCAATCACTTGAAATTGCTGTCCCATTATCATGATGGAGGACCCCACAGGGTTTTGGCCACCAAATAAATTCAATGCCTGATTCGCTCCCAGGACGGCAACATGTTGAGCGGAAGACACTTCCTGCGGCGTGATAAAGTGTCCGGCTGCAACGGAAATCCCTCCAAGACGCAAATACGATGACGTTGTCCCGGCAATCTGGGCAGTCCCTTCGGTACTCAGTGTAGACACTTTGCCCCCGGTATTCATTTCCGGCACCACTTGCACAGAAAAAGGCAGAGCATGCGCGATGATTCCGGTTTCCGACATAGGAAACGGGGTCCCTGCGGCTGGAGATACGAAGATCACGTTGGTGCCCAAGGTTTCTATCCGCGAAGAGACGATGGAGGCGGCGCCTTGGCCGATGGCCACCAACACAATGACCGCCGCCACGCCAATAATGACGCCGAGCATAGTTAGAACCGCACGCAGTTTGTTGCTGATCATTCCGTGAAAAGCCAGACTAAAGCCGTCGCTCCACGTCATACCTTCTGCTCCATTTCCAGGGTGTTGGTGACGATATGTCCGTCTTGAACCTCAATAACCTGCCGGCACACCTGCGCAACTTCCGCACTATGCGTCACAATCACGACGGTTTTACCCTGCTCGCTCAACTGGCGCAGAATTTCCAAAATTTCGAGTCCCGTGGCATGATCCAGATTGCCTGTGGGTTCATCGGCCAGAAGCACGGGAGGATCTCCCACGAGTGCCCGGGCGATGGCCACGCGTTGCTGCTGTCCTCCGGACAGCTGAGCGGGGCGATGATGCTTGCGGTGCCCAAGGCCAACCCGTTCCAGTCCTTCGTCGGCCTGAATGCGCCGGATGCGTGCCGGAACCCCTCGGTAAACTAAGGGCAGGGCGACGTTGTCGCGCGCTGACAGAGACGGGATGAGTTGGAACGACTGAAAGACGAATCCAATGGTATGATTCCGTTCATGAGCCCACTCATCCGGATCGAAATGACTGACATCCCGGCCATTTAAGAGATATTCCCCGGCGGTGGGACTATCAAGACCTCCCAGGATATTAAGTAATGTGGTTTTTCCCGAACCGGATGGTCCCACAATGGCTGCCAGCATGCCTTCCGGAATGGTAAAGGTAATGCCGTTTAAGACCCGGTAAACCTGTGAGGCCAGGGTATAGTCTTTAATCACGTTGGTGATCTGGATCATAGCCCGCCTTTTCCGCCTTTCCCGCCTTTTTTGCCCTTAGGGCCCTTGTGATGAAGGGCTCGCCCTTTGGCCTTTAAGTGAAGTTTGCCGCTGGTGGAAGTGAGGGTGGCCGTAACGACATGACTGGAGGGCGAGAGCTTTCGCGATTTAACTGCGGCCTGAGTGGCGTTTTCCAATATGATGTGAACAGGGACTCGCGTGAGTTGATTATTTGGTCCCAGCGTCTGTACAAAATTATGGGAGCCTTTGCTGTGAATGGCGGCCAAAGGCACCAACATGGCGTGCTGCACGCTTTTAACGACGATGGAGACCTGAGCCGTCATGCCGTAACGAATCCCCGCCGGGTCACTCAGAGCGATGCTAACCGGATAGGTCGACACCCCATTGCTGTAAGTGCCCACGGGGGCAATGGTTTGAACCTGGCCCGTGGTCGCCTGGCCCGGCAGGGCGGGCAAGGACACGGCTACCCTTTGGTTGGTGTGGATCGCATTAATCTGGGTTTCGGGGATGGGAACACTGACCATCAAGGAAGCGCTGTCGAGAGTGAGTAATTTACCCGTGCCCGATGAGGTGTTGAGAGAGACGATTTGTCCCGAAAACGGCGCTTTGACGGTCAATCCCGCCAGTGCCTGCTGTTCTTGGGTCAGGGTTTCTTGGTTTCTCTGCAATTGGGCTCTGGCTTGCGCCAGTTGGGTGGACAGTTGCGCGGGGCTGTCCTGGAGTTCAGCTTTGTCCAACTGTGACTGGATATTGGCGATCTGACTTTCGTCACCCAGTACTTTGGCTGTCAACTGAGGCGATGAGAGAACGAGAAGAGGGGAGGCGGCGTGGACGAACGCTCCGGTTTCGGCGTTGACGCTTTGCACCGTGCCGGAGAGGGGAGCAGGAATGTTTTTCCCGGATATGGTGGCCACCGTCTGTCCTTGGTTAACGATGCTGCCCACAGGGAGAATTTGGCTGAGGGTTCCCGTAGTCGGAGCCATGACGGTCCCGGCGGATTTGTCCGCCGTCCATTGCGCCTGAGCCTGGCTTAAATTGTCCCGAAGCTGAGCCAAAGCCGCCTGCTGGGATGCGGTATAAATTGGCGACGCCAGCTCGCTGACCTGATTTTGATCATTGAGCACCGTCGCCTCTTGCGAGGCCACTTCACTGGCCAAAGCGGGGTCGCTGAAAGTTGCCAGAACGGTGCCAGACGCCACTTGCTGACCATAGTGGACATTGAGTTGCTGCAAGGTGGCATTGGCGGGGGTAGACACAGTAAAGGTATTGCCCGGCACCACTTCCCCGGTGGCCGAATCGGTCTCCGACAACGATCCAATCCGCACCGGCGCGCTTAAATATTTGGCCGGTGCCGGGGGTTGGCTGCCGCGGATGACGTAATACGTGAGAGCTGCTAAAATGAGAATCGTTCCGCCGCCCAACAAAAATACGCGCGGATACGGTATCTTGCGTCGGATCACGCGTCCGGACGCGGGTTGCTGAATCATGGCTTCACCCCGTAAGTTCCCGTAAGTTATGAACATATATTGTTAGGATCTATATCATCTGCATCGAAGTTGGACGCCTTAACTTTGGAGGATGACGTCTCTTAAAGAGTACTCTTTCCCGGGAATTTCCACTACGGGCTTCGGCTGAAGAACTCCTGAACTTTTTCCGAAGCCAATGAATGATGTTTCAAGCCATAATGAAGGGTTAACGGCATCCAAGGAAGAATATAAAAAACATAGACCGAAAGAGAGGGAGCGGTGTTCACTATCTCTGTTTTGGTCTATGCCATAGGCATGGGTGATACGAATTGGCTGAGCGCCGCTGCGACAAGAATTTGATTCTTGGGGCGTTTTAGATCTTTCAAGAATCAATCGGGAGCAGTGTCACTCACAGGTACCCAGTACGTGTGACTTTGAGCTTCGGTGCGGCGGCGAGGCGTATCACGCTGGGCGGAATATCCGAGATAGACGGCTCCTACGAATAGGCTTCGCGGGGGACTGTGTAAAAATTCCCTGACATGTCTGCCTTCGAAAATGGAGCCGGTTCGCCAGATGGCACCAAGTTCCAAGGAGTGCGCCGCCAGCAACAGATTTTCTATGGCCGCGGCCGTGGCGGCATAATTTTCCCGCGAACGGAGCGAATCGTCATCTTGAAGAGCATAGACCACAATGATAACGGGAGCACTGTGGATTTTTCGATGGTGCTTGAGGCTGGCTGCCTCAAGCACAGCCCACGATATGGGAGGATCACTAGCCTTGAGGTCCTGATGAACCCGATGGGATAGCTCTGCCCGTGCCTCTCCGGTGACGACACTGAAACGCCAGGGCTCGGTCAATTTATGATTTGGCGCCCAGATGGCCAGTGACAGGCACTGCTCGATGAGACTCCGGGGAACCGGGCGGGAGTCGAACACCTTCACGCTCCGGCGCCCTAAGATAGCTTCTTCCACTAGCATCGTCGATATTCTCTCCTTCAAGAACCAAGAATAACCTATTCCGATCCTGCCGGGTTCCGGAGGTTAATGGTGAATTATAGCGCAGATTTGCCTGACAGGTAGCCATTGGCTTGCTGCTCCAACGTGCTTAGACCTTTCGAAAGTGTTTCGCGTCCGGTGACGATATTGAAAAACTGGGTGTCCAAAGACGCCTGCACTTCTTTATAGGAATCGGGAATGGGCCGGGAAATCGTGTATGGGGAGTTCATTATTTTACTGGCTACCACCAGGCCCGGATGACTCGAGAGGAAACTCGAGGGGATCTGTTGATATCCTGCGCTGGTGACCGGAGGATCCCCGGAATTTTCGCCCCAGTAGGTTTGTTGGCTCGGTGAGAAAAACC
Organism: Sulfobacillus benefaciens; assembly: GCA_003023725.1. Lineage (GTDB taxonomy): Bacteria > Bacillota > Sulfobacillia > Sulfobacillales > Sulfobacillaceae > Sulfobacillus > Sulfobacillus benefaciens. The sequence continues at coordinate 80,176 of PXYT01000004.1, read as the reverse complement.
AGTTGACCAAAGTCGCCGCCGCTTTATATTGCGCTGACGAATGGCCCTTCATCAAGACAAATCCCAGACCTTGCACTAAATTGGAGGGGTGACCCGTGGAGCCTTGCGGATAGGGGAAGACGCCGACGGGGAATTTTCCGCCGACAGCTGCCAGGGCCTTGTCGTATCCGGCGGACGTGCCGTCGGCAATGGCCAGTTTGCCGGATCCCAAGTCGGCCCGAATCTGGGTGCCGTGGGCGAAAATCATCTCTTTGTTTTGATACAGTGTGCGGAAATAGCTAAAGGTGCTGCGGGCGGCCGAAGACAGGAAATCGGCGGCCTTTTGATTTGAGCCCGGTTTATAGATGTGGCCGCCGTTGCTGAGCATGGGAGGGAGAATGTGCGCCGAAGAATCTTTCCAGGCCAGAGGAATTACACCGGGATCCTTGGCTTTAATCAAAGCAACATCCTGCGCCAGCTGCGTCCAGGTGGTGGGCACGTGACTAATGCCGACTTTAGCGAAAATAGCCTTATTGTAGGTTAACTGACTCACTTTGGCATCCGCCTGCAGACGGTAATGCTGCCCATTAACCTCACCGTTGTGCCAGACAGCGGGATACATGGACTGCTTGAGACTCGAGGAGATTTCATGACCCATGTAAGGGTTCCACGACTCCAAGGCATGGGCGGCCAGAAAGTTGCCGTCATAATGGCTGATCTCGGCCAAAACCGGAGCGTCTCCTGCGGCCAGAGCTCCCAGCGCCTTGTGACTGGCTTTGGTGACGACAAGGTCGACATGAATCGAATGGTGCGTGCTGTTGAATTTGTTCACCAGAGCGCTCATGGTTTTGCCTGCGGGCGTCTGGGAGGGATGGGATTCCCACAGTGTGACGGTTTCGACACCCGACGAGGACTTCACGCCCTGAGCCTGGGTGCTTCCGCAGCCGGCCAGGGTCAGCGCCGCTGCCGTCGTGGCGGCCGCCGTGAGCATAAGACGGTTCGATTTGAACCGGGAGAATTGGTGTAAATGCATGGTTATCACAGATCCTTTACAGTGTTTTTGTCGGACAGGTTCAGAAATTGCACGGACCCACTCCGTGGTGTGGCGGACACGAACGTTAGATCCTCAAGCCGCCCGTTTCCTTCTAATCTTTCGCATTGAGATCTCCCCCCGCCACCGCCTGCACGATGTGTTTCTGGGTGAAGGCAAAGACAATGAGAATGGGGGACAGCGCAATCAGGGCTGCAGACGCCAGTTCCCGCCAATTGGCCTCGTAGGTTTGCATGTAATGACTCAAAGCCAGCTCAATAGGTTGAATTTGCGGGCTGTTGGTCATGATTAACGGCCACTGGAATTGATTCCAGGCGGCGATGAAGGTCAACAGCACCGAGGTGGCTACCGCTGGTTTGGCTAAGGGCATGGCCACCCGGAAGATGTAGCGCAAGGTGCTAACCCCTTCGATGCGGGCAATTTCATGGAAGCTGACCGGGATTTTCTTGAAGAACTGACGGAACAGAAAAATACTGGAGCTGTTGGCGGCAAATGGGATGACCATGGCCGCATAGGTATTGAGCATATGCAGATGGAACAAAACGACATATTGCGGAACCAGAAGAGCTTGTTGCGGCAACATCATGACGCCGATAACCAGAAGAAAATAGAGGGAGTGGCCCTTGAAGGGAATTTCAGCGAGAGCATAACCGGCGAGGGCACTGGTGAACAGCACCAGCACAATTGTGGCCGCCGTTATTCCGACCGTATTGAATACATAGCGGGGCCAGTGGGTGTGGGTCAATACATAGATGATGGGACCCCAGTGGAACAGGGGTGTCCACACCGGAGGGAGGTGATAGGCTGCGCCATGGTACCCCACAGCGATCACGAATGTCCAATAAATGGGAATGAAAAACAACACCGGTAAAACGATAAGAAGCAGGGTTCGTAAACGAAACGCGTTGCGCATAAAGTTCCTCCTTGGCCACAGCGACGGGTTGGCCAGCCAATGCCAGCAGCTATTGCGATTGCGGGAGTCGCGGTCGGTTAACGGTAAAACACAAAACGGTCGGCCACCCATTTTTGTATCAGCGTCAGGGTCATAATCAGAATAAAGAGAATGATGCTCATGGCGGACGCGAGCGAGAAATGCAGGTACAAGAACGCCGTTTGGTAAATGAGCAAGGAATCGGTGGTGGTGGAGAATGCCGGTCCACCCGCCCCGCCGTGGGGACCCCCGGTTAGCGTGTAGATTTGTGAGAAGGTTTGCATGGTGTTGATGGACGCGAGAACGACAACAAAGAACGTTATCGGTCCCAGCATGGGCCAGAACACCCGTTTGAACATGCGCCATCCATGGGCTCCGTCGGTGGTTGCGGCCTCAATCACGGAACGGGGAATGGAAGCCAATCCCGCCAAAAACAAGACCGTGTAAAGCCCCACCGAATGCCATAGGGTGTAGACCATGACTGAGGGCAGTGCCCAGTGCACACTTTCCAGCCAGTTCAGGGCGGGAAGATGCAAAAAATGAAGGACAGTGTTCGCCAGGCCAAACTGCGGGTTGAAAATCCACACCCAGATGATTGAGGTGGCCACAACCGGTGTCACATGGGGTAGAAAAATGAAAGCCCGGGATATTCCCCCGCCCCGGCGGCTAAGACCTTCACGCAATAGAAGAGCCAGGGCCAGAGCCAGCAAGGCGGTGACGGGAACGAGAACGACCACGTAGTATGCCGTATTCAGCAAGGATTGCCAGAAAACAGGCTGGTGAAACAGCTTGAGAAAGTTCCCGAGGCCGACAAACGTGCTGTTGGCGCTGAAAATGTTCCAGTGAAAAAACGCGATATACGCCAGGAATATGGCCGGGCCGTAAAAGAACGTCAGAAATACCAATAGGCTGGGAAGGATCAATCCGTATCCGAGGATAGACGTTTTAATCCGGGTTCCCCAGGAATCACTCCGGGCGGCACTTGCACTTTGTGGCGGATTCTGGGTTAGGGAACGGGCTTGGGCCATACGCTTATGCCTCCTGCCTGACCCGGACGGGTGCCGCAAAGTTTATACGGGAACCATCTTCGTAAAACCAGTGGACGTCTGTCCAGGGAATCAGCAGATTCAGGACTTTGTGCCGTTCCCGCACCGGACGTATGCTGGTGCTCAGACTAATGGGCTGATCGCACCACTGACCATGGATTTGATAATGGGATCCCAAAGACTCGATGGTAACCGGCACAAACGGGATCTCCCACGCTGTCCCGGAGGTTTCTTGACCAACCGCCTCCGGGCGGAAACCCAGGAAGACCGGGCCGTCAAGCACATGTTCGCGGCCACGGGCAGCTAAATCCGCCGGCAGAGGCGACAACCGTTCGGGGTCATGCTCCGGTTCAAAGGCCAGTGTTTCTTTGTAGGGAACCAGCCGTCCCGCAATCACATTCATGGCGGGGGACCCGAAGAATTTGGCCACAAAGATGTTGGCCGGGTGCTGGTATATATCTTCGGGCGTGCCAATTTGCTGGATCTCCCCGCCGTTTACCACACAAATACGGTCAGCCATGGTCATAGCCTCGGTTTGATCGTGGGTCACATAAACTGTGGTGATTTGAAAAGTTTCGTGAAGCAACCGAATTTCCTTGCGCATGCGTTCGCGCAATTGCGTGTCGAGATTAGACAGGGGTTCATCCATCAAAAAAACCCGGGGATTGCGGACGAGGGCCCGTCCTAGTGCGACCCGCTGCTTTTGTCCGCCGGACAGCTGTCCGGGACGTTTTGCCAAGAGGCCGTCAATTTCGAGGATTTTGGCCACTTCTTTAACTTTTTGATTGATTTGGGCTTTGGGAATCTTTTGGGCTTCCAGTCCAAAACTCATGTTTTGCGAAATTGTCATGTGAGGATATATGGCATAGTTTTGAAAGACCATACCCACGTTGCGGGAATAGGCCGGTTTGTTGTCCACGCGCTCCCCGTCAAACAGGATTTCTCCCGTGCTGGGCACTTCCAATCCCGCAATAAGGCGGAGCAGTGTCGACTTCCCGCTACCAGAGGGTCCCACTACCGTAAAGAATTCGCCATTCGGAATTCCTAGGTGGGTTGGTGCCAAAACACGCTGCGAGCCAAACATTTTCGACACATTTCTAAACTCAATGCTTGCCATGGAAACCTCCTTAAGAACATACCGCAGTCAATAATTAGTCAATAATGAGGAGTTATTGAATGGTTCTCGGCCAGTATATAGGTGAATTGTGATGACCCCATTATTGCGTTGTTGCGATCGTGTTAAGAAAGGGATAGAGAGGAGAATGGCCCAAGACTTAGGCACAAGAACCCCCCGTCATCAGTTGTAAATTCCGGATGGGTGCCCTATTCTCGGTGCTACGGCAAAGGATGGCCCGGAGTTCGAAACCGAGGTGAACCACGAGCCATAGCGTTTGTAGCGTGGGATGGGGACAAGGAAACCGGGTGAGGATCCGGGTTCCATTTTTGGCTGGGCCGCCCTGTTCGGGCGCCTTGCGTTAATGCAATCCCCGTCACGGCTGGCTCACGTCGGGCGGCGTCTCGGGAAGGTGGGTATACACAAATGCCACTCGATGTTTTAACCGCGTCTTAACCATTCAGTAACACAAGGTTAATGAGCACTTTCGATAATGTTATGGGAAGCACGGATAAGGGCCCGTTGCCACTATGTGTGGGATAAAGGGCGTGTTGCCGCATTTGGTATGTCTGCTTCGTGCACACCGATTGGGTGAGCATCCGGTGTCACAACTTTATGAACGTGGGGCGAATTCCCGGTTCTCCTCTACGATATTTACGGCTTAACAAGAGCATCCGCTCGCGGGAGTTTATTTGGTATCAAAATTTTCCTGATAAAGTTGGCGAAAAAGGAGAATGTAATGGCTCAGCTTACAGCTCTTCATCCTGAGAGGTATGAAGATGAATCATGGCATGGCACTCATGCCACAACTCTCCGGCAGTTGGTGTTTGGGGTTAACGACGGACTGGTTGCCACGGTGGGTTTGGTGGCCGGGCTGACGTTTGCCGGGGCCGGTCAAGGCACAGTCTTGGGGGCGACACTCGCGGCCATTTTCGCGGCAGTGGTTTCCATGGCACTCGGATCCTATTTGTCGACCAGAACTGAGGTACAGTACCATCAGGCCCAAGTGCTCAGGGAGAAGAGGGAAATAGAGGAAAATCCCGAGGAAGAATTGAATGAAATGCGGCAGATATATCGCGGTTACGGGTTTTCCGAGGATGAAATTCAAGTTTTTCTCAACCGATTTTTAAAGGATAAGAAGTTGTGGCTCAATCTGATGCTGCGCGATGAACTGGGCATTCTTGCGGAGAACTTCGAAAATCCATGGAGTAATGCCGGAGTTATGGCACTGGCTGTCGGTTTCGGCTCCCTGCCGCCCCTGATTCCCAACTTTTTCTCCACGCATCCCCAAGGGGTCTTTCCGTGGGTCATCGTCTTATCGGCACTGACGGCTTTTTTGCTGGGTGCCCTTACCGCGCGATCCTCGGGGAAGAGTTCCTGGCGTTCGGGTCTGTCGTTTTTAGCGGTGGCTGCAGTGGCTGCCGGCATCGGGATGGCGGCGGGCCATCTGATTGCTCCAATTTTTGGGAAATAGTGGGGAGAAAGCGTGTATGTCATGCGCCGGCACGGCTGCCGCGGTTGAGAGGAGGATTCTAAGCGTTGGTAATATCGACATTGCTGGCCACGTTTCTCGCGGGAGTCGTGGAGTCTATTGAAACCTTGACGGTGGTTTTGGCCGCAGGGCTGAGCCGTAACTGGAAATCGGCGTATTTTGGATTGCTGGCAGGGATTCTGACGTTGGCTCTTGTCATCCTCATCGTGGGTAAGGTGGTCATAAACGTCCTGCCGCTTCATCTGCTCAACGTCGTCATTGGGCTGTTCCTGCTTCTTTTCGGTTCCCGCTGGCTGGTTAAAGCGGTTCAACTCTATGGTGGCGCCAAAACGCTGCGCGATGAGAGCGAGGCATTCGAAAGGATGTCATCCAAACTCTCCCGTGACGAGCAAAGGATCACGGCATGGGAAATTGACAGGGTCGCTTTTTCCGCAACCTATGGGGCCACGGTTCTGGAAGGGTCCGAAGTGGCTTTTGCCGTGATCAGCTTTGGTTCTATTGCACATATGATGCCCTATGCGCTAATAGGCAGTGCGGCAGGAATTGTTGCTGTGGCTTTCCTGGGGATGATGTTCCGCCGGCCCCTGGCGTCTGCGCCCGAAAATGGAATCAAATATGTGGTCGGGGTCATGCTCACGGCCTTGGGAACCCTGTGGACGGGAGAGGGTGTGGGTGTCCATTGGGTCTTGGGTGACGCCAGTTATCCGGGCCTTTTGGCGGTCTATGTGCTGTTCTCGATCGCACTTATTCTGATTGTGAAGGGCCTTTCCGGGACGCGTGGACGAACAGGCGGGTTGTCCTCTGCCGAGGCCGCGGTGAGAAGACCGCAGGAAAATTTGTAAGCCGGTAGCGGAGGACTTTACAGGTGAAATGGGCCCCCGTCCCGGGATGGACGGGGGCCGGCGGGGGAGGAGGGGTCTATGAAAGAGGCGATGAGGTTTATCGGCCACCTGTTTTTTGAAGACAAACGGATTCCTTTGGGTGTGGCAACGGCGATGATTACTGTAGGACTAATTCATCCGGCGATACCGCAGTGGACCACCAACGTAGTTTATCTGGGAATTATTGGGTCGACATTAACGGTGAGTGTGTTGGGCCGCTCCTAGGGACGGCAGGACACTGTGAATGAGAGCATGACGTTTGGCTATGTGCTGTCTTCGCCGGCATGGAAGACAGCGGCCGAGGACTTTGCAGCCCCATACACCAGGGACACAGACCGGCTGGTTAGCATCAAGAGGATTTAGCGAACTATGGCATCTACGGAAGAGACGCACCATGATTGTGATTTCAGTTTGATCCATGAAAAATTGTCGGAATGCGGGCAAATTAGGGCAGAAACCTCAGGACGAGGGGGATGAAGATGGAGCCGTTTACCTTAGGCTATGTCAGTGCGACACCGATCTCGCAATTCTTTCCGACCACGGTGGCAACAGTCCGTTTAGTGCGCTTTGACACCATTAACCAGGTTTTGCATGGGCTCGTTTCCCGTGAAGTGGATTTGTTTGCCGTCGAGGGGCGTTGGTTCTCCGACCCCAAGGAATGTGACGCTGTGATCGAAACGGCCAAGAATCATGGTATTCCTGTGTTATTGTTAACCAGTTACGTTCAATCCGGAATTTCGCAGCTGACGTCTCTTGATCCTGCTGAGTTCCTGACCCAGTGCCGCGCACCCCTGTCATGTGTGCAGTTTGTTCCCGCCCTGTCTCACAGGGGCCAGGTTTTGTCTCTCTCATCGCGGGCAGTTCAATTGCTCGCGATTTTTGTTACCTACCCGGGACAAGTTTTGCGCCTAGTCGATATTAATAAGGAATCGAAATCACGCCATATCACAACCTGGACGACGCACAGTTTGAAATCCGCGATTCATTCTATTACGCAGCAGGTGGGTCCCCACCATATCAAGAACGTTCGCGGTTTTGGCTATATTTTTCAGTCTTGCTTTCCCTCTTCCCAACATCATGACGGTGAGGGGGTGCCGGAAGATATAATAGGCGAGTGACAGCGAGGGTCAATTATATCTGTCGTGTCCTCTGGCTTTCACTTGCGCGACAAGCGAAAGGTTTTATGCCCAGTGCGTTGTTCTCGTTCTCCCCGTGCAATTGCCTGGTAATTATTGCTAGTGATAGGCAAGAGATAGGATGGACCGGAAAACATGATACGGAATGAGTCCACAAGATGGCAGAAATTAGCACGAGATGTTTCACCAGAAGACAGTCGTCCCGCCGGATAGGGAGTGACATAATTTTCTATAGAGCCCAACAAGAGGATTCCACGGTTAGTCCTGGTCATGTGCACCTTACCATTAGCACGCTATCAGATTGGCGGTAGGCCGTATTCTGAAACGGATTTGCCTTTCGGCAAATACCCCATTTCTGGTGCCAAAGGTCCGCACCGGGGATTCCTCTGGTGATCGAATCTTCCTTGTGTTGGGTATCAAATAGGATCTCACAATTAGGAACTGTCAAAGTGTCCGTGTAAAAGATTTTCTTCATCAAACAAAATCATGAGATAAGGGAGATTAAGAGGCTGCCGTTGCCTTGAAAGGGCACCACTTTATTCTGTCACAACGAGAACTCTTGGACCCACTAGGGTTGGCTGTTGGAGATATTGGCCGTTGCAACCAATATCCCTTAGTCTCATCGACAGGGCACTGTACGACAGAATATCTAATTTGTGCCGGCATCCATCCCCCCCATCGCCGGTGCTCCCGAGGCTTTTTGGTAACATAATGGATGTGGTCCACGATATGGTTTTGCATGACAAAGCTCAGGGTTCGGTAATGCCGTCCCCATAAGGTGCCCAAAGAAGATTGATCGTATGAAGGGGAATCTGGCGGAAATGACGGAGGATTCGTACCCCGTTTGGCATTATTAGCGGGGCCCGGCCTAAATGGAAGCGTGAATGCAGCCCGTGTTGGCGAACGTGCCGTCAAATGTGAGCAGGCTGGTTACCAGAAGCCGGGAGACACGGGCTCTCACTTGCCCATCTCCAAAGGGATTCTGGTTCAACACCGCTTGCGATATCTGGTGTCTCTAGTGCCAGATCCTGCCATCTCAAATTTATTAGGGTTAAGGGGACTGTTGAAATAATCTTCCTCGTTCTAGGTTCTCAATGGCAGGGGCAGGGTGATGTCTTCCTCAGTAGATGACTAAGGCGGAAAGGCCAAGAGAGCAACTCTGTCGCCAAAATTCGTCGCACACGGGCTACTTACGCGTCATAGTGGTTGACCTTGTCCCCCCAAATGCTATTCCGGATGCATTAGAGATCCGTTCCAGCATGGTCACTGAAGGTCTTCGCAGGATTTCTTGCCGAATAGTAATAACGCATAAGTTCCGTCTTTCGATCCGCTAGCGGTCTGTTCCGGCAGAACCGGGGCGATAGTCCCGGAACCTAGTGCCCGTGTGTTGGTTGGCATGCTCATCTAGCGGAACATTAAGGGGTATCGGGAATAGCCACACTGTGGGGATCCGGTTTTGTGCCGTTCGCTTTCCGGTGCGCCGGGGATTTCTCCAAGTGGGGAGAAACAACTTCCATTGAAACAGCAGGCAGTGCCGAAACGGAAATAATTCCCGCACTCACCATCGCCACGTCGGTGGTAAAGTCTTGAGGATCCTTAGCAGCGAGGACGTTATGCTCGTCATAGTGAAATGATACTTTATCACCCCACGCCGTGTGCTCGACGTGGTGGACATGTATTTGGGGAGAACGGGGCTTGGGTTGTGCCCAATGCCATTCCCGCCCCGATTCAGGAAAATTGATGTTGAGATAAATTCCGGGATGAGCGACGGCGTAGGACATCCACGTATTCAGGTGCAAGACTGTCATCGCCAAAATTTTCTCCCAGGAGGCATTTTCCGGAGCTGACAGGGCAATCCCCGGCACATTCCGCAATGACGCTTCGCGGGCACCTGCGACCGTGCCTGATGTCTGTACATGATAGCCGAAGTTCCACCCGCGGTTAATGCCTGAAACAACGCAAACGGGTTGCTGAGGACCATACTCGGACAAAGCCAAACGGACACAGTCAACCGGCGTGCCCGAAACCACCCACCACCCTCGGTATTGATGCTGATTAAAATTTTTGACGTGTAAGGGACTCAGACTGATACTATGGCTTTTGCCGCTTTGGTTGGTTTCAGGGGCCACAACCAGTACGTCGTGTCCCAGTGTTTTTATTGCCTGGGCCAAAATTTCAAGGCCAATTGACTGATAGCCGTCATCGTTGGTCAACACTATTAATCCCATTCGTAATACCTCCTAATGGCTGCACACGTTCACGTCGAGAGAAGATGGTCGCTCCTTGGGGGAGCGGTTTGTTTGTTTGCTTGATTGCGGCCGTCCATAGTTGGTGCGTCTCAACGGCTGTGTTGGCTTGAGTCTTCCCACACCAACTGCCCGGTTCCCGGTAACGGGCCCAAAAAAGTCTCCTTGTGTGACACATTGATGTTGTTAATCTCGCGTCCAATTTCCGTTTCCTTTCTTGGGCGTGTGCAGAAACGTGGAGAAGGAAGATCAATCGCCAAGCGAATTCTCTCTGCCTGAGCTCTTTTCGCCGTTGCTCAATGGGGAGCGATCCCGCCGACGAGGTTGTTGTACTCAACGGTGATTGTCTCCGGTATTTGCTGCCACAAGGAGTTTCCTTTATTCTCAAGCAGAATTTGCATGGAGTCTGTTTAGAAGACATCACCGATCGATTCCGTGAACGGTGTGCCGGCCGGATTAGAGATGATATGCCCGTAATCCCGATCCTGAATTTCGCCAAGCCCTCGGCACGAGGTACACAGGCTATGCCCTTCCCGCCCGCAAAGATTGCATCCCTGACCCTCGCAATTGTCACAGGGTCTTTCTCCATATCCTAGGCATTTCATGCATACCACCCACTTCGGAGACAAACCCCGGGAGAATAGTGGGGGATTCCAACGTTTTAGCATAGTGTCTCCCTTCATACTTGCTCTTGTGGGCACTATGAGGCCGAAATAGTTCGCCGAAGCCCGTTGACGGGTGTTGGATACGGATAGAGAAACATCAAGGGTTTTCCCGGTGGTTCTTCAGGGGTGGATATTTTTTGCCTGTTTCCCCTCGATGTCAGCACCCTCACCCATGATGTTACGATGTCTTCTTTATTGTTTGATGATCATGCTATGAAGGTTATGTTAAGGTCGTCCCTGTTTATTGAGTTTTTTGTTGCTGTTACCAAGGGAGACAGTACGCTGTGGATCTCGAGATTCTATCTATAAAAGGCCAAAGGACTACGCTAAAAAAGGACCCCGTTTTGTTGTTGGACCGTCCAGATACAGATCAAACTGGGGAAATGAATAGAGGGGAGATGGAGGGATTTAGAGTCTTGAGTCCACCCCTTCACTTTCCAGCGCCAGCACACCCTGTGCGCATTCGTGGACTCGGCGCAAGGGTTCGCGGTCAACAAAACGGTTTAAGCCTTCAATGCCAAGAGCGAATTCGCGCAAAGCCATGCGCCTTTTTGTACCCACAAAGCGTTGTCGAAGGTTTGCCAGGTTGTCATCCGCCGTATAGTCGGGCCCATAGATAATACGGAGGTATTCCCGGCCCCGGACCTTAATCGCAGGTTGTACCAGCTTGCCTCGGGAATTGCGGGCGATATAGAACAATGGCTTTACCACCATTCCTTCGTAGCCTTGCTCCGTCAATTCTTCCCACCATTTCACGCCTTGGGCAATACTTTTCTGGTCGTTCGTGTCAATCTGAACGGCCTTGGTGTCTTGAAAGAGCCCCGGATCCACGGCACTTAGTCTGCGAATCATATCCAGATGCCACAAATGATCGCGTCCGCTGTGCACTTCCCCTTCCGAGGCCAAAAGGTGAAATGGGGCCAGCTTGATGTCGCCGATACCACGCACCGGCCAGGAATATCTTCGGTACGTCTGAATAAATTGTTCCACCCGGGCTTTCTTGCCGGAGAAGCGTTCAGCCAGTTCCGATAGGGCCAGGCCCCGTTCTTGGGCTCGGGAAAAAGCGGTTTCTGCCGCGTCAAATCCCATAAGTGCCGCGCGCCCCAGCCCAGCATACTGCTCTTTGAGCAGTTCTTCCGCTTTGAGGGACCAGGGCATAATTTCGGCGTCGAGCATCAGCCAGTCGGACTTGAGCAGCGTGAAAAGACCGGATCGCTCAACCGCCTCGCGGATCCGTTCCAGGACCTGAGAGTCGAGTTCAGGATACGTGAAAAATTTCCTCCCGGTTCTCGTGTAGACGATGCCAGTGCTCTCCTCGGAGACTCCAAAGCGCACGCGGCTCGTTTTTTCGTCCCGGCACACGATGACAACCGCCCGGGAGCCCATGTGCTTGGGCTCACAGATGAGATGGGATACGCCCTGGGTGTGAAAGTAGGAAAAAGCTTCGCGGGGATGCTCCAAGATGCCCGGAAGCGTGCTCGTTTCCGCAGGAGACATCGTGGGCGGGAGATAAATCAGCCACTGGGGGCTGACGGCATACCGACTTAATGTTTCCAGGGCGGCGCTGGTATTTTCTTCGGGAATGACCACGTCTCCTATTAGACGGGTGTGAATCCGTTTCTGTCCCATAAAGTCGGCGATGTCGAGCAGGGAGTCATGTTCCTGCTGCAAGTTGACGGATTCACTCTCGGTCCTCGTTCCCAAGGGGCGAATGGGGTCAAAGTACGTCTTGAGAGCCGGAACAGCCATCAATTCCTTTTCCGGATAGCGAAAAGCTGTCAGTTGCCCACCGAAAACACAGCCGGTGTCGATGTTAAGGGTCCGGTTTAGCCATTGGGGATAGGGAACAGGGGTATGCCCATAGACGACAATCGCCTTGCCCCGGTAATCCGACGCCCAGTTGTAACGGATGGGCAAACCGAATTCGTCGGTTTCTCCCGTGGTTTCACCATAGAGGGCAAAGTTGCGAACCCGGGCAGAACCCCGTCCGTGCATGGACTCGGGCAGTCCGGCGTGTGCCACGACCAGGCGTCCGCCATCAAGCACATAATGACTGACTAGGCTATCCAGAAAGTCTTTGACGCGCTTGGTGAAGTCAGCCGGCTCCTGGTCAAGTTGTTCCAGTGATTGCCTCAGACCGTGCGAGAGGGTCACGTCACGTCCCTGAATTTTTTGAAGGAGTTTTGATTCGTGATTACCCATGACGGCCAGAGCACTGCCTTCATCTACGCCATCCATGACCAAACGTAATACCTCCATAATGCCCGGGCCTCGGTCCACCAAGTCTCCCAGAAATATCAATTTCCGGTTTTGGGGATGCTCAATATGATAACGGCCGTCAATGCGCAATAACCGGTATCCCAGTTTCCCCGTCAATGCCTGGAGTTCGTCAAAACAGCCGTGCACATCACCCACAATGTCGAAGGGGCCATGTTCGTGGGTCTTATTGTTCCACAATGGCTGACGTTTCCACTTAAATCCGTCTATTTCGTCTTCCGATGACAGCATGATAACTTGGTGGAATCCTTCCCGGCGCAGACGCGACAGTGATGGAGTGAGTGCCCGAAGTTGGCGGTGCACGACATTGTGAGGAATATGGCGGTCATCTCGTATCTTATTGCGTTCGATAAGGACATTTTCCGGCAAGTTTAAAACAATGGCGGTCATAAGAAAATGATATTCCCGACCCAGGGCAATAAGGGAATGGCGGGCCCGGGTCTCGACGTTGGTGGCGTCAATGACGGTGAGACGTCCTCTCTCAAGCCGCTTACGGGCGATGTAGTAAAGCACGTCAAAGGCGTCGTGAGTCGCTTCCTGGTTGGTTTCGTCGTCCGAAACCATGGCTCGGCAGGCATCCGAGGAGAGAATTTCGGAGGATTGAAAGTGTTGTTGGGCGAAGCGGGTCTTTCCTGATCCTGACGCACCAATGAGAACAACCAGAGACAATTCCGGAATGTTAACGGTCATTTGCGTTGAAACACCCCCATTTGCGTTGGTGACCCCAAAACGGGATCTTCAGGGCCTATTCCCTGGATTCTTACTTGGTAGCCGAACTGGGCGGCGGCCTGTTCGGCCCAGTCGGTGAATTGTTGCCGTGTCCATTCAAAACGGTGGTCGGCATGCCTAAGTGTATCGGGGCCCAGGGATTCGAAGAGGCGGTTGTATTCTCGGTTGGGTGTCGTCACAATGACGACACGGGGTCGGGCAAATTCAAACAGCGCACGGTCAAAGGCGGGCAAAAGCGCCGGTTCGATGTGTTCGATCACCTCGGTAACGGTCGCGGCGTCAAATCCTTCGAGACGGCGGTCTCGGTAAATGAGAGATCCATGCCATAATTTGACTCTCCGGGATTGCCGCTCGGGCAATGTGTCAAGGTGAAGACGGTCTTTGGCCTTGGCCAGGGTTGCAAGAGAAACATCAACACCCACCAATTCGTTAAAGACCGGTTCCTGAATGAGATGCCGCAGGAGTTCGCCTTCACCACACCCCAGATCTAAAATACGTGAAACCTCGCTCGCTTTGAGAACATCTAGCACTGTCTGGATGCGTTGCTCACGCAAAGGCACCGGCCGATGAGAAGGTCCTTCCTCGGGGGAGGAACCGGCTTGCGAGCCATATGCCATGCGGGATAAGGCGGTTTGAGTCAAACGCGAATTGTGTTTCAGATACCGCCAACTGATCGTCTCGCGTTCGGGATGGGAATTTAGCCATCCCTTGCCGTGCTGGAGCAGCTTTGCGACTTCATCATCCGCTATGTAGTAGTGTTTGTCGTTGTCGAGAACCGGGATTAAAACATAGAGATGGTTCAAAAGCCGATGGAGCGAAATTACCGCGCGTAGTGTTACGGCATAATATGGAGCCTCTCCCCACTCGGCAAATGCGGGATCGAGCAAAGTTTTTTGAACCTCGACTTCATAGCCCAAAGGCTCGAAAATCCGACGGATTAGGGGCTCTCCCTCGTCCGACGGCAAAACACTCAGATGGGCCTGGAGAGGGATAGCCTGATCAGGCAAAGCCTCCCTTGCTCGGCAATGGCCACTTAATGCCGTGCCAAAAACTTTTGCTATGGCGACGGCCATGAAGGATGAGATGGTGTAAGGGCGATCGTTAACATAGTGCCCAGCCATCTTGCGGCCTTGTGCCTTGGAGCGGACGATGTCGAGCGAGTCAATGTCTAAAAGCAAAGCTGCCGTACAACGATCTTCGTCGGCCTCGGGGAAAAAGACATGGGCGTGTCCAAAGGGCAATGGGAATGTTTGAACTTTGTCCGGGTGTTTATGCAATAAGAAACCGAGGTCTGTTGCCGGGCGGTACGTGGTGGTTATGGTCAAGATCACGGAATCTCGTTCCCCTTTGGAGTAATGATGTCATACGGGTTGTTCTTCTTCTCACGACATCACACTTACGCATTTGCCGATACGTCCAAGACATGGCTTTAGTATAACATTGCGCTCAGGTGAGAATTCTACCTCCAGTCATGTTTGAACACGGAAGGGGTGAGGATCGGGTGATAGAACTACTAATATTATTGTATCGTACGGCCATATTATGGATAGTGGCGTTGGTGGTTTTTCGGATGATGGGAAAAAGGACGCTGGCCAAACTGGGTCCCTTCGATTTTGCCGTGATCATCATGATTGGTGAAGCCGTAGCCATAGGAATGGAGGACAGCAAAACCCCTTTAATGAACGCTATCGGTATTACCGTGCTTCTGGGGGCGCTGCAGTATTTGCTGACGTGGCTCAACGTCCGCTACCGTTGGTTGGAGAAAATCACACAGGGGACATCGACCTTGATAGTGGAGCAGGGGCATGTCAAACAACAACAAATGAAAAGAGAACGAGTGTCCAACCCGGATTTGGATATGGAACTCAGAAAAAACGACGTTTCTCTAGACGAGGTTGTCGAAGCCAGGCTGGAGCCAACCGGAGATATTTCGCTGAAGAAGAAAAAATCGGAACTGTCAAACAACAAAAACAGTGACAACAGCTAGAGAAGAGTCCGTCCTCTGGGACCTTCCTCATCCCACGGGTGGTAATCCTTGGATTGTTGGATCCCCGCATGTTGCAAAAGGGTTCTTGGTAGCAGTGCCGGATTTGGCCAACTCCTGGCATCATTCCCGATACTGTAGATCTTCCCGTTTATTCCCCCTTTTCGACTACCAGCATGATCGCCTGGGACGGATCGGAGTGATAAAGTAGGCAGACGGGATTCCATTTTCGGAACCATTGCAGACCCCAACGCTATGCGATTCTGTCGAGTACTTATGGTGTATGATGATACGTAACTATTTTGACGTGGTTTCAACAGTTGCCCGATAACATATTCCCACATTATCATTTACTGTGGTTGGGCTGGCCTTTTTCTCACGCCTAGGCGTGGAGGGGCTTGAGAACGGGACCCTTTATCGGCGTGTATACATCTGCTATTTCTGTAAACCGTTATCCCAAGAGACGTGTTCCGACTCCCCTCGCACCACACGAGCCCAACAGCCACTGGCTGAAGGGCAGACTTGCGCTGTTTTAGGCCATCGCCTGCGTAGGATTGGGTTCATCCGCACGTTTTTTCTTTCGCGGATAGACGAATTTGCCACTCCTCCTTTTGGTACAGGTTCATCATGCCGACAAAATCCGAATCCACATGATCCGTGTGCGCGGAATTTTGACAGGTCAAATGATGACCATTTCGCTCGCCTTGTGTGTGGCAATGCGGGCACATTTTCGATGTGTACGCTGGATTGCACTCGACCGTTAAAATGCCTTCTTTACGGAACGCTCGGTCGCGCACCCCTTTAATGATCTAGCCGCGGAGCCAATCGGCTCGTTTGTGATTCTTACGCCCTGATCGGCTCATCCGTTCTTGGGGCAGCTTGTACCCACGAAGAGATTATTCAAAAACAATGACTGGGGCTTCATAGGCGATGGCGAAATCGACGATTTGACGGGCAACCTGCCGCGCCGCGTTCTCGTCGATGTTTCGCACTTTTTTCCAGAGAACCACGTGATCTTTCACATTCGCTTGAAGCTTACCGCTTTGGCGGTGTTTGTTCGCAATGACATTCAACAATTGATGCCGATGATGATTCAGTTTACCGCCATGAATGAATTGGGTTGCCGTCAGTTTGTCGTGGAGGAACGCCCCCATGACGGCTAAACGATTGACACCCAAATCCACCGTAACGATCGGTATTTCGGGATTGGCCGCCAATTGCACTTTGGCTTTTTGCGGTGTATCCACCCACTTTTCAAACGGTACATGTAACGCAAACCGCCATTCACCGGGGTATCGCTTGTCTCGTTTGGCATAAAGGGAAAGAGATAAGGCACGCCGCGTTCGAGGACGAACTCCTGCTCGTTCTTCGGATGTCCACGGCTCTTTTGGAGCCTTGCGCGCTGTGATCTAGCTTTTTATTTCGCCGATCCGTGCCTCCGCTTGGGATTCCGCCAACGTGATTTGGGCTTGGTGATGAAGAATTACAGGCAGTGGCACGAGTTGCCAAGCATCATCGTAGAACAATGTCACGGCCACAAAATCATGGCGAACTGGACGTTGAATCGCTAAATCCACATCGGGATAGTCCACCATATCGGCATCAACCGTGGTCGGTTCGTTCGGCTGAGCGAGTTGGGGTGGAAGTTTTTTGCGATCAGTGGCTTCCCACGATTTGAGCAAGCTATACCATGATTTCATTGTGCCTATGGCATGGTTAATAGCCGCACGGCGAAGGCTGACAGGCATGGTGCGCGCACTTGGCAAGGTTTCCCTCAACGAATGCAAAGGGTCAGGATGCGTCTTGGTGTCGAAGTGTATGCGTTTTCTGCGAACGTGAGCCATTCTTGATTCGTCCAGGGCCATTCATACGGTGTGCCGTCCTTGCGGTGATCCGTCTTCTTCGCATCCAGCACGGCTAAATGTCCAACGAAAAATTCCAGGTAAAATGCAATCGTTTGGTTGCATAAAGCTTGTGTCGCCAAGATCGCTTGCCGTTTTCCGGCATGAAGTTCTTTATGGATGCCGATCTTTACCGTTTTCACTAACCTCGCCAGGCGTCTTCCCCCCTGCCATCTCGTCGATGAGCGGTTTTGTCTTGTGCCGAAACTCTTGCGACCGTTTCCCGTACAACCGAGCCGAAAACACGTCACTACCGTGAGCCAATCGTTCACTCATTCTTCTTGTGATGACTTCGGTTCCGTGTGGTCTGAATAGGTCTTGGGCAGGGGAGAGACGTCACCAATCCGATAGATAAGCCAGAAACGTCGGTCATGTTGAAGAAAAGAGTTAAGACTTCTTGCTGCAAATAAGAGAAGACGATCTCAATAAGAGAGCGTCTCCCATCTCATGCCAAAGCGTCTAGCACCTCTCGAGTCGAGCGAATTCGGCCAATACGCGGGAAAATATGTTGGAAGGTAAAATGGTGCTCGTCTGACGATCGAGCAGAACACGCATCTTCAACGAAGATCTGCTGATATCCGTGTTCGTAGGCCGCCCGAGCTGTGCTTTCCACACCAATATTCGTCGAGATGCCGCATAACACGATGGTATCAATTCCGCGGCGACGCAGCTGCAGGTCGAGGTCGGTTCCGTAAAATGCACCCCACTGCCGCTTGCGAATTACATGATCCCCCTTCTGAGGTCCCAACTCCGCCACGATTTCATCCCAGCCCGGCGGAAGTGTTGGCCAAGTTGTTTCTGTATCTGTGATGGGATGAAGTGCGTCACCCCCATCCTCAGAAGGTCCGACATGAACTAATACGACAAAGGCACCCACGCTGCGAAAACGATCTGCCAGCTGCCCTGCCCGAGACACTACGGATTGCCCAGTATGGGGCTCAGCCGGCATCTGGGCAATGCCTTTCTGTAAATCAATCACAACCAGCGCTGTGCGTTGAGCAATGAGTTCCAGTTTGTTGGCCATCTTTATGCTTTCCCCTCATTTCGATCGATATTCCGTAGCCATTATACCATCATTGCCCTCAAGCGCGAGATTTCAATTGTCGGCTGAGTCGTCTGCATGCTTCCCTGGTGCTTCTAAGGGACACCTGTTTGGCCATATACTCTTCGCCAATTTCGGGACACGGCCGGTGCTACTGTCAAATACCGAAGCTAAGATGGGGTTCGAGTTCGCCCAAGAAAGCCGCGACAGGTTTTGGATGCGCAGAAAATAAAGACATTTCGGGAGAGAAGTCGAGGGGGGCAGTCATAAGGACAATTTGGCGGAGATTCGGCTAACTGCCGGTCGCGACAATGCGAGGGAGTAGCTGAATGGCCGGGATCTGCTAAAAATTGATATCATGGCACGATATTGTGTGTGAGACGCCATAGTCCTTCCCTGTCTGGGTTTTGATGACGGTCACAGCCAGATCTCCTCCCGGGATTTACACTGTTTCCGTCATCTGGAAACTGAAGAAGGTGCGCCTAAGTGAACATGGAGTGGCCAATCGGTTTTGGTCGCTGGCATTTACTCTCTTACAATCAAGTCAGGGGTTTTAATCATATCGTTAGATCTTTGTCAAGGGAACCCGCAACTGCATTTGGATAGTATCCGTGGGACGGATACGCTTGGTCTCTTCTCGCGGAACATGGGTGATCCCTGGGGCATAGGGAATTCAAACAGCACGATTCTATATTTGAATAATAATGCATACGTGTGTATAATCATTCCTGAGGTGACAGCATGCGCGTTGCAGTTGTAGGAGCCACGGGATATGCAGGGCAGGAAGTTGTGAGTATAGTTTCGAGACATCCGCAGTTCGAGATTGTGGCCCTTACGTCGAATCGGCAACAGGGAGAGGATGTCCGCATCCTGTTCCCTTTCTTAACTCAGGGACCCGAGAAGTACGTGGGGATCGAGGATGTGGGCAAGAGTGAGCCCAGTTGGGTATTTAGTTGCCTGGGGCCGAAACAAGCGGCGCCATATTTTTCGCAATGGATTTCCCAGGGAGCGCGTATCGTGGATTTGTCCGCGGATTTTCGTTTTCCTGATGCGGCCCTGTACGAAAAAGTTTATGGTGAACACCCGGCGCCCGAGTTAATTGCTTTGTCTCAACAGGGGTACGCCGATGATCCGAATATGTTCTATCCGGCAAACATGCGCATTTTGGGCAATCCGGGATGCTATCCCACGGCTTTTTATTTGGCCATGGGCCCGTTGACGGCACCCGGTTTGTCATATCCTTTTGTCATTGTCGACGGCAAGTCGGGGGTGAGCGGAGCGGGGAGAGGGCCCCGGGAAGACTTGATGATGGCCGAGATGGCAGAAAATGTGACACCCTACAACGAACCAGGCAAGCACCGCCATACTCTGGAAATGGAACGCGTAACCGGTGCAACTGTTCTCTTTCAGCCTCATTACATGCCCATGTCACGGGGGCTCGAGCTAACGATTTATATTCCCAACAGCCCGATATCCTCCCGGGATGCCGCAGATATCTGGCGGGAGCGTTATGCTCGCAACACCTTTGTTGCGGTTCTTCCGGAAGGGCAGAAACCACACACCCGACGAGTCAGGGGTACGAACCGGGTGGAACTGGGATCTGCTTGGGATGAGCGCTCACGCACGCTGGTATTGTATTCGGTTCTGGATAATTTGCAAAAAGGTGCTGCAGGTCAGGCCGTGCAGCACGTCAATCGCTGGATGAACTGGCCTACGGAACTCGGTTTGGAGTGATGATAAATCGCGATGATCAACGATGTTATTGAACCCGTTCTGCCGCATATGACATGGCTGGAAGGAACCCTTAATACCCCGGCGGGATTTAAGGCTTTCGCAGCCGAGGCCGATATCGTACCAGGACGTCCGGATATGGCTTTGATCTGGTCCGTCAAGCCTGCTGTTGTTTCGGGCCTGTTTACCACCAACCAGGTTCAGGCCTGGCCGGTATTGTTGACACGAAAAACTGTTCATCATGGATTGTGTCAGGCGATCGTGGTCAATGCGGGAAATGCCAACGCGGCCAGCGGTCCTCAAGGCGAAAAGGATGCAGCTTGGATTCAGGAAAAAATTGCCCGAGGCCTTAGCGTGCCGCCGCTTTTTGTGGCGGTGGCTTCGACTGGCGTTATCGGGGTGTCGCTGCCGATGGATAAGGTTTCCGTGGGGATTGACAAACTGCTGGCTGACTGGAAGCGGCATAGCCCGGATGACGCAAAGGGAGCGAGTGAAGCGATTCTCACCACGGATCAGGTCCCTAAAGTTTTGGCGGCAGAAATCGACTTGCCTGAAGGCCGGGTACGATTAGGCATCATGGCAAAGGGGTCGGGAATGATCCACCCGAATATGGCCACGATGCTGGCCTTCGTCACCACAGATGCGGATTTGGAAAAGCCGTTGCAGGACACTTTGTTACGCCACGCTGTCGATCGTAGCTTTCATCGGATTTCTGTGGATGGTGATCCCTCCACCAATGATACCGTGCTCATGCTGGCCAATGGCGTCAGTCACGTTCGCATTGAGACGCCAGAGGCAGTTTCCCGATTTCAGTCCGCTTTAACTCATCTCCTGCGCCAGGCAGCCCGTATGATCGCCGCCGATGGCGAAGGGGCGACTCATCTCATTAGTTGCCGGGTACAAGGAGCGGCGTCGGGAAAAGATGCCGCCGAGAAGGCCCGTGCGGTGGTGCGTTCCAACCTCGTCAAAGCTGCTGTCTATGGGCAGGATCCCAATTGGGGAAGAGTTCTGGCGGCGATAGGAACGGTGGGTGAACCCTTTTCCGTGGACCAGGTGACAATCACTATGGGGCCTATGGTGTTGTTCCAGCGGGGAATTCCTATCGATTTCGACGAAGATAAGGCGAGCGAAGTCATGAGCCGTCACGAAGTTGTGTTCATTGTGGATTTGGGGCAAGGATCATGTGTAGAGGAGGCATGGGGTTGTGATTTGACGGAACGCTATGTCGAAATCAACGCCCATTATCGCACCTGATTTTTTGATTAAGGGTCTAAGGATGGATAGTCATGCGTATCGTCATGAAAATCGGAGGCAGCGTGCTGACAGACGTCAGCGGAACACCACCCTGGGTTGTTGAACTCCGTAATTTTTTAGAGGCGGGTCATGAGGTGGCCATTGTTCATGGGGGAGGTCCCGCTATTTCTCAAAGTCTCGAAAAGGCGCAGGTGCCTGTCCAATTTTATCAAGGGCAGCGTGTTACCAGTCCAGAGGTCTTGCGCCACGTTGTGCGCATTCTGCGAGGCGAGATCAACGCCTCCTTGGTGAACACGCTCAACCGGCACGGGTTGAACGCTGTGGGGCTGAGCGGGATAGACGGAACCTTCATGACTGCCGAACATTTGCCTCCTTATGATTTGGGATCTGTTGGAACCGTCATCATGGTCGATTCCCAATTTGTTGAGATGTTTTGGTCCCACGGAATGATTCCCGTGATAGCGCCATTGGCATCCACCCGGGATCATGCGGAAATCCTCAATTGCAATGCCGATGGGGTAGCCCAAGGTGTCGCCGCGACAATTGCAGCGGATTTGTTAATATTTTACACCGTTACAGGCGGATTGCGGATGAATCCGGAGGATGACGCTGACGTGGTCAGGGAATTGTCGCGGCATCAAATTGAGCAATGGATTCGGACCGGTCGAGCTACAGGAGGCATGATCCCCAAATTGCAGGCAGCATGGGGAGCTCTGGAGCACGGGGTATCAGAAGTTCTCATCGGTTCGTTTTATGGAAACGAACCGGCTACCAGAATTTTTTGAGGTCGTCTGCTATCGGCGTGAGGAAGCGGATCGGTCCATGCGGGACGACGAAAGAACGGTAACAGGAAAGGGGCAAGCCATGGGCAAGAACCACCTTATCCCCGTATACGGACGATATCCGGTGACTTTAAGTCATGGACAGGGTGCCGAAGTGTGGGATGACAATGGAAAACATTACTGGGACTTCCTCGCCGGCATTGGGGTGAACTCCCTTGGTTATCGTCATAAACGGGTCTTGGCGGCCTTGGAGAAGGCCCAGAGCCTATTGCACACCTCCAATTTGTTTTGGCATCATCCGGGAATTGATCTGAGCAATAAAATGGCGGAAATCACCGGGGGATATTTGTCATTATGGGTCAATAGTGGGACTGAAGCCAATGAGGCCGGAATCAAACTTATGCGCCGGTATGGGAAGAGTGTAGGTCGTTCGGCTATTTTGAGCCTTAGTAATGGCTTTCACGGCAGAACCATGGGATCTTTATCCGCAACCTTTGTGAGCGCTTATCAAGATCCGTTCACCCCTTTGGTTCCCGACTTTCACGAAGTGGAGGCAGGAAGCATTACGGCGCTGGAAGAGGCTCTAAACCGTTTTCACCCGTGCGGATTGTTGCTGGAACCTATTCAAGGAGAAGGAGGGGTGGTGCCCCTTCCTCCCGGATATTTGTCGCAAGCCGTGAAAGTGGCGCACGACGCAGGATGTCTGGTCTTAATTGATGAAGTCCAGACGGGAATAGGGCGAAGCGGCGAATGGTTCGGATTTCAGACCGAAAAGATTGAACCCGACATTATCACGGTGGCCAAGGGACTCGGGGCCGGCATCCCCATTGGCGGGATGCTGGCCAAAGAAGAGGTGGCCCAGTATTTCCGGCCGGGAGAGCATGGGTCGACCTTCGGGGGCAATCCGCTTGCGTCTACCGTGGCACTCGAAGTGTTGGACTGGCTGGCCACCGAGGGTCTGGATCACATCCGCAAGATGGCTCCGGTAATGGAAAATACACTGAGATTGCTGCACCAAGAGTTTCCCGATTTGGTATCAGGATACCGGGGACAAGGACTTATGTGGGGACTCGTGGTTCGGACTCCTGCAACCTGGATAGTCAAAGAGGCATTGGATCAGGGTCTTATTGTCAATGCTCCAAAACCAGATGTGATTAGGCTACTGCCCCCTCTTATCATAGATGAAGAGGCGGTCGATGCCTTTTACACGATCATGACGAAGGTTCTGCAGCGTGCCGAAAAATAGTGTGAAGGAGCGAAAACAGATGGTAGAGGGCGTCAAAGCTGACGACACAGTGGTATTGGCTTATTCGGGAGGGCTCGATACCTCGATTATTATTCCCTGGCTTAAGGAAAACTATGGTGTTCGTGTCGTGGCCTTCTGTGCCGATTTGGGACAAGGCGATGACTTAGAGAAAATCAGGGAAAAAGCTTTGCAATCAGGAGCTCAGGATGTCGTGATTAAGGATTTAAGGGAAGAATTTCTAATCCATTATGCCTTTCCCATGCTAAAATCCGAGGCCGTGTATGAAAATGTGTATTTATTGGGTACGGCCATTGCCCGCCCACTTATTGCCAAACACCTAGTGGAGGTGGCGCGAGAGGTAGGCGCATCGGCTGTGAGTCATGGCGCCACCGGCAAAGGTAACGATCAAGTGCGGTTCGAATTAGGGGTTATGGCATGGGCACCGGATCTGAAAATCATAGCTCCCTGGCGGGAATGGACCATCACTGGGAGAAATGAGGCCATGGTTTACGCTCAAGACCATGGGATTGCTGTATCAGCCACCCCTTCAAGCCCATACTCCCGGGACCAGAATCTCTGGCACATTAGCCACGAAGGCGGCATACTCGAAAATCCCGGGATGAGAACACCGCCCGACGTCTATACTTGGACCACAGATCCGGCAAAAGCTCCGGACACGCCGGAATGGGTCCGCATAGGCTTTGAATCGGGAACTCCCGTGAGTGTAAACGGCACTCGCCTGAGTGCCGTGGAATTGATGGAAACCGTGAACAGACTGGGGTCAAAGCATGGGATTGGACGTATTACCATGGTAGAAAATCGCCTGGTGGGAATGAAGTCCCGCGGGGTTTATGAAACCCCGGGCGGAACAATCCTTTATGCCGCCCATCAGGGTTTGACATCTCTGACCTGGGACCGGGAAACAATGGCATTTGCGCAAAGTGTGGCTCAGAGGATGGCTCGTCTTATTTACGATGGATTTTGGTTTTCCGCGCTCCGGGAGTCTTTGATGGCTTTTGTCGACAAAAGCAATGAGGTGGTCACTGGAGAAACGGACTTGATGTTGTATAAGGGGATGGTCACAGTGCATGCTCAAAGCTCACCTTTTTCATTATATTCTGCAGATTTAGCAACATTCGACGGCGGAAAATATGATCACCGAGATGCCGAAGGTTTTATCCATCTTTTTGGATTGCCCCTGGCCGTGCGCCATCATCTCCTGCACAAGCGAGGTGAGCACTGATGGACATGGCCCGCGGCCCCAGGCTTAAGACGCAACTCGACGAGACGGCGGCTCGTTTTACGGCGTCAGTATTTTTTGACTGGCGTCTCTTACCTTTTGATGTCAAAGGATCCATAGCACATGTTACGATGTTGGCTGAACAACAAATTATCGCAAACGACGACGCCAAGACCATTATTGCAGGGCTTAACCAGGTTCTGGAAGAATGGCAGACGGGCCGGCTGTCTCCCCATTTGGAGTGGGAAGATGTGCATATGAATGTGGAGGGGCGGCTTAACGAAATTATTGGGCCGGTAAGCGGCATGCTGCACACCGCCCGCAGCCGCAATGACCAGGTGGCCTTGGACATGCATCTGTATATGCTCGAAGTCGGGTCCAGATTAAAAGCCGGTCTCCATGCTCTGATCGCGGCTATGGTACAGCGAGCTGTAGAAGATTTGGACGTGATTATCCCTGGGTATACCCATATGCAGGCGGCTCAACCGATATTGCTGTCTCATCATTGGATGGCTTATAAGAGCATGTTTGTTCGCGACTATGATCGGCTAGAACAGTGGTACGACAGGACTAGCTGTTCGCCTTTGGGGGCAGGAGCGTTAAGCGGCACTCCCTATCCAACCAATCCGGAGAGGACCCGGGAGCTTTTAGGCCTGAAACGGGTGTATGACAACTCCATTGATGCGGTATCGGATCGGGATTTCTTGATGGAATTTTTGAGCTGGGCCTCTTTGACCGGGATTCACATGAGTCGCCTGGCCGAAGAACTCGTCTTGTGGTCCAGTCAGGAATTCGGTTACATCAGGATTGCAGACGAGTATTCCACTGGATCCTCGATTATGCCCCAGAAACGCAACCCTGACGTGGCTGAATTGACACGGGGCAAGGCGGGGCGGGTTATAGGCAGGATGCAGGGACTCTTGACGACCATGAAAGGTCTGCCTTTAGCTTATGATTCGGATATGCAAGAAGACAAAGAGGCGGTGTTTGACGTTGTTGATACCATGATCAGCTTGTTGACGGTTGTGCCCCCCATGCTGACAACCCTGCGTGTCAATCGCGAGCGGATTCTAAGACGGCTGGGCAACGACTATACCGCGGCCACGGATTTGGCGGATCTTTTGGTGACGAAGGGCATGACGTTTCGCGAGGCCCATCATTTGGTGGGACGCCTTGTGAGCCTTCTTGAAGCCGCCGGCAAGGGATTTCAGGATGTGGATGCCAAGTGGCTGAAGGACGTCGTACCGGAAATCCGCCCGGAGTGGCTGAAGCACCTTAGCCCATCTGATTTGGTAGAAAAAAGGACACAACCTATGGCCACAGCCACAAGCCGCGTCCGTGAGCAGATAGAGGAAGCCCAAAGCTGGCTTATGCGTCATAATGATTTTGGCGGAGAGAACTTCAGTCCGTAGCCACTGTGCGGCATAATGTTTTGACTTTACAGCCTTGTTCCGGGGTGCTCTCTTTTGCTCGTGCCAGCCCTTTGTCACAAATCTCATTCCTGGGCTGTTTTTGACGGGGCTGGTGTACGGCCTTTTAAATAAAGGGGAACGGTAATGGCCAAAAATCCTGCATAAGCCAGCATTTGAAGCGCCGTGGGAGATTGGGCATAGCCCAAAAACGTATGGAGAATATCCCCCAATACGCTGGATTCTGGGAGAAGTAGGGCGGTATGCCATAAAACCCAGTGAGCGCCGGGAAGCCAGCGAACTTGCTGGAAATCTTCGATTCCGTCGGCAATGAGTGCTGCGGCAAAAATTAACAAGAGCGTGCCAAAGACCTCGAAAAATGTTTTGAGTGGAATGACACTTCCCAGTCGGTAGATGCCATAACTGAGATAGACGCCCATGGTCATCCCGATTAGGGCCCCTGCCAGCATGGAAAAGGGCGTTGTGTGAAAACTTAGCGCCAAGACGAAAATTGCGGTTTCAAGCCCTTCGCGGCCGACGGTGATACCCGCGAGGACAGATAGTGCCCATCCGTTGCGGTGCAGCGATTTTTCGACCGCTTCTTGCAGATGGTGCTTCAGATAGCGGCTCTCACGCTTCATCCAGAAACTCATGCCCGTCAAAAGAACAGCGGCCAGAAAGTAGGTCGTTCCTTCCAGCTCGGTCTGCAAAACCGTTCCGCTGTAGGCATGAATGGTGATCCAGATTCCGAAACCCAAAATGAAATCCAGCACGAGAGCCGTGCCGATTCCCAGCCATACTTGGCGGTACAACGGTTTTTGGGCAAAACTCTTTTTTAGGTAGCTGAAGATAATGGCCACGATTAAACTGGCTTCCAGAGATTCTCTGGCAAAGATTACAGCGGTAGCAAGCACATGTTATTGCCCCTTTGCGTCGTCGGGATTATCTGAATGATAATAATGATAATCATTTTCATTTAAAAAAGAAAGATCATTTATGTAAGATTTTCTTCGGACATGCTTATTCCTTTATGTTGTGTAGCAACGTTGTTTGAAATTAGTCGAGTCAATCCCGAACACGTCGCAGATTTTCGAGAGGAAGCCATCCTTCCTCGTTCGACCCGTTTTTGCACCATATCCATCCCTCAAGACTATGACATCCAACAACAAGTTCCCCGCTTGCGACAGTCAATTCGATAGAATTATAGTTGGCCGTAATGACTGCGCTTGAAGCGTCACGATGGCCCAGTATCCTTTCCGGCACCCAGCCACTGACACCCGACAGATTTGTGCACCAGAGCCACGAGACCCATTTCGTGTCCTGCCGGCCTACCGTCACTCGTTCACCTGCACGCAATTTCAGAGGTTCGTCGTAGCTTCTGACATGCTCTTTGGTCACGCGGTACCATACGTCCATTTTCTTTACAAACCAAACCAGGCCAGAAAAGCCAGACTCGTTCCGACTCCGATCGCCACACTCGCGCCGACAATATACCTTTTTGGAGAAAATCCGAGGATGCGCAGAGAGTTGGCCAAAACAAAGGCGGATGACAGCAGCATGGCAACCGCAGCGATAAAGGGGCCTGTATAGCCCAATGCTGCCGCAGGCAAAGCCAAGGCATTGTAAAACAAGGCCCACAGCAGATTCTGTTTAATAATACGGGTGACCTGTTTGCCAGTGGTCAATGTATCGGCCAGACTCATCAAATTGGGACGGGTCATAGTAAGATGTCCCGCTTCGATTGCGATATCGGATCCCGTTCCCATGGCAATACCCAAATGGGCCTTGACCAACGCCGGGGCGTCATTAATTCCGTCTCCGACAAAGGCCACGTGATGTCCTTCTTTTGTCAGTGTTTCCACGAGTTCAGCTTTGTCTACCGGTTTCTGTCTTGAAAAATGGCGGGAGATCCCCAATTTGTCCGCGAGGACCCGGCAGGCCTCCTCAGAGTCTCCCGTGGCCATGATGACATCGATGCCTTGGCGTATCAAACTACCAATAGCTTCTTTGGCTTGGGGCCGGGGCCTGTCCTCCACACTGAAAATAGCTCCGATTTCTCCGTCCACGACGACCTTGGCAATAGTTCGCCCCTCTTCCTGCCATCCTCTTCGCAATGCATTCATGTCTTCGGGCCAGAATTCCGTGCCATCGGGTTGCCCTATCTCAATCCAGTGGCCGGCCACCCGTCCTTGAATTCCCCATCCCGGCAGTTCGGTAAAGTCCTCAACGGGCAGATACGAAATGCTTTCGTGTTCAAGATGTTTGGTGACAGCCGTGGCTACCGGGTGCTCAGACGCAATTTCCAGAGATGCGACCCACTGAATGATTTCAGGCTTTCTGGACCAAAATTCGGTTAAGGTCATTTGGCCGGTGGTCAGAGTTCCTGTCTTGTCCACTACCACCACATCGATATCGCTGGCTCGTTCTAAGGCATCGTCGCTGCGCAGCAGCATGCCGTACCCTCCGAGTCTTTGGGCGCCGGCCAGAACAGCCAGCGGGGTGGCAACGCTTAAGGCACAGGGACAGGCGATTACGAAAACCGCGATCATGTTGAGTAAGGAGGGGGCCATGCCCGCCTTGGCTACGAGTTCCCAATACCCGAATGTGAGAATGCCCAGCGCCAGGACGGCCGGAACGAAAACGCGTAATACCCGGTCGGCCAACTTGCGCCACTGGCCCTGAGCCCCTTGTGCGGCTTTGACAAAGCGCGCCGTCTGGGCCAAAATCGTGTCCTCTGCGACTCGCAGAGCCTGAACAATGAGTCGGCCCGAGGTATTGAGGGTACCGGCGTACACGGTATCGCTGGGACCTTTGTCCACGGGTACAGCCTCTCCGGTGAGAAACGATTCGTTGATCGCTGAATGGCCTTGGATCACCGAGCCGTCCACCGGCACTTTTTCTCCGGGGCGGATGACAATTTGATCATTCACCTGAACCTGGGAAATATTAGTCTGTACTTCGCGCCCGTCACGGACAACCCATGCGGATTTGACATTAAGTCTGGCCAGCATTCGCACAACACCGGCTGCGCGGTTGCGGGTGCCGACTTCCAAATTACGGCTCAAAAGCAAAAAGGTAATGAACATCGTCGCGGTATCGAAGTAAAGATAAGTTCCGTGGGCAAAGATGGTATAAATACTGTATCCGTAGGCTGATAGGGATCCAATGGAAATTAAGAGATCCATGGTGGGCACTCCGTGACGCAATGACGACCAGGCACCGCGCAAAAAAGGCCAGCCGCTCCAAAACACCGTAGGCGTGGCGAGCGCCCACAAACCGTATTCGAGTGCATCGCGCAGTGCCAAGGGAAACTGGGGCAGGTATCCCGACCAAACGGGAACGCTAAACATCATCACAAACACTGTTAACACCGCCGAGATTCCAAAGCGGCGAAGGAGCGACAAATCCCGGTCGAACTCTAGCCCGTCTTCTGAACTTTCCCGTTCCTTGGCTTCGTAACCGAGCCTGGTGATGGCTTTTTCGACGTCGTGGGACGATGTGGTTGAGCCGTCCATCGCAACTTGCGCGGTACTGGTGGCAAAATCAATTTGAGCCCCCAGCACTCCGGGCATCCGCGTCAGGACTTGTTCGACCAGGATGCTGCATGAGGCACACCACATGCCATCGATGTCGAGGGTTACTGTCTTCGGATCGGCGTTTAAGGGTACCACGGGGGCGGGTACTTGAATGCTTTCCCGCAAGTTTTCCCAGTTGACTCCCGGACGGCTTTTTAATTCCTGAATCTCTTCCTCGCCCATTAGACGCCACAATTCCCGGCATCCGTGACAGCAAAATACATGACCGTCGCCGGGAACTTCCGTGAACACGGGCTGTTCGCATAAGTGACAGGTTAGAACAGCCATGGATTCACCTCCGGAATCCAGCCATTTACAGCAAATCCCCGCAGCATGAAGATGATACCGCTTATAGCGATTAAACCGGCCGCGAGGTATGTGAATCTTCGGCTCTGCAGTCTTTTGCGGCCGTACCACCCCGCGATGGCCACGCTTAACAGGGCAGGGCTGGTGCCGACGCCGAATACGAGCAAGATTAGCGCGCCGGACACGGGAGAGCCCGTGGCCGCGGCAGAGAGGAGCATGGCAAAAATCAGGCCGCAGGGATGAATTCCCAGGATCAGCCCGGCAAAAAAGGATTCCCTCGGGCTACGAGTTCTCATGAGCCGGCGGAAAACTTTTTTAACCGGTCCCCATTGCAAAAGAGACCACTTTTCCATGAAGCTGCCTCCGTGGCCGGTTCTGAGCTCGTCGAAGGCCCAAAACAGCATCATGACGCCGCCCAGTATCCCGGCAGCCGCGTCGAGACCGGTGATATGGCCGGCGGTGTTCACGAAGTGGCCCAAAAAACCAAAAATGGCTCCTAAAACGGCGAAGGATAAAATACGTCCCAAATTGTGGGCCAGATGAGTCTCAATAACGCGGCGGGGCGGATGAGTTTTTCCGCCGGATTCGAAACGGCTTTGGGTCGACATGCTAAAGGCCAGGACGAAAGGCCCGCACATTCCCGTGCAGTGTAAGAACCCTTGTAATAAGCCGACACCCAAAGCCCACAGAAGCAGTGCACTCATAACTAATCTTTCGCCTCTTCTTTAATTAACCCTTTAGCCGGCAAAGAGCTGTTTTTGCCCTTTCCCTGGCCGTGGCTGTTTGTTCTCAGCACCATCCGTGACCTGACAATACACTGCCGATAATCATGAGAGACATGGCCGGGGTCACCAGAATTCCGAGCCAAGACTGGCGATCCAAAATAACGTACCAGGAAGACCCGGCGATGGCACCCATAAGATAAAGAATCAAATCCACTTCCACCAATAAAGGAGTATGCCGGTCGATAAACAAATTGAGTGACGGGACAATCCACAGAAAGTCGATAGCCATTCCCAATAAAATAAATGCCACGGAGAGTGCCTTAAGACGACGATAGCGGAGGTCCTCGGAAACCTGGGGCAGTAAGGCTCTGAGTGCGCTGGCCGACCACTTTAGCACCCAGGGTCCCAAAGCCAGTCCCCCTAATAATCCCGCCAGCAAAATGCCGGTATACTGCAGGGTGTGATTGTCAACGCAGCCGCCGCGATCGGCGAGATAGCTCAAGGACTGAATGGGATAAGAAACCGCTGCGGCATATCCCGCCAGCGAAAAAATCAACGCAATATATCGCCATTCCCGGTTTCTGACGGCTCGCACCATCGCGGGCCGGGTGTCAGTTGAGGGATCTGTATTAATTGCCGACATGGACCGTCAATGACTCCTTCATAGTTTTTCCGTTTACCGTGACATCCGTTGTCATTTGCCAGGGGCCGGCCATGAAGAATATACTATGTCCGCTGTACTGGCCCCGGCCATCACTCTTAAGTCGGACATTCTGAATCGGCATGTCCATTTCCAGCATTTTTAAGTGCATCGTCACATGGGCATTTGCAATAGGCTTCCCCCCGGATGCCACCAAGTTGACTTTGGTATGAAATGTTTTCAAAGACACAGGAGGAGATGGCTGGTAACTTAGGATCATTTTGATCCCGGATAATCCTAGAACAGCAGTCTTCGTGCCAACACTGTGGGAGGTACTGGCCACGGGCGTTTGACCGCAACCCGCTACCAGCGCTGGTGCCGTCAACACGATGAGACTGACTCCAACGAGATGGTGCCAACGGTGTTTTGATGGTGCCGTACTGACCATCCTCCTCCCTGACCGAAAATTAACATCGAGTACAAGGACCTTAAACTTCTTTTGTTATTATAACGCAACTCAACAGAAAGAGGAGAGGTTCCCTGGGCCTTGCAGAGACTGGATTTAAGGTTACAATAATCGGCATTTACTGCGTTGACGGGTCTGGTATGCTGATGATAGAAGCACTCTTTTGGCAATGGCCGGAGATTTAGGCTAAAAATGCTTTAATGCCAAAAAGGTTCCCAGCATACGAAAATAACGCTAGCTAAGGAGGAAAAACACTGAAGGAGCGTATTGGTTTTATTGGACTGGGAATTATGGGCCAAAGGATGGCACGGAATCTGCTCAAGCACCAGCCGATTAATATTTATAACCGGACAAAAGAAAAGGGTCGAGATCTTGTCGATCAGGGCGCTACATGGTATGACACCCCGAAAGACCTGGCTCGGGCCAGCAGCTTGATTCTCATAATGGTCACAGACGACAATGCGCTGCGTGATGTCATCCGGGGAGATCACGGCGTGTTGCAGGGAATCCAGCCGGATTCCCTGGTTCTGGACCATTCCACGCTTTCTCCAAAGACCACTCGCGAAATGGCCAGCTTGGTAGAGGGCAAGGGATGTTGGTGGGCCGACGCTCCTGTGACAGGAGGCGATGTAGGTGCCGAGAACGGTACATTAACGATAATGGTCGGGGCGCGACGGCAAGATTTTGAACGGATAGAGCCGTATTTGCGACAAATGGGTCAGAGAATACTGCATGTTGGGGAGCTCGGACAGGGCCAGACTCTCAAACTGGTGTCTAATATGGTCTCGTCACTGAATTTGATGGCGGCTGCCGAAGGGTTGCAATTTGCCATGAACCGGGGACTTGGTCTGGAAGATATCGAAACCGTGATGAGTTTTGGCTCGGCTCAAAGTTATGAACTGACCAAGATGCTGGAGCGGTTGAAGAAAAACGATTATACACCGGGTTTTTCAGTCGCCAACCGCCTGAAAGATTTTCGCCTGGCTATTGAACTGGCCGAGCAAACGGAGTTTTCTGCAGACCTGGGAAGGTGCGCACTTCCTTTATATCAGGAACATGCCGAGCAGGGGTTTCGGGATGAGGATGAGTCAAGTTATATCAAACGATGGAATTCCGGAGGGAGACATTCTTCGTGACACAAGCTTTGCTCTTTGATCTGGACGGGACGATTTTGGACACGACCGAGCTTATCGTTCAAAGTTTTCTCTATACATTCCGTCGGGGTCTCGGGCAAAGGGTGACTCGGGAAGAAGTCATGGTGCACTTTGGCAAGTCTCTGGACGATCAGTTCCGTGTTATGCGTCCCTTGCTGCCACCACCTGAGATTCAGCGTTTGGTAGCCCTGTACCGGACACACAACCACGCCTATCATGACCAAATGGTATCGGTGATTCCGGGGGCCGCAGAAGTGCTGCAGAAGTGGTCAAAGGAAGGGCTGATCATGGCGGTGGTGACTTCGAAGCGACTCGATATGGCACGTCATGGTCTCGAACTTTATGGTTTGGACGGCATGTTTGCCACCATTGTTCATTATGATTCGACTGAGAACCATAAACCTCATCCCGAACCACTGCAGCATGCGCTTGAAATTCTGGGGGTGCCGGCTCACAATGCCTGGTATGTAGGCGATAGTCCTTATGATATGATGGCGGCTAAAACAGCGGGATGTTTGGCCATAGGATTATGCTACAACACGTTTCGTGCTGAAGATCTCGTGAAATCCGGAGCGGATTCTCTTGTATATTCGTGGCCGGAACTTTATGCTTTGTGGCAGATGAGTATCTTGTCTGATCAGCATGGGAACTGAGAATGTCAGTATGCTGAACCGTCTGACACAGTTTGTCAAAATACTCGAGATACAAACAACAAACAAACCAGTGAGCAGCGAAAGGAAGGGAATAACCATGGGACTTGACGGTGCCGAATTAACCTGGCTGGGACATGCAACGTTTGTTTTGAAAACTCCTGGGGAGAAATATATCGTTTTTGATCCGTGGTTGGAGGGAAATCCCAAATGTCCGCAAAAATTTTTTGACTGGGACAAGGCGGATTACATCCTTTTGACACACGGACATTTCGATCACATGGGCAGCGCGGCGGCTTTGGCCAAAAAAACCGGGGCGCCGGTTATCAGTAATTTTGAGATTGCTACATATTTGGGAACACAGGGCGTGAGCAAAACGGTGGGAATGAATAAGGGCGGCACCTTGGAATTCGGTGACATTAAAATCACGATGGTTTACGCCGACCACAGTTCCGGGATTTCCACAAGTGCCGGGGTGATTTACGGCGGAGAGGCCAGCGGTTTTGTTGTGACCATGGAAAACGGATTGAGTGTCTATCATGCCGGAGACACCAATGTTTTCGGTGATATGACATTAATCAAGAACTTGTATCGGCCGGATGTGGCTTTGCTGCCTATTGGCGGGCATTTTACCATGAGCCCTAAAGAAGCCGCGTATGCCGTCGGCCTGCTCGAACCCAAAGTCGTCATTCCCATGCATTACGGGACATTTGAAGCGCTGACCGGAAGCCCGGACGCTTTAAAGGATTTATTGGCTGAGAGTTCCAGCATTGTGGAAGTTCTTGAGCCTGGACAGCAATATCACTAAAGAGATAACAAATTCAGGGACGGGAAGGAGGACATGCCGTGGCGGCGGCCAGGTCGAAAAAACCCAAAACGTTTGCGCCGTCCCTGGCCGGGCGATGCCTGAGATATGTGGTGATGGATCTGCTGGGATTTGGGCGCATAATGACCGACGATACCTTAGCCGCCATGCGCGCCGGAGCATCATGGCACAAGACATTTCAAGCAGGCATCGCCCGGCAGGGCGAGGTGGTGGGGCTTGAACTTCCTGTAAAAAACGAAGAATTGGGCATTTCCGGCCGAATCGATGCGGTAGTTCGGGAAAACGGCCAGACTGTGGCGGTTGAGTACAAGACCGTTCATGATGATAAATTCAGGGAAATTGCGGCACATGGC
Organism: Sulfobacillus benefaciens; assembly: GCA_003023725.1. Classification (GTDB taxonomy): domain Bacteria; phylum Bacillota; class Sulfobacillia; order Sulfobacillales; family Sulfobacillaceae; genus Sulfobacillus; species Sulfobacillus benefaciens. The sequence goes on along the minus strand of PXYT01000004.1, from coordinate 45,345 downwards.
CCGGTATTTGATCACTGGGCTCAGTTGGCTCTGTATGTGAATTTGGGGAACTATGACATGGGACGGCTCATTGTTGACAACCGGGAGAGTGAAGAGCGTTTGGGGTGGGATCTTCTGCCTGATCCACAGTGGAAGGCATGGATTGTGGAGCGGATTCAATTGGCGCAGACCCATCAGCTCCAAAGGACTTTGCCTTCGCGGGAAATTAGCGTCCGGTGCCTTTATTGTGACCGTTGGCAACGCTGCTTTAAGACAGCGGAGGAACGAGACGAAAGGGTGCAAAGTCATCCCCAGTGGGAACCGAACCCACCATTACCCGAACAGTTTTTTACCACGGGATCTTATGGGTCTCTTTCCGAGCGTGCAGAACATTCCAATTAGGAAGGGGATGGATCAAAATATCGCACGTTGAGGTGAAATATACTGGCGATATGCAATTTGTGGCCACGGCGCCCACAGGGCATTCCGTCGTAATGGATTCCTCCCCGGATGTCGGGGGGAAAAATTCTGGAGTGCGGCCTATGGATCTGACTCTGATGGCTTTGGCCGGATGCACCGGGATTGACGTCGTGTCCATTCTCAGGAAGATGCGTGTGAAAGTGGACAATTTTGTTATGGACATGGACGCGGAACGGGCGTCCGAGCATCCGAAAATTTTTACAAAAATTATCCTCAATTATCGGTTTACAACGTTTGATGATGTACAGGATAAGATTTCGCGGGCCGTTCATCTGAGCCAGGAAAAATATTGCAGTGTTTCACAGATGTTGGTCAAATCTGCAGACATCGAGGCACGGATATTTATCAACGACGAGATGAAGGAAGTCTTGGGTCATGGATAGACGGACAGGAGCAAAGTTCCTTTACTCGGAAGCATAAATGTGAATTCGCAGGGAGACTCTAAGGCTGAAACATTGGTCAAGACAGCCAAGGAGGGACCCGAGATGGCAGATGAGAAAGAGCAAAGGAAACGTCTCGCCACATTTAATCAAGAAAAATTTCAAAGTGAAGTCGCACGCGAACTGGGAATTGATTTAAGTTCTGCAGACGAGGTGACAAAACCCGGTCAAGAGAAAAAGCCTTCTGCCAGCGAAGAACCGTCGTGATTCCGGGCCACGGAAAAATGAGCAAAGAAACCTCACCCAATTAGGCGTGAGGTTTCTTTGTGCTGTCCCTTTTTGTATAATCGGGAAAGAAATGGGGGACCTTTCGTGGATGTAGGATTGATTGGATTGCCATTTTCCGGCAAGACAACGGTATTTAATTTATTAACGAACTTAAAGGCTGAAACCAATGCTTTTGGTGCAGGTAAAACGGAATCGCGCCGGGGACTGGCGCCCATTCCCGATCCGCGTCTGGACCGGTTGGCCCAGATGTATCATCCACGCAAGAAAACTTCTGCAACGATTGCGGTCGTGGACGTTCCGGGACTAAGCCGGTCGGAAAATGGCGGGCCCAACCGGTTTTTGAATGATGTCAGAATGGTCGATGCCTTGGTTCACGTGGTTCGCGGTTTCCCCTCCGATTTACTGGGGGCTCCTCACTTGCTCGAGGATATTCAGGACATGGAACTGGAACTGGGACTATCCGATCTGGATCTACTGGAAAAACGGCGGACTCGGATTACCACTGGAAAAAAAATTACGCCGGAACTAAGGCAGGAATTGAGTCTCATTGAGCGGCTCACTGATGCATTGGAACACGATCAACGTCTGGAGCAAATGGATTTACCGGAGGAAGACTTGAGGTTGATCCGGGGTTATCAGTTTCTCACACTGAAGCCGGCGATATGGGTTATTAACTTGGATGACCATGCCTTTCAGTCTGGGCAGTATGATGATAGGGAAACCATAGAGAATTTGGCTGGTGAGAAAGGAATTCCTGTCGTTTTGATGGCTGCCGCGATGGAGCAGGAAATGGAGGAACTGAGTGCCCAAGACCGAGCCATGTTTATGCAGGATCTGGGTATCAAAGAATCGGGGCTGACTCGTGTTGCTCAGGCTATTTATCGTAAACTTGGGCTTATTTCATTCCTGACCGCCGGAGAAGATGAAGTGCGGGCATGGACAATCCGGCAGGGGGACACGGCAAAAACGGCTGCGGGGAAGATTCATTCCGATATAGAACGAGGATTCATACGAGCGGAAGTGGTGGCCTTCCACGATTTGGACCAGGCCGGGAGTATGGTGCAAGCGAAAGAAGCAGGTCTGGTGCGTCTCGAAGGCAAGGACTATATCATGCATGATGGAGATGTCGTAAATTTCCGGTTTAATGTGTGACGGCCAACCTCGTCGGCGAGATGCAGGAAACGAGTGGTTCATAATCCGGAGCGAGTTATTTTAGTGGCAAGGAGAACGAAATCGTGGAAAGTTATTGGCAAAGAGCGCAAGAACTATTACCCGGGGGTGTCAATTCTCCTGTCCGGTCCTTTAGGGGAGTGGGAGGAGAACCGTTTTTCGTCGAGCGCGGTGAAGGAGCTTATTTAGAGGATGTTCACGGCACCCGGTATATCGATTTTGTTATGAGTTACGGTCCTCTGATCTTGGGCCACGCCCATCCTCGCGTGGTCCAGGCCGTAACTCGGCAGGCGTCCAAAGGATTAAGTTACGGTACTCCAACCGAGCTGGAAATCAAAATGGCCGAAATCCTCTGCGAAGCTGTTCCCGGTGTTGAGATGGTACGTATGGTGAACTCGGGGACGGAAGCCACGATGGCGGCAATTCGTCTGGCCCGGGGCATAACCGGCAGGGCGCGAATAGTCAAATTTTCGGGATCGTATCACGGTCATGGGGATTCTTTGCTGGTCAAAGCCGGTTCGGGAGCTGCCACTATGGGAATCCCAGATTCTCAAGGAGTTCCGGAATCCCTTGCGGCGTTGACGCTGAGTGTGCCTTATAACGACACGGAATCTTTGAGGGCCGTATTTGGTGAAAGAGGAGAAGAAATAGCCGCCGTGATTACGGAGCCCGTCGCCGGTAACATGGGGACAATCTTGCCCGCGCCCGGATTTTTGGAAACCATTCGGGATCTGACCAGACAATATGGGTCTTTGTGGATTGTCGATGAAGTGATGACGGGATTTCGGGTCGCATGGGGAGGAGCTTCACGCTTGTTTGGCCTCGATCCGGATTTAGTCTGTTTGGCCAAGGTGATTGGGGCAGGGATGCCGGTGGGGGCCTTGGGCGGCAAAAGACACTACATGCAGCAGATTGCTCCCTTGGGCCCCGTCTATCAGGCCGGAACCCTGTCGGGAAATCCCGTGGCTATGGCCGCTGGTGTGGCTCAGCTCGAAGCAATTCATCAGCCGGGCTTTTATTCCGAGCTGGAGGAAAAGACCCGGGAACTGGCAAATCAACTGGTTGAACGAGGCCGGGCGCACGGGGTTTCGGTCAGCGCAAACACGATTGGGGGCATGTTTACCCTGTTTTTTGCGGATGCCCCCCCGCGCAATTTTGATGAGGTCAATCGGTGCGATCATGCCCGGTACCGAAAATTCTTCCATGGTATGCTGGAAGGGGGGGTATTCTTTCCCCCGTCACCGTTTGAATCCGCATTTCCATCATCGGCACACACTCAAGCCACCATAGAGTCGACACTGAAGGTAGCTGAGCGCGTGTTCCAAGGCTTGTAACCGGCAAAAGGAAGGGAGTCTATGTACATTCCGAAACTACATCCATTCGCGTTTAAAATCGGCCCCATTGGAGTGCATTGGTACGGGATTTTTATGGTTATGGCTATTTTGGGGGGCTCATATTACCTTATTGAACGGGGAAGGCAGTTAGGGGAAGATCCTGACCGCTTGTCCAATATTACATTGTGGACTGTTTTGTGGGGAGTCATCGGAGCGCGGGTTGTCTTCGTTTTGGCGAACGAACCCCAATGGATTTGGATGGATCCCGTGCAGATTCTTAGGATTTGGGACGGAGGTCTCGCCTATGACGGTGCGGTCGGGTTCGGCGTTCTCGCATTGTGGTACCAGTTGCGGAAAAAACCCCTGACCTTCAATTATCTTGTCGACTGGACTATTCCGGGGATTGGTCTGGGAATTTTTATGGTGCGCATTGGCAACATCTTTAATCACGAAGTCTTGGGCCGAATGACCGAACTGGGTTTTGGACGGTGGCCGGAACAATTGTGGGGATCTTTTATCGGGGTGTTTTTAATTCTCCGTTATTTTTGGCTGGAACGCCACCGTACTCCTCCTCCCGGCTACCAATTCTGGTCGGCGATGTTTTATTATGCAATCTTGCGAGGATTCATCGGGGAGACCACTAGGGACAATCCTTTATACATCATTCACTACATTAATCCCTACTGGGGTATTGGATTTACGACTTTGATGCAGCTTTTCACCCCGCCGATTATGGTGTTTACCTGGTTGATGATGCGGCGCACTTGGCGCAAGTCGGCGACTCGAATTATTCCTCCGGGTAAGGCAGAACCCTTGCCGGATCCGGCGGAGTCTGTCCAGAAATTATGACTGGAGTGCCGATGTCGGTAAAATTCCAGACCCATTTGGCGTTGTCGACGACGGTAGCAGGGTGGGAATTGTGGATTTTTGTCGATAATTGGATGCATCCGTGGGAGCGGGGAATGCCGAAGTGATGATTCCACCAAGCTCCGTGGATGGCTACCGCCTTATAAATGTACTGAGCATAGGGAACATGGCTAACATCCCAAGTGTCTTGGGTCCCTGGCGTGCCACCACGCATGTGGTCATCGAGAACCCGCCGATAGATATAGAATGTGCCTTGCGGGGTTGTCCAATTGGGGGCGGTACCTGTAGAAACGGGCATGACCCGGACAAGGGTTCCACCTTCGTAAGCTTCCATGCTCTGAGTGGATAGACTGACCCGCAAGATTTTGCCGTCATCCGTGTCGAACACAGTTTCAACAACGCCGCGAGGGGTGCTCAACGTGCAACGGATGAGCGTGGATCCAGGCCAGAAACCCCGAGGCCGCAAGGCGAACTCGTGGTCAGTTAATCGTGTTAAAATAAAGCTCTCGTGCGGCGCCAGCGTGATATGATGGTAAAGTGATGAGAGATTCATGGATAGTGGGATTTTGATGAGCAGAGGATAGTCTATGCCCACTCGCCATGGATGAGCTAAGAATACCGGGGAACGACTGAGAGAGGTATTGGCGAACGTGTTTAACGGGTGTTCTGTCAACGAGAGCGTGATTGCCCAAATCAATGCCACAGCACGAAGTAACATGGTCTTAAAATGGCGGTGCCACATCAACCTTAAGAGTGCCTCCTTCGATAAGTGATGTAAACGGAAAGGAGCGGAAACAGGTGACGAATAATGGTATTACGGTTCTATTCTTCTCGTTCGCGGCGGATCGTATGAATGCGCGGGAGAAAATCTATGAGTTACCGGAACCGCTATCGATTCAGGAGTTTTTTCAACAATATTTGTCCACCGGTCTTAGAGAGCCTTTGGAATCATGGCTCTTCAGCGTGAATGAGGAATGGGTGGATCCGCAATACAATCTGCGTCCGGGCGACGCTTTAGCTGTTGTGCCGCCTGTCAGCGGGGGCTAAATGCAGCCAGGGGCTCAATACTCTTAAGGGTGGGAGTGAACGTGGTGGATTACTATCTTATTACAGAAGATTCTATCGATATTACCGAAGCCCTGACGATGATTGATGATCCGGCAACAGGGGCACAGGCCATTTTTCTGGGCACTGTGCGGGACGAATATGAGGGCCGCAAGTCTCTGGGACTGTATTATGACGCGTATCCGACTATGGCGCAGACTCATTTAAAGAAAATCGGCGAGGCCATGAAACAGGAGTTTGCCATAAGTCACGTGGTTATTATTCACCGGATTGGGGAGCTCCCGGTGGGTGCCGCGAGTGTTCTGGTGGCGGTATCGGCTGCGCACCGGGAGGCCGCGTTTGCCGCGGCGAAAGCCGGTATTGACCGGGTGAAGAGCGAAGTGCCCATTTGGAAGAAGGAGCACTGGGCCGACGGCTCCAGTGAGTGGCACGACCATCCGGACCATTCAGGTAATGTTGAATAGCTCTTTTACTTTTTTGACATTCGAACGGCTCACCACGACTTCACTCCCCTGACGGTCTTTCATTTTTAGGAGGAAAGTGCCGTTAAAGTAGGGCATAATTTCTTTGACCTGATGCATATTGGCAATAAAACTCCTGTGCGTTCGCAAAAATGTGTCGGGGGGAAGACGCTCCTGTAACTCTTGCAGGGTGAAGCGGGTCGGGTAGCGTTCGTGATAGGTGTAGATATAAATGATCTCGTGTTCGGCCATGATAAAGATGATGTCGCGGACATTCACCGGGATGGTGTGTCCGTTGGATTCGCAAGGGACCCAGGTCAGAGGGTCTACCGGTGGTCTCACATGGTCGGCCGCTTCATTTTGGGTCAGTCGCCTCACCGTTTCTGCAATTCGTTCGTTGGATATCGGTTTCAGTAAATAATCCACCACCTGAATGGTGAAAGCGTCAACGGCGTATTGCTCATGGGCGGAGACAAACACGATTTTTAGGTGGGGATGGTCTTCTTTGAGCAAACGGGCTAGTTCCACCCCGGACATTCCCGGCATTTTGACGTCTAAAAAGACGACGTCGTAATCCAGTGCCTTAATCAGCGACAGAGCCTCTTTAGCCGATTGGGCCTCGCCAATGATTTCTATGACGTCGTGGTATGGCTCCAATAGAAACCGGAGTTCTTGACGCGCAGGATATTCGTCTTCCACAATAAGCGCTTTAAGCATGGCGAACCTCCATCTATAGAGATGAAAAAGAGATGAAAAGCTGTCAATTTTGCGTGCGCATTAACTAAAAGCCGTGCGCACGGTTTCGGATTGATCGAGATCCTGGGGAACGGTAGCGGGTATCACGAGACGCACGGTTGTTCCCTTGTTCTCGGAAGAGCGCAACCGCAACCGATACTTGTTTCCATATAGGCCCACCAGTCTTTCGGAAACATTGGACAGGCCGAGACCCATACCTTGCCCCTCGCCCATTTGAAAAATTTCCCGCTGTTTAGAGCGAGGAATGCCCCGTCCGTTGTCGGAAATGTAAATGATCGTGTCCCGTCCCCGATTGCGGATGCTGACGCTGACCATTCCCGATCCTTCCTTTTCTGCAATGCCATGAATTACCGCGTTTTCAACTAGCGGTTGGATAATTAACACCGGTACCGAGCGGTGTAGGGACTCGGGTTGGATACGCAGGCGGTACCGCAATTTGTCACCGTAGCGGGCCTTCTCCAGGTTTAAATAGGTTTGGACATAGTCGATCTCATCTTTTAACAGGACCGTGGATCCTTTATGGGAGAGGGAGCGGCGGAAGAATGACGCCAGTTGGATCAGCAAATCCCGGGCTTTGTCCGGGTCTGTACGTGAAAACGAGATGATGGTATTCAGAACGTTAAAGAGAAAATGTGGGCGGATTTGAGCCTGAAGAGCTTCCAGGCGGGCTGCTGAGGCTAAGCTGCGCTGACGGTCCACTTCTGCGACTTCCAGCAAAATGGATAGAAGTTGGGCAATCCCTTCGGCCAAACGGCCGACGCGTTTGGGAAGCATGCTCTGTTCGGCGACGTAGAGCTTGACCGAACCGACTGCCTGGTTATGAGACACTAAGGGAGTGATGACCACAACGCCGAGTTGACATTCTTCATAGTCGCCTTGAAGTTCTTCGGTTTGTAAAATACGTTGAACTTTGTCCCGCATGACTTCCTTGGTGGTGCGAGACAAGAATGTGCCGGGATCATGCTGGGGGCATTTTTTTCCGGCCCATCCCAGAACAATATGGGTATCCGTAATAGCTACGGCTTCCACGCCCACCGTGCGTTGAATAATATTGGCAATATACTGCGCGGTCTCGCGGTTCAAGCCCTGTCGCAGATGGGGCAAGGCTGCATGGCCAATCTGGAAGGTGGTTTCGGCGGCATCGAGTGTGGCTGCCGATCCGTCTTCCTGCAACAAGGCCGAGGGCTTTTTCCCAGTTTTTTTGAAGTATAATCCCCACGGAATTAGAATTCCGATGAGGGCAACAGCCCATTGCCACCCCGCAAGCGGAAGGGTGGCCGAAAGGACGATGATGGCCAGTGTTGGGACGCCCAGGATAACCAGACAACGCGGTTTCATTGGATTCACCCCTCAATGCTTTGCGGCAAGCCAGGCAATGATTCCTGTTGAATTCATAACCCGGCTAATCCGAGGATATACATAAGTTAAACTGAAACGATGCTCTTCAGGTGTCGTTCCCATCATCGCGTCCGCAATCGCAATACAATGGTAATTTCTATCATAAGCATCGCGGGCCGTACTTTCCACCGCCAAATTGGTGGGGATTCCCATTAATAGCAAGGTGTTAACCTCTAAGCGCCTCAAAAACATTTCCAGAGGACTGCCATAAAAAGGGCTCCATTGAAATTTGGAAACCACAATGTCGTGGGCTAAAGGGCCCAATTCGGGCAATATCTCGCCAAAGTCCCATTGTGCAGGCGATGAAGGCTGGCGCCTATCTCGGTCGATCACCGCGGTGATCGACCCCTTGTGGTCGGGGCGGCTGACCGTTTTTGTAAATATTACCGGCACCGACTGTAAGCGGGCTTGGCGGATCACGGCCTGGCTGGCGGCTAATACCCGGTGCCGGGGATCTTTAGCGGACCGGGGACGGGCAATGACTTCTTGCAAGTCGATAACCAGGACGGCGGGTTTTTTATCCATGTCTAGCCGGCCATTCCAAAAGGCATGCGCCAGCCTGCTTCATGTCGTTGAGCGCTCTTTCACTGTCGTGAGGCGAGACGTTGACTCCTTTGACGCCATTGGTAATGACGATTGTGTCGAATCCGGCACGCGTAGCGTCGATGGCCGTGGCTTTGACACAGTAGTCGGTGGCCAACCCCGTGATATACACTTGATGGACATTTTGTGAATGCAGCCACGATTCCAACGTGATCCCGGTAATTGTACCGTTTGTGGCCAGACAACCTTCGAAGCCACTGTAGGCGTCGGCATCTTTGAGGTATCCTTTGAAAAAATGAGCGGCATTATCCGGAATCCGAAGTTTTGGAAAAAATTCAAAACCATAGGTTCCTTGAACACAGTGGGGAGGCCAAGGACCGCCCCTGTTCACAAAGGAGATATGGTTGGAGGGGTGATAGTCGCGCGTAAAGACGATGGGCCGGTGGCGGTCTTCAAACTCATTGACAAGATCTTGAACGACCGGATAAATTTGGTCGCCTTCGGATACCGCCAGAGTCCCGCCCGGACAAAAATCATTTTGAAAATCGACAACAATCAGTGCTGTAAATGATAGATCCAAGTTGTTTCTCATGGACTTCTTTACCCCCTTAGCAAATGATCTCGTGCTATCACTTTACCACGTCGGGTTTGTGGTCGGACAAGACGGTGAGGAACGGGCTGTGTGCAAGATTGTAGGTAAGCTGGGAAGACTAAAAATATCTCGTAGAAGTCACGAAACTTGGAAGATATTGGAGGCATGCCTCGTGGCAGTGAATCAAAATGCAGTACGTCGTTGTTGTTTGGTTGGCTTTTCCCTTAAGGTATAGCAGCCTTACTGTAACCTGGGGTGAACTCTGTAAAGTCGTATAGAACTGGCCTGAAATCTCCCAGGGCATTAAAAGGTCACACAGTAAGACTATGGCAAGATGGGGATAGCGGAAGTTGGGCACCGCAATCCAGGAAAATTATTCATATTTGCGAAGTGATGAACCGTATTGGAGCTCCCGGACGATATGGAAAATTCCTCAAAAGTTCGCGAATACCACAAAATCCCGGAAAAAAATACTGTTGCAAGCATTAAAATAAAATATCTGATTAGGCAGGATATTTGAGAGTTATGTCGAAGTTAATTATTCGCAGTTGGTATACTGCGTTCCATTTGGCTCCATTTCAAGGGTTCCTGTTCACAATAATTCAGCTAAACCGTTAGGAGGAAAACCATTGATCAATAAGGGCCTGAAAAAGGAATTATCTCTTCTCGATTTAACGATGGCCTCACTGGGAGCGATTATCGGGTCAGGTTGGTTATTAGCCAGCGAAGCGGCTGCACAGGGTGCGGGACCGTCAGCGATTTTCAGCTGGGTAATTGGCGGCGTGGTCGTTATGCTTATCGGCCTCGTCTACGCAGAGTTGGGTGGGTTAATCCCGGAATCCGGAGGAATTGCCCGCTATCCCCATTACTCTCATGGCCATTTGACCAGTTTTATCATGGGGTGGGCGGCATTTTTAGCTTATGCCTCGGTACCGTCGGTGGAAGCAGAAGGTGTGGTCACCTATGCGCAAAGCTATATACCGGCCTTTAAAGCGGCCAACGGCAACATTTCCGCGCTGGGGCTTTTGGTGGCTGCTGCTTTGATGGTGGTGTTTTTCGTCATCAATTATTATGGCGTTCGTTCGTTTGCCCGGGTGAATACCCCGGTGACCCTGATCAAGTTCATCATGCCCACGGCGACGGTGCTGATTTTCTTGTTTATCGGGATGCATTGGAGCAACCTGGGTTCTCATGGCTTCATGCCGTACAAATCGTCGGGCATGATGAAGATGGTTTCGACTGCTGGTATCGTGTTTTCCTTTTTGGGATTTCGGCAAGCAGTGGATCTGGCTGGAGAAGCCAAACATCCGCAGCGTGATGTGCCCCGTGCGGTTGTGTATTCTCTCATTATCGGCATTTTGCTTTATGTTCTCTTGCAACTGGTCTTTATTGGCGGCGTGCCGACTTCTCAAGTGTCCAAAGGATGGTCAACGCTGAACTATTCGGCCCCGTTTGCCGAACTGGCTATGACGCTGGGTTTGGGCTGGTTCGCCACGCTTCTGTACGCCGACGCCATATTGTCCCCTGCAGGGACCGGAAATATCTACATGGCTTCAACGACACGAGTTCTCTATGCACTCGGCAATAACCACTATTTCCCGCGGGCGTTGACCAAGGTCGACAGCAAAACCGGAATTCCTTATGTAGCATTGATTACTGCTTTAATTATGGGATTACTGTTCTTGGCGCCGTTTCCGGCTTGGCAGAAACTGGTCGGATTTGTGTCCTCGGCCACTGTTTTAACCTATATTATCGGCCCAGTCTCTGCAGCGGTGTTCCGCCGCATTGCGCCGAACGCCAAGAGGCCGGTGAAACTGGGCGGAATGCACATTATCGCTCCTCTGGCCTTTATTGGGGGTTCCTTGATTATTTACTGGACGGGATGGGTAGTGAACCTGCCCTTATTGATTGCTATGCTGGTGGGATTGGTTTTGTACGGGATTGCTACTCTGGTGGCTCCGGATCAGATTCAGCGGCCTACTGCGCAATCCCTAAAGTCCGGCATCTGGATGATTGTTTATCTGCTTTTCATGCTGGGAATGTCTTATTACGGGTCGTCGGTGTTTGGTGCGCCTTTCAATCATGGAAAGGGACTTATCCATTACCCCTTGGATCTTGTGGTGATTGCCGTGGGCTCCCTTATCTTTTATTACTGGGGCGTGGCTAGCGGATACAAGACAAAGGATGTGGAAGAAGTTCTTGATGCGCTGGAGGAAACTAAGGACGCTGGCGCCATCTAGGTCGTTTTGTAGAGATATATCTTCGCCCGCCGGATTATCCCGGCGGGTGTTTTCTTTAATGATGAATTGGGGATTCTCTTGTTTGGCATGAATGGGCGCCCTTTTAACGGTTATGGGTGAAGGACTGTAGCGGAGCCAAGGATAAAATCTCTTGAATCCAGAACCCGGCATCAGAGGAGTAGTTTCTAAGGCAGCACGAACCAGGCACCCGAGAGAAATCTTCCCATGCGTGATTATAAGCCTGAGCATACAGGTAGGAGAACTTTTCGATTTTTAACGAAAGGTTTTTTAAATCGGCGCCAAAGCCGTCGGTGAGGTCAATGACCTTGTCATAGGGGGCTGGAACTGTGCTGTGAGGCGCAATGTTGTGACTCACAAGCCAAGATACATCGGGAAAATATACGTGGTCAATGTGGGAGGGGTCGAGTCCGCAATGCAGCAACAAGACACGGTATCCCATTTGCCTGGCTTTCTGGCCGAGTCGTTTTAGCATGGCAGGAACACCGGATCCGAGCGGGCTTGCGATGAGAGTCCGTTTAATGTTTCGTGCCCCGTCGTTGTGTGCAAATGAAAAGGGACCACGGGAAGTGAGGGAAGAACGAAAGGCGTGGTACGTTTCGACGGAAGAAGACGAGAAAGGTGGCGCAGACTGACTCAATGACCGAATGAGATCGTGCTCCAGGGCTTCAATCCGCCCAGTCAGAGAATGAACGCCCGTCCAAAGATTCTCCAAATCTTGCAAATATTCTTTGGCAATGAAAAGGTGGCGATAGACGCTATGCGGCACTTGCGGGTCCTGCCCGTCCAACTGTGCTTGGTGGTTTTCGGGAATGATAAGAGTATGGCTAACGGTGTGTTGGGTCCAGGGACTCAGGCGTCCTGAATGACCAATAATCGCAATTTTTTCGTTGGGCAATATAATTCCTGAAAGTAACCCGGGATTAAAGGCTCGTGAGAGGGTCCAGGTGACGTGGGAATCCAGGGCTTTCAGCAATCCGTGACAAATGGCGGAGACGGTGCTGTTATCGCCGTTAATGACTACCGATTGACGCATTGTGCGGACCCAATTGCGGGTAAAGGACTGTTTTCCGTACGCGGTATAAGACTCTGCCAACAAGGGGATGCTCTCTTCCGTCATCACTGTCACCTCCGCTCGGTCCTAATCACGGTATACAAGTGATGCACAAAGTGTGCATGAGACGCAATGGAAGGGAGCACCCGTCTTGATGGTCACATACCTATCGGGGTATAATGTGCCAGGTATTTATGCGAAAATGGGGGTGGCTTTATGGCAGTTCTCGTCTATACGACACCCACGTGACCTCATTGCCGGAGTGCAAAGCGGTTCCTTCAGGAACGCAAGGTGCCCTTTAAAGAGGTCGACGTGAGCAAAAATTCCCAAGGGGCTCAGGAACTGCAGCGCAAGTCCGGACAAACCGGCGTGCCGGTGATAATTGTCAATGGAACCGTTATTGTTGGATTTAATCGGCCGAAATTGGCCAGAACGTTGGGCGTTCGAGAATAAAAACGCGAGCAAGGCACATTCGTGGCCTTGCTCGTTTTGTCGGTGCCGATTGCTAATCCATCCTATGACGCGATCGAATCCAAAACAACCTTCAACAACTGGTTTTCCGGAACTGCTCCCGTCACATCCAGTTTGCCATTGACGACTGACTTGGGGACGCCATAAACATTATACTTTCCCGCCAGATCCGGGAATTCACTGGCGTCAACCATATCCGCCACAATATGCGGAGAATGCAGTGCCATTTCATGTGCCAGGCGTACCGCCCGGGGACAGTATGGTCACGTAGGGGTGGTAAACACCTGAATGTGAACAGGCTGTTGAATCTGCGACAGCGCTTGCTGGCCTTCTTCGCTGAGTCCTACATGGTGAGTGGAAACAGCCTTAATGTCTTCTAGAAAGGCACCAAATTCATGACCGCTGGGAATACCAACAAACCGGATTCCGGTTGGATGACCACTGTTATCCAACAACATCGCAATAGGCCCGGAAATATTTTCGTCGCCCGAATGACCAGGTTCCAAAGGTGGCACTTCCGTAGTTTGTGTCACCATGACAAGATCCGACAGATCAGCCACTTCGTTGGACAACTCGATAAACACCTGAGATAGTTCACTGTTCGGGCCCGGAAAAATCTGAATGGTCACGGGGTCCTTTAGATCCTGAAAAAATTGGCTGACTTGCCCGCGAATCTTCTCGTCCAAATATGCCATGGAATGATATCACCTCCTTGTTTCACTGGATTACCCCTGACCGAATAACAACATCGGGAACGGCAACTGTGTCTCACAGCGTGGGGCAATCCCTCCAAATCAAGCCTGCATCATTCGCAGAATCCCGATACTCTCACATTAACATGCTGCCAGGTGATGTCAAGGTCTTGGCATGATGTGGGCCGAAGCCGGGCGGCCACAGACTTTATGACGAACATTTGGTAAAATAACGAATAATTGCGCAGAATCAAGATTCATCCCATATCAGAGCTATCTGATCATCCATCCTCAGGGGCCTGCGGTGGTTTTCAGTATGGATGATTTTCGTGGTTCATCAAGGGAAGATGAGGATCGCCGCATCAGAGCGAATATTGGGGAAGCCAGCAGATCGAGGTGCTTTTGGCAACCACGGCACAGACAGTTTGCCGTTAGGACAGGAAAGGATGGGAGTAATGACGACAAAGCTCTTCGTGATTCGGCATGGGCATGTCGAGCGAAAACCGGATGTTCCTCCGGAACTGTGGCCCTTGTCTCTCTCCGGCGCGCTGCGCACCGCTGAACTGGCTCGCGGCGAAGACTGGAGAGGTGTCGGCAAGTTATATCATAGCCCAGAGCTTAAGGCACGGGAGACGGGAGAAATTATTTCGCGGATAACGGGAATTCCTTTGCAGCCGCTGGCTGATTTACGCGATGTCAGCCCTCTTCTCTCTCCGGCGCCGGAATCCGTCCTCTCTCGCGCCGATCGAACACGGTATGTTGGCGAGGATCCCCGAGAGGCCACTGATCGCATTGTAGACTGTATTCTGAGATTAGTGAAAAGGCACAAGGAACAGACTATTGGCATCATTTCCCACGCGAGAATTCTGGCCCTCTTCTACTCTCACATCTTGCAAAGGAAAATCAGCTTGTTGGAATGGTTTAGCATCCCCTTGCCCGGGGTGTCGGTGATTGACGTAGACCAATGGAAAGTAATCCGAGGCTTTTTATCACCAAAACTAAACGAATACTCGCAAAACGGCAATTGCGACGAACCCGGTTAGATAACTCCAGTGACTTCCAAATTATAGCGTTTTACCACTCTTGCGACGGTGAGCGCGATTTTAAGAGATGATCCACGATTTGTTCAAATTCCTTCGCATCGATTTCTCCTCGAGCATAGCGATCTTGTGCAATTTCCAGTGGAGACGGCGACGACATTGCACGGGGAGACAGTGCAGTATAGGAAGAAGAATTTTGTGTCAGCCAGCGCCTGGAACGCCTGGGGCGCTGAAAAAGGCGTATAGTAAATCGCCACAACAGCAAGAACATAAAAACATTAAAAATCGCCGTGGAAATCTCCCTTGACGGCATGATAACCACTCCCCTTTTTAGGCCTATCCCTTTTTGGTGCGGACGACAATGCTTCAATTTGCCTTTCATGAGCTTACCACATACTGCGTTGGGATACACTATCAAGGTAAGGCAGCCTCGGGATAAAGCGATAGAGAATGAGTCCGACACCAGTTGGTGAGAGAAAATGCTGGCACACTGTCAAATTCCCGGAAGACCGGGTTGAAAGAGTCGAGCGCGGACCACACGGTCCATAATGAACATCCCCACCCTATACAACAAGTCTATCCCGTCAAACGATGCTGGCTTTTGATACTGGATCACAAAAATTAGGCGAACACTCCGGCATTTGAAGAGTCCAAGAGAAACCGTCTTCATTACACCACTTAGGCATGCTGATCTAAGGGGGCGGTCGGTGCGGAGTCGGACGCGGCTCCGCATGGCTTAGTCCTGGTGATTGCACAAAAAGTGCAATCATTTTTCAGGACTGCCTTAAAAAATGGTAGCATGGAACCAGATGACCAGGGATTTGACCAATGATGGATGACAGCGGGGAAGCACAGAAGCAGAGAGGAAGGATATTCACGGATATACCAAAGCATACGGTCGCTGCGGCAGCATATATTACCAATATTAAAGGGCAAGTCCTGTTAGTTCAGACTTATCACCGGCATGATACCTGGGAATTGCCGGGCGGACAAGTTGAAGAAGGAGAGACCCTGGAAGAAGCGGTAATTCGGGAAGTAGAGGAAGAGAGCGGCATTGAAGTGAATGTGCAGGGTGTCAGCGGGGTGTATCAAAATAGACAAACCGGGGTCGTGGTGGTCATATTTATCGGTGAAATGACGGGAGGCCGTTTAAGGACTTCGACCGAAACTAAGGCTGCCAGATTTGTGGACCCTTCTCCCCAAACCTTTGAACAGCTGGTGACCCGGCCACAGTTTTTGGCACGCACTTTGGATGCCTATTCCGGCGCCTCGGTGCCATTCAGGGCGGCGTGGCCTTCTGAGGCGGCCAACCACTCCTTTTAGTTGGCAAGGCTATCCGACGATTCGGCTGAGACCAGGAATAATAAGAATGCTGAGGCAGATCATCATTACCAAGGTTGCACTCCAGTGAGATTCCGGACCATAAGGGTAGCCGTGAATGCGGCGTTCCAGCGGAGCAGGGAGAAGGGATCGGGTCTTTTCTCCGCTGATGGTAAAGCCGGTTATCCATTCGGCGAAGTTCCAACCGAAATGAGCGGCCACTGCGGCCCAAATTCCCCACCACAAGAAAATAACACCCAGGATAAGTCCTACCAATACAAGATTTATGGTGGTGAAAAATGTCAACGGGCCATTTTGGCGGTGAGCGACGGCAAAGAGGACGAGTGACAAGATGAAGGCGGGTCCCAGGCCGATTATGTGCTGACCTTGACCGATTATGAGCCAACGGAAGACCCCTTCTTCAATCACAGCCATTATCAGAAGGAGAACAGCCAGCCGCCACCACGGCCCTCGTGGAGGGGAGGACTCGGAATGGCTGACGGCGATGGTTTCCGAACGGCGGAGAATGGCCCAAACCACTAAAAAGGCGAATAGGCTGCCAAGGAAACTCGAAAGAATAATCATGGGCAGGGAACTCCTCTCTTTATGTTGTATGTTAATACTAGATGTTATGAAAGAATTTTACTCGTTGGCAAGGGCGGAATACGAATACCCTCTTGAACCATAAAGCATTTACGTGACGCGTGACAAGAGAGGGCGCCGAGGAACGGGGGAATCGGCCATTCCCCCGTTCCGAATCTCATTGTGAGGAGTCGTGGCGTCTTGCCTGGAACACGAAGCAATGGCTGCAACGGGTCATTCATGGCCTGTTATTAACTTTGACGCTCAAGAAGGCGAAGGGAGTCTTTCCGATTGAAATCGTATGCCAACATCAGCTGGGACGATATTGCATCCATGCCCCCGGCGGGAATGCAGGTTCCCGTGGAGATGAAGTTTAGTCCCGATAACGCGCATCTGACTTATTTGCTGAGTCCTCCGGGATCTTCGCGTCTAGAATTGTGGGCGGTCAATTTATCGACACGGGAAGCTGAGAAATTGGCCGGAGCCCCTGAACAAGGGGGACGAAGAACACTGGAGGATGAACTCAGACGGGAACGGCAGCGCATGCCGTGGGAAGGCATCACAGGGTACCAATTTGCATCGGGTACCCCTCGATATGTTCTCATTCCTCACGCGTCTGCGCTTAGCGTTCTAAATTTAACCACACGTGAATACGACGTCATTGACTCCTTGGCCGGGGTGGAAGATCCTTATTTAACGCCGGATGCTCAGCAAATTGTCTACGTCCGGGACCAGTCGCTGTTCACCTTTGACAGAAGGACCCGTAAGGAGCGGTGCCTCTTTTCTGCCGATCATCCGCAGAAGAGCGTCGGTCTCGCCGAGTACGTGGCCCAGGAAGAATTCGACCGGGCCCACGGATTTTTTGTTAGTCCCGATATGAGATGGATAGCTTTCGAGGAAGTCAACACACAAGAAATTCCTCGTTATGTCATTACCGATCTCACTAGTGATTCTCTCGTGGGTGAGCGCCATCCATACCCCTTTGTGGGAAAATCCAACGCCAGCACCCGTCTTGGAATCATGCCTCTGTCAGGCGGAGAAGTGGACTGGATTCATTGGGACGAGTTCGGCGAATGTTATATCACCGATGTTCGCTGGTCGCCTTCTTCTCACGATATCATCGTACAGGTTTTGACCCGGGATCAAAAAAATTTGATCGTTCTTCGCTATAATCCCGCTGAAAAACAGCGCACGATATTGTGGATTGAAACCGCACCGGAATGGGTTAACGTCACACATGATCTCTTTTTTCTGCCTTCCGGGGATATCCTAACCACAAGCGAAGGCAACCGGGACGGATTCCGGCATCTTGTCATACGAGATGCCCAAGGCTCCACCGTAAAATGGGTTACGGAAGGCCAGTGGATGGTGACGGGGGTTCTGGGGGTCAGCCCTGATGGAGGACAAGCCGTGATTCAAGCCACTAAGGAGTCGGCGGTGGAACGCCATATTTATCAGGTGGATTTGATCTCTTCCGATATTACCCGCCTGACTACTCTCCCAGGCACGCACCGGGCTGTTCTGTCGTCGGATTTTCGCTGGATGGTGGATCAATATTCTTCGTTGTCCATGAGCCCCCGTACGGTGTTGATCGAGCTTAAAAACAAGGACACGGAGGATATTCTTCTCGGCCCTGAGGCGGTGAATGCTGAAGCGCTAGGGCTGAAGAAACCGGATATTGTCAGTGTTGATTTGGCGAACGGAACACGTCTTTACGGAGCGGTGTATACCCCTTATGCCCCAGACCCCTCCTTGGCATCGAAACATCCGGTGATAGTGGCGGTGTATGGAGGCCCTCACGCACAGCTTGTTATCAATGGATGGAACTTGACAGCGGATTTGTCGGCACAGTACTTTGCGCAGCATGGGTACTTAGTGCTGAAAGTCGACAACCGGGGAAGCGCCAACCGAGGCAAGGATTTCGAGCGTGTTCTGTATCGGCGATTTGGCACGGTCGAACTGGAAGACCAACTTGCCGCATTAGAGTGGGTCCACCAGCATTACGCCACTGACCCCGAACGCGTAGGAATTTATGGATGGAGTTATGGGGGGTTCATGACCTTGAGTGCCCTCTTGAAGGCACCCGATGTCTTCAAGGTCGGGGTGGCCGGTGCTCCTGTGACCGATTTTCGGTATTATGACACCGCCTACACCGAAAGGTATATGGGAACCGATGAGACCAATCATGCCGGGTATGAACAAGCGTCCGTGAACAATTTTGCGTCGCAGCTGAGAGGAAAATTATTGGTCATTCATGGTCTCTTGGATGAAAATGTTCACTTTCGCCATACGGCTCTTTTAGCCGATGCATTAATTGCGCAACACAAGGATTTTTCGTTGCTGGCATTGCCCAAAACCCGCCACATGCCTCGGGGGTTCGATGTACTCTATATGATTGCCCGTAAGCGCAGTGAGTTTTTTCAAAACTATCTTTAAGAAAGAAAAAAAGACACAGAGACATAGAGACAAAAGGGAGAAGAAAAGCCCGGTAAGGCGAATCTGGCTGGTGTCTGGTTTCTTGACAAAATCTAGGCTGTCCCTCCGGCGCACGGCGGACACGACATGTCGGCCGTGCTTGGATCACATTTCGGTAACGGCCTTGCCTTGCAGGCAAAGATCGGCATGACGATTTTCCGAAAAATCTGCTAAAATAACGGGTAAAGAAGTTGTTTCGTCAAGGTAAGGGGCCAAAGAAAGAGCAAGGGGGTTGTGTTTCATGAAATCGTGGCAGCGTCCCGATTTTTCGCTTATATCGCGGATGCTTATGGTATTGGCGGGAATTATGGGGTTGGACATCCTCTTTATTTGGTTCATTCACCATGAACTACAATGGCCGTGGTTGTTCGAGGCCATGGTCGGGGTCATCGTGGCCGTTGTAATGATGCTGGGCGGCATTGTTCTCTCTCCCCGGCTCTTTATGGAACAGGCTGGCGAGCCTCTGGATCCACAGTGGCAAGAGCGTGTGGAACGCCTGGCTTTTTTGGCAGATATTTCTGTCCCCACGCTCTACATGGTGTCTTCGCCGATTGCGAACGCTTTCACCGTGAGGTCCTGGACGGGGAAAGGCTATGCCATTATTGTTACCAGTGCCCTTTTAAATAATCTGACGGAAGAGGAATTCGATGCCGTCATAGCCCATGAACTCGCCCACATCGCACATCATGATATTACCATGATTTTAGTCGCCGGCAGTCTGAATCTCATTCTCAGCGCTCTAATACAGCGCTGGTGGATTTTAGGGAATCTTATGTCGTTTAGGGGTTCCAGCAATGCCAGCAATCCGTTAGGATTGGTTATGGCCGGGATCACCCTGACTTGGCTGGTGAGTACTCTTTTGGTTCGAATGTTCTCGCGTCAGCGCGAACTGGCTGCTGATGAGACAGCTTCGATATTGCTGGGAACTCCCTTCCACCTCATTCGGGCCCTGGAAAGCTGCGACGTTATTAACCAACGGTATGTGAAGGGACGTCAGTCGCAGACCAGACGCCATGATTCGGCTCTCGCCAAAGATCTGCGTTCGGTACAAACAGCGCAGGTGGTAGGGTTCACTTGGAGCGGTGTAACCAAATGGTCTTTTCTATCCTCCCATCCGGCAACCAGACAGCGTATTTCCCGCCTCCAGCGCTACTGGGACTGATGAGGGGTGCGGCCCACGTACGTTGGCTTCGGTCCAGAAATCAGGAAGTGACGCGGTTTATAACCCTTCGGCATATCTACCTCACTGATAGCTCCTGCTCTCGATATCATGCGTGGCTGTCTTACTTAGAGAACACAGAACAGAAATGGGGGAGAAAGCGTGTTGTGCGATATCGGGTTGCGACCATTTGCGCGGCATTCTTATGATGCCTGAGAAGAAGCACAACAGTGCCTCACCGGAAACGTTGCACGGCAGGTGTTCCTTGTTTGATGTAGAAAGGTTCTCTAGATGCCAACAATATTATGCACGATATTGTTGGCTTTTTGTGTGGATTCTGCGGGGTTAATGGTTCCATGGCACGTGCAGGATTTTGACAGCGTGGCGAGAATCGGCTCTTTTGGGTGAGCGGATGACCCAGAATCGCCCTCAGGCCGTGTTTGGGATCTGTCAATCCGGAGGTGAACCGCCGGCTCAGTGCGTTTTGTTGTTAGATGGATGGCAGGGGAGGCAGATTTGGAGGCGATCCCTATAGGCACTCTCCGTGAACATGTTTTGCCTTGCTTCAGATATCAACGGAGGCAGGATTGTCTTAACCGTCAGGACCCTTGGTTATCACCAGCGCTACCAGAACGCCAATGGTTGACCCAAGATGCCCGTCAGGAAACTGTCCGTCATTATCGAGAGGCTATCGACGCGATGACCGCACGGCAACTTGCACAGACGGGGAAACGCGATGAACACGGCAATCCCCGTTCTTCCGGTTCAGGGACCAACTATCAAGCGCTCTCGGGTTTGTGAGCCCAGAAAAATAGCCGTCCGTAAAAGGATGCCGGGGATCTGCCTTGTGATCCATTGAGAATGCGTACGGGTTGGAACCCTGTGTGTTCCAGTGCTTGTCGAATTTCACCGGTGGAATATGCCGTTTGGGTCAAGTGAACATCATCGCGAATCCATTGTCCTTCTACGAAGCGAAAAACTGCGGCGTTAAAGGTAGCGACCCTGGTCTTGAGATCGTACTGGGTGGATATGGCCGCAACATGATCGCGGCAAATAATGGCATCGCGTCCCGGCCAGCGCGATTCGTATTTCTCAACGCCGTTCATGTCAAAAAAGAAAAGACCACCAGGATTAAGAACCGACCAAACCTGCTCAAACACGGTGGCCAGGTCGTCGAGAGTCGGCATGTGGTTCAGACTGTCAAAGAGCGAAAAGACCGCTTGAACCCGGTGCTCCATATGAATCCGGCGTGCGTCTTGGCATAACAGCGTAGCCTCAGGTGCATGAATCCGGGCGATCTTGATCATTTCCTTGGAATTGTCGATCCCTGTGACTTGAAATCCTTGTCCGCTGAGTTTGGCAGCCATCTTACCGGTTCCGCAGCATAAATCCAGAACTCGGGAACCGGAACCAATTTGTGGTAATACGGACGATTGTATGAGTGGCCAGACGATGTCTGTGTAGTCGTCCCAATACCGCTGATACAACCACGAAAAAGCATCATAACCGGACAAAGACATTTTCTGGCACCCTCTTCTCTTATGTGGGAATTTAGCATCTTGCGCTGTGTTTATCATACAGTACGATAAGGATGAGATAATTCATAGACCTCGGTCGGATGCGGGGAATTTCCGTTTATTCTATAATGGATGGAGAAATTGTTACGAAGGAGGACTTGTCCCATGACCCGGCAAGATGCTGCGGATCTTCTCGGCATTCCGGTAAATGCGCCGGAGAATGTGATTCGCCAGGCGTATCGGCAGCAGTGCTGGCGTCTTCATCCCGATGGCGGTGGAGTGGCATCGCAATTTCGGCTTCTGACAAAAGCCCGAGATATCCTGCTTGCGGACACCTTGGAATCTGAAACCGCCAGGCACGACCGAACGGCCAAAACACCAGGTTTATTTCCTCTTTGGTCGTATCCGCTGCGCGTTTCTAAAGCCGCCGTCCATAATCCTGCACTGAGATTGCGTGCAGTTCGTTCGTGGATTGTAGTGGTCATTGGTTTACCATTCGTCTACATCGTCGCTAAGGAACTGCTGATGTTGTCCGTGATACCGTTATTCGTGCTGTTTATTGCTTTGGTTATATTCCGCCGTCTGTTCTCTTAAGCACTCATCCGATTTGGGAACTTTGATGCTCTTTCCTGCTATGCCGCTTACATGCTGGGTCTGTTCTCTGGAATCAAGCCGTCCATGATACCGAGGAACCAGGCAACAAGGTGTGCCCTTAGGCTGACATTGCATAGATTTGTTTTCTCTCGGCGACATAGACACGGTAGAACAGTTGAGAAGGGATAAGGAGACAACCATGGCAAATTACCAGGAGTTGCGCACGTGCTTTTACCAGAATGTGTCAGGACTGACGGCAATCAATGGCCGTCGGCTAAGGACTGGTGAGGAAAGGGAAAGGGTGACCCAGGAAACCGTGAGGCACCCTTTAATAGCCGAAGTATGAAACAGAGGGTCTTTTAAAGGCGGTTAACGGCCGAGCCGTAGGGGCAACGACAGCGGTGCGCTCCATCGTTCCCTTATGGGGGGATTGCAGTAAGTAGTTTACCGCGAAGGTTTTTAATGTTCGTCGGTTTCACCATGCCAAGTTTGATCACTCGGTAGATACGGCGGTATTTTGTGGTTCCGAGGTTCCAGCGGCGTGAGCGGCTGAATTCCGTCACCTCAGAAAGATGAGGTTGCTCCTCATCCTACGCTCACACAAGAAAATGACGTTTACAAGCCTCGTTCCCTTTGGACCACTCCATTATCCTTCAAGCAGTTGACCCCGGTTATGGAAATGACTTGATCTGACAGACGAAGTCAGAGACGGGCTAGCTGGATGACGGATTGGGTGGGGCGAAGAGAACCTCCACAGGTTCGATGCTTAGGAACCCTCATTGGCGTGCCGTGGCCTCCTTTGGCCGGTGCGGCCAAGCCGCAACGTTGTCCGTATTAATGTCCCGGTACTACTTCCCAAATTCCGTAAAGCCCAATATCATGATCGTTCAATTCCGGACAGATATAAGTGTACACACCCGGTTGATCGACAATGAAATGCGCCGTTCCTTGTTCATTGGGGGGAATGTGCGAGATTTCGGCACCCTGAAAGGCTGGCGGGTCCGATGCGGCTTTCTCGGGACTGGGGAAGGGGGGGGTCCGGCGAATTAATTTCCAGCCATGGGAGCGCAGCCCATCCTGATTGTATACATTCAGGACGATTTCCGATCCCAAAGGTGTGATGATACGGGGATCATCCATGCCGCCGATGTGGAAACGGGCATCGTCAAATGCGTTGGGCAGCACTGCAATCGCCAAATTTACTCTCTTGGTCTGAAAAATGATTCGGCTTTCCTCGCTGTCGACGCTGGCGTCCACGGGAGCTGAAGAAACAAGCTCTGCATTCGCCGCATTTTCACTCCCTGCACTCTGCCATTCGTCATCCATGTTCACCAAGGCTCCTTTGTCAGATAAGTTGTGTTCTTTATTATGTCGAAACCCATGGAGACTCATGCATCAAGCTGTGCAATTCCCAACTGGCTGGATCCGCTCTGAAAATCCTCAACAAATATGTATAGGGAGGATGTTCTCTTATGTTCGCTCTTTTGCCGACGGGTCGTATTCTTAACCCAACCCCTTGACACCACAAAGATCCGATCCGCGGCCTGGAACAGGAAACATCACACTTTTATTTTTCATTACAAGTGTGGATCTTTCGAGACTAGAACCGATTTTGTCATGACATTGTTGCTTGGCTTTCAGGCACATCATGGTGCCGAATAACTAGATACGCCATGACCAAGAGAACCATGGGAATTAAACTAATCAGGACTCGAAAACCATCTTGCACGGCCATGGGCGCGTATCCAGTCCTGTTAGGCTGGAAATGAGTCCCGTGGAGAACGGCATAAAGCAGCAGCGACTGAACGGAAACCCCCAGGCGCAGAATGAATCCGTTTATCCCGTAAAAGACGCCCTCGCGCCTGGAATCTCGTAAGCGGGCATCCACATCGATGGCTTCCGCGATCAAGACGTCGGCCAAAACCAAAAATCCTCCGAGACCCACCCCCAGAAGGACAGCAGCCAAAAAGACGCCGGTGTTGTTGGGAACAAAGAAAGGGGAAAGTCCAATAATGAGGAAGACAATGGCCCAGCGAATTCCGCGGTGCGATCCCTGACGTTTGATCCAATGACTCCAGGGGGTAATAGCAATCAGTGCGGTGACAAAGATGCTGGCTAACAAAAGAGACAGGACAGTATGGGAAATGTGAAGCACATATTTGGCATAAAACGGCAGAACCGCGGGAATCAATCCCAATGTCAGCTGTACCAGGAAATTCATCAATAGGAATCTGCGAAATCCTTTGAATCCTGTGAGCAGTTTCCAGCTTTCCGTAAGCGAAATCCGTGAGGAAGGCAAAGCCGTGAGAGATCGCTCCTGGCTGCCGTGAAGAGATAACAGGAAGCCTAAAGTGCCAATAACTCCAAGTATCGCTCCCATCCACGACCATCCCCAGTGACCGTACAGGATTGGGGGTGCGGCGACCCCAATCAACAGTGCGATGACCCCCACTATTTGGCGGGGCGATTGAGCCTGGGTACGTTGCGAAATGGTTTGATACATCTCCGGGAATAAGCTGGTCCAATTCAGGACTACGCTAAGATAGAATAAATCAAAGAGCAGGACCATAACCAGGAAATAAACGCTCAACCAGCGACTCGGGACGATAGGATGCCATAGCAGAAAAAAGATCACGCCCAAGGGAATGCTTAGGGCGGCAATATAGGGCATGCGCCGACCGTATCGCGTTCGTGTCCGGTCCGATATTTGTCCAATTATGGGGTTGAGGATTGCGTGCCATACGCTTTGGATCGTCATGGCGATGGTTATCCCCGCCAGGGGAGCATGCAGGTGGTCTATATAGAAGAACAGGATGAATGTCGCAAAGGCTTGGCTGAAGATATTGCTGCCGAGGTTTCCCAATGCGTACCATCTCGGCCGAATCATGGCAAAACACCTCCATTCTCGTCTTTTACCACCAGCGTAAGATATATTGGCGTTTTCGGCTATCTTCGGAGGCGCTGAGAGTCATGATCCCGTGGTTGATGCGAATCTCATGGCTCTCTCCCGGTTTCAAGAGAACAGTTGTTCCAAAAGAGGCGAATTGCGGAAAATGATCCGAGAAAACGGGAGACGGAAGCCGGAGTGGTTTCGAGAAGATTTGAGGAAGAGGTTGAAATTCTAAACGGAGGTATCCGCCGTCTGGCAGCCGAAAAAGTTTCTGGTAGGCTGTGTTCGAAACGCAAAGATATAAGGCAAGATAATCCAGCGCCCGGTTCAAACCGACTCCGGGACCCGTGGTAATAGGGCTTAGGGAGTCCACCACTCCTTCCATCTGGGAGATGCCCGCATCCGTCCCCGTCGCAGGAACTCCTTCCAGAAGAGGCACGAAGAAGGGATCACGGATAAATACTGGAAGTTGATCCAGAGGAACGTTCTCGCTTATCCATTGCGGTCCTTCATAGACTTTGTTGGTCCACCATGAACGCCATTTTCCGGAGGGGAGGTAAATGGGATGAGAGGAAGAGCTAGAGGTGAGAACCGGTGCTACCACTAGACCGTCACCCACCATGAATTCCTGGTCCAGTCGCCATGACGTCTTATCCTCCGGAAATTCCAAATAAAGCGGCCGGATTAAGGGCCAGCCCATCTGTTCGGCAAGGGTACACAGATGATGAAAATAAGGATAGAGTGCTGTGTGTAGACGGGCATAGCGGGAATATATTTCCAACGTTTCTGAATCCCGATCCAGCCGCCAGTTTCGCGGGGCCGCAGTACCATGATGGGTGCGCATCACAGGTAACAGGGAGGCGGCCTGGACCCACCGAATAAACAAGGATTTGGTGGAAGGGCGGGTTAACCCAAAGGTCATGTAGCCGCCGATATCGGTTGCCCAGTAGAAAAACCCCGCGACTTGCGCGGATAGGGCCTCGGGAATGACGGTCGGCAATCCGTCGCCTTCTTCGAAATCGGTGTCCGAATCCCCGCCCCATACAACTGGAGCCAGGCGGTGTGTTCCAATCCATCCGGAACGCACAAAAAATACGTACTCGTCATCGGGCCGGTATTGGCGCCAAAACTGCCGATGAATGGCCTGCCATAACAGGGGGTAGCGGTTGTGGGATACAGTTCCGGAAGTGCCATCAGACAGTTTGGCGGTGAGCGGCAAATATTCCCCAAAATCGGCCATCCAACCGTCAAACCCGAGCTGAAGAGCGGGATAGAGAAGATGATCATGAATCCAGGTGAACGCCGAGGGGTGGGTCAGGTCCAATTGGCCGTGGTTAATGCCGAGAATTTTGATGACGGCGGGATTCCCTACTCTGTCTTTGACCAGAATGTCGTCTCTGAGAGCTTGGTGATACAAATCGGTGCCTTCCGTAATTTCCGGACAAAAATAGCCCAAAAGGCGGAATCCTTGGGCATGCAAGGTTTGCGACAAGTCGGGAAGGTCCGGGTAAAGGTCCGTGTCGACCTGGTGGGTTAAAGGCCGCATCCAAAATCTGCGATCATCTTGATGGGATCCCATCCAATCCTCAATCCAAAGAGTTCCGGAGGGTATACGATGTTCCCGTAAGAAACGTGCCAAAGTGAGTGCGGATTGCTGTCCCTGAATACTGTCATTCCATGGTGCTAGGACCCATGGACCAGGAGGTGAGGGGGTACCGAGCACCAAAAATTGCCGGCTTAACACCTGTTTGGGGGTATGGCCAGCGATGACATGGAGCGTTGTGTCCGCACCCCAGACAGTAGCCGACCGCATGGTTTGTTGCAGATTCCAGCGTATGCGCTCGAAGGATGTGAACCACGCACTGTATCCAGCGGAACTGAGCCATAGCGGCAGTGATGCGTAGGACGCATACGGCCCCTTGGGAAAAGGAAACCATGGAGTATGCTTGAAAATCCGGGAAAGGAAACCCCATCCTACAGGACCTTCTTCAACCCAACTGTCGAACCGGGCTGGAGGACGGATGCTGTGTGTGTGCTCTCCAAAGCCTTGCCATGAATCATTTTCTTCGGTTAGCCAGACCATGCGTATAAACTGGTCCGGATGCGACGTTTTTATCCTAATGGCTATATGCCAGGATCCAAGAGCCGTGAAGGTGAGTGTGATATGGTGACGGGACAGACGATCCGAGAGGCGGATAACCGTCTGCTGGTTTTCCAAGGTTTCATCCCATGAGGTCATGGGATGGTGCCGGTCGTGCGAGGTCTTGACGAAATCCCAGGCTATGACGCGCCTGACGGCTAGTCGACCGGGAGTTACCGCGGCCCATTTTGACAGATCCCAGTGTATTAACACTCGGCCACCATACATTATGGTTAGAGACGCTGATTTGTCATCGAGTTGCCAGGCAATGTGTGGCTGGGTATCTTTCATAGCAAAACCTCATTTCGGCACCAGGGGCATTATATCACCAAATTTCTCAAACATAGATATTCTACTCTTTCACTTGGGAATGAATTGAATTATCATGGATTGTGAAACAATTAACTTGAACTTATATGTAGTTGTTGTGGATGTACGATTCTTTGGTTTCGTGGGAGGAGGGATAGAAATGGCCAGCAAGATTCCGCAGAGAAACACTAATGAGTCTAAACCCCAAAGCTTTGTCGACAAACTGGTTATTGTTGTCCTGGGAGGATTGGCGCTGGCGGGAGGATGGTCGGTGCTGGGCCTCATCGTCACGGGATTGAGTTCGTTCTTTCATGTTGTCGCCTAGAACGGTCTGCCGCCGGTAATATCCCCCCTGGGAAAGGGGGGGAATTTTTCAAATTAGCTAAGACGAATTGAGAAGTCCACAACGAATGGCGACGATGAGTGCCTGAGTCCTGTCATAAACGCTTAGCTTAGCAAAGATGTGAGACATGTGTACTTTGACGGTTTTCTCGGTAATCTTCAAATGAGCCGCGATCTCTTTATTCGACATTCCTCGGCTTAAGGCTTGTAGTACGTCGTATTCCCTGGGTGTTAACCCGATTGTCAAGGGGGCCGGAAGAGCTGACGCCGTGAAAAGGTCGTTTGATGTATCTCCTTGTAGTACGGTGTGAATGACATCCACAAGACGGCTGGGATCGATACTTTTGTCGAGGTACGCTCTGGCGCCCGCACTCATCGCCGCGGCAATCCGTTCCGAATTTTGATACGACGTGAGCACAATCACCGGTATTTCCGGATGGATCTGTTTCAAACGCGAAATAACATGGATCCCGCTGATGTCTCCCTGAAGAACTAAATCCATGAGGATGACATCAATATCATGTTCACAGGACACCATGGCCAGGGCTTCTTCCCCGTTTTGTGCCTCCCCTACCCAGATGACTTCAGGCAGGAGTCCAAGAAAGGTTCGTAAGCCTTCGCGAACGACAGGATGGTCGTCGACCACCAGGATTTTCAATTTAGATGAAACCGTCATAGTGCTCGCTCCCACTTTATACGGTAGATTCCTTGACAAAAGAGTTCAGGGGTACTGAGACGGTAATGCGGGTTCCCTGAGCGGGCCGGCTTTCAATGGACATTGTGCCCCCTAACGAGGCTGCCCGTTCGTCCGTGGTCTGAGATCCGTACCCCGCTTTGGTATGTTCCGGGTCAAAGCCTTTCCCATCGTCTTGAATTATGAGCAACAGTGTGTGGCAATCATAGCTCAGCGTTATACCGATAAACTTGGCTTCTCCGTGCTGCAGGGCGTTGTGGACACTTTCATCGATGATGCCTTTAAGAACATACAGGGCATCTTGATCCCAATCGTCGGGCAGTTCTTGCGGCAGGGCCAAGTCGAAAGTAACGCCGGTGGACAGTTGCAAATGGGACAGATCCTCTTTAAGCCGGACGATCCATTCTTTGGCTAAAGGAGGTCGGAGTGCGCCAATGAGGCGACGCATTTCCACCTGACTGTGCGCTAACTGTGTACTGATCCGCTGCAAAAACTCTTCAATTTTTGGATTGTCCTTCTCGGCTTTCCACATGACTGCGGCACTTCGTGTCAGCAGTTGCGCGGAAAATAGACGTTGGTTGACGGAATCGTGGAGATGGGATGCCACAAGGCGTCTGGTCTGATGTTGGGCATCTTCCCTTGATTTTCTGTAAGCCTGAACGTTCTCCAGAGCCGCGGCAATTTGCCATGCGGCGGTGATGAGCAAGTCCTGATCTAAAGGATGAATGGCACGAATCTGTCGGCTTTCGGCGCGAATTCGGTAGGGTGTTTGAGGGATATCTTGCCAGAGACCAGACACGGAATCGGGAAGCAGGAGACGTTCAGTTTCGGGCATCACCGGGACAGACGCCACCTGGTCGTACTGGTAACCTTGATCCGCGGAAGATTCGCTGATGGTTCGGCTGACCAGGGGCGTTGCTGGAGACTGGCGACTGAAGATGCCCACTGCGCTATAGCCTAATATTTCCACCAAGTGTTGACAGGATTCCGAAAGGATTGTGCCGGTATCCAATGACGAGATGAGCTGGTTGGCGAGCGCAGCCAGGGAACGCAAACGTTCCGCATAGCGGGACTGCTCCAGCAAGAGGGTTGACCGATCCAAGGCAACTGCGGCTTGATACCCGATAGTTCTTAGAAGGCCCAGGGTTTCCGGGGAAAATGGCTTTTTCCCAGGCGATGCCACGTTGAGAATTCCCAAGGCTTTAGACCCGGGTTGTGAACGCAAGGGAACACTGGCGTGGAATACCAAGCCCTGAGTATCTCCCTGGGCGTCACGCAAGCGACTGCAGCGGACAATGTTTACGGCCGTGTGAAGACGGCCCCGGACGAAGCGGTCCTGACACTCACACCAACCTGATTTGAGCGACTCGGCATCATGACATGCCAGCGCGGGGGGGAGTCCGCTTGCCCCCATTTCTACGAAATATAGCCGTTTGGGATCATAACGGAAAATCCAGGAGGTTTGGAGTCCCAGTGAATGAACGATGTGACGCAACAGTGTATGGATGGCGGCGTTCATGTCGGCGGCCTCGTTGAGTGTTTCGGCAATGGTTTTGAGTAACCGTAAGCGGTCTGAATTGCCTAGTGTGGGTGTCACAGCTATTTCTCCTCGAACAAATCTTCGGTTCATTTTTCGATTATAACCTTCTTGGCATCGATGGGGTGCCGGGCTAAGACCAAAGTCCTAGGGCAAATTGAATCACCCAAAATTCATCATCAGGCACCGAACCGGATGCTTTGGGGTTCCCAGACTCTTTACAGGGACTCCGGTCCCTTGGGGACCGTATTGGCATAAGCACGCCAGGCTCCCGATCCGGCGCGAATTCCCGCCACCGCGATGCCTGCAGCCGGAACCGCGAATAACGCACCCCAAATTCCCAGCCAAGTCGCCCCAATCAAGAGCGCGATGATGGAGATAACGGGATGCAGCCCCAATTGGTCCCGCATGATACGTGGACCCAACACATCCGACTCGAGAAGATGAATACCTAGCAGCATCACGAGAACTTCCGGAACATGGATTCCGGGATGATTCAACAGGGCGAAAATCAATGGCAATAAAGAACCAATCACGGGACCCAGTAGAGGGATCAGCTCGCTGACAGCGGCAATGGCACCGATGGTAATCGCATCCGGAAGGCCAATAATGGCGGTACCCAAGCCAAAGGCCACCCCAATGATCAGAGACAATAGGAGTTGTCCTCGAACGTATCCCCCTACGACATGAGCCACAGTCTGTTCAACGGCTAGCACCGCAGGTAGGCGATCCGAGGGAATGAGGTGCTTGAGTGACGACGCGATACGAGGAGCATCAAGGAGCATGTATACCGTGAGGATGATAATCAGCACCGTGTCGACTACCCCTGTGACAATGCCTCTCAACACGCGTACCGTGTCGTGAATGGCTTGGGTCGATACCACGGAGGCGTGTTGCAGGGCGGTGTGTTTGATTTGAGTTATGTTTAGCTGAATTCCGGCATTTTTGAGGAACGTGAGGAACAGAGGTGTCAACCGCTCTATGTCGCTTGGCAGTTGCTTGGCTAGAACTTGCAATTGCAAGACGATCACAGATAATAAACCTCCCACGCTCCCGAAGAAGATCAACAAGGCTGTTACCACCACGATGACAACAGCCCAGTTTCTGGGTACCCAATGAGTGAGCAGTTTTACCAAGGGATTTAAGACGATGACCAGAGTTAAAGACAAAAGTACAACAACAACGACTTCATGCAAACGGCTTAATACTCTTTCCGTGGCAAACAAAATTATTCCGGCTAGGATCACCACCATCAAACTGTCCTTGATGGTGGTGAGGCGGCTTGGGGGTGAAGATGGCGGGGATGGCGTGCTATTCATAAAGAACCCTCCGTGTCATTTTTAGTGGTATCGGCCGCGGACTGCCAGCGCAATCGGGATGATTTGTGAGGAAAGGCTTATTCTCATTGTGCCACAGATGTGTCCTGATGCCAGAAAAGACGCAATTCGAATGGCGAACAATTTCCTTGTGCCTGCTATACTAATGGGATAATGACAAGCATCTGCCCACGGCATCCGTTTGTCGGATTTTGATCATGAGCTAAAGGCATCTGAGTCAGGCGGATTGCTGAGATGAAGGGATGAGGTTGCGGGTGAGTGGCAGAACCACGGGAGAAGAGATCTCGGGGTCCCAAGAATTGTGTATTGGTTCGACACGGATTGTGTACCAAGTCGTTTGTCGCCCCCGACGTCGCAGGGCCGTCCTTCAATTTGGGGAGGACGGCGCGTTAAAGGTACTGGTGCCTCCCGGATATTCTCTGGATCACGTCCAGGAATTTGTTGCGCATAACACTCCGTGGATTTTGCGGAACTATCACAAGTACCGCGATCGCCAACCTAAGACTTTTTTATCGGGCGAGCAGTTTTTCTTAGCAGGGATCTCATTAACGCTTGTTGTTCGCGAAGCATCGAAGGCTCGGGTTATCACGGACAATAATGACTTGATTGTGGAGATTCCAGGGCGAGAGGAATTTGCCTTGGAAAACGTCCGGAACCAACTGATTCGTTGGTACCGGACTCAGGCTGTGTCGCAGTTATTGCCCCGGGTCAATTTCTGGGCCCGACGTGTGGGACGCTATCCTTCCCGGGTCAAAATTCATGAATACCGGACACGTTGGGGATATTGCCGGCAAGATGGCCTGATTGCCTTAAATTGGCGCATTGTCCAGGCGCCGGGTCCTGTCGTCGATTACGTAGTGGTTCATGAGTTGACACATCTAACCCATCCTCATCATCAAAATGGATTTTGGCAGGCTCTGTCGCTCGTCCTTCCCGGCTATGAAAGCCCGAAGCAATGGCTGAAAGAGCAAGGATATCGCCTGCAATGGTAACAGGTTATATGCTACCCGTCTTGAGAGTGTCAATTCACGGCATCTCGCCGTTCCGGACCCGCGCCGGGCATGATGACCGACTTTTGGAGCATGGCATAATAAAATCCATTGAGCGCCAAGAGTTCTTGATGTGTTCCCTGTTCCACGATGCGGCCATGATCGAGCAGGTAAATTCGGTCGGCGTGCCTAAGCGTGGAAAGACGGTGTGCAATGACGACAGTGGTCCGCTCCCTTGCCACTTCCATCAGCCCTTTTTGCACAGTGGCTTCGGTAAGGGCATCCAAATTGGCTGTGGCTTCATCCAATACCAAAATTTTTGGGTTCAGAAGAATAATGCGGGCAAAGGCGAGCAACTGTCGTTGCCCAGCTGACAAATTGGAACCATGAGGCGTTAACCAGGTGTCGTAACCCTCCCGGAACTGGCGGATAAAGGAATCGGCTCCGGTGATTTTGCAGGCCCAGACAATTTGCTGCCGCCCGACGTCGTTGTGAAACAACCGGACATTGTCAGCAATGGTCCCAGAATAAATGGTGACGTCTTGTTGCACGACGCCCACAAGACGGTGCAAGTCCTCTTGGCGCAAAGTACGGATGTCTATCCCGTCAATTCGGATGGCTCCGGAGCTCACGTCATAAAAACGGGCGAGCAGACTGATCAGGGTGCTTTTCCCTGCCCCGGTTTCGCCGGCAATGCCAATAAACTGCCCTGGGGCCACATGCATCGTAATATTCTGGAGAATGAGGTGTTCTGGGTCATAACCGAAAGAGACCCGGTCAAAGTCGATTTGTCCCCGGATCCTGTGGATGTCTCCGGATTGTTCCAAGGGGACAGGGGCTACCGGATCCTCCAGCGTGCTGGGGGTAGTGAGAACTTGACTGACACGTTCGAAGGAGATCATGGAGGACTGGAGCGTGTTCCAGTTTTGTGTCAAGGAATTGATGGGTTCAAAGAATTGCTGAATGTAAGAAATAAAAGCGTACAGCACACCGATTTTTATGGCGTGGTGAAAAACGGCCAGGCCGCCGGCCCAGGCCATAAACGCCACGGCCAGGTTGCCCAACAGATCCAGAGTGCGATTGAAAAAGACATCCCAGCGAAATTCATTGACGTTGGCCATTTGATAAGGAAGATTGAGTTGCGTTAATGCCTCAAGTTGCTTGGCTTCCTGGTGGAATATCTGGGTAATGCGCATACCGGATAAATTTTCCGCGATAAAGCCGATTAATCGTGACTGCCGGGATCGTGTGATGTCATAAATTTTGTGCAGACGCGGACGAAATATGGCAGAAATCACGACGATTAACGGGATCACGAGAGCACTGAGCAAACCTAGCTTCCAGTTTAAAAACAGCATGGCGCCCATAACCAGAATAATGGTGACACCGTCACGGATCACACTGAGCAAAAACTGGGTAAAAAATTGACTAATTCTGGTGGTGTCGCTGGCTACGTTGGTGATCAAACGGCCGGTGTCATGGGTTTCAAAGTAATCCATGCTTAAGGATTCGATGTGGGAAAACAGGTCGATACGGATTTGCCGGACGATTTGCTGTCCGGCTGACGCGATCACCCGGGTCTGGTACAAATTGGCCAGAAGTCCCACTAAGGTCATGGCTAAATAGGCTGCGCCAATTTGGATGAGAGGAGCCAACGCGGGAGTGTTTACCAGCAAGTAGCGGTCGATGGCCACTTTCACCAGATAGGGCTGAATGACTTGGGTCAGATTGTAAATGATAACGAGAACGATCACACCGGCGAATAACCGGGAAAATGGCCGGGCGTAGCCGAGCAACTGTCTGAAGGGATGGGGTCTTAAGTGTTGTGGGGCAATTCTGGGCTTAGGCATGTACTTCACTTCCTTGTGACTGAATTCGGTACAGACGGGCATATATTCCGTCTCGTGCCAGAAGTTCGGCAGGTGTGCCATCTTCCTTGATGCGGCCTTCATCGAGCACGACAATGTGATCAGCTAGCCTGAGGGCCGAAAGGCGGTGACTGATGATAATGAGAGTGCGTCCTTGTTCATGCAGTTGCCGCAGAGTATCCACGATCACAGACTCCGTCATACTGTCTACGGCACTTAAGGAATCATCGAGGATGATCACCTGGGAATGGGTTTTCATTAAGGCGCGGGCTATTGCGATTCTTTGCCTCTGTCCGCCTGATAATGTGAGTCCTTGTTCTCCCACAACCGTGGAAAACCCTAAGGGCATTGACTCAATGGCAGCCAGAATATTGGCTCGGGACGCAGCCTGCCGTATAACGCCGGGTTCTTCGCTGCTCGCGGAGAACGCAATGTTCTGTCCAATACTCAGAGAGAACAGAAACCCATCTTGAGGAACATAGGTGATGTAATCACGCAACATGAAGCGGGCCGCCTGTCGGATATCGGTAGCACCAATTCTTATGGTGCCGGCAGGAGGGTCGATTTCGCGCAGCAACAAACGGATTAACGTGGTTTTTCCCGCGCCGGCCCGTCCGACAATTCCGAGGACGCCGCCTGCGGGAATCGTGAGGGTGATGTGCTCCAAAGCCGGATGGTCGGCATGCGGGTAAGAAAATGACAGATTGTTAATGGTGATGGTGCCCTGATCGTCCAACTGTCCGGGCCGTAGGGGATCGTGGATGTGCGGTTCCGCTTCCAGCAATGTTTGGATACGGAGAAGCGAAGCCGAGGAATTCTGGAAAATGTTGATGACATTGCCGAACTGCATTAATGGACGGACCATCATACTCAAATACACCGTGAAGGCCACGAACGAACCTAAGGTAATGTCATGGTGAATAGTCAGATATCCTCCGTACATGAGGGTCACCGCGAAGCTGATTCCTGTCAGAAGCGGGATGAGGGCTTGGAAGGTGGTGTTTAGACGGACGAGTTTCATGGAATTCTCATACACGCTGTTCACTTTACCGCTGAATCGCATCCGCTCAATCGGTTCGTTACCGGTGGATTTGATTAACCGGATACTTTGCAGGCTCTCCTCAGTCAGATCCGACATCCGGGATAATGATTCTTGGACAACCCGGGATTGACGGCGAATTCTGGGACCCAACCTCACGACTACTACGGGGATCAGTAGCAGGGGAACAAGGCTTATGACCGTAAGTCTCCAGCTGATATCCGTAACCGTCATCACCAACGTGGCCGAAAACAAAAAGACGGCCTGAAGACTCTGATTGATCCCGCCAGCCAGTGCTTGACGGATGGCGGGGACATCATTCAGCACGTGCGAGAGCAGATCTCCCACCGTATGCTGACTAAAATATTCGGCGTCCAACAACTCCCAGTGCTCGAACAGACGGTGACGCAAATGGCCTTCGAAAATCCTGGCCAGTTTTCCGATGGTAAACTGGCCGATCCCGAAAAGGACGACGTAAAGAGCGGAAATTCCGGCGATTTTGAGAGCATAACTTTCAATGATCACCGGGCCGATCTGTTCGTGAAACCTATTGATAAAATCACCGATAATGTGAGGGATTTGAACTTGAATCACTTTCGCCAGACCGATACTCACAATAGCCAGAACATACTGAGCGATGTGCTCGCGAAAAAATCTGCGAACGAGCCGATGACCCATGGAGTGCCCGCACCTCAATTCTTAACTCCCGCAATATCCGGGTTCATTAGTTTGTATATTTATTGGTTTAGAGCCATGAAAGGCAAATGGTAACAAAGATCCGATTTTCCGTGCCCAATAAAAGCCCTCTTCTGTGCAGCTGTGGGATCGCTGTAGTCCCACAGCCGCAAAGAACAGGTTAATGTTATGTTACCACAAAGACTCTCTTCTTCATTTTTATTCCTCTAGCATTTAAGTCTGTGGTTTTCGGCCGGATGTCCTTCGTTTTGTCCGAGTTTCAGTAAAGGAGTTAAAGAAGGATTCCGAAAATTGATAATTAAAATGACGATAAGAATCTGTAACGAATGTTATGATAAATGAATAATCATTGACAGGACGGATCACAGGACAGAGGGGGAATAGACAATCGGTTTGATCACAGCGATTTTTACGGGTTTCACCATTTTTGCCACAGTTGTTTATGCTCTGTTGAACTAAAGCACAGCCCGGTGGCGAAATGTAAGATGATGCGGTGACAAAGGTACTCGAAACAACCAGAGGGCTGGACATCTCTTGCCGGAGGCGAGCAACTACCACTCCACGTGAGTCGTAAACTTATTGTAAGAAAGCAGTGGTGTGAGGAAAGACGGATTGGTGTGAACTGTCTTGGGGAGGGGCTATAATCAGTAACTAAAATACTACTTGTTCTTCACTAAAGTATATCGCACGAATGAAAGAGGTGGTTCCTGATGCTGATGCGTACTCGGAGGCGCATGACCCTTCCACCAAATAAGCGTAAAAACCAACGACTTCACGCGTTAGCCACGGCGTATGCTCGCCAGAAAGATGCGTACTTAGTCGAACTGGCCAAGGCCAAAAACGGGGTGCTTTGGAGATTACACCGTGCCGATAAGCGGGCTTTTGCACGGCGGTTTAGTTTTCACCAACTCCCGGCGCATATCGAAGACCAGTGCGTCTTTGATGCGTGTGACACGATGATCCGTTGGGTCGAAAGTGCCAAAGCCTTGGATCAGTGGAAGGCCCAGATTTTTCGGCACTTCCCAAGCACGGAGGATGCCGTGCAACGCCATGCGTATTTTCGCCTGATTCAACAATATGATCAGATCGCTGAGGTCCTGATGGGGCACCATCCGGCTGGTGTGGGATGACGATCATTGGGAAGTCCAGACGACCCAACCGGTGAAGGTCTGCTGGAGACCCTTTCGGGTGAAAGTCTTAGCGTTGGATGCGGGCATCACGGAAGTGTTCACCGATCAACGTGGCGAGCGCTATGGGACGGAATATGGACAAATTGTGGCACAGGTTGATGAACGTCTGGTGGACACCGGCAAGAAACGCAATCGAATTCGGCATGCGGCCAGGCATATGAAATTCGCGGATGAATCGGCGGCCCAGCGCCATCAAGCTAAAGTCAAAAAAACACAATCTCGGACAGAAAAAGCAAAAGCGGCGGCAGAAACAAGCACGAGCGGCGGTGGCCACCACGATCAACCACGCTATCCATGGCGTGCTAGCCCAAGATCCCGAGCAGGTTATTGTGGAAGACTTGGGCCATATGCGCGGCAAAGCCCAAGGCAAAAAATGTCGCGGCAAGTGTCCTTGTGGACGCGCAGCATCTTGCAAGAACGACGGGATTTTAAGATGAAGGTGCGAGGTTCGCACCAACAAGCGGTCGCTTCGGCGTATACGAGTCAGGAGTGTTCTCAGTGCGGGTACACGGCGAAAGATAACCGTCACGGGGACCATTTCAGGTGCTTATGGTGTGGCACGGTCGATACCGCCGATGGCAATGCAGCGAAGGTGATTTTAAAGCGGAGCACTGATCCGGAGATCAAATTGTGGATGAAGAAAGAGGCCATCAAGACAATCTTGGATCAACGCCATGCCCGAATCACGGGGGAAACCCTAGCGCCGGTTGTGAAGGACGCCTCACTTGTCTAGGATGCGGCTCACCGTTAACGGCCTGGCTCTAGAACGGCAGACTGTCGTGGAACCCCGTTCAGAGTGCGAACAATAAGTGGAAAAGGTGCCTGAGTAGGTTTAGGCAAGTTTTCTGTAACGGATGCAGATGAAATCGGGTTTATTTTGCTATCGGGTTAGTACACTCCTGGGGCATGATTTCAAACTCGTCAAATAGCCGGGAACCCCCTGGTATGCGAGATGCAAGGAAAGGAATCTTAAGGCGGATATACTGATTCTGTCGAAGATGTGATATTTTGTTCGTAGGATCGTTATCAAATGTAGGTGGTCGTCATTGGCAAATCCCAAAATAGTGATATATTGTGAAGGTCACGAGGAAATGGCCGAGAGGCTCCGAGTGATGAATTGTCCCGGCGACATTATCGCTCCCCATAATGTAAAAGAGCTCGAAGTGGTAATACCTGCAGCCGAGATCATTTTTGGATGGCGGATTCCTCCACATCTCTATGCTCAGGCGTCTCATCTAAAATGGGTGCAGTCTATGGGAGCCGGGGTCGACGACTTGGTATCCAACCCCCATCTTTCGCCTTCGGTGGTCGTTACTCGGATTGTCGGACAATTTGGTCCTGCTATTGCAGAGTTCGTCTTTTCGGAATTGCTGGCGCATGTCCGCCATATCGACCGTCTCAGGCAACAACAAAATGAGCATCGTTGGCAACCGTTCCCCGTAGAGTCACTTGAAGGACGGCATTTCGGTATTGCCGGTCTTGGATCCATTGGACGTGACTTGGTTCGAAAAGCGAAGGCTTTTGACATGACAGTGCTCGGTTTGAGCCGGACACCCCGCCGGAATGTCGTGGATCATTGGTTTTCTGCGTCTCAGTGGCAAGAATTTGTTGGAACCTTGGATTATTTGGTTGTTACCCTTCCCTCGACCCCGGAAACTAGGCACGTGGTGGATAGTCAGGTTTTCTCCCACATGAAGTCTGACGCCATTGTAGTCAATGTGGGACGGGGTGATGTCATCAATCAGGAGCACTTGACGGCAGCCTTGTTAATGCATCAAATCCGAGGAGCCGTGTTGGACGTATTCGAGACAGAGCCTCTGCCTGC
Source organism: Sulfobacillus benefaciens (assembly GCA_003023725.1). Lineage (GTDB taxonomy): Bacteria > Bacillota > Sulfobacillia > Sulfobacillales > Sulfobacillaceae > Sulfobacillus > Sulfobacillus benefaciens. The sequence continues at coordinate 6,014 of PXYT01000004.1, read as the reverse complement.
AGACGATATACTATGGGAATTGCCTAACGTGAGGGTTTCACCTCATATTGCGGGGCCAAGTCTGGATGAGAAGACGGCCCAGTTCTTTTTGAATAATGTTCGGAAGTATCTTGATCATAAACCTCTTGTGGGGCTCGTCAACCGTGAACAACACTATTAGGTAGCACGGGAGTTGCGGCCCCGTTGCCTACTTAAACTATCTTAATTGTTAGCCGATGGTTCCATGGCAAACTCCCGCAAACATCAACCAAGCATTCGTCCTTTGGAGATATTGAGGCTTGAAAGTGTTGATAATCGTGAAAGGCTATTCCAGTTTAGGCATCTGCAATCAGCGCATAAGAATGCATTGCAGCGGGGAATGTGCCTTTTAACGATTTGGGAGGAAGGGGCCCTCCTATGCACATAAGACAAGACATGGCTACTTTTCGTCCAGGAAGAGTTAGGAGCAATCCTACGAGGCCTTCTCCCGTTGCTTGGCTGGATGGTGGAGTTTAGTTTTCTTCATGACTGTACACAAAAATTTGTTTATGAAAAGCCGATTGTAACGGACTGGCCAATACGGTGACTAAAAAATGTTCCCGAGCTTATTCCGAATGGTCCTCCTTGGGGCGGGCTTTTCGCGGGGACGTTGATGTTGGAAACAACGTAATGACTGGGGCCGGCCTGCTCCGCTTATGGGACGTGGATGCGGTTGCCTTTAAAGACGATCGAGAGGGGTTACGGTTCGCCCGCGTCCCACGTAAGCCGTGTCCGTGTTTTTTTCTTTGCCAAATCAGATAAAATACGACAGCCCAAAGAATCGGGGTAACCAATATCAGATATCGCAGCACGACATTCACTCCTTGCATATACAACCTGCCCAGCACTTGACCAACATCCCGCTCTATTCCCGTGGCACCTTGGGTTGTTGGATGAAACAATCCGACAATTCTCTATTGCTTACTAATCCTTTACGCTAATTGAAAACTTACCCTTTAGTATAATCGTCGTTTGACTAAAAGAACAGTCAGTAACGTTCTATTCAAAGCGGATTTTATCTGGCATGTATTGCCAAAATAAAGTTCTGTTCCAACTCGTAATCACTCTGTGACAAACGGCTACCAGAGAAAAGCAACATTAGGCCTCAGATCTCCATTGGAACTAGTTCTGAAGTGAATTTAAGTTCAGAAATATCGAACATGACCATCCAATAGGCAACCCAAAGTAGCCATAAGAAATGATGAGTGTCGCTATCAGGTATTCTGCACGCCACAGCAATTAGAACTAGTTAGAATTAATGTTAGAAAAGGTCGTGATAATTTAGGTTGCGATTGGAGGTAATCGTTATGGCCGTAGACGCCGAAAAGGTGCAACGAACTCCGGATGCTGATCAAGAGACCAAACCAGAATCAGCATCCAGCCGGAAAGTTCACACCACCTGCTATATGTGTGCGTGTCGTTGCGGCATTGAGGTGACTGTCGAAAACGAACGCATCCGGTTTATTTCCGGAATTCCGGAGTCTCCGGTGAATCAAGGAGTCTGGTGTGCCAAGGGCGGTGCCGGCATCATGACGCAATATTCGCCGGCGCGGCTGACCAGTCCCATGATGCGTGCGCCTGGAACAGAGCGCGGGCAGGGAGAGTTTGTTCCCGTAGACTGGGAAACAGCTCTGTCGACAGTGGAGGAATGGCTAAGGGACATACGCCAGACCGATCCTTCCCGCTTGGCCTATTTCACAGGACGAGATCAGATGCAGGCCTTTAACGGGTATTGGGCTAAGCAGTTTGGCAGTCCCAATTGGGCTGCCCACGGCGGTTTTTGCTCTGTTAATATGGCCGCTGGCGGCATGTATTCTATTGGTGGAAGTTTTTGGGAGTTTGGCTGGCCGGATGTTGAGCATGCGCGTTTGTTTATTCTGATTGGCGTGGCGGAAGATCATCCGTCGAATCCGCTAAAACTTGCGATTGCGAAGTTGAAGGATCGGGGAGGACGCTTTATTGTCATCAATCCGGTGCGAAGCGGATATGGTGCTCTGGCTGACGAATGGGTGCCCATTCATCCGGGAACGGACGGCGCGTTGTTCATGGCTTTTATGCAGGTATTAGTGCAACGGGGATTGTACGATGCTGAGTTCTTACGGAGGTATACCAACGCAGCGGCTTTGGTTGAAGAAGCTCCCGGTACGGAACGCGACGGCCGAATCTGGAGAAGTGACGACGGGGACATGATGACAGTGCTGCCCAACGGGGAATTCTCTCCTTTCAGAAAAGCGGACGGGAAGGGACAGCTTGAAGGTGTTTACACGTTTCAAGGCCGAACTTTTAGGCCAGCATTTCAGATTCTGAAGGATCGCCTCGAGACTTGTACCCCCGCTTGGGCCGAAGAGATTACCCATGTTCCTCGCAAGACCATCGTACGTCTCGCATTGGAGATGGGGAAAATGGCAATGAATCACCCAGTGGTGTTGCAGCAGCCCTGGACGGACTTTTACGGAACCCGCCATCCAGAAACGACGGGACGTCCGGTGGCATTTCATGCCATGCGCGGGCTTGCGGCTCATACCAATGGATTTCAGACAATCCGAGCCCTCTTCGACCTCATGATGATTCTGGGCACTATCGACACGCCGGGAGGATTTCTCTACAAGAGTCCTTACCCCAAACCGGCTCCGCCACCGGTATCTCCTGCTCCCAACCGCTCCGATTATCAGCCAAATCAGGCGGCCCCCCAACCCTTACTCGGATACCCCTTGTCTCCTGATGATCTTCTGGTGGAAGAGGATGAGCCGATCCGGATTGATGAAGCTTATTCATGGAAGTATCCGCTGGCGGCTCACGGTGTAATTCAGAATGTCATCCGCAACGCCCATGACGAGCAACCCTATGGCATCGACACGCTGATGATCTATATGGCCAATATTGCATGGAATTCGAGCTGGAACACCCTGGAAACGCGTAAAATGCTGACGGCCAAGGATGAAAATGGCAACTACAAGATTCCACATGTGGTCGTTCTTGATGCTTACGACTCGGAAACTGTAGCTTTCGCTGACGTCGTGTTTCCGGACACCACATACTTGGAACGGTGGGACGCTGCATCTTTGCAGGACCGTCCTATTTCCGAACCCGATGGGCCAGCCGATTCTATCAGACAGCCAGCTGTCGAGCCGCCTAAAGACGTCCATCCCGCAGCAGACACTTTGATTGAACTGGCGAACCGTCTTGAGTTGCCCGGCTTTGTGGAGAATGGCACGGTGCGATACCACTCGTATAAGGATTTTATCCAGTTATGGGAAACAGCTCCCGGTTCCAAGGTCGGCATTCTGGCTGGATTCCGGGGACGTGACGGGCGTTCCGCCTTTGTGGGCGAACCCAATCCTCGTCAATTGGAGGCCTATGCCAGGAACAAGGCGTTCTGGTTCCAGCCTTTGCCCCAAAGCCGGAAATATTATCGCATGGCTAACCAGGAGTATCTAAACTGGGCACGGGATGTGAAGTTCAATGCTACGAACGATCCTATCATATTGAATTTCTATTCGGAGGTCTTACAGACGTTTCGTCTTGCGGGCCAAGGATTGTGGCCTGGGAAAAAGCCGTCGGATCCGGCTTTGAGAAAACGTCTGGCGACGTACTTCGACCCTTTGCCGTTTTGGCATCAGCCCCTGGAGCTGGAAGCGAGTAACCGAGAGGAATATCCGCTGGTTCTGATTACGCAGAGACCTATGACCCATTATCACTCTTGGGGTTCACAAAATGCTTGGCTTCGTCAACTGTTGCATGAAAATCCGTTGTTCGTGAATCCGTCCACGGCTGAAAGACTGGGTTTGAAAGAAGGGCAATGGGTATGGATGGAGTCGCGACAAGGGAAGATGACTGCTGTTTTACGGTATTCCGATGCGGTGGAACCCGGAACAGTTTGGACGTGGAACGCAGTGGCCAAGGCCCCGGGAGCATGGGGGCTGGATCCGAACGCCCCGGAAAGCCAGCGGGCCATTCTCGTGAATCACATCATTCCCGATACCCTGCCGCCGGGAAAACTTCAAGGGACAGTTTTCAACAACGACCCCATCACGGGGCAAGCAGGATGGTATGACACGCGAGTTCGGATTTATCCATCCGAACTCCATGAGGTTTGGCCGAAAGTTGCGGCGAGGAAGCCGCGGCAGGTTGAAATGACGCAACTCACGTATTTTGGCTATTCAACGCGGAAAGGGGGCTAATAGCTGATGCAGTTAACTATCATTACAGATCTCAATAAATGTGTCGGCTGTAAAAGCTGTCAGGTTTCCTGTAAGGAACACAATACCTCCGGAGATTTTGGCGCGGTTCCGGATCATGAACCTTACCGGGAAGTCGACGGGATGTGGTGGAACCGGGTTCTGTCCGTTGAGGCCGGCGAGTATCCCCAGGCTTCTGTAATGTATTTGCCCAAAGCCTGTATGCACTGTTATGACGCCCCTTGTGTACCGGTATGTCCGACGGGTGCCTCGTATAAGCGTCAAGACAATGGCGTGGTACTAATCGATTATGATTCCTGTATCGGGTGCCAGTTGTGTATGTGGGCTTGCCCTTACGGGGTGCGGGAATTTGATGAGCACGAAGGGGTAGTCAAGAAGTGCACGATGTGTATTGACCGGATTGAGGACGAAACATTGCCCGAAAAGGACCGACAGCCGGCTTGTGTGCAAAGTTGCCCCACTCATGCGCGAACATTCGGCGATCTGGATGATCCCGAATCCGAAGTGTCGAAATTGGTGGCGCGCAGGCAGGGATTTACTTTGTTGCCCGAACTGGGCGCCAGGCCGTCCGTGCATTACTTGCCTAGGCGGCCAATTCCCCATGACGTCGACGAAGATGAGATTGACGAGGTTTTGGAGGCGAACCAATCATGAAACCGACGTGGCCGCTTTTGGCACTGACATTGTTGCAAGGCTTGTCTGTAGGATTAATGAGTGTGGCGGCTGTGTTAATGTTTACCCATCCTGTTGATTCCTCGCTGGTCTTTGCGTGCCAGCTCACGGCCTTCACTGCAGGTGCGATCGGTGGCATTGCCTCCATTTTTCACATGCACAGGCTGTCGGCCGGAAAATATGTCATGCGGCGGCTAAAAACTTCTTGGTTAAGCCGTGAGGCACTCAGTACGGGTGTGTATACGATGGTGGTGGGGATGAGCGTACTGTCCCGCCTTTTTATGGTGTCGCCGAAAGGGGTATGGGTGACGCTCAGTGTGCTGGCGGCACTTCTTGGTATAGTTGCCGTATACATCACAGCTATGCTTTACGCGACGATTCGGGCCATGCGAAGCTGGCACTCTCCGCTGACGGTTCTGATGTTTTTCGGAGCATCGGCCCTAAGCGGGACGTCGTGGGGATGGGGAATTGCTACCGTCATGCATCGGAGCGTGCCGGGTTTGGCTCTGACATTTGGGGTGGTTCTGGCCATCGCCGCGGTTTTCAAAATACTTCAGGTCCGGAACTTTCGCGAGGCGGAGAATTTGGTCATGTCGACCACGGGAACGGGACTTTCCCAAAAACCGTACCGGGTGATGGATACCGGAACGACCAGGGCTCCCTACCGCTACCAGACTCAGATTTGGCCAGCCCTAACCCGCTCACAACGAATTGGGGGTTATGGTCTTATGGCGGTTCTGATGTGGTTGGTTCCCGTGATAGCTCTGACTGTATGGAATGACCCTGTCTCTCACCTTATTGCGGCCGTAACAGAAAGTCTTGGCCTCATTGTGGAACGTTGGATGTTTTTTGGCGATGCGACCCACAGTTCTCGGGTTTGGTTTACCGACGAGCCGAAAAGGTCTTCCCAAGTTGTGTTCTAACGGCTACGATAAAGATAATTCTTGGAGGTGCAAGCCGTGGCTAAGGCAACTGGTATTCGAAATGTGTGGCAGTCCTTGCCTCTGACACGATTTACCACACGCGAGAACTATATTTGGCTAGTGGTGGCAACCGTCTGTATTGGCGCTTTTATGGCGGCATTGGATGCCAGTATTGTCAATGTGGCGCTGCCGGACATGAGCA
>PXYT01000039.1 GCA_003023725.1 Sulfobacillus benefaciens | reverse complement strand
GGGCCTGGGTGGTCAGCGATCGCCGCGGCCTACGCGTCCCGGGCAAGCCTTGTTGTCATGGACAGCACGACTCATATCTGGCATATAATGCCATAAAAAGGTTATCCACAGCCCGATTTTTCCGCACAGCGGAAAAGGCTCATGGCAGAAACCAGTGGCTGTAATCGCCGATTCCTATCGGTGAAACAAGCGTTTCAACCTTCCACAATATCGTTCTCCATGGTGTAAATGGTGTTTAGGATGACTTCCCTGTCACTCTCCTCTACCTTGAGTTCTTTCATTGCTTCGGAAAGGTGATCGGCTACTCGATGAAAATGATAAGATGTGATCTTGAGCCCACGATGTGCGTGTGCCATATTTCTCCCCGTAAAGTGATTAGGTCCTCCTAAGGCATAGGTCATGAAAGCCGACGTGTGCCGGTGCTGCCTTTCCATATTGACTCCGGCAAAGAACGGAGCCAACGTTTTGTCGGCGAGAACCTTCCGGTAGAATAGCCCTACAAAATCGTCGACGGACTTCCCGTATTTGTCATACAGAGATGGTGTGGGTTTCCTCCGCAATTCATCACCGGCTCCTCCCTTCTTTTAGCGTGACCGGACCGATAAAGGAACTTTGAGAAACGTGGATGTTCGGCTGTAAGATGTGTCTTCACCTCATGGTTAGAGATGTTAGATTTTTGGCAGACGCACGAACAAGAGTGTCATGCGTAAAGATGAATGTGGATCACGATAAAACCCACGAAATACACAATAACGTATCTTGGCACATAAATAAAGTTATCCTCTTATCTATGGGATTCCTTTATCTATCGGATTTGTTCCATTGAACAAACATGACATGCCATCACAAGTTTTGTTAGATATTGTCCTTTGCGTTGTGATAGAATGCGCGTGAATTGACTCGTTTTCCCACTCAGACCCTATCGGCCAGTCATTCATCGAGGGAGGGCCCTGATGATGCCAAGCGACTTTACTCCTTGCCCGTTTTGCGCATTGCAGTGCGGCGTAGCGATTAAGGGCGATTCGTCCGCCGTGCGCATTGTGGGCAATCCCAACGACCCTATCAACGAAGGACACCTTTGTCAAAAAGGGTTGGCAAGCCTCGATATTCTTCATCACCGTCAGAGGCAGTTTCATCCCTTGGCGCGAGAGGGTCGTTCCGAGCCTCTGACTCCAGTCCTCTGGTCCACGGCATTCGACATGACGGCTGCCCGTATCCGAGATGTGCAGCGGAAATGGGGAGCTGACAGTATGGCCATTTACGGCAGTGGTGCACTCACTAATGAAACGGCGTACCTTTTGGGAAAGTTCGCCCGCCTAGCCCTGGGAACCCGGGAAATTGACTATAATGGGCGGTTTTGCATGTCTTCAGCGGCCAAAGCATATGTCACAATGTTCGGATTGGATCGGCCTACGGCCACGTTCGAAGACGTACGGCAGGCTGAGACTCTGTTATTTGTGGGCAGTAATTTGAGTGAAGCCCATCCCATGGCGATGCGTGCCGTAAAGCAAGCGAAAAGACGGGGTGCCACCATAATCGTCGTCGACCCCAGACGCACTCCTCTGGCCAAAGCCGCTCAGTATCATTTGCCGATCCGGCCGGGAACCGATGGGTTTTTGGCGTGGGCGTTGCTTCACACCATAATTGAAGGAAATTTGACAAACGAGGCCTTCATCGCTGCGAAAACTCAGGGATTTGATGATGTCCGTTTCCAGGCGCGCCACTATACCCCGGCTGTTGTGTCCTTATTAACCGACATTGCACCGGACATTATTGAAAGTGTTGCTCGGATTTTTGCCCGCTCGCCCCGGGCGATGGTTTTACATGGGCGCGGCATAGAACAATATCGATACGGCGTTGAGTCGGTGTCCGCCTTCTTAAATGTTGTGTTGGCTACAGGACAGATCGGAAGACCGGGTACCGGTGCGATTATGTTGACCGGCCAGGCGAATGGTCAGGGCGGGCGTGAACTGGGTCAAAAAACTGACCAACTGCCCGGTTCCCGGTCGATTACGAGCGCGACAGATCGCGAGCATATCGCCCGTGTTTGGGGTATTGAAACGGCTCGAATCCCGGGTCCCGGACGTTTTACGGCGGGAGAATTCTTTTCGGCTATTAACCGGGGTCAGATCAAAGGACTGATGGTGGTGGGAGCTAATCCCTTACTGTCTGCGCCGGACACGCCAGCGGTTCAAAGTGCTCTCGAAAACCTAGAATTTCTGGCGGTATTGGACCCCATTCTGACTGAAACCGCCGAGGCGGCCGATATTGTATTGCCAACGGGAGGGTTTGGCATCAATCAAGGAACCGTGACGACAGTGGAAGCCCGGATTGTGGCCGTGCGTCCGCTCTCGTCACCCGATCGGACGAGTCCTGGATATCAGGATTGGCAGGTTCTCAAAGAATTGGCGAATAGGCTTGGAGCGGACCGGTATTTCCCGTATCGCTCGTCTAGGGAAATTTTTGAGGAAATGATTCTTGCCACCAAAAACTCGGCCTCGGACTATTCCGGAACCTCATGGAGCGCCCTTATGGCCGGAGCGATGCCTCATTGGCCTGTTCCCGAGAATAGGCGGGAAGGAACGCCCCGTCTTTATGAAAATGGCTTCGCCACGCCCGACGGCAAGGCTCGTTTCAGCATTTTGCTTCCGGGACCCGCCACAGAACTCCCTACACCTGGGTGCCCCTTTCACCTCATAACGGGACGGACGGCAACCCATTATAACAGCGGGGCCCAAACGCGTCACATTCCCGGCTTAAACCGGCCTGCGGATGTGGTGTTCATCCATCATCATACGGCCGGCCAACTGGGGATTCGCGACGGTGAGCCTTTGACCATTACCAATGCGACTGACAGGCGCTTGACCCTAAAGGCTCGTGTGACCAGGGACATTCGGCCGGACACGGTATTCGTGAGTATGCACAATGCCTTGGATTCTGCCGTCAATCACTTCATCCCGGCATCTCCTTTGGGCCTTTCAGGAATGCCGGAGTTTAAACATACGGTGGTCGCACTTTCGCCCGTAACCCCGAACGACGCCGCCCACGAAGAAACCGACAATTCCAGGACAGTGGATACCCGGCGTTCTATTATAGCCCCGTAGTCAAAGGAGGACCACCATCTATGGCCATGTTGCCAGTAATGTTGGATATGGCTCAGTTTCCCGTCGTGGTTGTCGGGGGAGAAGCCGAGGCGGAATGGAAAATTCAGGTGTTACTGGAGGCCCGGGCTCATATTACGGCGGTGAGCCCGGACGCATCTCCCGCTATCAGAGAATGGGCGAAACAGGCTCTCATCACCTGGCTGCCCAGATGTGTGACAGAAGGGGATTTTGTTGACAGTCGCATAACCTATATTGCCACCCATGATATGGACGAGTTGAGGAAAGCTTGGGAGTGGGCCAAAGCTTATCATCATCTGATAAATGTCGTCGATACGCCGGCATTATGCGAATTTTACAGTGCCAGCCACTTTCGCCGGGATAGTTTGGTGATCAGTGTTTCCACTTCGGGTCAGGCTCCGGCTTTGGCAAAGGCTCTATGTTTACGTCTCCAGTCAGAATTCGGCCGCAAGTGGGCGAACTTGGTCTGTGAGATTGCCGATCTTCGAAAACAAGGCACTCCGGCGCCTACTCTCAAGGAGCGGGCCTGGGAATTGGTCCAGTCGAATTTTGTGTCGAATGACGAGACGACCCAAAGACTTGCTGTTGAGGGTGAGGGCAGACAGGCAAGATCTTAGAAAGAGGGACAAAATGGCAGAGAAGAACCCTTCATTGAACGCGAAAATCCGCCCTTGGAATCAGGTGTTGTGGCCCACCATGGCCTTTTTTATGGGTTTTGCTGGACTGTCCATTTATGGTCCCCTGGTGCCAAAGTTTGTCCAGCTCATGCACCTATCGCCACTCAAGGCGGGTATTTTAGCAGCGGTCCCCAACCTGTCGGGGGCGTTGCTGCGAATCCCGTTTGGAGCTTGGACTGATCGCGTCGGGTTTAAACGTCCCTTCCAGATTCTTTTGGTGTCCGCCTTTTTGGGAATAGTTGGCGTCATATGGCTGATGAGAATCTATTATCCCATGCACATGGACCGGTTGTTTGGGGTGTTACTGTTGCTGGGTGCCCTGGTTGGGGCTGGCATAGCCACATTCCCCGTGGGCATTGCCCAGGTGTCTTATGCTGTGACGGACGGCAGCCAGGGCGTATGGCTGGCATCCTATGCCGGTCTCGGCAATCTGGCACCCGGTCTCTTTGCTGTGCTTTTGCCATATGCATTTGCGCGCGAGGGGGTGATGGGATCTTACGCGCTGTGGGCTGTGTGTCTGGCTGTCGTGACGATACTTTATACAGTGAAATCACCGCGCATTTCTCTGCTTGGCCCAATGGCGTCTTCCCGACCGTTGTCCTCCGCCTTTCTCACTCCGGCCACATGGCCTCTCACCTTTTTGTATTTTGTTAGCTTTGGCGGTTTCTTGGCGCTGGTGGCCTGGTTACCGGAGTTTTTCTCCGCAAACTACCACGTAGCCTTAGTGTCAGCGGGGCTCTTCACTTTGATTTTTACCGTGATTACCTCCCTTATCCGCATTCTCGGGGGATGGCTGGCGGACCAAATCAGTCCCCGCGCCGTCATTGTGGGGGCGTTAGCGGTCATGGCTCTGGCTGCTGGAGTCATTTCGGACGCATCCTCTCTGTCATGGGCTTTAGGTGGAACTTGGCTGATGGGAGTAGGCATGGGAATTCAAAATGGGGCGGTGTTCAAAATGGTCCCGTTTGTCATCCCGAATGCCGTGGGCGGGGCGTCTGGGATTATCGGCGGGTTGGGGGCCTTGGGCGGATTCTTGATTCCCCCGGTTATGGCGGTGATGGGAGGATCTCGTCACGGCTCCACCGGATTTTTCGTCTTCCTGGGTCTCGCGCTGGTGGGGCTTGGGGTCATCCGGTACATCAGATTGTCCTCTCCCCCTCGCTCGCAAAACCCCCAACGTTTCCCTGCCGAATTGGACTGCTGACCTTGAGTGAGGGAATAGTTATGGCCATCATGATGACTGGATTTTGAGGAAGTTCTTTGTGGGTATCCCGAAATATGAAGGAGGGAGTGGAAATGCGCTCACCGTTTGCGGATCTATTGAAGGAGGTCGCCCGGGGAGCCAGGGGGGCGCGTCATTTGACATTCACTGAAGCCCGGGAAGCGGCAGACGCCATTTTGGATCACACAGCGTCCTCGGCCCAAATTGGCGCTTTTTTGACTGCCGAGCGCATTAAAACCGAATCCGCCGAGGAATTATTGGCATTTTCTTCTGCCTTGCGCTCACGGTGTGAGGACACAGGGGGGCAATGGCTCTCTGAGGACGGTCTCGACATCGTGGATCCTTTTGACGGCAGACGGAAAAGTTTTCTCAGCGCCATTCCCGCCGGTTTCATTCTTAGATCGCTGGGCATTCCCGTGTTGTTCCACGGGGTATTGAAGTCCTTGCCTCCGAAGCGGGGCACTGGACTTTATGATGTCTTGCAGGCCCTGAACCTACCTCTCTTCACAGGCGAGGCTGATTCTAAAACGGTATATCAACACTGTGGTTCGGCCTTTGTGAATACGGAAGCAATCTGTCCCCCGCTTGGACGTCTTCGCGTTCTTCGTGAAGAGTTGTCCATGCGTACTCTTTTCAACACAGTGGAGAAAACGCTCAATCCGGCCGGAAATGCCAGAGTGATCACGGGCATGTTTCATCAAAGCCGCCATCACGTGCTTAAGGATTTCTTATCGCATCTCACCCACTACCGGGAGATTCTGCTGGTGGTCGGAGTAGAGGGATCCGGAGATCTTTTTGTCCATCGCCCCAGTGTGGTGTGGAAGATTAATCCCCGGAGCGAAACCGCACAAGAGTTTGAGATTGATCCTCGGGCTGCCCGTTTAAATCCCGTCGTGAACCGACTCAGCATGACAACCGAGGAACAGGCCCAGGCTACTCAGACGATATTAGCCGGAGAACCCCATCCTTTGCGTGATCTCGTTCTTTTAAATGCTGGAGTTGGGCTGTGGCTTATGGGCCATACACCCAGCTGGACGGAAGGAGTGGAAGCCGCGCAGGAAGCCGTGGACGGGGGACTTGTGGCTTCGCTTCTCCAGAAATGGCGAGAGAACAGTCAGTTCTTCGTGGACAGACTTTCTTCGGACTGAGAAGGATTGAGACACATGGCACGCGCCATGTCATCATCCATGGCCACATACACGTTATTGCTGCTATCCACCCTGACGGCGAACATTTCGGTTGCTCCTTCGTCGGGAGCCTCTGCCAGTCCCGTATTCAAATCAATTTTCCAGTCATGAAGGGGGCAGTACACGTAATGGCCGCTGACGATGCCATCGGTCAAAGACCCTTGGCGATGAGGACACGTGTTGCCTATAGCCCGAAGGCTGCCGTCATAGAGGCGAAAGATGCCGATTTCGCATTGGGCGATGGTCACCTTTCGTCCCCTTTTTGGCTCCAAGTCATGCAGTTTCATGAGTTTAAACCATGTCATCACCATTCACTCCTTGGTCTGTGCCTTCTGGGCCAAAGAATATTTTCTGGATACGCTGGTTGAGCCCTCCGTGGAAACCCTGCTTGGCTAAAATTCAAGGTGGCGCCGTGGGCTTATCCGGCACCCCCTCCACGTCGCATGGTGGTTTAAGATGGTTCGAGAGATAAGGTTGCAAACTGGCTCCGTTCGTTCTCTGAATCCACGATGGCCTGCCACGGATCCCGCCATGTGGATAGGCTTTCTCGGAGTTTTCCGGCGTAAGTTTTGCGAACCGATTCGTCGGTCAGGGCGCTCTTTATACTCTCGATGCCCACTCGCTCTATCCACGCGGCCGTGCGCTCCAGGTAGTGGGCATTTTCACGGTAATATTGCAGGAAGGCCAGGGTCCATTCTTCCAGTTCGTCTTGGGTTGCGACTCGAATCAGCAGATCGGCAGCGCGGACTTTTGTTCCTCCGTTGCCCCCGACATACATGTCAAAACTTCCGTCAACGCCGATCACTCCGACGTCCTTGACGGTCGATTCAGCACAATTGCGAGGGCATCCGGACACACCCATTTTCACTTTATGAGGGGTGTCCAGTCCTTGCAGGCGGTGTTCCAAACGAATACCGGTACCGATGGCATCCTGGGTGCCAAACCGGCAGAAATCCGTACCGACGCATGTTTTCACTGTGCGCATGGCTTTTCCATAGGCATAGCCCGAGGTCATGCCCAGATCTTCCCAGACGGACGGCAAGTCCTCCTTGCGAATCCCCAACAAGTCGATGCGTTGGCCCCCTGTGATTTTGATCATGGGAACGTGGTACTTATCCGCAATGTCGGCGATCCGGCGTAACTGGGACGAATTGGTGACCCCGCCGTATATGCGAGGAACTACGGAAAACGTATTGTTCTTTTGAATGTTGGCGTGCAGGCGTTCGTTCACAAGACGGGAGGCGGGATCATCCGCTGCTTCTTGCGGACGAAAAACCCGAAGATAATAGTTCACGGCGGGCCGACATTTGGGGCATCCTTCGGCGGTGTTCCAGCCCAGTTCCCTCATGACTTCCGAAATACTGGACAATTTACGGGTTCGAATGGCCTGAATCACCTGTTCGTGCCCCATATCTGTACAGGCACAGAGACCACCCGTCTTATCCACGGTTTCAAGTCCAGTGGTCAGTGTGAGCAACTGAGCCAATAAGGGCCGACAACTGCCGCACGACCGCGATGCGCCGGTATGAAGACGTACCTGGTCCACCGTATCCAAATCCTTCTCGCGGATTGCATCGACAATGGTGCCTTTGCTAACCCCCATGCACCCGCAGACGACATCTTCCGCCTTCCAGGATTCAATAGAGAGCGCATTTTGAGAGGCGGTATGATTATCCCAGAGGCCGGATTCCACGAATTCCTCGACCGAGGTCTGCCGGCGAATGAGAGCGGAGTACCGGGCACTCAGAGCCGTATCTCCGTAGAGAACGGCTCCCACCAGCTGCCTGTTGCGAAAGACAGCCTTTCGGTAATGGTTTTTTAGGCTGTCGAGCACGGCCAGCGTATCTGAGGTCTCATCCTCCTCCTCATCATAAAACGTTCCGGCCGAAAACACGTCCACTCCCGAGACTTTTAACTTCGTCACAGGAACGGAACCCGTGTAAGGCTCTGAGGAGATATTCAAGAGCCGCTTGGCTAGGACTTCCACTTGTTCGTAGAGCGGAGCGACAATGCCATATAAGGTGCCGTTATGCTCGGCGCACTCCCCCACTGCCCAAATATGAGGGTGAGACGTCCTCATGAAATCGTCCACAACAATGCCTCGATTAACGTTCAAGCCTAGAGATTTTGCCAGTGTGACATTGGGACGGATGCCTACCGTCATGACTACGAGGTCAGCGGGGATCCTGCGGCCGTCTGAGAACTCAACGGCTTCAACCCGGTCGTGGCCGAGTATGCGGGTAGTCAGGCGGTTCATTTCCAGTTGCAAGCCCCGCTGGATCAATGTCTTTTCCAACAGCTTGGCTGCCGGGGAATCAAGTTGACGTTCCATGAGAGTCTTGACCCCATGCACGACCGTCACCTGCATACCTAGAGCCCGTAATCCATGCGCCGCTTCGAGGCCCAGCAGTCCGCCCCCGATCACGACGGCTTTGGTGTCGGATCTTCCGAGATGCAATATGCGTTTGCAGTCGTCGAGCGTCCGGAAAGTGACCACACCCGGCAAATCGGCGCCCGGAACCGGAATTCTCTGGGGGGTAGAGCCTGTTGCAAACACCAGGTCATCGTAGTTCAAATGCGAACCGCAATCAGTAAGTACGGACTTGTCTCCGGGATTGACCGTTATGACCTTCTCACCCGTTTTGAGGGCAATATTGTGGATCTTATACCATGGCCGGTCTTTGAGCACGAGACCCTCTGGGTTGGCAATGCCTGAAAGAATTTGCGACAACTGAATACGATCGTACCCAGGATATGGTTCTTCGCCAACAAGACTCACGTGATATGTCTCCGGATCCAGTTCCACAATCCGTTCAACAAGGCGGGTTGCTGCCATACCGTGACCAATGATAAGCAAACGCCTCATATTCGACCTCCATTTTGAAAGTGGTAACGGATATGGGAATTATAGCTTTCTAGAAAAGAAAAGAGTTTGTGACAAATGACGAAAATCGCTTTGAGGTGCGCAGCACTTGTTTGACAACCGGTTTTCCATGGCTGTCCGATCTTGAACGCGACGCTGTCCGCTTGCTTCCTTTCCCGGCCGCTCAGTGCCGGGCACCGAGCGGCCGGGAAATGGGAGACGGGTGCGGATGGGGTGATGGGAACATGGGTTCTGTGCAGCGACGCGATTTCTTACCGGGATGTGTCAGCTGGTGTTCCGCGAAAGCGGTCCCAGGACCCTTGCCACAAAATTCAAATACACAGTCATAACGAACATAACCATACGCGCGATCTTATTTTCGGCTGAAACCCTCCATCTGGTTGCCTGGCCGGTTGAGGTGGAATAAGTTGAACAAATGCAAATGCACCAGATCCTCATGAACAACCCTCTTCGGATCACGAGTGGTCCCGTTTGCTAGAATATACACAATAGACAATTGTAAAAAACCCATAAAACTTCTCGGGGCACGGCATGAGATTATCGGGCTTGAGCGGCGGTTGCGTCGGTGTTTGCGCTGATGCTTTTCTAAGAGACCAGCGAGGAGGAACGTTGTGAATTGGATGGATACGGTTCCCTTGTGGGACCATCATTGCCACCTTATCGTGGGACGAAAGCGGGCGGATGATATGAAAAGCTTCGCCTATGCTTTAAGCGAAGCCCCGGAGAGCTATCCCCTGGCAGACATCCAAGAAACCGTTGTGTACTGGAGAGCCTTGGCTGTCGCCGCCCGGGAGCTGGGAACAGAAGTGGATGCCACTATGGTCCAACACGCCCTAAAGGACAGGGATTTCTCGGATTATGCCTCCCGTCTCTTACACCAAGCCGGTTATAACAAATTGCTGGTGGACACGGGGTTTGTTCCGCCAGGTGCCTGCACGCTCAAGGAGATGGAAGCTCTTCTCACCATGTCGATCTCACCGATTTTCCGTATCGAACGGGCAGCCGAGGCCGTTTTTAGCCAATTTGACAGTGTTGGGGACTGGATTCACTTTTTGAAGGGGTCACTGAAAGCTCTGCGCGCTGAGGGATATGTCGGCGTCAAGTCGATTGTGGCCTACCGTAGCGGACTAAACATTGCGCAGGTGAGGCATGAAGACGCGCAGGCTGCCTTTGAGTGCATGAAGAGACGAGGACAGAATCGGCTTACTGACGCTTCTTTGCTCAATTACTTGCTTTGGGAACTGGCTCCTATTCTCATCGAGGAAACGCTTCCCATTCAATTTCATACCGGATACGGGGATCGCGACATGGATTTGTCTCAGGGAAATCCCTTGCTGCTGCGGAACTTTTTAGAGACTTTCACCCCCCATGGACTTAAGGTTCTCCTTCTTCATACCTACCCCTATCACCGGGAAGCAGGTTATTTGGCGTCGGTTTACCCCGCCGTGTATTTTGACGTGTCTCTGGCTTTACCTCTGGCCGCGAGTGGATCACGCCGGATCGTGGCCGAAGCTCTCGAGCTGGCTCCGGCCAGCCGGTTCTTGTTTGCCTCCGATGCCCATAGCCGTCCCGAAAGTTTTGCCCTGGCGGCTCAGTTGTGGCGGGAAAGTCTGAAAAAATATTGCGAATACCTTGTGACGGAGCATCATCTCTTGCCTCAGGTGGTGGAGAAGTGGGTAGAAATGATGGCATGGCAGAACTGCCGGAGAGTGTATCAAATTTAATAGCGAAAGCGGTGCCATGCTGCAATGTCGTCAGGAGATTTATCGTCGTAAAATGCCACCTCGGATCGTTTGACGGCAACATAACTATTCAGCAACAAATCTCCCAGAGCGTCAGTCAACACCGGGTTTTGGGTCAGATAGTCAAGGGCTCTGCTAAGAGTCTGCGGTAATCTGACGATGCCCATGATCTGACGTTCATGGTCGGTTAATTGATCGGGATTGACCAAGGCAGGTTTTCCGATTTCCCGGTGTTGCGTGATTCCGTCCAATCCTGCGGCTATCAGACCTCCCAGTGCTAAATACGGGTTTGCCGACAAGTCGGCCGCTTTTAGCTCAATATTGACACTTTGGCTCTCCCGGGATTTGAGAGGAGAGGCAATTCGCAAGGGAGCCTCCCGGTTATCAGGTCCCCAGCAGGAATAGCCTCCGCTCCAGGTATTGGGGACGAGTCGCTGATAAGAATTCACTGTGGGTGCCGTGAGGGCCAGAAGGGCCGGCAGGTGGAAGAGGATGCCAGCCATGAACTCGTAGCCAAGAGGGCTGAGCTGATATGGGTCATGGGGCTCATAGATGAGATTGTTTCCGGCTTCATCCACCAGACTGAAGTGTATATGGCCTCCGTTTCCGGCCTGATCCACCCAAGGTTTGGGAGCGAATGAGACTCGAAGACCGTGATTGGCCGCTACCGCACGAATGGTTTCCCGGGTGTAAATTTGCTGATCGGCGGCTCGCATGGCGTCCTGGTGCCGGACAGAGATTTCATGCTGGCCGGGCGCCAGCTCGGGATAGTATTGCTCCAGCACAATGCCCTGGTGATCCAGATCTTCGGCCAGTTCGTCTACAAACTCCTGGGAAGCCAGCATGCCTTGCGAGGAAAAACACAAGGTGTCATCCCACGGCTTGTCATCCAGGATTAGACTAAATTCGTTTTCGATACTGGCGAGAACGGTTATACCCAAAGCGCGGGCCTTTAGCTCCATGCGGGCAAGAAAACTGCGCGGACAAGCCTCCCACGGATTTCCTTCAAGAGTGGTCATATCCGTTAGTACTGCTGCGCTGTGCGGCGCATACGGTAAAATGCGAAACGTGGAGGCGTCCGGGACTAATCGCACTTCCCCTACAGGCCCCATGCCTTTCATCGGTTGCAGCTGGTCCAGACTGTTCATGGCCTGCATCGCCACTGTCAGTCCGATACCGCCGGTCATACGGGCGGTCAGCGTGGGAGCATAAGCGGATTTTCCGCGGATGATTCCGCCATTGTCGCAGTATAAAAACCGGACAAAGCGTATGTGTTCATGTTTGACTTTTTGGAAAATATTGTCGAGAGTCATCGTTCTCTCCTTCTGGCGGATTTGGTGCGCGTGGCACGCCGTTCTTTCGTCATGGCCCGAAAATATGCCGAATGCGGCGGCATTTATCTATGCGCTTGAAGATAATGGTGTGCCTTCGCATAAACTGGTAGGGAAAAACCATAATTAGCTGTTACCGCTTATATTACCTCTTTCTCGGGTTTATGGAGATATCCGTGCAGCTTTTTTGGATGAAAGGGATGAAAGCAGACGTGAAGTGGTTAACCATTCGGGGATGGAATCCGGACGAAAAGGTATGCGGACAGCTTAAAAGCAGACCGCCCTCCAAGGACGACCCCAGGAGGGCAATTTTTTCTCCGTATGGCAACCCCCTAATTATCGGCAGCCAAGAAGGTTATCCTGTTTGGGGCATAACCGCTCGCCCAATGTCTAAAGACCGGGGCTTTACACCGCTAAATGTCCACCCACGGTGAGTGAACCGAGACGACTCTTGCGAATCGGCGTGTTCACCATTAGCGACTCTTCCTTGCATGATTTACCCTCTCGCACCCTCAAACAAGCGAATTGCCGGTGCCTTGCCACACTTGCGCCACGGATTCGCCATCACAGATTCTCGAGAGAGGGCTATCTAATGAAACGCTGTCCTCCCCCTCCTATTCACCTTGAATCGGAATTGTGCGCCGGGCTGCGGACGCGTTTTTGGGGATCGTCACGGTCAATACGCCCTTCTTTAACTCTGCTTTCAGTTGTTCCAGATCGGCGTCTAGCGGCAACGTGATCTCACGATAGAATCGACCGTAATACCGCTCACTGGTGTAAGACCGGCGGCCCTTCTTTTCGCGCTCGTCCCGCTTCTCACCGCTGATAATTATGGCGCCGTTATCCACCTCCACGGAGACATCCTGGGTATCGACTCCCGGCATGTCCATGTGTAGGTAATAGTGGCGATCATCCTCATCGACATCCAGGTTGGGCTCCCATACCGACCGAGCATCGATAGCGCTAGGGAAACCCCATCCCCGAAATACCCGGTCAAATACTTCGTTCACGTCGTTGTGCAATTGAATTAGGGGGTCACGCACCCCGTTACGACGCATGGGAAACAGGCTCATCACGGTATCCCTCCTTTTGTTGTTGACTATCTTTGACGTTATCCATATGTAAAATAACTCGCCTTAGATTGGATTGTCAAGGCTTTTGAATCCGGTTCCGTTTGCAACAAAATCTTTTTGGGGAACCTCCGGTTCCCCCCACGTACGTAGGACTTCCCTCATACATGCGTTAGAGCTGGGGCTCAACTGATCGCTCATACCAGCCCAGCCGGGCCAAAATGGCCTTATCCAAGCGATCGGTTTTCGCCCTCGACGGCTTGCGGCGCGCCGCGTATCTGGCTCACCTGGGGCTAACCCACACCGTATACCCGGGATCGTTCTTGCGCCACGACAATTACGATGCTGGTCATCAGCACAATCTCTACCGACGACGATTTCCGTGTCTACCGCATGGCTTATATCTCCTTTATCAGGTGCCCCAGGACGCACCAGCCTTATTTGTCACCAGGTGCGGCAAATCCCGCCAATTCCCGGGCCTAGGAGTGGCATTCCTTGGGGGACAGCTTATCCCGGAAAAGCCGCTCTTTCTGTGGCGATCGCATCGCGAGGAGAGGAGGCCCGTCCCGGCAATGATTACCCTCCATTCCTAATTTGCAATGGAGGAAAATATTCGATGCGATCCAGTGGCTCGTCACAAATCTTTCACAAAGTTATCCACCATTGCGATTAACTGATAAGCGAGAGACAGGGGAAGACAGATTGGCCTGACTTAATGTTGTGATTGGTCACGTCGATCTATTCACGTGATGAAATGAAAATGATCACTTAACGCTGGCATGGTTGAGGATAACGGCGCTCGTTGGTGGTCTTCATAAGGGCGCACGGCGATGGTAGAAACCGGGGATTATTCAATTTCTGGAAGATGTGCGAGTCATAGACAGAGCCTCGGACCGACGTTGATGGCCCTCATATGTATAATATTTCCATTGGGAAGTGAGGGGGATGATGAACTCGTCCTGAGCGCTAACAGGATCGCAATTGGCCGGAAAGAATCCTGTGTAAAATGATTCTGGAAATTTGCTGCTGAGCACGATCTTTGTCAATGTTATACGCCGTGGGGATGATGTGCAGTGTGCCATCAAAGTCCACATGATGATCGCTGAATCCTCCTGCTATGACCCGACTTGAAGTTAGATGAAGGGATTGAATTGCCAAGGATCCCAAGAGAAAAGCAGGCGTCTCGCAGTCTTTGCCACAGGGTCTGTTACGGATGGGGGTTTTCTGAGTCGAGGGAGATATACATTCCAAGCTTAATACGTATAAACTCCTGGGTGTCCCAGGGGTTTATACGTATTACGGATCAACCCGGAACCCTCCACAGGGTGGACTCCTCAGTTCGGTGCGAAGGATTAGAAATACAGAGAATGCCGTGTCAAAATTGCCAGCCCGATAAAAAAAGGCCAAGGAGACAATACGCCAATAGGAAGTCCTTCCCTAACAGGCAGTGCGGGATGGTGCGTTATCAAGAAGCCCAGAGCCAGAATGTAGAAGATACCACCGCCAATAGTGAGAATCCAACCAATGATATCGGCCATGGAGAATCACACCCGCCTTTCATCAACAAGACCATCACTTTGACAATGTCGATCATAAAACATTCAGTCTCGAATCGACAATGGGCTTGGAAAGCGAAGTGAGGTGCGTCTTTCCTGTGGCACGATTCAGCACGAACGGCATGGCAACGTTGGTTTGACGAGGTATCGCCGGCGGTGAAAGGCGGCTGTTTCACGTTTTCCCATAACAACTTAAGTAGGGAGGCGGGGACTACATGATTGCGGTGGCCGCCTCCCTACTTAAGGCCTCTGGTGGCTCGGATCGACGGGGACTAATGTCTTCTGAATAGTATTCGGGTAAGGAAATCTTAAATCCGGCACAAGGTATGATGGCGTGACAGGGTGGCGTAAAACTCAGTATTGTTGCATCTCCACAAAAGCCGCGATCGTGATGTCGGTTAATCTCTTGGGGGCGTGTAGAGGGAGTGCGAGGAACCCTGTGAAGAATGTGCTCATGAATTATTGTGACCTGCACTCACCCTGTCAGGATGTTATACATCCAGGCGCTGAGCATACCACAATCCCACGACTATCGCAGCGGCAGTCCAAGTGAATACGACCATCAACCCGGATTCTAAGGAAAATCCGTGTATGGAAAATTGCGCGGTAGCTTTTCGTGTCCAATCCGCCATGAGGGGTAGTTGAACCACGGGATCCCAAGCGGCGAAAAATCCTAAAAGATGCGAAAGAGCCCCACTTACCACCAGCAAAGCTCCTATGATGAGCGCTATGACGGTGGAACGGGTCAATATCGAGATCATGAGCGCTATGGCTACCAGTGCTCCCATGGCGATCATGGCGAGGGCCAAGGACAAGAGATCATACGACCACTGAGGGAGGAGATGAAATGTTTGGACAGGCACTTGAACCTGCGCCGGCGAACCGGGCAAGATGTTGACGCGTATTCCGACGACGTGCGGCACTTGGGCGGAGCCAATGCCAAAGAAGGCGCTGCCGGCTATGAAGAATCCCACTGCGGCTGCAGCCATGAATCCCCAGATTACCGTTAATGACGCTAGTAACTTGGCTAGATAAACCTTCAACCGGTAAGGGGCATGCAATAACAAACCGCCCAAGGTCCCTCCCTCCACTTCCGATGAGATGCGGTCCGCCGCAAGACCCACAGCCAAAAGTGCAAACACCATCATCGCCGGGTTGCTGAATACCTGGCCAGCCAGTCGAAATCCGTTCTCGGCATTGGGGTTGTACGAGCGAATGCCATGGGACGCCATAGACTGGTATTGGGCCAATTCTTCTCGGTCCGGACCCTGAGATGCCAATGGAGAGTGCTTGAGTTCTGTCTTCAACATCTTGATTTGAGAGGCGACATTCAGGGTGTTATGCTGGGAAGTCATTTGCCGCAGACCCTGTTCGTCCCCTTTCAACTCGGTCACAAGCATGGCTTTGTGCGTGCCCGAACTTTGTTTTATTTGATGGTGGAGGGTTGCGACTTGGCTCTGCATCATGGCAATAGTTTGCCGTTGCATGGTCTTTGCAGATTGATGACTATTGTAGACAATAAATGATCCGCCTAACACGATAAGAATAAACGCAATGAGCAACACACGGGCGCGGTGAGCCCATAACTTCTCCAATTCGTTGTGGTAGAGGGCCCATCCGATGCTATGCCTCGACATTTTGAGTCTCCTTTTCAGTGATAGCCATTCGATCCATATATTGACGTTCCAAATTCTCTTTATAAGGCCTGGCTTCGAGGATATCCATGCCGTCGTGAACCAATCGGCGAATGAGAGAAGCCATGTCCTCTGTTCGCTCCAAATGGAGACGATATCCCCCGTCTTCCGTTGCCTCTGCCTCGATGTTTCTGGTATCAAACCATGCGCCCAGACGTTTCGGTTCGGCACAACGGATATAGGCTTGAGCAGCCTGATCCGTTCTCAGATCCTCAATACCGACAATATGGCCATGATTAATGAAAACCAGTCTGGTGGCCAATTGTTCCACTTCAGAAAGAATGTGGCTTGACAGTAAGACGGTTACACCGGATTGGGACAACTGAAGCAAATGGAGACGGAATTCCCGCATCGCAGTCGGGTCCAGACCGTTCATGGGTTCGTCCAGGACAAGAATGACTGGGTCCTGCAACAGGGCCAGCGCCAGCGCCAGTCGCTGCCGCATTCCTAATGAGTAGCCTTTGACACGGCGGCTACGTGCTTCCTTTAGCCCCACTGCCTCTAGCCGCTCTTCAATAGCGGTTTCTGTGATATCCAAATTGCGCAAGCGCAATGCCTGCCGCAGGTTTTGTTCACCACTGAGATAAGGATAGAAGCGGGATTCTTCCACTATGGCGCCGACGCCGTCCAGGGCCGCAGGGGCATTGCGGTGCACATCCGTGCCTTGAACTTCGATACGTCCCGAGGTCGGCCGGAGCAGTCCCAATAACATGCGAAGACTAGTGGTCTTGCCGGCCCCATTTGGACCTAAGAATCCGCAAATTTCACCGCGATAGACCTCAAAAGAGATGTGATCGACGACCGTTAACCCGCGATATTTTTTGGTGACCCTATCAAACTTTATCATGACATCTGATTTGTCCTGGTCTTTCGTATAATTGTGCATTTGCTGCTCCCTTCCCACATGTGACAAGTCCTTTGTTGGTGCCTTTGTCCCCCTTTATCTTTGATTGTGATGAGGAGGAGTCATGGTCAAACGCTGTTAAACTCGCGTAAGTCATGGGCCCGGATCTCACATTTCCAGGACTGCCGCTGTCTTCTTCCATGAATTCTGGGTGAATAACGGCTAATCTAATGAACCTATACGCAAAATTGCTTCCGCTTTTGGGCTTTGCGGCAAACCGCGGTACGGTAAATGCCAATATATCTTTATGATCTCATGCATTTATGATGGGAACGAACCCACAGAACTGGCCGCCTGTCGTTGAGCTTAGACCTTTTCACCAAGGGCTGAAAAGCCTGATTGCCGGTAATTTCCACCGAATACGGACTAAAGAATTCCGTTCCGGCAGAGCACGGGGAAAAGATGACTGTGGCCCCGGCGCGAAGAGCGGCACGAGGGCAGCATCACACATCCATCTCCGGGAAGTCCGGTGATACCCCGACGTTTCAAAAGTGGCGCCTCGATAGGGGTACAAACACGTTCTCGTTCCCAAATCGTGAAAGATCACAGGTCTCGATATTTTGTTGGGCGCCGTCAGCCAAAAGCATACCGGATGGGAACGAAGATGCGCCCAGGCATCGGCCACGAATAGGTGTGACACATGGAGAAACGGGCGTGTCGGATGCACAAAGCCGTGCATCCGTGTTCTCAGATAAGCGGTTGTGGGTTTTATATAAGGCCCCAGCCACTGGATTCGCGCCGGCAGAGCGGTCGCGAGCTCAGTGGCCCCTACCATGAATTTCGAGCGCTGGGAAGAGTGCGATGTACCCAACCATTTCAGTCTCTTCATGCGAATCGATGCCGGATGTTCCGTCAAGGACAGGTGCAGTAGGGAAAGAGCGGCCGAAAGATGCGCAAACCAGATTCGAAACGGAAAATTAATGTAAGCTGTGTCCCCAACAGATGCAGGTGTCAATGGAAGCCCTACGGTAAAAGTGCCGATCCCCTGTAGCGGAATCGATAATGGCGGGCGGGATGTCTTCAGGAGTAGTGGCCGGAGTAAAAGGAATATTGTGAATTCCATGTTCGCAACCAGAATCGCCGGGATGATCAACTTCGGCAACCGACGCAACCCCCGTTCACTCCTTAGTGTCCTGTTCTTTCGACAAGAAAATTTTTAAACAACGTTCTCTCGTGATTTCGGCAAGGTCCTGGTGGAACTCTCGAACAAACTTCTTTGCCAGATCTCATCATAGAAAGAGTCCTTACAGTCATTTCATCCATCCGGCTCGAGAAAACATCCCCATATAACTCTATGGCGCACGCACTCACGAGAATCGCCAGACTATATTCCCCCGGGGCCGTGAAGAGCTTGACGATAATTAAGAGGAAAAAACCGAGATGTTCTTTCATTTGTGTCTGGCGTCCGGCTTGGTTTGTTGCCCCCGCCGACTGTGCGTCGCGGAACGTTCGGACCGATTTGACCGGTTGACGGGTCCGGAGGTGGCTTGAATGATGGAAAACTCCTAAGACGCTTGGTGATGTTAAGACCAACTCGGTTCCCTGGTGTCCACAACCACAGCGGAGAATGATGAAATGTCTCCAAAACACCTTATGCCATTCGCGCGGACCGAGTCAAGATGTGATGGTGGAGTTGATAATAATTCAACCGGTTGACAGTACATGTCAACCGGTTGAAAGACATCTTGTTTTCACGCAATACCCGCTCATAGTGTCGTAAAAGGTGGGTCCGGCGAAGAGAGTTCAGGCTACCGCGCATGCGGCTAAGAATTCTGTGGTTGACCGTGGTTGACATCTGAGCAACCCATGCTTCTTGGAATCGCGAGTCTGATGATCAGTGATTGGTCGGGCATGTCAGTCAAACTTTTCGACTGTTGACAAATGATACTGGCTCTGCACGGTAATTACCTAGGCCACCGGTGTTCGGCTCAGTCTAAAAGTGCCAGGGCTGGCGTAGCCATCGGTTGGGGGTAACATTTTCCATCAGGGTTGGGAGTTTCATCAAAAAGCAGTGGCACACTCCATAGACCAATGAGGTGTTAGGAAACGTGGTTTCATGGGCGGATGGCTGTAATATCCACAACTATGAGTCGTGTGAGGTGCTTGGGTAGACAGCCGTGCCAAACCAGGCCCTTCCCCTGGATAAATAGCCTTGCGGATATAGCTGAGCCACATTCTCCGCGAGTTTGGCGTGTGTTCGCGGGTTACTCTGTCGATTTTGATTTGCGGCAAAAAAGGATAGATTTTTGCTAAAGTCGACACGGCTTCCCAAATGGGTTCCGGCGGCCAACCCGGTGCAAGCTGAACAGGGCCTGAAAATGGAACTGAAGGGAGTGAGACACGGGTTCGAATCCACGGATCCCCTTGTTCTTCGATTTTCAAAAGTGAGCTCTCCATTTAACTTGCAACCGCTAGGTTAAAAGGTTTTGGGGGAAATCAATCTGATCGGGGATCATATGACCAATCCTGTTATAACCCTATTGTCACACTCCCGCAGGAAGTGGGTTAAAAATTGTGTTCGCCGATTCATGAAGAAAAGATTACTTTGCCCCTCCCATGCCCTCATTTTCAACTAAGTCCAAAGTCTCGTTGGCGGGTATAGATGAGTTCCGGCAAATCCCGGATAATATCGCTGCCGTGGGATGCAAGCAGTGTTGTGCTGTCTTTGGGAAGCCTGCTAGCAAACACTGCCAGGGAGGCTTTGACTTTGTCTTTATCGGCTGGGTCGTTAAATCCTTCCGGACATGCAAGCAACGTGCCGTTTTCACTTCCCATGACCAAATCTCCCGTAGCCACCATGCCTCCCGGCAGCACCAGCATCATTTCGTCCACATAGGGATCGGTTTCACTCTGCCACAAAGGGAGAGCGACGGTGCACCGGACAGCGCGAAGGTCCAGCGGAAGGGGTGTTGTTTCGTCGTAAAATACCGGATTGTTAATGCCTGCTCGGAAGAGGTTTGTTCGGGAGGCTTGAGCCGGAACATAAATTGGAGCACGAAAAGTTTGGCCTAAGGACCGTGCACCGCGTGTATGGTCGTGCGTTGTCAGAATAATTGCGAGCACGCCGCCCAACGCCTGCAAGGTAGCGGGAAGATCGGGACGCATCGGGGGATCGATTAAGACAACCCCTTGATTTCCCTGAATCAAGTGGCCCACCATCATCCAGTGATCCTCTGGGTCCGGAGTCAACCATCGCCATATGTGATGAGCGACAGGTGTAAACATCATCCACTTCCTGTTTTGTGACATTACCGTTATTATACGCTGCCCTATGATGAATCAGAGGGCTTATTCCATAATGATATTTAAGGTGTCGCCAAGTCTTTATGAACGGATTGCCCACGGTATGGGCAGAGGAACTATGTAAGGGATACGGTTCTTGGCGCCCACATTATCTCGCCCTGTAACTGCCGGCGGGTGACTTATCCTTTAGATTAGATGATCATCCGTTCGTTTGGTCACCGATCCAGGGGTATTCTTAAAAATTGATAAAAAATATAATGAACAACTTGAATTCCGAGGTTATACTGACAACTAACAGTGTTGTTATTCATTCTCTAGGCATAATCTTGCAAACTGGCTGAACTTCCAAGCCGTTGCAAGGAGACGAAGGGAAACGAGTCACGCTGATAACAATTGAAAAAGCACGACTTGAGCGAGAAAGGTTGATTCCCATGAAGGTTTATTATCCTCTTCTAGCGATGGCGACATTCGTGGCGTTGGGAGTGGCAGGATGTGGAAGCAATACGGTCGCCAGCCAACACCCGACGACCGGAGGCACTGCTGTCATTGCTTTGCCCGTGCAAACATCTCCCAACTGGTTTTTTCCGCTGGTGTCCTTAACTGCAGATTCAGTAGTGAATTACCAAGTAGACGAACTTATGTACAAACCGCTTTTACACATTTCGGCGGACGATGAGGTTAACTATCACCGCTCATTGGCCTCATCGGTTACATGGAACCCTCAGGGGACCCGTTACGTGGTTAAATTGCACCGGAAATGGCATTGGTCCAATGGTCGGCCCGTGACGGCCAAGGACGTGGTGTTTACTTATGAACTGATGAAAGCCGCCAGTTCGGGCGCCTCCAATTTGCCCTGGGGTTTTTCCGGTGCTGGCTCCGGAGGCATGCCCAAGTTGTGGAAGAGCGTCAAAGCTGTCGGCCAACATACAGTGATCATTACCTTAACCGCTCCGAAAAACCAACAATGGTTTTTGCACAATGGCATCAATCAAATTATTCCCATTCCGCAGTCGGTGTGGGATAAATATCCGCACAACATGATTAAAGAACTTCAGTTTATTCACTCTGTGTCCAATTCTCCGAACGCGGCACCTTACCGCGTGGTTGATGGGCCGTATCATTTTTCTTCGATGCAACCTAATAATCGTTGGGTTTTCGTTCCTAATCCGCATTATGACGGCCACAAGTCCCTGCTATCACGCGTTGTGTTTCAATACGAAACATCTTCCGCCAATGAGTTCAGCGCGCTGAGAACGGGGAGTGTCAATGTGGGCTACCTGCCGCCATCGTTGTTGGGGTCACGAAAGCAACTGTCTCACGACGTCTTGTCCACGCCCTATCTGGTCGGATTCAATTATATTGTCGATAATTTCAGCAATGGGGCTCCTAACGGAATTGGCAAGGCCTTTCAGTCGTTGGCCGTGCGTCAAGCGCTGCAGATGGGAGTCAATCAGCAAGGCATCATTGACCATCTGTATCATGGATACGGTACCGTGGATGATACGATAATAGCGCCGAAACCCCATACGCCGTTTTTTGATCCGGCACTTGCTCGCAACCCCTATCCTTATAACCCCGCTGCCGGGAAAAAGCTGCTTGAGCAGCACGGATGGCATTTGAATCATGGCGTCATGACAAAACACGGCATAAAGCTGGCGTTTACTTTGGACTATGCCTCCGGCAGCCAGACCGCTACGGATGTGGCTTCGTTGTTGAAGAACACCTGGGCATTGGAGGGCATTGATGTGCACCTCGTGTCCCAGCCCTTCGACACCGTGATTAGTTACTCACCCGCCAATGCCTCCAAATGGGCTATGATTTACTGGAATGGGGGCTGGACCTATGGTACCGATCCTTATCCAACGGGGGGAAGTTTGTTTTCAAGTACCGGTGCGGAAAATTCGGGCTCTTATAACAGTCAGGTTATGAACCGGCTCATTGCCGATTCCTACCAACCCGGAAGTACGAAGCAAACAACGGCTGCGCTGTATAAATATGAAGCTTACGCGGCATCCCATTTGCCAGCCGTGTTTATTCCCTGGATTCCGCAGTTTAACGAACATGCGACAAATATTCATGGCACTGTGCGAACTTTTGACCCGGTGGGGGCTGTTCTGTCTCCCAATTATTGGTGGGTTTCCAAGTAGTCCTGACGCAACATCGGCAGGGTGCAGTTGTGGCTTAGACCGTGCCGATGTTGCCTGACCCTTCGTCTTTCCCGGGGTGACGTATCGCAACCATTCGCAAAACTTGTAGAAATTTCCCCTCTCAGCCGATACAATGAAGAAAACTGAATGGGTTTTTGTCGCATGATGGTATGTAATCAGAACCGACTCGGGCGCTATGTATGCATGCTATTGGGACTCATGTGAGGTCGCAATGGCGCAGTTTTGAACGCATTTGACATTTTAAGGAGAGAGTTTGACTAAGCGTGGCAAAGCTCGACTAAGAGGACGGTATTGGCGTTTTGTGCCATAGAGTCTAAAGACGAAAGACGGTCCGGGATCTTTTCTTGGCCCTTTTCCCTGCACGGTTGCAAGGAGATATCAGAGGAATTTCTACGTGCGTGAGCTTTGATCTGACGACAAAATATCCGTCAAAGCGTCTTGCTGTTGGGCATTAGAGTTTATCAAATCCCTTCCGAAATGGTATGGCGCGCCGAGAGCAAAATTCCTTAGAAAATTGACAACTGCACGAGATTCGAGACAGTACCGGGTTGTCCGCCACGGCTGTATGGCGAAGCTTCGCGATGCTCAATCCTTCAAGAGGGCAGTGGCTGCCGCGGCTAACAGGCCACCAGGCTTTGTTTGAAAACCGTTGAACTGGATAGTTTTTCATCTCAATGTTGTTTGGGAGCCAATGTTGTTAACTTTGACACGGATCCATAAGAATCGCATCGCCTGACACTTATTTGCAACCTGTTTGGTGCATGACTCACTCTGGAGGTGGTTGTTGCGTGAAAAAAATCTCGTTCCTGGGGACTGTTGCTGGCCTCATGATCGGTTCCGGGCTGGCATTGGTTGGATTTCAACGCCACATCCATTCACAGGCAATGGGCAGCCAGCAGGCTACACACCACAGTGCTGTTTTACCCTCTCGCAGTACCCAAGAAGACACCTCTCCAGCCCCGCACTCCACCAAGCCACGGGAGAAAAACCGAGCCTCGTCGTCAAAACGAAACCCGTCGACAGCGCCCTTCCCCCGGTCTCGGACACGAGCCGTGACCTTAAGCGTATCGACTATCACTCCGTTGTTTGGGACCAATCCCGTATCTTTTCGTTATCCCTCCCAAGTGACAGTCCGCGTGCCACGAAACTGGGCTTCGCAAATCCAAGCGGTGGGAACAGACGGCTATATCTTTTTGATACCCAAGGGGTGGACAGGTTCATCGGCCGAAGGAACCGACGGCTCTAAATCCGTGAACTTGCATCCTGCAGGAACATCTCTTCACCACGGGATCGGTATTAGCCTGGAAACGGCCGGAGCCTGCGTTGGGTGTGCGTGGAGTGAAGCTTATCCGTACTTTTCTTGGATTCGGCAGCGGTATCAAGGCATGTGGGGATATGCGGACCACGCGGCAACCATTCCTGGGTATCACGCCGCACCCAATCTTCGCTTCTATCAGTATAAGGGCCGTGGACGCGCCGTGAATGGAATTGCTTACGCTCCTCTGATTCGGAATCCCGAGAGCACCGTGTTGTTTCGCCGCGTACAAACCTCACTCCCCTCCGGAGAACATGGCTTGGCCACCCTTATGCTAAACTATCTGTTGCCACAAATCACACAATCATCATGATGGCCGCAATGACACGCCCATCTCTCTTGGGGGCTTCTTGAGTGTGCTGATTGCGTCTTATGTTGTCTTGATGCTGGTGTAACGTAGGTTGACCGGGGCACTGGGTTCCACGGGACATGAAGGAAGTTGTGGACGAGCGGCGTCAGAGCCGTGAATCAGGTTCAGGACTATTTTATCTGGTGGTCGTTTTAGCCAATCCTGTAACCGGAGAAGATCTCTGGTTAAGCTCGGTTCCCTGCCCCTGAGGCGAGTCATCCCTGGTTGTCGGTTAACCAAACCTCGTGAAGTTATCAGATTCATGTTGGTTGCCAAATCCACGCCAATAGAACTTTCCCTTTTTCTGCCGGTATCAAAGCCAAGGGCGGGGGTGCGTGAGGCGCTTCTGTTCAACCAGGGGATCTAACGGCTCCTCTGGTATCGCTAATCCACTTCATGAATTTTGAACTCTGTGCGTTACTCGATAGATATTTGAATAAACATGACTACCATGATAGACATTAAGGCGTATATGCGGTATGTTATGAATGAATAATGATATCGGAGGTGGAACGATGGAAGTCGAACTGGCGGCTGACGAATTTTGGACTATTTGGTCGCATTCGGATTCCGACTGGGTGGTCGTCGACGTGCGTGAACCCGAAGAACTAGAAATGGGCAAGATCCCAGGGGCCGTCTCGATGCCTTTGACGCTGTTGTATCAGCGGTACCCGGAGTTGCCGACAGCGCGCCCTTTGGCTTTGGTGTGTTTTAGCGGCCGACGCAGCGCCGAGGCGGTTGAGTTTTTAATCGAAAAAGGCTACCGTGCGATGAATGTCGCGGGTGGGATGTTGGCGTGGCCAGGTCCAGTGGAAGTTTAGCCTATCCAGAATGCCCTCTTTTACCCGATCCCATGATTTTGAGACGTCGCAGCGGATGATGGTTGAAATGGGTAAGAATATGGAATGGAGCAATAAGGGGGCCAGAAACAGAAGTCTCTCAAATGGATCCGATACCCAATTTGTGGATAGCAGATTCGGATTCTTTCGATGTTTGGAGGTCACATCGACATTCGCCGCTTCCGTATCTTTTGTGAGCTTGAGGGCGATTCAAAAGACTCAAGTGGCAACAGTCGCTCGTCATCGAAAACATTAATACGACAACGGGATACCTGAGCCGTTCTAAGGGAGACATTAACCATGCGAATGCGAGGAAAGCGTCAACCATCTTTATACCCTCCTACCCTGGCGAAATCAGCCGAAGAATGGCACCGCCAGGAACAAGAGTTTTTAGAACGCCTCTATGACGCTCTCATACATCAATCAACCCGCGGAATTATCCGCGCGATTCCTGATCAACCCTGTGGTCCCGCCTGGCAATGGACCATTCAAGGCACTCGTTCCCACTGGTGGTTGTATATTCAAGATGACAGGGATCCCGAATTGAGAAACCGTCCCTATTACCTCGATCCCGTAGGCGATCCCGAATTTTTTGGTTTGGCATGGCATGCCGATTCACAACTCAATTTGACAAGCCCAGATAAACTCCCTTATTTCATCTCCGCGATTGCAACACACATGGATGAAAAGTTATTCGGGCAAGGAGAGGCTCTCCTGGCCTACCAGGCTGGCGCCACGCCTGACAACCCCCCGTGGATTCATATAACGGAACCGGGTTAACACGCCGGGCAATGGGAAACCATGGCGCAAATGAACAGCCGAGATACGCTCCAAAATAGGCCAGAGGATGGATGTCAATACCATATGGGGGTACGAGAGCGGTTTTTGGATTGGGTCTCCAGGGGGCACAGCTCGGTCTTGCTCAAAAACGATCGCACCATTATTACTGTTGCCGAACAAAAGGCCTGGCTGACCCTGTGGGATCGTTTGATCCGTTAAGGTGACATAACCCCCGGTATTGCCCGGGCATACTATCCCGACTTCATGTGATATCCAACAAGCCACACGGATCTCCGTCGATTGTTGCAGCAACACGTCGTAAATAAGGACCATAGCTTTGATCTCGCTGATTCTTCCACGCGGTCAAAATCCGTTCAATGGCGCCAGCCCACGTTCTCGGAGGTTGATCGGCTAAATCTGACTCCCACGCTTCAGATCCTGTGGATCCCCAGCCGACAATACACCACCTATTAGCCCAGGGGTCATAAGGGCGGTTTCTCAGGGGAAGGTCAGGCCCGATTTCATTCATGACCTGGACGGGACCGTCATGTGTTAAAACGGCAAATCGTCCACTTCGGTGCCGCTGTACATGCCAACCACCTCCCACCCACTCCGGGGATTCTCCGGGGCCCGGCAACCAGGCCAACCAAATCCGCCACACGTGATATCCGAAAGATTGGTCGTAAGGTTCAGTGCGATCCATGTTGCCGGGGTGTAAGGGCACCTCTTGGAAGGCTGCGATCAAAGCAGCCACTTTACTGATGGGGGGCATAGTCATTTCCTCCATGCCTGCATTCAGACCAAGACGCACGGCTGACCCGCGATTGTGCGGATGGTCCAGTACAGTGTGCGCTCTCTTTCTTCTTCCCACGCCCCCAAAATTGTGAGAATGGCGTCGCGTTGAGTGCGGGGTTCGGGATATCGCCTATCTAACAAGACGTGGGCGCAGAAATCAAGATTCATGGCAATAGCATAGATCAAGGTGGGTAGCTCATCCAAGGGGAGCTCAGGATCCATGGGCGGCAGAAACCGATCGGGATAACGATTAATGGCTGTCAACACGGCAAAATTCTCGCCAGGTTGACGTGTGTAATGCCACCCTGCTCGCACTGTTGCATCACTGGGGGGAGTATCGCTAGGCGCAATGCCTTCCAGCCAAAATTGCCATGTCGCCTGTGCCATCGAACCATCCTGCCCGTTGTAATCCTCTGTGGTATATTGCGCAAAATTGAAGTCTTCGAGGCGAAAAACCTGAGAGCCTTGCGACCAAACAGACATTGCCTTCTCAATGTTCGTCCAATTCAATTGCATGATATTACCAACCTTCATTAAGCGTGAAGTGAAACAGAACGCCTTTCCACCGTAGCCCTGACTCACCCCATAGGCATCCTACATCAAGACAACCTTATTGTGCGCCATATTCTCGGCTCACCGGACGGCCAAAGTATCTTGCTGTTCTCCCCCGTTCCTGTCTACAGCGCTGTGCGAATGCTGAACGGCACCCACGAAAGTCTTATGCACGCGGTCGACACCGTGATGGCCGCATTGAGCAAACCCTTTTCCGAAGGAACCAAGCCGTCTACGGCTCTGATCTTCAGTTGCGTGGCTCGCGAAGGGGTCTATGGCGATCGAACGTTTGAGGAAGCCCAACGAGTCCACAGCATGGCGCCGGAATTGGTGACCATGGGTGCCTATGGATATGGCGAATTTGCTAGGATACATGGATTGCTTGGATACCACAATGCAACCATTACAGCCTTAGGATTATAATTCCGTGACCGAATAAAGGCCAAAAGGGGGGCGGTCGTGTCCGAACCTACAATACTAAATGATGGAATGAATGGTGCCGAATCTCATCGTGCCTTTGTGTCACTCTCCGAAATTGCTCAGTTGCAGGCGGCTATACTCGATGCCACGGGTCTAGAGGACATGATCTATCGTATCACCAAGATCCTCAGCATGACCTTGGAAGTGGATATCATTCTTGTCCTGGGGTATGATCGCAACGACAATACCATGAACCTTTTGGGAAAACTGGGTAATCGCAATGAGCAGTACAATCCCGCTACAGACATCCTGACGCCGGACACCGTTGATCAAATCCTGCGCGGAGAAACCGTGACGCTGTCCCAGGGAGAGATCGACAGTGTAGCTATTTCCTTCGGAATTTGGTATCCCCTTCGTTTGGCCAAAGACCGCATAGTCGGTATGCTCGGGATGTTTCGCCTGAAACCTCAGAGTTTGTCCGCCGCCGATAACATTGTCTTGGAAACCGTGCTCAGAAGCATAGCCCAAGCAATTTACCAAAACCAGCAAATGACGATACAAAAACAACGCATTCAACGACTTGAACGCATCGAGATTATGAGCCGAGAATTGACCTCTGCAACTTCGACACAGAAAGTGATCGAGACGGCGGTACATTGGACGCCTTTGATTCTCGGATTCGATGGGGCTCTTTGGGGGGAAGTACGTGATCGGCAGTTCATCTTGCACGGATCCTATCGCCAAAACGCAAGTTCTGGGTGGCAGCCCGAAATCAGTCAATTTCACGTGTCCTGGTATGAAGTGATAAAGCGGTTGCAACGACCGCTGTTGATACCATATCATCGTCTGCCGCGTTTTCTAAGCAAGGGTCCCAAGCCATCCGATCTCTTGATAATTCCTTTATTGGGCAGAACGCAAGAGACGGGCCGAGTTCTCGTCTTGTGGCATGATCGCTTCCGCCGCATGGCGGCAGAAATAATTTCCATGGGTTCGGTGGTGGGTTCTCACGTGTCTACGGCGTGGGAAAATGTTGAATTATTGGACAAATTGCGGTATCAAATCGACCATGATGAATTGACAGGGTTATGGAATCATCGTGCGTTGTGGCGGGATCTAAACCAGAACGCAGAGAAAGCGTGTCAAGAATCCCCACTATGGTTCGCTATGTTGGATGTCGACAACTTTAAGAAGATCAATGACGCTTTTGGCCACCGTGCTGGAGACAGGATCCTCCAACAATTTTCGGCGGCTCTGCGCCAAGCTATTGCAGACAAACCAACTGTCAAGGGCTACCGGGTGGGAGGAGATGAGTTTGCTCTGATGGCCAGTTCCTCAAGTCGACAAGACGTGATGCAAATGATTGATCGCATCTATCAGGATATCCGGCTGAACTTAAACCCGCCGATTTCGATGTCCGTAGGAATTGCGGCAATCACAGGTCCACTCAGCAGTGAATTGTTGTTTCAGCAGGCTGACCGTGCGCTATACACGGCAAAGGACGGTGGCAAGGGACGCGTTTTTTGTGCGTCAACGACAAGCCCCGAAATCTAACGGGACGTTCCGATCGTGCTGGATTGGCACGCCGCGCATCCTTGATTAATTTCCCCTCCGGCAATAATACTGGCTCCTCCTGCCCTCTTTTTTGCCATTGCGGGTATTTCCATTTGCCACCCGATTACGGTGATGAAAGGTACGGTACAGGGCACAATTTGCTATGCCCGGGAAAAAGAACTCGGGTGTGTATTTCGGCGTCGACTTCGCTTTCAACGGCTAACGTGCAGTACGAGGCCTGAAATTCACCGTCAAATTCTGGCCTTGATAATAGACTTGATGGCGAGAAGGTTCAGCTTGAGCGACAATGTGCCCGTGCCGCATGACAGTCTGTGCAACCGGTAAAAGACGCAGGGCCTCGATGGCCGAGGGAGCATCCCAAATCACCAGGTCTGCCGGGCGCCCGGCGACAAGATCATTCGGCTGACCCGGATAGAAGACGCTTTGTCCATTGACGGTGGCCATTCGGAAAACCCGTTCCATTTCCTGGGCTCCGGTCATATGTCCCAGATGCAGCGCCATCCACGCGGCTTGCAGAAGGTTTCCGGTTCCCAGCGGGTACCAGGGATCCATGATGCAGTCAAATCCCAAGGCAACTGGAATTCCATAAGCATCCAATTCCTTGATAGGAGCCATGCCGCGCCGTTTGGGAAAGTCATCGAACCGGCCTTGCAGTACGACATTCGTCAACGGATTGGCGATAATGGCCATGTCAGATTGCCGTAAAATGCGACGCAATTTGAACCCGTACGCCGGGTTGTAGCTGTGCATAGCGGTGGTATGGCTGGCGCTTACGCGTCCTTCCCATTCGTAGACCTTCGTGAGCCGCGCCATGGTTTCGACAAAGCGAGACTCGGGATCGTCTGTTTCGTCGCAGTGCACATCAATCATCCGTCCTTCTCGGTGGGCCAGTTCAAAAACGTACTCCAGTTCCCGAATACCGTCTTCGCGTGTCCATTCATAGTGGGGAATGCCGCCCACGATATCGGCCCCTTCATGGAGGGCCGTTTCCATTAATTCTTGTCCATGCGGATAGCAAAGCACGCCTTCCTGGGGAAACGCCACCAGTTGCAGATCGACCAGTTCGGCCATCTCGTCTTTTAGTTCACGCAGTGCATGGAGGGCTGTGAGTTTTTCGTCGCAGATGTCCACGTGGCTCCGTATTTGCAATGTGCCGTGTGCGACTTCCCAAAGGATGGCCTCTCTGGCTCGCGTCTTGACATCCTCCACCGTAAGGTCGGGTTTTATCTCGCTCCAACGTTGAATGCCTTCCAATAGCGTACCAGAATGGTTAGTGGTGCGTTCTGGCACCGTAAGGGTTGCGTCGAGGTGAATATGCGCGTCAACCAATGGCACGGTAACCAGCTGACCATGGGCATCTATTTCTTCTATCCCCGTTTCAGCGATGTTGTCAGCGATATCCGCAATGCGGTCATCTTTTATGGCAATGTCGACACTCCTAGCACCGGTAAGTTTCGCGTTTCTGATGACATAATTCCACCGCTCCATGACATGTTCCTCCCTGTCGCCGATTTCATTTGTGATGAGCATAACAGAAGGAAGACCTTGTGTGCTTGTTCAGAAGACCTGAAGTTTTTTTTATGGGCATAAACGCTTTGCGGCATTTCATCGACACCTGAAGTGTTAGCGAAAGGTACCTTAGAGCTTTTCTCCATCAAGCATGCAGTTGTGAGGGCCGCCCTGGTATTTCCCAAGCTATTGCCTCAAACGTTACAGGAACAATAACTGGATACCACCTTGCGAATATATCATCATGGCCGTCATAAAGTGCCCAGGGTTTTACAGTTGTTCCACACAGAGCACGAACGATTCGTGATGTTCGGCGCTGCTCTATTTATAACCGGAGAAGACATGGAGAATTTTAACGTCACACAAGCAATGAGTAGGTGGCGTCAAAGCGGTCATCTGGACTAATCTTTGCGTCGCAATTCGCGAACTTTACTGACAGTATTACCCACACTGTGATTATGCGACGCAATCATGGAAATCAAGAGTTCGAGCGATGAAATGGAGATTTTGCGGGCCAGCCACGACCGTGGGCACAGGTTCGGCCCGTCATCGAAGCGAGAGGAAATAACTCCTCGTGCGAGCGGCGTTCACAAGCGGAATAAATGCGTGCTTTTTGTGTAAAGTGTCTTGCCAACGACCGGCCACAAATACGGAGCGTCTCTCGGTAAAGCCGTATCCTTCATCCACTTCGCCGGATACGTGCAGCGTCCGCCTCGGTTTTTCTTTCAGGGCAGTTTTTGCCAGCTTCGGCCTCCATTGGCCGTCTGCCAAAGACTGCCCGTGGAGTTCTCGGCCCATCCATCGCTTCCATTAACAAAACTCAAATCATTGAAATCGTAGCCCATCTTGGCTGATGCGGGATGCAAGGTCCATGACTGTCCGTTGTTGGCGGACAGAGCCCATGCACCATTTTCGAACAGAATCCACAGTGTGGAGCTAAATCCTTCCGCTTGCACGGGATTCTTCCCCACACGGGCGATCTCTTGATGAATACCTCTGTTCATGTTCGTAAGGGCTTGAACGAAACTCTCGTGCTGGGCATAGTTCCAGGTTCTTCCTCCGTTGACGGTCCACCAGCAATAATTATACAATGGCGATCCTGCCACGCCGTCTTGGCCTACAAAATCTACTTGGTTCAAAAAGTCCTGAGACGTCCAATCGGGCAAGGTTTGCCCGGACCAGGTCTTTCCGCCGTTCTCTGTCTTCCACAACCCGTTATTTCTCATAGCCCAACCGGTAGAACGACTGGTAAAATCGATAACGTCTCCCGGGTAATCGTACTGCGGTGCCGGTGATAACGGGAGGTGGGCAAGAGAAGACCAGGTACGGCCGGCGTTATGTGTGACAACAATTTGATTGGGATGTCCGGGTGCACCCAGGCCATAACCGGTGGACTTTTCGACAAAACTGATTCCGGCGACGGGATCCGGTGACGGAAAAATCTGATGCCAAGAGACTCCCCCATTGGTTGTTTCAAGCACCTGCGTATTGTTCATCCCGTCAATTAGCCATCCTCGCTTGGGAGACACGAAGCTTAGCGCGGAAGGGCCGGGAACGCCATTGGCACCATAAATGGAGGAATATTGATTCCAGCTGTGTCCGGAATTTTTGGTGAGCCAAATTGCTGTCGTGCCCAAATTCGCTGCTGGGCTCACTCCGCCGAGAACAACCGTGCTGCTGTTCACAACGGTCCATGGCCCTGGTGCAAGTCCGGGTGCGTCAGGAGCTCCAGTCGGCGCATCTGGTGCCGGACCGGCACCGGCTGTCGATTTAGCCGCTACGACCTCCCACTTTCCTCCGGAATTACCGTGAATGACGGTATAGGCTGTTTGATTCATTCCCGACCCGCCTTGCAGAAGGACCCAAACATTATTTAGGCCAGCCAGCTTGATTTGGGCAGCCATCGGTGTGGCACTGCCGTAGTGGTATACCGGCATCCATTTGTTGCCTCCGTCGATGGTCTTCCAGACTTGACTGTGTCCTACTGCCCAGCCGTAATTTGGTCCCGAGAAAGCGACTGCCATAGGGTGGAAAGGTGTCGATAGCTTATTCCAATGGGCTCCGCCATCATCAGTGCGGTACAAAGCATTTCCCGGTTCTCCTGGTCCTGTGGGCGCACTGGGCGTTCCGATGACAGCATATCCTGTGCGAGTTCCGGTAAAACTTACCGATATGATGGGAACGGTACCACGGTACAGGGATTTCCAGCTATTGCCGCCGTTTGTGGTTTGAAGGATAGTCTGATAGTTCCATGCCCACCCGGTTTGACTGTTGACAAATTGCATGCCCTGGAAGTTGTGGGCATCGTGACTCACGACGACCCATTTCCGACCGCCATCTTGTGTTTTCCATATTCCTCCCAAGCCCGCCAGGAATCCGCGTTGCGAATTCAGAAAATAGACAACATGCATGATTGTGGCATTTGCCGTTGCAGAGGTGATATATGAAGTTTTCTGCCCAGAAACCGAAGGATGCGACGTCTCCTTGGATGGAGATGGTCGGGCCCCTTGCGATGATACGGAGGTAGGCGACGAGCTCGGAGGGATACCCGCACTCACTCCACATCCCGCCAGAGCAACTACGGACATAAGCGCCATGAGTGCCATGGATCCCTTTCTCATAAGTTGTCCTCCTCAATGTGACTGCCTGTTACTGTCTGTCTGTCATAACGCTCACGAGGGGTTTGAGGTTACGGTGGATAGGCCATAGGAAGGGGACGATGTAGTTCTTACGATTCCGGTTTCCGGGGCGCATTGGTGTAAGGATAAGAATAGCGACCATGCCAACTTGTCCGCGGCGTGATATAGCATGCCACACTCCATTGAGGTATCTTTCTCAGAGGTGTGTATCGCTCAAAAGGACAAGTGAGCGTGGGTTAGAGCCCTGACATACGCAGAGCGATTCAATGCTTCGGTCCCGTGTTCTGCGTTTTCACGTTGACAACGGATATCGGTATCAGATACGCCGTAAAACCTCTAGTTATGGGGATATCAGGCGAAGTTTTAAATCTTGACGCGCTATGTGGGATAGGGTAAGTATGAAGAAAAGAGGTTACCCATCTCTCTACCCACCAGACAAACAAAAAAATTCTCGCCAAGACATTTGGTTGTGTTCGCTCTGTCTACAATTGAAGATTGCGCCTCAAGACGGATGCTTGTTACCAGACGAGTCAACGTCTTTACCAAAATGGGGCGTAAATCCCCGTTCTTTAGACCTCAGCATGACCCATAAGTATTGGGCGGGTGAAGGGGTTCCCACATAGCCGGAGATCTTAAAGTCGTCGGAAGCCTCGCCAAGAGTACCTTTAGACCTGGATGGCCATCTCGTGTGCGTCCGAGAAAACCAGTGTGGCAATCCTCAGTGTGTGGGCCAATGGGAACAGGATTACGACGGCGGATGCTGCGCTCGATCACCGGTTCTACGTCAAGCGGCCCACAATAAAGATCGGCGAATACAGGCCTATTCCCTGGCGATACGGCAATTGGCGTGCAGATGCTCTCCCATCCTCGGCTAAAGTCGTGGATGAGCGCGATCCATGGCGGAGGATCAATTAGGATTGGCCGCGCTGGCTCAGTTCCGGCACCAAACTCAGCACGGGTTACAAGCTTGGAAGCGGCTGACGTCTGTCGTGGGCCCTTTCATTTTTGTGCCAAGTACCCCTATTATAGGGCTCGGCTCCTATTCGAAAAGCCGCCTAACAACACGCCCTCCAATCCAAGTCACGGCCATACCAGCCACGATCAAGACAACTCAATAGCGATGGAAGAAGACCGTCATGAGAATGCCCGTAATCAGCAATTCTCCTATCAGTCCCCAATATTGCAGTTTTTGCTCACGGCTCATCCCCGTCTCCTCCCCCGTTCTCACAAGAGGCCGTTGGGCCCCTGCTTGGAATATCACGATAGCACGCCGGGGCGCCTAGTTCGGCAGGAAGACCGCGTTGCACAGGGTCAGTCTCTTTGTCAGGCCTTGCACTATATCTCAGATGGCGCGCTATCCGGCGACACCGATAGAGTCCTCACCCATCCCCCTGGTCGCGCAGGGGGATTTTCTGGCTTTTGTGCATCCGGATTTCACCGTGTCCCACGCAAATTTTGCTCTTGCGCCGTTTTTGCGTGGCTCCGGGCATTTCTTTGTTGGATAGCCTATTTGGGAACTATGTTTAAATAGACCACCAAAAACTAGCGCGGGAGCCCCTGCCTTGAGGCATGGGGAGGAAGCGCGTCGATTCACTTCGCGTGCACCGTTCCATCGTCCCATCCCTCATTG
>PXYT01000038.1 GCA_003023725.1 Sulfobacillus benefaciens | reverse complement strand
GAGTCTTTTGCGCGTGATCAAAGATCCGGAGATGCAAACCGGGATCAAAACGCTCATAGGCTTCTTGCGCCGTTTGCCCGCCATCTTGGAACCCTTGTTATAGACGACGGGGGTTGAATGGCGTGGATATCAGGTGAAATCCTTCACTAGTGAGATGGTATCTTCCTTCTTCATATAAAGCGTGCGACATCTTTAATGACGGGAAAGGGTAAGAGCGGCAGGATGGCATCTGCTAGCACCTCTTTACCCATGTGGTCGAACATGCTTCAGTCTATGATGGTAAGTTGTCAAAAGACCTGCAGTTTTGAGATAATAAACACAGAGATTTGCTGCTGTTCTGTGGAAGGGTCATGGTGTTGACCGGAATCCAATCAAAATGCAGGCTCGGGGCCATGCTAATAACACCTACTCGAAACTTGGTAAAGGGAAGGGTGGGTGTTCGTGTATTATTCATTAAGTCAAGAGCGCGGCGTTGCTGTTTCAAGGGCTAGGTGTCACCATATTTTTTTGCTCGTGGCACTTTCATTTTTCACCACCGATTGGGACAATGGTGCTCGTGTGATACGTGATTCCTGGGTTGAAATAGCGCGACATAGTTTATGGACTCGGGGCTGTCACCTTATGGCTTTAGAGGTGAAAGCTCTATGAGTTTATTCAGTATTCTCTACCCGGAAAATTATGATCGTCCCGCGTCGGATCCTCTGCAAGCCCCGGAATTTTTTTCCGATCTAAATCTTGACCAGATTACTCAGGCCATAACGGATCGTAAAGCGTCGTATCACTTGAATTCTGTCTTTTATACTCCTTTGAACGAGGTCGATCCCGTGCGTTACCGTCAGGAAATCATGCGAGATTTGGAAAATCCGGAGTTGGCTGGGGTATTTCGTTCTTTTGCCCAGTCCATGCGGGCGATGCGGGAACGTTTGGCCCAACTCGACAAAATGTATTACCCCTATCAGCAGAAAGCCTGGTTTTTGGATGCGGTGGAGTTATACGGGGATGCGGTGGTTAAGTTGCTCCAGGATTTAACCAGCTGCCAATTCACTGCTCGGGGACTGGCCCTCTTTCAACAATATCTTGACGGCTATGTCGGGTCGGATTCCTTTCGGGCCCTGCGCTCAGATACACACAGAATGAAACAAGAATTGGCACGAGTTCGTTATTCTTTGCGAATCAAAGGTAACCGCGTCGACGTCCGGCCCTATCATGAAGAACCGGATTACAGCCAGGAAGTCAGACAAACTTTCGAGAAATTTAGTCAAGGAGCCGTCAAAAGTTACTTGGTCCGGTTTCCGCAAGGTCCTGATATGAACCAGTTGGAAGGCCGGATTCTGGAACGAGTGGCTCAACTGTTCCCTGACGTTTTTGGCAATGTGGATCGTTACTGTGTTAATCATGCGGACTACATGGATGAGACGTTAGCCGTCTTCGACCGTGAAATCCAATTCTATCTAGCGACACTGGAATTTATAGAGCCATTAAAGCAAGCGGGGTTGCCTTTTTGTTATCCCCACTTGTCCTCTTCGCGTAAAGCGGTTTCTGTCCAGGAGGCATTTGACTTGGCTCTGGCCTCCAAGCTGACCCAGGAACAGGCATCTGTGGTGTGCAACGATGTGTTGCTCAAAGATTCGGAACGCATATTGGTTGTAACCGGGCCCAATCAAGGGGGGAAAACCACTTTTTCCCGTATGGTCGGCCAACTCCATTATTTGGCGCGTCTGGGGTGTCCCGTGCCAGGACACAGTGCGCGTCTCTTTTTGTGTGATAAAATCCTGACGCACTTTGAAAAAGAAGAAAACACGGCGAGCCTTCGCGGTAAATTGCAGGATGATCTCATCCGCATCAAAGATATCATGTCCGAAGCCACCGGCGACAGCCTGATCATTCTCAACGAAATCTTTACGTCTACCAGCCTTAAGGATGCCAGTTTTTTAAGCTATAAGATTCTGCAGCAAATCCTGGAACGGGATGCCTTATGCGTGTGGGTCACGTTTATCGATGAATTGGCATCATTCAATGACAAAACCGTGAGTGTGGTGGGAAGTGTTGTCCCCGAACAACCGGCCCTTCGCACCTACAAACTCGTGCGAAAACCCGCGGACGGGCTGGCTTATGCTTTGGCCATTGCCGAAAAACACCGTGTGACGTATAGGTGGTTAAAGGAGCGAATCATATGAAGGTCTTGCTCATGTACGCCGACAAGGACTTTGATCACGAAAGCGAGTTGCCGCCAAATCATCAGGATCTGGCTTCGGATTTGGGACTGGACACTGTGTGGAATCAGATGGCACAGGGGGATGGCTTTGTGCGGGAGGTGGCACGACATGCGACTTTAGAGATGTTGAATGATCCGGCTGAAATAGGCTATCGCCAGGATATTCTGCGAGATTGCTTGAACCATGCGTCTGTCGTCCGCGAACTCTACGGCATCGCGGTGGAAGCAATGGAACGAGAGAAGCGGGAGTATTTTGGTCTCTTTAGTCATTCACCCACCACCATTTTGCGCCGATCGCTGAAAGTGATGCAGATTTTTGTTGAATTGTTGAAAAAACTTAAACGAATTTCGGTCGCCCATAGCCGCCTATTTGTCTCGGCGGGGTTTAACCGATTTTTTGCCATGATTGATGAGGATTTGGGGGAAGAGTATTTCGCGCACGTAGAACATCAGCTGCAAGAACTGCAATTTCGCCACGGCATCCGCATCAGTGCGCAACTGGGCAAGGGCAATAAGGGTGTGCACTATGTTCTGCACAAGTCTCGTCAGGAGAGTCGATCCTGGTTTCAGCGCCTGACACAGAAGGCTGAGCCTGGATACACGATTGTGATTGCGGAGCGTGATGACGCGGGATTCAGAGCGTTGGCCGAGTTGCAGGATCAGGGCACGAACCTGGTAGCGAATGCCTTGGCTCAGGCGGTGGATCATGTTCTGGGTTTTTTTGTGCGCATGCGAACGGAAGTGGCATTTTACATGGGATGCATAAATTTACGCGATGAACTGGTTCGGAAAGGAACATCAATTTGTTTTCCTGAGGCTTTGAGCCCTAGTCCCAGACACTTCACGTGTAGGGGTTTATATGATGTGTCTCTGGCGTTAAATCTCGCGGCTCCGATCACCGGCAATACGGTTCACGGAGACGGAAAAAATCTTGTGCTCATAACCGGGGCCAATCAGGGCGGAAAATCAACGTTCTTGCGCAGTGTGGGTTTATCCCAATTGATGATGCAGTGCGGGATGTTTGTGCCCGCCGAAGAATATCGGGCTAGTGTCTGTTACGGTGTGTTTACGCACTACCGGCGTGAAGAAGACGCTTCTATGACCCATGGGAAACTGGATGAAGAACTGCACAGGATGAGCCAGTTAGCCGACCGCCTTAGGATGCATTCTTTGGTGCTCTTTAACGAGTCGTTCGCCGCGACTAATGAACGGGAAGGATCAGAAATTGCGAGACAAATCATCGATGCCCTGCTGGAACAGCAGGT
This sequence comes from Sulfobacillus benefaciens, assembly GCA_003023725.1. Lineage (GTDB taxonomy): Bacteria > Bacillota > Sulfobacillia > Sulfobacillales > Sulfobacillaceae > Sulfobacillus > Sulfobacillus benefaciens. The sequence continues at coordinate 32,573 of PXYT01000038.1, read as the reverse complement.
GACCGTGTTCTTTGTCACTCATGCCTATACCCTGGCTCGCGGGTATTATGACCGAAGACTGGATAGCCAGCTCTTCTTGCGGGCAGAGAGGAAGCAAGACGGAACTCGCACGTTCAAACTGATCGAGGGAGAACCGTTGGAAACCAGCTATGGCGAGGATTTGTACCGAGAAATATTTGAATCCGCAGTTCCCGGGGAGTGGGCGGGATTGAAGAAAGCCAACAACAAGGGGTGATTAAGCTCACGTTTTCAGGTTGTGTCAAAATGGCCAAACTCTTCATTTCCGCACCCCATACGCGCCATATGACCAATCCGTCATCTTGCCTGCTGTTGGTTCCAGGGCTAAAGCAGGGATGTTTCAGCTAAAACACGCTGTACAACGAGGATATACACCCGATGCCCGGCCCTACAGCATGATATCCGATTGGTAGAAAGCTCAACCAACGGCGGCGTAGGACCGCTAGATAAACACTGTCATCAGTTGTATTATGCCGTGAAAAGCACGTTCTCGGCAGCGTGAGGCGATTTCATTTGCACAAGCCGGGTATCCAGGCGAATGATGGCTCTTAAACCGGAGTTGATGCACATTCCCGGTTAAGAGAAAAGATTCCCACAAGCGTCCTCCTTCGAGCCAAAAACCTTGAGTAGGACGCTTGTGTCAAGTCCGCTAGGCCATAGCATACATGTGCTCAGCAGGTATTTTCCTCGGTCCAAATGACTTACTGTATAGCGGACTAACTTCTGAAACTTGAACCCCGAAGTTCGGTCCTTCAAGTCATGAGCCTTGCTGGGAAACGGATCATCATGAAGATTAGGAATAAGGGGTGCCAGAAACAAGTCCACAAGAACGTATTGCACTATTGTATACCCCCTCATCCACAAGCTTCCGGAGAAGGACAATGAATGACCCTTTCTTGCCTTAAGTCCCGAATGCCCTTCTACTCGAAGGTGCATGTGCGTTGATAGGAAGAACATGGCATAAATATCCCTTATCCCTAAGAATGTACTGACGGATAAGCGGGTAAGCCGTATACTCTGGAAAACTCTCACACAGAGCAGGGATCGGCCCTCTAGCTAGTACCTGAATCCGTGATAAAAGCCTGACCAACCTTTCTCCTATGGCATAAAATAAGGGAAAACGCGAACTGGCAGTCCGCCCCGGAGGGTGAAGGAATGGTTCGACCGATTGTGGTGTGGGAAGAAGGCAATGAAGTCCTCTCGGCCCAAGGTGGCCTGGGGATAATCGGGACACTCTTCGACCAATTGCCCGTGGGTCCTCGGTTAAATCGGACCCGTGTCCCCGAGAATCTCCACCCGGATATTGGCCATCGCGACGTGGTGGCTGCCTACATCGGGCTCTTGGCGCCAGGCAAAAGCGACTTTGACCATATTGAGGCGTATCGTGCGGATCCGTTTTTCGGCTTGAGTCTGGGCATTGCCCCAGTTGCCCTCCTCGTTGACTCTACGGCAACACCTGGACCAAGCGGCCGCGCGAGGGGAAAACGGTCTATCGGGGCGCGCTTGAGGAAGCTCCCCGGCGCGGCCACGCGCCGGAATAGTGCGTGTACCCAGTCATTGAACGCACCGTGACCGTCGATGGGCAGATCTTACTCATTCCGGACATTGAAGTCGCTGCGTACTGGACGTCCTAAACCGCGTCCCCGGACGATGTGCTTCCGTGGTACCCGGATCATGGCACGATGGAACAGTATCATAGCGAAGTCAAGACGGATGTGGATTTAGAGCGATTGCCGTCGGGCAAGCCACCAACCCGCTCGGACTCCAGCTGGCGTGTCTGACGTAGTGGCCTTAGATCGTGTAGCGTCTTCTCCAGAACAAATCGCTACCATTGACGAGTTAAGGCAGCTATCAGGTTTATCGGAACAAGACACACGGAGCCTTTTGATTACGGGGGATCCTGAGACCTTGCGTAGACATACCGTCTCCATTGTCTACGCAACATAACCCTTGTCCGTGAGTGATGTCGCAGAGCGTGTAGGTCTTTCACGGGGGACCTGCATTGAATGGTTTCATCATCATGGGGTCACCCCCTCGCCTCCCGAGGAAGCGGAACAAGTCGTGCGTGGGCTCAATGCATGGCTAAACAAAGAATTGCATTCCCTTTAATTCTTCTCCACACCTAAGGGGAATAAATGAAGGCTACGCATTGTCAAAACAACGATACCGACATCCTAGGATCTATTTCTCGTTTCACGCAGTAGACTGGCAACTATCCCGGCTTCCGAGTTTTCCGAGGCCCTAAAGTGCGGGAAAAGCAGCAGACGATGCCTCTCACCGCCCATCATTGAGGAGAGAGCGGTGATGGCTATGACCGTTTACGGTTTACGTCTTCTTCATCATGAAGTGATGGCTTAGACGTGGCCGTAGGCCAGCTACTCGCCAGGACACGATGTCTAACGCGATTCAAAACCCCGAAACAGGGTTGGCGAGGCCCAAAGCAAAAATACGCAGGATTAGGGGAATCTGCCCCCGCCCCCACGGCAGAGCCATGGGACAATCGCATAAAATACGGGTTTGCGGGTTCGCTTCGAGTCCCTACCGTGACGGCAACAGCGCAATTGCCAGCCGAAATTAGGGACTTCAAACCAAGGTCAAGCGCACAACTATGCCGTTATGACGAGTACCCACAGGAGTCTCCCGGTCCCCACAGACTCCCTCCGAGTTGGCAAACATGGCAGAAAATGGGTTATCATGAAAGCCGTCCCATGATGGAACAGATTGCAAGTTTTCCACGGATTGTCGAGATATGGTAAACCCTGACGAGAAATAATGAAGTGGTTAAACGAGATGATAGCCCATACGAACCATGCCTTTATCGTAAATTGGGCATTGGCGCTCAGCAAAGGTGCGCTACATCAAAGTCTTCAGCGAACTCGGAAGGGAGCTAAAAAGCTATGAAAAAGAAATCCGCAAACATGGCAGTCGCCAGCATGATAGCGTGGGGAACAACCATGATGTGGCCCAATGTGACTTTAGCGGCCACGGTTCCTCAGAGAATGTCTTCATTACTCGTACGTACCAACGTAGATAAAACTTATACACCAGGATCCGTTAAAAACACATCTTATCCATTACAGGCACAGAGTGGAATGGCATTTCACTCCAATTCCAAACTCAGTTCGTTGGCAAGTACCTCTGGTGCGGGCAGTGTGGCACGGTTAAATGTCCTCACAACCGAAAAAAGTTACCGTGGAACGTACAGCCTGATGGAATGGTCGGGGGTTATGTTGGCATGGGAGGATTCACGACGGGATTGAGTTACACTGCCACTCTAGACGGCACAGCTACCGATATCATAGGTGACAAGGATACGGTGTTGCCAGGTTGTGAGGTATCATGGTACCTTGCTAAATAACATGAAATTATGGAGGAGGGGTGATGGTGAGGACTGCCAAGATCATAGTAACCTTCCTCGCTGGGCTGAACTTCATTGTTTACGTGTGGAGAGTAAGCGCTGAGGTTAGCAGTCGTCCGAACTCAAACCTCTCGCCAGGTGACGAGTTGATTCATCGCTTTGCCACTGTCTGGACTGAACAACTGTCAGCAATAGAACAGTTGGGGGATGCACGTCAAGACGGTAAATGTTTAGCAGATCCTGCGCAGTACTTTCGCCCCTTATTCGCGCTAACTAGCGAAGGAGAGTCTGAATTCCATGTGGCGTGGAATTATTTTCATGCATGGTGGGCCCTCGCACGAACCACCTATGATTATGCGGTTCAACCCTTTATACATCTAATAGGTGAACACTATAGAGAACAAAACAAATCGCTGAAACTTCTCGTGACGTACGATGATCCTCCCCCTGGATATCCCTTACAAATGTCCGATATCCAAGTTGTACCCTTCGAAAAACTGATTAGGCATGGGGTAGGGATGACATGAGACATTATCAAACAGGGGGACGGTGAGAGCTCAGGTCGTTTCCGGCGTTTAGAGCACCACTCGCAATACAGCACCAGGGCGCCAGGTAGCGAGATGGTGACTGTCCGTATGATAGGCGTCCGCTCTCACCCCTTTTCTAGGAGGTTACAAATGAGCGGAGCCTCCCCACGATTGTATAACCGGCTTGCCCTATTGAGCAGGCTGCTTGTGTTTTGCGCGAGGATCGATCTTTACCCACACTTGGCATTTAGTGTCATCAAACTGATGGGAATGTGCGAAGCCTCACAGCCATCGCATGGGTAATCCGTATACGGAATCGGACGTGGAAAGCCAAATGTTTTACAGATGAAATCAATTGTGTCTTCCGGGATGGGACACTGATCATACTGCCGGGCTACTTTTTGTATGAAAGGGCTATTCTGGAGCCCTTGGATAAATTCTTCCGTAAACATTTAAAGCCTCCTTACAATGGGAAGTTCTTTGATCAGAGACCAATTTCAGCAGCCGCATTGTCCTCAAACAAAGCACCATCCTGAATGTATTTGCGGACCATCGCCGTCGACTTGTGTCCGGTCTGTTTCATGATCATCCGTTCACTGACATGGGCCCGTCCTGCCGTGGTCGCAAATCCTGTGGTTATGCCGTTCGCGTCCATGACCGCTTTCCCTGCCTGCCATGCCCGTGTCTCCCGGTGCGATCCGTAAGGAATACCCACCCCCGCGCCCTTGTCCGGTTTGGTCGGTTTTGGACCGCCGCAAGGTCACGCGCAGGCCATCTGGCGTCATCTCAATATCTTCACGCTGAAGGCCTGCCAATTCTGATCGGCGGAAAGCTCCAGCAAAACCGATCAGCAAGAGGGGTCGATCCCGAATGCCTAACCGACTCGCGGGGATCTGGTGGATCATCTGCCGAATGTCTTCCAGGGTCGCTGCTTTCTTCGGATGTTGCGCGGTCCCATAGGTTTTCTGGAGGCCAGCCAATACCATGCTCACCTGAGCGCTCTGGGTGGGCTCGGCATATTGGCCGTTTTATGGGCCACCGAGATCGACGATAACCGCCGTTGAATCGTGCTGAGTTACCCCTGGTCTTCGGCCAAGTGGATAATGGATGCCGTCACGGTTTCAGGTAGTATCTAAATAAAACCAGAAAAGGGCGAGCATATAAGGATCGGTGGACATCGGGCATTTGTGTTAGTATAGACCTAGTTTTACAGCATGAATAGCGAGCATCCAAGCTATGGGGACGGATTGTTCAGCTGGCATCATTCTTATTGGGTTCCGCACACCGGTTTAACGCAGGTTAACGTCTCTCTTCAGAGTCCACAGAATGTCCCGACAAAAGGGAACCCAATGTTACACCTTGTGACGCACCCGGTTCTCCCCGAGCCTTTTGTGAGGAGGCAATGATGAACGAATTCCCCGTGGACTGCCGTCCCTTGACCGTGGAAAATCTGGATGATCTTCTCAATTTTATGGAAACGGATGCCTTTTCTGATAATCCCCGTTGGAGAGGATGTTACTGCGTTTTTCATTACCTTTCTGATGAGCGGGACGGTGACTGGACGATACGCTCCTGCTCCGATAACCGTACGGCATTGACTCGGATGGTCGAGGATAAACGAGGTCACTGGATTGTGGCTTATGGGGAAGGCCGTATCGTGGGATGGGTAAATGCCGACATAGGGACCAGGCTGAAGCGTTATGACGAGTGGGGCGTGAGAGTTGATCCGGCTACCGGGATTGTGGCGTGTTTTGTTGTCGATCCCCGATTGCGACTTAGAGGAATTGCCCGTCAATTATTGAATGCAGCGGTGGAAGCCCTTTGGGCAAGCGGGGTAAAGAACGTAGATGCTTATGTGACTACCGACCCGAAAGCACTCTCCGAGTCGGAAAAGGAATTGGGTCCTGACCAACTGGCTCATCATGGACCACTGGCCATGTATCTCAAAGTCGGATTCGAGGTAATAGAGCAGAAAGGAGCCATGTCGCACGTTCGGCTGAAGACACCGGCTAATCGAGATTCTGGGGAGTAGATTTCCGATTTACGGTGATAATGTCTGTAGCATAATTCTGGCAACATACCACGAGAAAAATCCACTCTCTTTTTCAATGGCGATGAGACGCCGGGGAACGGGTTTCACAACTTTGCACTGGTCTTGGTGAGTCCATGATATGTTGTGGACGAATCCGGTCAAGTGGACGGATTCAATCCATAAAGAGCGAAAGTCACCGTCATGCAATCTCGGCACTCCAGAAATCGTACGAGGAACTGGCCTTTTTGGGGCCATAACCTGGTCCAGGGAGTGGTCGCACCTCCTTATTTGTGTCATATTGTTCCCCGCGTCGTGAGTGGAAAAGCTACATGAAACAAATACATTAATTCCCCGACACCGGAGCCATGTGAGCACGGTGTAATATCGCTAACGGAGCAGACATGCTTGACGCAAACGTCCTCTATGACGGGGTTTCCAGGATGTGGGCGAATGGGTTGTCACTCAATCGCGAAGAGGCAGGATGACGGTCCGTTGACCATAATGGCCGTGTTCCGGCATGGCAATCTTCTCCAGTTTGGTGCTGGTGAATTGTGCCAGAGATTGTATCTGAAATGGATTCGCACGGATGGCGCAATGGACGACAAGGCCGTCACCATCTTTTCGTGTGATCTACCCAGGAGAATCCGTGGAATAAATATATCCCCAAATACTTGTCAACAACGGGGAAAGGGAGTACAACAAAAGCGACAATCTGACCGGCTTGATATTCACGATTCATTCCATGGTTAGCTCTGAGTGAAAGAAATTGTCGGCGTTCCCCGATCTGTCAGAAAGAAGAAGTTAAGCCGGAAGACAAATGGGACCACAAATCCCTTGACAACAATCCCAAAATCAATGGAACGATGTACCTACCGGAAAAAATGATGGGAGTGCCTGGGCCCGACTGACAGGTTTGATGACGCAGCCGTTAGCACTGCACCATCAATATTTTCCGCCCTGGTTAGGATATCCTGAAGACGTTATGCCTCGAATGCCGTACCCGGATCGTCCCCGTCGCCACCGCGGAGGGAAAGGAGAGACGCGGCAGTGTCACGGGGACCCCGTAACACTGGGGCTCAAGATACCCCTGCTGTCAGGACCCCGATGGGGGTTCCATCACATCTGTCTTCTGGGTAGGATCTTGAGCGGGGAGCATGGGGAAAGCGTCTACGCTCCAGGGGCGAAAGCTACCCCCGAACAGACGAATCCTGCGGATCTCGTGAGCGGCCGAAGCAAGCCGAAAGAGATGATCATAAGGTTTTTCTAACCAGGTAAAGGGAGAAAAACAGCATTGTCCGGTTTAGGCGCGGGAAAGGACAGATTGCCAGGGATGTCCGGGGTCGGGCGTATAGAGTGGAGTGGAGTGGACCCAAGAAGGGAGGCAACCGGTACCGAGGTGCGGTTTCGAAAAGGTTATGCTGGGGGACAATGTCGCTTGCGATTTGTATGGTAAAAGACTACAGCATGGAACCACGCATTATTGTTGGCCCTTTCGATTCTTGGATGTGTTGCCAAGATATTTGTGCCATGCTTGCAGGCCGTTTGATGATAGGGAAAGGAGTGGGCCAATGTTTCGCGATCGTTTGGATGCGGGCCAACAACTCGCATGGCGCCTCCGTCATCTCCAAGGCACAAAACCGGTTGTATTGGGAATCCTCCGAGGGGGAGTGCCGGTGGCCTTCGAAGTGGCGCGACACTTGGATGGCACCTTGGGCATGATCTGGGTGAAAAAGATCGGAGCACCGGGAAACCCGGAATACGCTCTGGGGGCTATGACCGACCAGAAGGAAATTGTCTGGTCCGATCTGACTCCAACTGACGAAGACTATGTCCGGCAGGTGGTGCGGCGCCGGGAGCGGGAACTGGAGGACTGGCGTAGCCGCTTTGGTTTTGCCACGCCGTTGGATGTTTGTTTGGACCGTGTGGTTGTTGTAGTCGATGACGGAATAGCTACGGGATCCAGTATGAAAGCTGCCCTTCGGCGAGTGCGGGCATTTCGCCCGTCTCGATTGGTGGCGGCGGTACCTGTCGCGCCTGTTGAGGCGCTTGAGAGTGTCAAAGAGGAAGCCGACGAGGTGGTTGCTCTCCTAACCCCTTCTAATTTTTACGCTGTTGGGGGTTACTACCATGATTTCCGTCCGGTGAACGATGAAGACGTCGCGGCATATTTCGGACACAGTGCGCCTTGACAAACGGGACTGAGGTGTGCGCCAAGGAGCAACTGTCGAAAACGCCTGAATTTGACATGACGGAGAGCGTATGAATGCGCAATGATCAAATGCCGAGCCGAGGGGTAACAAGTTGTACCGGGTTGGCTGCAAGGAAGATGTTCCCCGTCTCTTCACAGTGATGCGAAGGTCGAAAGGGTAAGCTACTGTAGGGCGTTCCAAAGGGAAGGAGTCCGTGCCGTATCCTTGTCAGGGGATGTGCTTGGGGCTGACAATTCGTGCTCATGTTTGCTGAAAATTCGTAAATGCTGAAAATGACGGCATGAGATGACGAGGACGCATAGATACTGCCGCTGCTATCTTCGACCCTTCTCTTTTTTATGTTTGTGAAACATGGGGATCTTTCCGAATTAGATCAACGGTCCAGTTAATACTGGTAGAAAATCGCCGAGGCTCGACATTTATCATATTTTGGTTCCATTGAGCGATGTTGAAACCTTGTTCAGGTAAATAGGACTGAGTGGACAACCTTTATCGTCGGTTCTGCCGATTCATCCAATTGCCGTACCCTATATCCCGGATAGGGACCCTGAGATATCTTCGCTGTCAGATATCGGTAAATACGCTCCCTTGCCTCATTTTGCGAGGTAGATTCTCAGATTAAGCATGCGGGGTCTTCTCAGGAGAATCGTGCCGATCCGGGAATATCAACGGAAGGGCCCTTTCCAGGATGGCGAGATCCGTTTGCAACTGAACGCGTACAATATCCCAATAATCCTTGGCGTCTATGGGTTCCGCAGGCTCGATTGTTGGCTTAAGGTCCAATTCGGGCTGCCGGAGAGCGTTTTCAATCAAGTCGAGTTGTTGGGCCCAAAGGGATCGTTGGCCCACAAACTGTTGTTTTGCGGAAGAAGAACCGACCTCTTGTTCAAGCGTGAACTCCAGAGTGAGTAAGATTTCCGTTAAGCGGTGTAAAGCAGTGACAAATCGTCCCAGAGCGATCATATCCATACCGACTTTCACAGGTTCTGCGGAGGCTTGGTTGATGGTAGCCACAGCATTGGTTCGGCTAAGCCGGAGATTTTTGCGATAGGACTCGATAGACGTTCCGGGAGTAAGAAGAGCATAGAGGTATCTGCGCTCATCGGCGACCCAATTCGCTAACACCAAAGGAATTTGTTTTCGTTGCCAGGTTGGCCAAATAACATAGGCCAGTAAAGCTAGCGCACTTCCGATGAGGGTGTCTTCTAGACGGTCATGCAAGGTGACCATGGAGGAGGCATGTTCGAAAAAGGAGAGAAGAATCACCACTTCTCCGGTGACAAAGACCGAGAAGAGAGCGTAATTGACGTTAAGTGCGGCATACAGAGCGATGGCAAATAGAACGACCAAGGTGGTCCCGATGAGGTGTTGGGTATCTGGCGCTGCGAGAATGAGTAGGCCGGTGGCGAATAGGACACCAGCGAAGGTTCCGACTACACGGGCTAGACCGCGGGTAAAGGTGGCTTGAAAGTCTGGCCTTAGGACAACCAATATAGTTAGTGGAACCCAGTAGCCTCGGGTGAGCGGGAGAAGCCGATAGAGAAGAAGAGCGATGCTCAAAGTGACCGCAAGTCTGATTCCGTGGCGAAACGCCGCCGAAGAGCCTGTGAGGTTAGCATGGAGACGTGGCCATAAGTGGTGCCGATGCGTCGTCGGTGCCTTACTTAGGATGTTTGTTGGTATCGGCGAATTGCTAACCAGACTCAACGCAAACTGCAGTGATCGTAAGAAATGCGATAAGCGTGCATCGTTTGGGTTTGGTAGCGTCAGACTCTCTTCGTATGGGTGGGTAGCGGGTTGCCGAATGTGGACACGAATGTGGTGTAGTGCCGTGGCGCATATTTCATTAAAGGCGCGAACATCTTCGTTATTTTTGGGTTCGGTTTGCATGAATGCCAAAATATCGTTGCGCAGTGATTCGGCCGCGCCTAATAGCGCCTTGAGTCGAGACCACCGCTGAGGACGTAAATCCGAGTCGTTGAGCTGTTCTTCGGCATGTAATAGGGCGAGAGCGATGTTAAGATCGCGGGTTCGGTTGGGCTGACGAATATAATCTTCTAGACGAGCGAACACGGTCTCAAGACTTTGTTCTTCTTCGGATCGCGGCTCCCATCGAACAAATAGAATAACGAGTACGAGCTGCAACAAGCCACCCGTCATGACCAAAATGGCTTGTTCGCCGGATTCTCGTGGCGGCTCAGGAAACGCACTAAAAATGATCAGTGCAGTTGTCGCCAATATTCCGATTTGCATCGTGTCAAGTCCCACTGCCGCCGCTAATCCTGCACCAAAGCCGCTCACCAGTACGACCGGAAGTAATATCCAAAGCCAGTGGCCGCTAACAGTTCCCACGAAGGTGGCGAGTCCCATCCAGATGATGGCCATGCGGATGGTCCGTATTCGTTTGCGGCGGGTGCCGCTTACTGCGGCAAATCCGGTAACCAAGGCGCCCACCGCCATGGAAACCATGGGCAGCACGTGACCTATCAAGAGGCCAATCATTAGCGGTATTGCAAGTCCTAGCGCGTTGCGTAACCCCGCAGACCAACGCCATTGACTGCGATCATAAATCACTAGACTTTTTAAGACGTTCTCCGCACTATTGCGCTTCGACGCCATTGCTATCTCCCCTTCTGTGATTTGCGTTTCTCGCTAAGGATTTGGGGGCAGTTTTAGTGAACCGGATTGGCTTGGCAACCTGTCCATTCATCCAATTGACACACCATATTTAGTACATAATTTGGATCACTGCGAGTTGCGTACAATTGTATCCGTGGAATTGAGGGGCACGATCCTAGCGGAGACCATAAGTGTAGGGCTTTTGACGAAATTACTCCGAATGCAGGGGTGACGCCAGTTCTTTCGGCTTATTTACAGTCATCTTTTCCTCCAGTCAGATGTTTAGCTGCGCGTTGTGGTCACGTTCCCTTTACTAGAGGAAACCCCATCAGATTGATTTTGTGAAGTATGACCGGCAACGGTATGAAGTCTAGCGTCATAGTGTGCATCAGAGATCGAGTAAATTTCATCTTTTATGCAGGGGCACAATTTGGACTCACGGCTAAACCAAGGGTGTACGCCACCGTCTTAAAAAAGGAATGGCTTCTTCGGTTTGCTTGATTTCGGAGTCGGGACGATGCATGCCGTGCATAATCGAAACACATCGGGAGACCATATCTTCAACCGTTATATCAGGTTCGGTGAAGTGCCCGTCTCGATACCAGTGGCTGCAGTAGTCTTCGTTGGGGCTTCCGTCACGATTGGTTCCGAAATCCTCGATCCTGACCAAAGGCACGGAACAACTTTGGCAAAAGAACAGAGTATCGGGATTAGACGTCATTTTCCATTCACCTCCCTTTAACGTCCTGGTACGTAAAGTTTAGCATCTCCTGGATGATATGGCGGACCTTTCCGTGTTCTCATGACTCAATTGATGGGCTGGAGGGAGAAAAATTACAACTTTAATCAATCCCGCTCTCTACAATCGTTTATTTGCTGACAGTGCGATCTGGCTGGCAGGGCCCTTATCTGTCCACCGAGTGCTGACTTTAGCGGTGGGCCCGTGCGATTGATCTTACTCTTCGGCTTACAAGAAGCCGATGTGCTTTCGTCACGCTGCAGATGGTGCTGAGACGTGCGCTCAATCCTTCTTGTATGATGGTCTGGCGAGGCCCGAGGCGACCACGTTGTGCTTGAGAACGAGTGCGGCATTATGACCTGCCACCTTAGTACTCGTGTACACTGAATGAAATGAAAGGTACGAAGAAGACGCATTGGGATAACAATGCGTGTTTGACAAAGAGCGGGTCAAACAGGGGTCTCGTCCGTTGTGGTTGCGTGATCTCAGCCCCAGGAGAAATAAGCGAGGTCATGAGATGATGGAATCCGGTGAATACAACCGGTTCAGCCGAGAAGTTCGGGCATTAATGACCCAGGATTCCAAGTGGGCCGTCTTGACGCAACAAGTGGGTTCTTGCTCCATTCATTTTCGTGATAATCGCTTTGAATGGTTTACTCGCTCGATAGTCAGTCAGTACTTGTCCATGCGTGCGGCTCAGCCATTCATCAAAGATTTCAAGAACTCGGCAAAGAGCTTAACCTGCGGCCATCCTCACGATTTCAGCCAGTGAGTTACAAAGAGTCGGTGCGTTCTTCGGTTCAGTCTAGAGACGCTGTAACAGGTTTTTGAAACTCTGGACAGAAATATCCTTATCTCGATCTTGCATAAGATTTGTCACTGGGCCTAATGAATGGAAATGTCCAAAACTTTAACATGAACGTCATCCAGGCACATATTCCATGAATGGGGTGGACTTACGAGATTGAAAAAAGAATTTCAGCACTTTATCAATTTATCGAGAGGGGTTAAACCAATGGATCGGACTGCGGCCACAAGGAAAATTTTGGATGCCAAATTGCGCCTGAAACTCACGTGGGCTGATATTGCTCAGAGCATTGGCCGATCGGAAGTGTGGACCACAGCTGCATGTTTAGGTCAGGCCACATGTTCACAAGACGATATTAAGAAATTAGCTGAAATTATGGACTTGCCAAAAGAAGAGCTAGAGATTCTCGCCACGGTTCCTTACCGTGGCCGTTCCGAAGTGATACCCCAAGACCCAACTATTTATCGACTGTACGAGATCCTATTGGTTTACGGTGACACCATAAAAGAGTTGATTCATGAGAAATTTGGAGATGGCATTATGAGCGCAATAGACTTTACCATGGACATTGACAAGAAAACGGATCCCGCTGGCGATCGTGTTGTGGTTACGATGAATGGAAAATTTTTGCCATATAAAAAGTGGTAAAGGTGATTGAGGGGAACTCCCATCAACCGAGACCGTGCAGAAGCCTTACCAAAGTGTGCCGTAAAGCCCCTGACTTTAGTCATGGGGATATAAGGCGCGACGGCCAAGGGGCTCAATGCCCCGAAGGCCGTGAAGATCGACTGAAAGTTATAGGAATCTGTAGTATTCTATAACCATGCTGAAAGCCTATCGCTATCGTCTCTATCCAACCGACGAGCAAGCTGTCTTCCTGAACCGCCAGTTTGGATCAGTGCGGTATGTCTACAATTGGGCGTTAGCGTTGGCGACCACGACCTACCAGACGCAAGGTCAGGGGATCACGCGGTTTCAGTTAGACAAACGTCTCACCGCGCTCAAACAGGAATTGCCGTGGTTGGGCGAAGTGGCGTCGCAACCCTTGCAACAAGCGTTGGTGCATTTGGATAAAGCGTTCACGCGGTTTTTTCGGGAGAAAAAAGGGTATCCCCGCTTCAAGTCGAAGCGCGGCAAGCAAAGCGCGACCTATCCCCAAGGCGTCAAAATTCATTGGGAGAACGGCGTCATCTATTTGCCCAAGGCGGGATGGATTCGCGCCGTATTCAGCCGCCGCTTTTCGGGCACCGTGAAAACCGTCACCGTCAGTCGCGTGCCCTCCGGCAAGTTCTTTGTCTCGGTACTCGTTGAGGACGAAAACCAAGTCCCTGACGCAATAGCAGGAACATGGGAACGTGCCGTAGGTGGCGACCTCGGACTCCACGACTTCTTGGTGCTTTCTACCGGGGAAAAGTGTGGGCATCCCCAATGGTTGGAATCCGAATTGTATCGCCTGAAGATCCTCCAGCGGAGATTAGCCAAAACGGCTAAAGGGTCGAAGAATCGAACGAAGATTCGCCACAAAATTGCGCGATTGCATGAGCAGATGGCGAACCGGCGACAGAATTTCTTGCACAAACTGAGTACGGACCTGGTGCGTCGGTTTGATACCGTCTGCATCGAGGATCTGAACGTGGCCGGAATGGCGCGGAATCATGCCTTAGCCCGACGGATTGCGCAGTCCGGTTGGGCGGAATTTCGTCGCCAACTGGAATATAAGGCTCAATGGTATGGCAAGCATGTGCGCGTCATCGGACGGTTTGCGCCATCCTCGCGCGTCTGCCTTTGTGGCTACTACAACCACGATCTCACGCTGGCCGACAGTCAGTGGGATTGTCCGAATTGCGGACGCCACCATGACCGTGATGTACTAGCGGCGAACAATATTAAACGCTTCGCCTTTGCGAAGCACCCGACAGGGCGGGACACGCCCGGTGAGCCTGGGGAGCACCCTCTTGTGGACGAACGGCGCAAGCCCTAAGAAGCAATGGTGCGATGAAGCAGGAACCCGACGCCGTGAGACGCGGGAATCCCCCGGCTTCAGCCGTGGGGAGGATGTCAATATGTCAAGCGGTTGTATGTTCTGGGGTAGGCCCGAGGTATGGTGCCGAATGCCTCGGACTGGGAAGAAACACTAGGAAACTTGCAAGAGGCGGTCCTTGTGCTTGATAGGGAAAATTTGGTGTGCTGCAACTTAGCGGAATACCCCTGGCTTATGGCCGTCATGGGTGTCATTGAAGTGGAATCTCGTTATGCCTAGACTTCGTGGATGTTCGTGGTTATAACGGATGACCAAGACTCAACAGCATGAATTGCCGGACGGTGGGCGAGATATCACATGATACTTTGAAATTATATCTTGGAATTTGGGGTACAGAGTGGTGTCCCCGTTTTTCGTCCGTTGTTAAGGGTCTTTCAGCTTTGTCAGATTCTTCAGTATGGTCATATGTGGTATCCGGATCTCCTATCGAAAACGGATTGGACACGAATAGTTAGCGGCGCTATTTGTAAGAGGATTATGGCTAATGGTTTTGGCGTAACTGGCGTAACTGGCGTAACTGGCGTAACTGGCGTAACTGGCGTAACTGGCGTAACTGGCGTAACTAATGAGTCTTCCGCCTGCAATTGAGGCGTTTGCTAGGAATCTGTCTCGTTGTTGTATAAGTGTATCAGCATTGAGGCTGAGAAAATACTCGGCACCAAAGATCCCATCCAATAACAAGCGAATTTGACCGGCATTTTCGTCCGATTTTTAAACGAAAATGGTGGATGGAGTGAGCGGTTCTCGGGCAAAGTATAGGCGTTTCGTGAGTAAGGCAGCTAAGCAGACCAAGAAATATCGCCCTCGGTTGAATCTTTCACGTTTCGCTGATTGACAAATGGTCGAAAGTTTATCCTGGACCATATTCAATTGTACGGAGAGGATTCATGTAACCCATTTGACTTTGGCTCGCTTGCTCTTCATTCTCGAGAAGGAAGAAATTCATCACCACGACGCGATAAGGAACCTCCAGCAATGAGAGCCGGTTCATCCATACTTGTCAGTGTTTGGAGAACTCAACGGTTTCCCGAAGGGGGATTCCCTGTGGGCTGCTCGTACCAGAAGAGTAAACCCGGTTTGTGGTTGCGGGGGTGTGCATACAATTTCAATTGCTGGGTGGGTATCCATCCTTAGTGAATATGAATTGAAACCGCTGGCATCCCATGCGAAATGCGTTTCGATTTTCCGGTTTTAGACTAAGATGGTAGGGGTAGTCACGTTGGTGTCGGGAGGGGGACTCGAACCCCCACGGATTGCTCCATACGCCCCTCAAACGTAAGCGTCTGCCAGTTCCGCCATCCCGACAAAAAGTTCGTTTTCCTCGCTCCAAAAGTAAAAAACTAAACATAACCACGCTGTCTCATTGTCAAGAACTTTTCGGTTTTGGATAGTGTATTCCGAATAAGAAACCAAAAATACCTCACGCTGTTGAACAGCGGTCTTATTCTACCACAGGCACGCACCATAGGCAACTGTTCTTAAAAGTTTGGTGTTCGCATGTCGCAAAAGCCCTTGTCACGGTGGTTGAAAGCTAGTCGAGTCGGCGATCATTAACCTCCATAGTGCCGGGCATTCCCAATGGTGGCACATCCATTCGTCATTTTTGACCATGGTGTTTTCGCTGCGTTCCACAGTTCCCAAGTCGCTATCTCTTCCAAGCGGCGTTCCATGTTACCGTCCTTTCAGTAATGTGCTGGTTTGATTGTAACGGATGGGGGTCGAAGACGTGCAGGCTCCGCTCCATAACATCCCAACTAATTTGTTATCGCCCGCGGAATGTGGAACAATGGATTGTGAGAGGAGCCATGATATGATCCCCATTCTGCGCGATTTTCCCCATGAATTTGAAACTGAGCGGTTATTGCTTCGATGCCCGTTGCCCGGAGACGGTCCACGGGTCAATGAAGCCATTTGGGAATCGCAGGAGTCTCTGAAACAATGGATGCCGTTTGCCGTAAATCTTCCGTCAGTCGAGCAGTCGGAAGAAAATGTTCGCCGTGCCCATGCGCGGTTTCTTCTGAGGGAGGATCTCCGCCTTCATATGTTTCGACGGGATACAGGACGTTTTGTCGGCAGCACGGGCCTGCATCGCATGAACTGGGAGGTCGGGCGCTTCGAGATTGGCTACTGGGCTCGCTCTTCGGAGTCCGGCAAAGGGTTGGTCACGGAGGCTGTCAACGGGATCGTGCAGTTTGCCTCGGACTATTTGGATGCTCAGCGCATTGAAATTCGCTGTGATTCCCGGAACGATCGCAGTCGTAAAGTAGCCGAGCGAGCCGGATTCTACCTCGAAGCGGTGTTGTTGCAGGATGAACCGGGTGTGGATGGTGTGCCGAGAGATACGCTGATTTACGTGAGGCTGCGGTTGCGGGATGGATCGTGGGGATACCCGACGCCTCCTTAGATTTCACTTCCCGGTCTGTACGCCGGTGGCGACGTCTTCGGACTTGCAAGATTGCGGACCCGAATGCTGCGCCCGTAGCGTCAAAGTTCCCAAAAGGAGAGCGCCGACTATGGTCAGCGGCAAGAAGCCGCACCCGTTGAATAATTGTATATCGGATTTGCCTCTAAAGTCCGATGATGCGGAAGCGACCAGGATTCAAGATCCTCCGAAACCCATCCCCGAACCCCAAACTGCACGTCAACGCCAATGAAAAATCGTCACGGTGCCTTGACCCTGACAAAGAAGATGGTGGAGTGGATGCAGACTTGGTTAGGCCGACCAATTCCTAGCGTAAACGATTTAGATGCGCCTTCGAGACGACGCTCACGGGCCGTCCAATTGTGTGATGGGAGACCCGTTCGGAGACTTTGGCTCAGAAGGGTAAACGCATCCGTCGCGATCTGGATCGGCGACAAGTCGTACGTTGATGAAGATTGAACCTGTGCCAGTGTTCCAGTTTCGAAAGTCTCGCAAATATAAAGGTGAAAACCAATCGTCCCGACAATAGGCAGCACAACCTCTTAAGTATAGTTCTAACGTGTCAGGTAGAGACCCTATGGTCATTCACCCAACTCTTCGCCGTAATTTTGCGTCGTCTTGCATGGCTATCGGCTTCCTGGGGTGATGGACTAGCTGCAACATTGTGGGCACCAGACCACGTGATATGCAGAAATATACGACGTTGTGAAACTACATACTACAACGTTGTCTAATGTACGCCTCTATAAGAAACTTTTGACCCTAACGGGCTAACGCAATAATTGTGTCGTGGGGGGACTTCACGCTCAAATTTTGTAATCTGAAGGAAACGGTGCAATCACCCGTTGAGTTCCGTTTGATAGCGGCGCAAGTTTTGGTGTAGTCTGCACAGGTCGTGAAGAAGTGTCGTTAAAGAACGGCAAAAAGCCAAATTTACGTCACATGTTTCGTGGACGAGAAGTAGCTCTTATAAAAAATAGCCGCCACAGAAATTGTGAGGGCCTTATCCGATTAGACTGCTGAGTGCGATGTGACCAAACCCGTTTATGGTGCCGAAGGTGGGATTTGAACCCACACGAGCTATTGCTCACGGCGCCCTGAACACCGCGTGTCTGCCGATTCCACCACTTCGGCATCGCCAACATTTTGACGTGCAAAATGTAGTGTATCATGTTCAATCAAGTTGCGCAACATGCTGCTAAAGACCTTGTGGTGAGGCCGGTGGAAATCCGGCCGTAACACGTAAGAGAAGACGGTTACGCGGTAGTGCTGTGATATCGTTGCCATACCAACATCCGTGAAGAACAGGTACCTGGGGCACATATTTGTGGGGGTTCCTCTAAATGTTGTTTGAGTGTTCGATTTTATGTCGGAAATGCTCAAATAAAGCAGCCAGCTCGTTCGTGACTTCAAGACGATTGAGGATCAATGGGAAACACAGAGAAGCAAGCAATCAAACCCAGGGCTTCTATTTCCGTTTCTGGGGACCCGAAAGTTTAACGGGATATTGGACCGCTCTTGTGCCCATGGCGGGAAACTTTCGTGTTATAACAAAACTAGCCCCATTGTCGGTTGATGATGGCCGCGAGGAGTTATATCGTGCGAGAAAAGAGGGGGGCATGGACTCATGGTCGAAGCGTTGTTTTGGGCTGCGGCGCTGTTGGCGGTGATTTTTGCTTTGGCGTTGATGTCACGTTACCAGCAGCATCCTGCTCCATTTTATCTTTGGTGGACGTTTTCGTTCGTGTTTTACACGCTGGCCTATATTGTAGAGGCAATTACTGTCGGCACTCATTGGACTCTTGTTCCTTATCAGCTTTATATTATTGCCTCGGCCACACTGGTCGGGACCATGTCCGTCGGAACAAGCTATCTGGCCTTTCCCAAGACCATAGCCCACAGCTATGCTGGTTTGATTACCGCGCTATTCGCGGTGCTCGCGGTTTCTGTGTTTGTCACGCCGCCGGTGATGCAGGGATCCTGGCTGGCTCTTAACGGCGGCAAGGGTGGAATTGTGGGTCTCACCCAAGTGATGTACATCATCATGGCGTCGTTGGGCGGGACGATTGTTGTAATCGGGGCTTTGTGGTCATGGTGGAAGACCCGCCGCTATTACAATTTATTGATCGCGGCCGGTGCCATCGCAGCTGGAGTGGGTGGCACTCTGGCATCGCAGGGGGTAGCATTAGGTATTCTCCCGCTCATGAATATTGTTGGACTGGTGTTAATATTCCTGGGCTACGTCTATTCTCGGTCTTCACAGCAAGGGCGGTCCAAATCGCAGTCTGCTGCAGGAAGCCGGTAGCAATTCTGACTTGCCGGAGAAGAAGCCACTTTACCGGCTTTTTCTCTTCTTTATTACTCAGGGGTGGTACACTGAGTAGTGACCCGGCACATTAACACATGACGTCTATTTCCGTAGATTGTCAGTAGCTGAAGTGAGGAGTGAATCGGATATGATTCGCGTTTTAGTGGCCAAGCCTGGGCTCGACGGTCATGACCGCGGAGCAAAAGTCATTGCCCGAGCGTTAAGAGATGCCGGTATGGAGGTCATTTACACTGGGCTTCATCAAACGCCTGATCAAATCGTAGAGGCCGCATTGTCTGAAGATGTCGACGTGTTAGCCATTTCAATCTTATCCGGGGCTCATCCGACTCTTGTTCCCCGAATCATGGCATTGTTGCGCGAAAATGGCATGGACGATATCCTCGTGTTGTTGGGAGGGATTATTCCGGACGAAGATGTGTCCGCTATGCTGGATGTTGGCGTGCATAAAGTGTATGGCCCCGGCACCGACACCCAGGAGATCGTGGAATATATCAAACAACATGCGGGAGAGCGCTAATGAATGTACAGATGTTATATGACGGAATTTTGGCCGGGAATCGCCGGGCTGTGGCGCGGGGACTGACATGGATCGACGAGGGAGGCACACGAGGCAAAGATCTGGCTCACCGTCTCTTTTCCCATGCGGGCAAAGCCAGGGTTATCGGGATTACGGGAGCTCCTGGTGTAGGAAAATCGACACTGGTCAATGCCTTGGCTATTAGCTTGCGCCATCGGCAAAATACGGTGGGCATTCTGGCTGTGGATCCTTCCAGCCCCTTCACTGGAGGAGCGATTCTGGGGGACCGGATCAGAATGCAGGAATCCGTGGATGATAAAGGGGTGTATATGCGTAGTTTGGCCAGCCGGGGTCATGCGGGCGGACTTTCCCGTGCGGCATTTGGGGCGATTACTCTTTTGGATGCAGCCGGATTCGATACCATCCTGGTGGAGACTGTCGGGGCGGGGCAGGCCGAAGTGGATATTATGCGATATGCCCAAAGCGTCGTGGTTGTGTTAGCTCCAGGCCTGGGAGATGACATTCAAGCTATAAAGGCCGGGATTTTGGAAATCGGAAATGTATTTGTGGTCAATAAAAGCGACCGCGAGGGAGTAGAATTGACGGTGCGTTCGTTGCGCGGCCTTTTGAGTCTGACTCCCGAGTCGGTCGACTGGACCCCTCCTATTATTAAGACTGAGGCGGACCGAGCTGTCGGAATTGACCAGTTGATAGATGCCATAGAGCAACACCAAACGTATCTGCGCCAGCATAATCTCCTGAATGACCGTCGTTACCGTCAGGCGGAGCATGTCTTGGAACAGTCTTTGGACGACGTGAGAAAAGAAATTGAGGTAGATTTTCGGCGCAAGGCTTTGTGGAAAGAAGCCGTCGAAGAAATTCTGGCGGGACAGGACGCTTCCCGTTATGTCAGAAAATTGTTTGAAACATGGTTGAATGCGACTTCACGAGGAGAGTAAGCACAATGGCGCTAAGCATATTAAATGACGATGAGAATGCAATTCGCGATGCGATTCTGGATCTGGTTCGCGAGACGATTGCCAAACGCTCGCAGGAGTTCGACCAGAAGGCCATTTTTCCTCGGGTGAACATGGAGCTCTTGGGACAACAGGGATATCTGGGAATGATTGTCGACCCCAAGTGGGGAGGGTCCGGAGCCACTTATCTGGCCCAAACGCTGGTTGTGGAAGCTATTGCGGCCGCCGATCCGGCGACGGCGGTGATTTACGAGGTGCACAATTCGTTGCACATCGAAGGAATCTGGCGTTTTGGCACTGACGAGCAAAAGAGCCGTTATTTGCCTGATTTGTGTCGGGGACAGGCGATTGGGGCGTTTGCCATTACTGAAGCGGATTCGGGTTCCAATGCGGCCGGTATGCGAACTAGGGCCGTCAAGGAAGCTGACGGCTATCATTTGACGGGCCGTAAGATGTTTATCACCAGTGCGGGAGAAGCCGAGCAGTATATTGTGTTTGCAACGGTTGATCCGGCTTTGAAAGAAAAAGGCATTACCGCCTTTATCGTCTCGAAAACAGCCAAAGGTCTCCTTTTCGGGCCGCCGGAAGACAAATTGGGAATCCGGGCGTCTAGGACCTCCGAAATGATTCTCGATGATGTTGTCGTGCCGGTTGAAGACCGGCTGGGAACTGAAGGGGAAGGCTATCAGATTGCGCTGTATTTACTGGACGGAGGACGAATCGGCATTGCGGCACAAAGCGTCGGCATTATGACGACTGCGCTGGAGCGATCATTGGAATATGCCCGAGAACGGAAACAGTTCGGAAAAGCGATTGGCCAGTTTGAAGGGGTGCAGTGGCGTCTGGCGGATATGGCCACAGATCTGCATGCTGCCAGACTGATGACTTATGAAGCTGCCAGACGCCGGAATGAAGGGCCTTCGCAACGGCCGTTATTTGCCATGGCGAAATTGTTCGCATCCGAAAAGGCGGTCAATCATGCGATAGATGCGATTCAAATCTTCGGCGGGTACGGGTATATGCGGGAATATGGCGTGGAGAGACTGCTGCGCGATGCCAAAGTAACGGAAATCTATGAGGGAACCTCGGAAATTATGCGGTTGGTCATTGCCAGCCGATTGCTGAAAGAATACGATTTAGGAAACATATAGGAGGGTTCATGACAACGTCGATTCCAGTAGTGGTCGCCGGAGCGAGTGGGAAAACCGGCCGAGAGGTGGGCAAGGCTATTGCGCACGCTCCCGATATGGAGCTCGTTGGAGCCATTGCCGCCCATTATGCCGGCAGTGCCTTAAAGGACTTGTGGTCCGAACCGGTTTCTGTGATTTTACAAAGAAATTTGTCGGACATTGATGCCCCTTACGCAGTTCTGGTGGATTTTACCGAACGCCATTCATCCTACCAGCGCGTGACCGAAGCGATTGTCAGAGGATGGGACATTGTTGTTGGCACGACCGGATTCAGCGCCGATGAGCGCGGGTCGATAGACAGTCTGGTTAGGCAGTACCACGTGGGAGCGGTGATGATCGCCAATTTTTCTCTGGGTGCATGGGTGATGGAACAACTGGCCCAACAGGCTAGCCGCTATTTCAAAAAGGCCGAAGTGCTGGAAGCCCACACCGATACCAAGAAAGACAAGCCCTCGGGAACAGCTGCACGCATGGCGCAAATTCTTGCCGAATCGTGGGAAATCAACGCGGTTGATATCCCTGTTCATTCGATCCGGCTGCCGGGTATGGTAGCTCATCAGGCGGTCGTGTTCGGCACTATGGGGCAGACCTTGACTATGCGCCACGATGTGCATGACCGTACGGCCTATGCCCAGGGGGTATTAGCGGCCGTGCGCAAGGTTAGCGGTTTTCGCGGGCGTGTTGTTTACGATTTAGGCGAGATTATTGATCCTGTTTAGCCTCCTCGTCGCGTTCTGCGATGCGGCGTGCTGTTGCACGGAACTGATCACGCATAGGCTGATGATCGTGGCGCAAATCCCGGAGCACTTCCTCGCGCAGTTTGTCCAGTGCGTCCCGAACCTGTCGATTTAGCGACTTTTTTGTAGCCGACATCTTGACGTCCTCCTTGGATTAGCTTTTAAACAATCAGCCGTAGTGTGCCGCAGAAGCTATGATATAATAAGGCGATAATGCTTATCGGGATACAGGTTTATGAATAACATGGATAAGGGGGGTAGCTTATGCGAACCTTTGATTCCGTTGGCGACTTAATTGGCCGAACGCCCCTGGTGAAGTTGAGTCGAATATCAGAGTTACGCCAATGCAACGTATATGGGAAACTTGAATCGTTCAATCCGGGAGGCAGCGTAAAGGACCGAATTGCGTTAAATATGGTCATACATGCCGAGCGTGACGGGATCCTGAAACCAGGAGGCGTCATCATCGAACCCACCTCGGGAAACACCGGGGTGGGTCTGGCTATGGTGGCGGCGACACGCGGTTACCGCTGCATATTGACGATGCCCGACACGGCATCAATAGAGCGCCGACTGTTATTCCAAGCCTTTGGAGCGGAAGTGGAATTGACACCCGGAAAGAACGGAATGACGGGGGCTATTAACCGTGCAAAAGAACTGGAACATGAAATCCAGGGAGCCATCAGCCTGCATCAATTTGACAATCCCGCCAATCCGGAGATTCATCGCCTGACTACCGGTCCCGAAATTTGGGAAGATACGGACGGAACCGTGGGGGCAGTCATTGCAGGAATTGGTACGGGGGGAACTTTAACCGGAGTGGGACAATTTCTCAAGGAAAAAAATGCCACCGTCAAAATGATTGGAGTGGAACCTGCGGAGTCGGCAGTCATTTCCGGCGGGAATCCCGGTCCGCATAAAATTCAGGGGATTGGTGCTGGGTTTGTGCCCAATACGCTAGATGTGTCTGTTCTTGATGGAATCATTGCTATCACCAGTGAGGAAGCTTTCGCGAGTGCTCGTGAGCTGGCACGAACCGAGGGCTTATTGGTGGGCATTTCCAGTGGGGCAGCTATTGCAGCGGCGAATCGCTGGCTAATGCAAGAACACTATGAGAATGCTACCATCGTTGTTGTCTTGCCTGATTCCGGAGAAAGATACTTGAGTACGGCATTGTATCGTGAGGAGGTCCGGGGTGTTTAAGCTGTCGGCGGGATTGAAATCGGGGTTGCGTATTTTGGCATTGCTGGGCGAAAATGTTGTGGGAACGCCGGTGTCCATCAGTGCCATGACACCAAAACTGGGACTGTCGGACAAATATTTGGAGCAATTGTTGATGATCCTTAAACGAGCGGGATTGGTTCGCTCAACCCGGGGCGCCAACGGCGGATTTGTGCTGGCCAAACCTGCAGAAAACATTTCCTTATTGGACATTGTCACCGCGTTGCAAGGGCCTATTGAATTTTGCGATTGTGGACGACAGGAATGTTCTGACTGTGTGCGCCCGGAAATCTGGAACGCCTTGGAGTTGTGCCTCGGAAACACGCTAGCGGGTATTTCGTTGGCGCATCTGATATCTCAGGAGAGCTTTCACGTGATGGCTCATTCCGTGGTATTGCCGGATGCGCCGATATGGCGGGATGGGGCAGGGATTTAAGTGAATGACGACAACCATTTTGGCACGCTGAATTTACATCATGTGCGAGTGTTTCAGACGGTCGTTCGACACTTAAGCTTTTCACGCGCCGCCGAGGAGCTATTGATTAGCCAATCGGCGGTTTCCATGCATGTTAAAAGCTTGGAACGAGCCGTCGGCCTTCCGCTCTTTGAAAAGGTGGGGCACCGTATACGCTTGACGGTGGCAGGCGAGTCTTTATGGTCCTATAGTCAAAAGATTTTTGCCTTGCTGGATGAAACTCAGCAGGTGATGACCGCCCTGAAAGGTGGTCAGATCGGTCAATTGCGGGTTGCGGCCGATACGACGGCAGGAGTTTATGTTGTTCCGGAGTATTTAGGCCAGTTTCGCCGTGCGTTTCCTCAGGTGGGCATTATGCTCGACGTTGCCAACCGGGCCACGGTGATGGACCGTATAGCGGCCCGGGAAGCTGACTTGGCGGTGATGGGACAAATTCCCGAGGATCTGGCTGAGTGGGATGCCACACCTTTTTTGCAAAACAATTTGGTGATCATCGCCAGTCCTACTCACCCTCTGGCTCGTAAACGGTTCATTGGCGTCAACGAACTGGCCCACGAGGGATTTTTGGTGCGGGAAGTCGGTTCAGGGACCCGGGCGACCATGGAGCGGTATTTTAACCAAGCGGGGGTTGAACTGCGGGTCGACATGGAACTCGGCAACAACAGTACGATTAAGCAGGGCGTCGCTCATGGACTGGGCATAGCTGTCATTTCTCGCCGGGTTATCCAATTGGAATTGGAATCGGGACGGTTGGTGATTTTGCCAGTGGAAGGTTTTCCGTTGAAACGGTACTGGTATGTCGTGCATTTGCGCGGCCATTATCTCCCCCCTCCTGCCAAAGCACTGAAGGATTTGTTGCTGCAGTCGGCACGCATTGAGGCATAACAAAACAACCCGCAAAAGCGGGTTGTTTTGTTGGTATTCCTCTTTAGTCGGAAAAGCGCTCTCCTTTGGGTTTATCGGTCGCATAGCTGTGAAGAGTGTAGTGAATCTGCCGATCGGCAACTTCTTGACGATGGAGATGAAATCCGGGATCATTGGCCGGGCGGTTGACGATGAACGAAAGAGCCAATGTCTGCCGTCCTCTGGAAGGATCGTAGGCATTGAGCCGGATGTAGTGATTGGGATACGCCTTCCGGCATTCGTTGATTTCGTACAGAATTGCCGCCGGATCTTTTTGGTCGAACATGGGCAACCCCCACATTTCCCAGTAGGTGTTGCGCGGATGCGGATCGTCGGTGAACTCTACACTCAGGGGCCAGTTGTGGTTCAGAGCGTAATCGATTTGCATCTTGATTTCGTCATCGGTCAAGGGTGGCAGGTATGAAAACGTGCCTTGGGTCAGATGAAAAGCCATCGGTTATGTCCTCCTTAATTTATACACTCGGTGTGGGAATAACATCGGGGGTATCGGTCGACTCATAGTTAAAGCTAACATCTTTCCAGACGTCGAGAGCGGCTTGCAGGGAGGGGGACAGACGTGCCGCCTTCTGTAAAATTTCGGGCCCTTCGTTCAGAATGTCTTTCCCTTCATTCCGGGCTTTGATCATGGCTTCCAAAGCCACTCGGTTCGCTGTTGCCCCTGCAGAGATTCCCATGGGGTGCCCGATGGTGCCGCCACCGAACTGAAGCACGACATCTTCGCCCAAGTGGTGCAGCAGCAGGTGCATTTGGCCAGCGTGAATGCCGCCGGATGCTACCGGCATGACCCCGGGCATGGAACCCCAGTCCTGGTCAAAGAACAAGCCCTCCTGTAAATTGGCCTCGACTTTGGAGTCGCGCAGAGTCTTATAAAAGCCATGGATCATATTGGGGTCGCCTTCCAATTTGCCCACAACGGTACCGGCGTGAATATGATCAACGCCGATGAGCCGCATCCATTTGGATATCACCCGGAATGACACGCCGTGGGTTTTTTGACGGGTGTAGGTGCTGTGCCCTGCCCGGTGCAAATGCAAGATCATGCCGTTTTTCCTGGCCCATTTGGCCATGGACTGAATACCGGTGTAACCTACGACCAAGTCAACCATGATGATGACACTGCCGAGGTCACGTGCGAATTCGGCTCGTTCATACATGTCCTCCATGGTAGCTGCCGTCACATTTAGATAATGTCCTTTGACTTCGCCGGTTTCCGCCATAGCGCGGTTGACGCCTTCCATGACGTAGAGGAAACGATCCCGCCAGCGCATAAAGGGCTGGGATCCGATGTTTTCATCATCTTTGGTGAAGTCGAGCCCGCCACGCAGGGCTTCATAAGCAACGCGTCCGTAATTACGGGCGGACAGACCTAATTTAGGCTTGGTGGTGGCGCCCAAAAGAGGACGACCGTATTTGTCCAAGTATTCTCGTTCAACCACAATACCGTGGGCTGGGCCCTGAAAGGTTTTTACGTAATGCAAGGGAAAGCGCATGTCTTCCAGACGCAAGGCCTTAAGCGCTTTGAACCCAAAGACGTTGCCGATAACGGAGGCAGCGACGTTGGTCACGGACCCTTCTTCAAAAAGGTCAATGGAATAGGCAATGTAGGCGAAATACTGATTCGTGCCGGGAATGGGATCAACACGGTAGGCTTTGGCTCGGTAATCATCATAAGATGTGAGACGGTCGGTCCAGACCACGGTCCAGGTAGCTGTGGAGGATTCGCCTGCGACTGCCGCTGCAGCTTCTTCCGGTTCGACGCCCTCTTGAGGAATGATGCGAAAGAGACAAATAATGTCGGTTTCCAATGGCTCATAGTCGGGACGCCAATACCCCATTTCCCGGTAAGGGATGACTCCTGACGCCCAGCGACCCTTCGTCTTGTTTTCTTCGGTTGCACTCATGAAATTTCCTCCCTTATAAAATTAATTCAGTAAATTTAGACGCTTGCTAATTGGATGGTAAAGGTCTACGTATCAAGCATAGCGGTATGGACAGTATTTGTGAAATATGGATTCTGTGAAAAGATCATAAGAGAATATTTATATTGTAGCGAGAAGGATATGATGTTTTAGATAGTCGTAGCCGCACTCAAGCAACCAGGGAAAGGATCGGCCATGGCACCGGGACCTATAGTTCGGAAACCGCTTCTTGCGTCAGGCACCGGATCAGCTTGGTTATCCAGGATACGCTGTGGATCAATAAAACCGGGAATCCGGCTTATTATTGTCTTGATCGGGCGCCCCTATCACCGTGCCTGATCAGTGGCCAAGCGGCAGCCAATTGCCCCGAACGCCGAGGCCCGGGGCAATTCTTCCTGAGAGTGGATGACGCGGTGATTTCGCGGTGTTGTACTCAGCTTGTAGGAGCTTTAAAGGTAGGCGTCATCACTCAAAGTCATTTGTTCGATTTGTTCGCTGCCGCACTTAGGGCAGATGGCAGAATGGGGCCCACATTGAGGGCACCATAATGTCTGGCATGAGGCGCACCCAAAAACGTCGACCACAACGCCGTCCTCCCCATGTATCCCGGAATTGACACATTGCATCATCATTGTTCCCTCCTTAACGAGTCTTTATGTCCGCACAGAATTTCCGAACTGCGCTTCTTCCGTGGATCCGATCAGGGCTTGGGTTGATGAGGAACCGCCGCCGATAACCAGGGAAACCTCATCGAAATAACCGGCACCCACTTCCTGCTGGTGGCGTACAGCGGTATAACCCCGGGATTCGGCATCGAATTCCTGATCCTGCAAATCGGCATAAGCCTTCATGCCACTCTGGCGGTATTGTTCAGCCAGTTGGAACATGCTAAAGTTCAAGGCGTGGAAACCAGCCAAAGTGATAAACTGGAACTTGTATCCCATGTCGGCCAGGTCTGCCTGGAAACGCTCCAACCCCTGCTCATCCCAGCGACGACGCCAGTTGAATGACGGAGAACAGTTGTAGGCCAATAATTTCCCGGGAAACTGTTCATGAATGCCGCGGGCAAATTCGCGTGCCTCATCCAAATCCGGCTCTGATGTCTCACACCAGATCATGTCGGCATAGGGGGCATATGCCAGTCCGCGTTGAATAGCTAGCTCAATGCCATTGTTGATACGGTAGAACCCTTCTTCCGTGCGTTCTCCCGTTAAAAATTCTTGGTCGCGGGGATCAATGTCCGAAGTTATTAGCCGAGCCCCTGCCGCATCAGTCCGAGCCACTAAAATCGTAGGGACGTCCAACACGTCCATGGCTAACCGAGCCGCCACAAGATTTCTTATGGCCCAAGAAGTCGGGATGAGTACTTTGCCTCCCATATGGCCGCATTTCTTTTCCGACGATAACTGGTCTTCGAGGTGAACGCCCGCAGTTCCGGCTTCAATAAGAGCTTTGGTCAGTTCAAAGACGTTCAAGGGACCGCCAAACCCTGCTTCTGCATCCGCAACGATGGGGGCAAACCAGTCAGTGGAACGCCCACCTTGCAGGACGTCGATTTGGTCGGCGCGCTGAAGTGCCCGATTGATCCGCCGAACCACTTCGGGCACACTGTTTACCGGGTAAAGAGACTGGTCCGGGTAGGTTTGTCCCGCCAAGTTGGCATCAGCCGCCACCTGCCAACCGCTGAGATAAATGGCTTCAAGTCCGGCTTTGACTTGTTGAACCGCCTGGTTTCCAGTTAAAGCTCCCAAGGCGGGAACATAGGGACGTTCGTGCAATAATGTCCATAGCCGTTCGGCACCGCGTCGGGCTAGGGTATATTCAATGGAAACTGAGCCGCGCAGTCTCAGAACATCGCCAGGCGAGTACGGGCGTGTTATTCCCTTATATCGTGTACCGTTCCAAATTTCCTGGAGATTATGGTGTTCCTCGTTTCTTTTCATGAATGATGTCCTCCTTCGCTATCTTGCTCCATTGCCACAAGACGTGAATAGGCGGCAAGTGTCAGAAAGTCAATCCACTCTTTCGACAAGGCTACTTGTCGAAAGAGGACTACGGACTCATCGGCCATAGGCCACAGTGAACGCCATTCTTCCAATCCCTCCCGGATAATTTGCTCGACGAATTCGGCACTGGCACGGGTACCCGAATCCAGCGTTGCTTGGGAGTTGACCCACTGCCAGACTTGAGCCCTGGCTATCTCTGCGGTAGCCGCGTCCTCCATTAAATGGTAGAGGGCGACTGCACCGGCTCCACCGAGCCACGAGGCAATATATTGAATGGCTACCGCGATGTTGTTACGCAATCCATCCTCCGTCATCGATCCCTGGGGAACATGAAAATCTGTCAAATCTTCAGCATGAACATGGACATCTTCAAGAAGACGGTGGCGTTGATGACTACTGGGCCCCAGCACCCGGGTAAAAATCTCGTTGGCTACGGGTACCAAATCGGGATGAGCAACCCATGTTCCGTCGAATCCATCATTAGCTTCTCGTTCCTTGTCTTCGGCGACCTTGGCCAGAGCGACACGGTTGACATCCTGGTCACGACGGCTCGGAATAAACGCGGCCATTCCTCCTATGGCGTATGCTCCGCGCCGATGGGCTGTTTTCACCAAAAGCTGCGTATACGCACGCATAAACGGCACTGTCATAGTAATTTGTTGGCGATCGGAAGCCAAAACACCTGGCTCATTGCGAAATTTCTTGATGATACTGAAGAGGTAGTCCCACCGCCCGGCATTCAATCCCACGATATGCGGTCTGAGAGCCCACAAAATCTCATCCATTTCAAAGGCCGCCAGAATCGTTTCAACAAGAACCGTGGCCTTGATAGTGCCTCGCTTGAGTTTCAGCGCGTCTTCTGCAAAACAAAACACGTTTTCCCACAATAGAGCTTCTTCCATATTTTCCAATTTGGGCAGATAAAAGTACGGGGCGCTGCCATGTTCCAGAAGTGCGTGGGCGTTGCGATACACATAAAGGCCAAAATCCACCAAAGAACCTGACATCTGCTGATTGTCAACAAGAAGATGTTGATCGGGTAAATGCCATCCTCTGGGACGAACTACCAGTGTGGCGATATCGGGTTTGAGTGTATAAAGGCCGCCACTGGGGGCAGGAAACGTAATTTCCCGATGAATGGCATCCGTCAAGTTTATCTGTCCCTCAACCATATTCCTCCAGGTTGGGCTATTGGCATCCTCAAAATCGGCCATAAATACCTTGGCTCCGGAATTGAGGGCGTTTATCATCATCTTCCGGTCGGTGGGCCCGGTAATTTCAACTCGGCGGTCCGTAAGATCCGGAGGAATATCACCCACTGACCACTCACTGCTCCGAATGGAGAGAGTGTCGTCTCGGAATGATGGTTTCCACCCTTCCGTGATGCGCTGCTGCACTTCTTGACGCCGTTGCAGTAAAGCCTGGCGTTGCGATTCAAATTGATGATGCAGCGATTCCAAAAAGTTCAGCGCACCATCGGTCAACACATGCTCTCCGCCCGGTATTTTGGGTCCTACAACGCGAATGCTCATGACATTCATACCCCCACATCCTGGGTTTTGTGAGTAAAGGTCCTGTTGTAGAGCAGATTGGGAAACACTGTAACCACATTCATGGTAGCGGCACAGGAATTCACACGGCAATTGCTTTCCGGTGAATCGCGTCCAGGGGATGGTGGAATTTCGTTTGGCCGTGGTCAGTGGCAAGAATTCAGGGTTAAAGAAGAATGCGGTTGACAACAAACATGATCTCGTAATCAAATCAAGAACGGTGAAGGTGTTCGACAGAGAACCGCATTATGAAAATCCGCTCAGACTGAGGGTTCAAGCTTTTGGGGCGGGCTTGCGGTAGTGACGTTCAAGGTTGTCCTTCCTTCGTGCTGGCCGTACAAAATGTCTGGCTTACCCAGCCCTCTCAGCATTGTTGGCGTCGTTTTGCGTTCTGCAACCATTCTTTGAAGCCTTGCAACTCAATCGGCGCCGCGTTGGCCGCGTAAGGGTGCTCAGCCAGCCACGTCAACAAGGCCGCCATTTTCGGATGAAATACCCGGATGCCTGCGCCGAACCCGGGCACTTTGAGGATAGACCGTCCGGTCACGCTTTCCCAAATGTCATAGAGATTGGTCCAGGTCTCGGACGCGCCAATCATTTCCACAGTTTCACCTTGACTCAAGTCAGGGTGCTCAAATGCCCACTGAACGAGACGGCCAACATCATGTAGTGTGGTTAGAGGAATCTTACGGTCCTGTGGAAACACGGCCTGCAGGGTCGCCAAAAACAAACGTCCCACAAGAGGTCGATGATGATCGAGGAGTTGTTGAAGGGGACGGGCGAAAGGTAGTGAGGCTCCGCAAAAGTCATCCATAAAGAGCCCTGGTCGCAAAATGGTGTACGGCAGCCCCGAGGTGCGCAATCTTTCTTCGAGGACTGTCTTGCCATCGATGGCCGCAACATTTTGACGTTGGTTTGCTCCAAGACCTGAGCTATACACGACATGGAGGTGATTCCCTGCACGGGTTGCTGCCTCAATGATATTCGTGCCAAGCTGCACTTCACTTTCGAGGCCAAGATCCCAGAAGTTCTGAACACTAAAAACGCCTGTGACGAACGGGAAGATGTCAGTCAGCAAGGTGCGGTCCGACATGTTGCCGTTGATAAGATGGACCCCTTGGGCTTTCAGAGCTTGTGCTTTCGAACTGGTGCCGTGGCGGGTTAACGCATGCACCGTCCAACCGGCTTCCAGCAAAGCCTGGGTTACCTGGCCGCCTTGATTTCCCGTGGCGCCAATGACTAGAACGGGGCCTTTGGACTTCCTGATCATATCATAGCGCCGAATCTGGGTTTCTTATGAATAATCCGATCACCCGGAATACATGAAGACACCCATGAGTCAGAATATCCAGTACGTCGTGAACAGGGAAGGTGGAACTTACACTCATCACAGTACTCTCCTTCACTTTTTGATGCCCGTTTCAATCTAAATTATAAAAATAATACCTGAACAATCCACTCCGGTGTTGCCAAACCCTGCCCTGTCATTGGTGGGATAGATTCTGCGGTAAGGCGGGAGAAATAGCCAACAGGGGACTTCATGGCCGAGAGCGCTTCGTGTTCCCGGCTTCTTTCCCGGTAATCTCCATCCGAGGAGAAGAATCACTTTAATTGCCCATAGGGTTGGAAAACCTCAATTTGCGTGCCGGGGGCCGAATTACGGGTCGTCTTGTGATTTTTTGGGGCTGAATGCCTGTTGTCTGTTCGCGTTGCCCCCCTGAACGAAAAGTTCACTATGGCTAAATGATTCTTTAGAGGAAAGGCTGTCGCAGTCGTAGGAATCCCATCTTGTTGGCGGATTATTGGTACTTGGATTATGAAAAAGAGTGGCAATGGGTGTCTTTGGAGCATAGAAATGGTCGGAGAGACAGGATTTGAACCTGCGACCTCCTGCTCCCGAAGCAGGCGCGCTACCAAGCTGCGCTACTCCCCGATCAATGCTCCAATATTGTAG
>PXYT01000037.1 GCA_003023725.1 Sulfobacillus benefaciens | reverse complement strand
TTCGTATTCGGTTTTCGTTAAGCCTTTAATCTGATTGCGTTGTGTCAGGTACACCAGAACCACCTTCTTTCTACAGATACATTATATAGCAACTATCTGACTGGGATCAACCCAAAATTTCGCCTGATATCCCCATAGCTAAAGCAAGGGGTTTTACGGCGCATTTGATAATCGGGACATCCCTCCGGTTATGGCACCGCCCGAAGAGTGCCATAACCGGAATTCTCTTCAGTTTGGGCCGATTTTTGATATCATAATATCGGCTCAGAACAAACTGCTTAAGGTTCCCATTCGAGCCCGGTACACGAAATGATGACTTTGAAGGGAACTGCAGTGATAATAATCGACACAAATTAAATTTCAAACAAGGGGGAAGTTCGATGCCTCGAATTCTAATTCTCACCGGTGACGCCGCAGAGGCGCTGGAAGTCATGTATCCCTACCAGCGGCTCCGGGAAGAAGGTTATGATGTCGATATTGCCGCCCCAAGCAAGAAGATCTTACAGACTGTGGTCCATGACTTTGAACCCGGTTTTGACACTTACACGGAAAAACTTGGATACCGAGTGCAAGCGGATATTGCGTTCAAAGACGTCAATCCTAATGACTATGTTGGAGTGGTCATCCCGGGAGGACGTGCTCCCGAATATATCCGCAACGACCCCGACTTTACCCGTATTGTGCGAGTCTTTTTTGACAAGCAGGTTCCCGTGGCCCAGCTCTGCCATGCCCCCATTGCGCTGGCAGCCGCTGGAGTGATGACGGGCCGGACCTCGGCAGCGTATCCGGCCTTAAAGCCCGACGTGGAGGCAGCGGGAGCAAAATTCGTTGACGCCGCTGCTGTCGTTGATGGTCATATGATTTCCGCAAGAGCTTGGCCTGACCATCCGGAATGGATGCGGGCATTCATAAAACTCCTGAAAGAAAAAGCCCCCGTTACTGCCTAAACACTTTATCGGATTACGCCAACCCGGCGTTTCGTGGGTCGCAAACACGGCACACCCCTTGATTTAAGGTCTCCTCGGAGAATAAGGGCACGGCCTTGGGAAAATGAGGTCGCGCCCCAGTTCCACAAAGCCACGTCCTATGTGCCCCGGAACCTTTGGTTGGGTCGGGGAATACCCAGGGACCGAACAAGATGACACCTCTATCATCCCGGCAAGAGACTTCAAGGATGGGGCGCATGAGAGCATCTCCCCGCCGCATCTCACAATGGAGCAACCGGGAATGAAATCTCAACCGATTCCTTATGTCCTTTTCCACAAGTTATGGCCTGAGAGACTCAATGAGATCTCGAAGCCGACGCATCCCTTCAACAATGAGCTCGGGCGGATACAACGAAAAACTCAAACGCACATGATTTTGACTTCCCTCGCCGAGATAAAAGGCGGTACCGGGGATAAAGCTCACTCCGGCGCTGCGGCGCAAATCCATTACCTTGTTAAGAGGAGCCCAGCTTGGTAATGTCAACCAGACAAAAAATCCTCCGTCCGGTGTTGTCCACCCGACCTCGGGTGGAAAATCGCGCTCCAAAAAGCTCACCATGGCATCTCGTCGGCGGTGGTAATAGTTTTGAAGATGAGAAATATGGGCGTCGTAGTCCATGGAAGCCAAGAATACGCTCAAGATTTCCTGCACGAAACCTCCGTTCGCTCCTTCGGCCTTCAGTTCCCGTAATTTTGTAACAGCTTCTTCGGGCCCGATGAGCCATCCCATGCGAAAGCCGGGCGCCACTGTTTTAGATAAGGTGCTCAAGTAAAACACATGCGACGGACACAGTTGACGCAGGGTCGGCAATGGGTTTCCGCTAAATCTCAAATCTCCGTAGGCATCGTCTTCGACAATTGCAAAACGATATGTTTTGGCCAAATTTACCAGTTCAGTACGTCGGGACAAGGTCATGGTACGGCCCGTGGGATTCTGATAATTTGGCATCACATACAATAATTTCGGCATTGGCAGTGCTGCCTTCTGACGTTTCTTCAGTTCGCTGGCAACCACGTCCGTCACAAGCCCGCTCTCATCCATCGGAAAGTCGCGCATCTTTGCTCCGTGAAGACCAAAGATCTTGATTGCGCCAAAATACGTGGGACGTTCAAACCAAACCTCGTCGCCCGGATTCAAAAATAAACGTCCGAGTAAATCCATACCTTGTGACGAACCGTGAGTTAAGAGCAGATCACCGGGGTTACAGGGGATATTCCTGCGGCGCGTCTGAACCAAACGAACCCATTCCGGCAACCGCATCATGCCTGCTCCCCCTCCGTATTGCAAAGCTCTCGGACCTTCTGTCCGAATGGCTTCATCGGAGGCACGGCGTAATGCATCTAGATGGAACAACTTAGGGTCAGGAAGTCCAAATCCCAGATCGATAATACTCTCATCATA
Organism: Sulfobacillus benefaciens; assembly: GCA_003023725.1. GTDB lineage: Bacteria > Bacillota > Sulfobacillia > Sulfobacillales > Sulfobacillaceae > Sulfobacillus > Sulfobacillus benefaciens. The sequence goes on along the minus strand of PXYT01000037.1, from coordinate 36,509 downwards.
GGTTACGGGACGGGACGTAAACTCGCTGGCAGCTATTCCGGAAGGGAAATCCACATCTTCAGCAAAAAGATTTTGGATGCGAAATTCCAAGTCGCGCGCCACGGAGTCCCCGATGGAGGACGGTTGTCGAAATGAATTCACTGATATATTCACGCCTCTCTCACATGGTAATATTGGATTTCTTCTGGACTTTCCTCTCCCTGACGAGCCTGCCGGTTTTCACAACTCTTTCTCCTCGTCCTGAGTCCTCTGCACCTCGTCACGATCCCCGCGGCCACACGTCCGGGAGCCTTTATTGGCCCATAGCAGTAGTCTATCATGATCCAGCCTTCCAATGTCTGAAGTAGTGCCGCCATAGCCTTCTTCGAATGCCCCCGATCATACAACCATCATCGTTTGGTTTAAGCGCCAAACCCAGAGCGTCAACACTCCGATAGATTTGGCATATTTATTCCAGATTTGCGTCTTTGGTATCCCTTTCGTTCTTGAATTTCTCCAAGAACCACCTGCATAATTCATCACAATTAATACAAATTGTTAAAGGTGTGAATAATTTTTCAACGGGTATTATGTCACCAAATCTGTCATTTTGGAGTATTATTGTCTTGCCTGTCGATTCACTAAACTCTAGGAGGCACACCCTATGAAAAGCACGGCGATCCTTGGAATGGCGGCGGTTTTGCTCTCCGCCTCGTTAGCCGGATGCGGTTCCTCGCCGTCTACCGCTCCCAGCGCCAAAAGTATCAAAGACATTACGATTGGAACCTTATACGCGAAATCTGGGGCTTTTGCCACATCTTCCATGCCGGAGTACAGCGGTTTAACGTTTTGGGCATCACAAATCAACAAAACCGGCGGCGTCTATGTGAAGGCACTCCACAAGAAAGTGCCGGTGAAAATTGTCGCTTATAATGACCAAAGCTCGGCAACAACCGCCACCACCCTGTACTCGCAATTAATCACCGTCAATCATGTCAACATTCTGGTTGCTGACTTTGGATCTGTGCTCACGTCGGTGGCCGTACCCATAGCCCAAGAAAAGAAAATGTTGCTGTTCGACCAAACCGGCACAGGCGCGTCGTTCTTCACGCCATCGAATCCCTACATCGTTTTAACCTCTTTGCCCACCTCGGGTCTATGGCCGACTTCACTGGCGCAGTACCTCATTCATAAAGGCTATTCCCGCATCGCTATCGTCTACGCCACCAATGACTTTGATCAATCCCAGGACCAAACATTGGTCAGCAAATTGAAGGCCGCACACATTACGCCAGTCTATAATAACGGGGTTCCCACCAGCACCTCCAGTTATTCAGTGTTATTGAACAACATGTCTCATACCAATCCGCAAGCCGTTATCGAACTCGGCTATCCCAATAACGACATTGCCTTTTTACAAGCACTGAAAGCCAGCGGCGACCACTTCAACATGGTCTTCACCATTTTCCCGGGGCAATTGCCGCAGCTTTTCGTCAGCAGTGTTGGGCCCAGCTCGATTAACAACACGTATACCTATCCTGCTCCGCCATTGCTGACTTTTTCCCATGTCAATTACGGACTGAATACCGCGCAGTTTGACCTGGCATTCAAGAAGGCGACAGGCCAAAGCACAAACTTCCTAAGCATTGCCGGATATAATACAGGGCTTATTATTCAGAAGACTCTGTCTACAGCCAATAGTCTGAATCAGCTTTCACTCCGACACGCCGTAAGCCGTTTTTCGGGTTCGCTCTCGACGTTGGACGGAACTTTCAAAATCGACTCTAAAGGGGCTCAAATTGGAGAAACGTTACCGGTCGGAAAGATCACGACAAACTCGAAAGGCCGGGTATCGGTTCAATTCGTTACATCCCCCAATTCATAACATCGCACGGGTTCCTGCATTAACACCTTAATCTGTCATTGCAGGAACCCTTCGGCAGGAGGGTCATATGTTCACGTACAGCCTTGTCTCGGGGATTCTTTTTGGTATTTTCTTCGGATTTATGGCCTTAGGACTTAACCTAATCTTCGGTGTCATGGAAATGGTCAATTTAGCCCATGGAGACTTTGTGGTTTTAGGGGGTTATGTCGCGATCATGGCCTTAACGTCGCTGCACATCAATCCTGTGGTGAGTCTGGTCATCGCCTTGGTTCTCTTCTTCCTGGTTGGTCTGGGCCTGTTTTTCCCGTTAATTCCCAGACTCTCGAATTCGAGAGACCCGGAAATGTTGTCCCTTATTCTCTTTTTCGGCTTGTCGCAAGTTCTCGAAGCCTTGATGGTCATCAAATTCGGGGTAAACCCCGAATCGCTTCCGTTGTCCGTGTTTGGCAACTCTTCGTGGCATTTTTTAGGCCAGAGTTACCAAATCGCCTGGATTGTGACTGCGTTGGTCAGTCTTGTCATGATTACTCTTACGTATGTGTTTCTGTATTATACCTCCCTTGGCCGCGCTGTGAGAGCGGTCATGGGCAACCGTGAAGAAGCTTTGGCCAGCGGACTGCCGGTGAAACGCACATCTGCCATTATTTTTGCCATTGGCATTGGTTTGGCCGCCATGTCGGGCGTACTGAGCCCTCTAATGATCGGCAGCCTCGATCCGACATCGGGTCTGGGACTCACGACCATAGCTTTCGCCATAGTCGTGATTGGATCACTGGGGAACCCTCTGGGATCCGTTGTGGGCGGACTAGTCTACGGTGTCTCTTTGATGTTGATGCAAACCTATCTGTCTTCGTGGTCGGTTTTGGTTCCCTATCTTTTGCTGTTAATCATTGTTTTGGTCAAACCCTCCGGACTCTTGGGCAAGGGGGTACGTCATGCTTAACACACAACTCGTCGAAGCCGGCAAAAGGCAGCGGGGAAGGCTCTTAATTAATGGAGTCATCCCATTTTTGGTGCTGGTAGGGTTTTCGCTGTCCCCCTTTGTTTACGCGAATCAGGCCATATTGTTTCAAATGATGGCATTTATGGCCTTGGCACAAGGAGTCAACCTCCTGTACGGATTTACGGGCTATTTGCCGTTTGGATACGTTGGATTCTTTGGCATCGGAGCCTACGGAATGGCCATTAGCATTCAATTACTGCATTTTCCGGGACTTCTGGCAGTCGTTATGGGAGGATTGTTGTCTGCGATTATAGCTATTATTTTTTTACCGCTTCTGCGCTTATCCGGCGCATATTTCGCCATAAGCTCGCTCGCGGCAGCAGAAGTTCTAAGCAATGTTGTCTCCAATTCCGCCATGATTCACATCACCAATGGACCATATGGAGAACAACTGACTCAAAGTTACCATCCCGTCACATCCTACGTGGCCATGGTCATTGTACTGGTTTTGACTACCGTTACCGTGATTTTTATCCGCAATATGCCCTTCGGAAGAGCGCTTATGGCTATCCGCGAAGACCCGGTTAGTGCTGCTATGGCCGGTATCGCCGTTGTGCGCTCCCGTTCCATTGTGTGGCTATTGTCGGCTTTGATTGCGGGTCTGACCGGGGCCATTTTCGGATGGCATTTATCAGTGTTTTACCCGAACACCGTTTTTGACTTGAACATCAGTATCCTTGCTATCGTATTCACCCTATTCGGGGGCTACGGAACAGTGACAGGTCCCGTTCTGGGCTCTATTGTGCTTTACGGGCTCTATAACGCGATAGGAATTTCCGATCCGCAATATTTTCAGCTCATCTATGGACTATTAATCGTAGCGCTCGTCCTTTTTCTTCCTGGAGGTATTATTTCGTTAATTCAGCGGAGGGGAAATTATGTCCCGTGAACCCATCTTAATCTTCGAGAATATTGTCAAGAAATTTGGTGCGTTTCGCGCCCTCGACGGAGTCAGCGGAACTCTCGCGCCAGGCGAGATTCTAGGCCTTGTCGGACCTAACGGCTCAGGGAAAACGACACTCATTAACGTTATTGCCGGCCTTTACTATCCCGATTCAGGGGGCGTTCGGTCTCAGGAACAAGATATTACCCACTGGCCCATGCACAAACGGGCACGCATGGGTATTAACCGAACCTTTCAAATACCCAAACCTTTCAAATCGTTGAGTGTTGAGGAAAACATTGCCTTAGCCTACCATTACGGCCGAAAACCGGCTATGAGCCCTCAACAGGCTTTGGACTTTGTGGGTCTGGCTCCCGTCAAAAATCAATTGGCCCTGCAACTGAACAGCAGTCAGCAAAAGTTGCTGGATCTGGCACGGGCTTTAGCTGCCGGCCCTCGAATTCTGTTAATTGACGAACTGGCTGCGGGTCTCAGCCATCAGGAATTGCAAGTGGTTGCAGATCATCTCCAGGCGCTGGCTCAACAGGATATTGCCCTCATTGTGGTCGAACATCATCTGGGATTTGTTAATCAATTAACCGAACGGGTCATGGTGATGAATGCCGGCAAGGAAATATTCCAAGGTTCCCTGAGCCGCGCGGCTCAGGACCCCACCGTTTCGGCAGTCTATCTTGGCACCGGGTCTTAACGGGTAATGAATACTGAAGGGGATGGGATGCTAAACATGGCCTTGTTACACATTTCCTCACTTTACGTCGGCTATAATTCACTGAATGTGTTAACTGATGTCAATTTGGATGTTGAAGCCGGAACGCAAGTGGTCCTCTTAGGCGCTAACGGATCCGGCAAGACCACTTTGCTCAAATCCCTTATGGGCCTTCTTCCGGTACATGCCGGGCAGATTGTCCTGGACACTCAGGATATTACCCGACTGGGCCCCAGCGCGCGGGTTCGCGCCGGACTGGCTTACCTGTCGGAAATAGGGGTCATTGCCAGTTTAAGTGTCGAAGACAATTTAAACATTGGCGGCTATTATCTCACCCGTACTCTTCGCCGACAACAAATCCGCTCGCTTTATCAGCAACTGCCAATCTTATACGAAAAACGCAAGAATCCTGCCTCAAGCCTCAGTGGAGGGCAACGAAAGATTCTGGCTTTCGCCAAAGTACTGATGGGGCAGCCCCGTTTGATTCTCATGGATGAGCCCTCCGCCGGCCTGGCTCCGGTTATGGTGAATGAAATGATCCAGATCCTTAACACCTACCGCTCTCACGGTCCTGCGTTTCTCATTGCCGAACAAAACGTAAAATTTCTGGAGGGTGCCCATTATGTCTATGTTTTAGATAACGGACAAATCCGGTTTCAAGGTACACCCCAGGATTTAGATGCCGATGCACACATTAAGGCGGCCTACTTTGGCCTTACCTAGTGCCGGCACGATGACGGTCTTAACACTGGGCCGCTTTGCTCCATCACGTCTCACGCCAACAGATTTTTCCCTAATCAATGCAAAACAAACCCGGGTTCGAAACGACCATGACTTCCTGTTCCGAACCCGGCTAGCCGATGAGAAAACTTTACGTGATTAGTGTTTGTGTACCACTGCCAAAAGTGAACTACGAGAGGACATTTCCACAGCTCGAACAGAATTTGGCCTGCGGAGTGGTAATTTCAGTACCACATGCCGGACATTTCGTTCGGCTGCTGGACGCCGCAGCCTCATCCACGGCCTTTTGAGACGCTCTCAATGCATCCTGATAGCGTGAGATATTGGTAAGAATCGGGGCGATGTCGGGGCTTCCGGTGCTAACCGAACCTGTTTTGCTCAGGCTTTGGTAACAGACAGTCCCGAGGCGTTGGTACTCCCGATCCAGCAAATCCTGGTCGTGTTTTAACTGGACCCGCAGTTTCGTGAGAGCCAGTTGATGATCCACTTCTTGTGCGGCATTGTTAACAGCCGTCAGCGCTTTGTCTTTAAACGTCTTCCAATTGCTTACATCCATGGCTTTCCTCCTTGCTTTCCTTCCTTGCTCATGCATTCCTCTCTTAACGACCGGTTAAAACAAATTCTTTCTTTCGCCAATCCCCTTAAGCTTTCCCCAGAAAATTCCGGCGTCCGTTATTCCCATTGTGGATCAGGTTCACGAAAAGAGCCAGACGTTTTCCGACAGCACGACGGAAATAGGACCCCGCTCCAATAGGCATTCGACTTGAGGCCACCGTTGCCGGACGCTTTGGACGCTCCGGCTTTATCGTCATGTCGAAGCCTCGCCATAAGTCTGGGAAAGCCCGAGGCGAGCCACAGTCAATGCGAATCATCCGCCGATTTGCGTCATTTTCACATTCCGTTCTATACTGGGCACAGGAACAAAATCCTCCAGCTGATCCACCATGATAGGCGGATACCTATCAATCAAAGGAGAGCAACAATGGACACCGATCAATTTTTGGATCCCAAATTCGTGCACGACTCCTACAAAACCCGAGATGGCCTTGCCACACGGATCCTGAGCCATGAACGCTACAGTCTTCAAACCGAAAATGTTTTCGATATCATGACCCGTCACGCCCTGACGCTATCGGTTCCGCGAAAAATTCTCGACATCGGAGCCGGAACCGGAGCCTGGTACCAGCGGATTAGGCAACTTGTCGGTCGGCACTGTCTTTACGAAGCCGTGGACCAATCGCCCGCTATGGTTAAACAGCTTGAGAACCGTCTGCAAGGCGACCCCAAGGCATCTGTCCGGCACGGCCGTGCCGAAGCGCCGGATGAGTCTCCCGAGTCATTCGACTGGGTTGGACTTCACTTCATGCTATACCACGTTTCTGATATCAGTGACGTTCTGTCAAAAGCTTGGGCACTGGTGCGTCCCGGCGGTCTTTTATTGACCGGCACCAATGGCAGTAACAGCTACCGCGAAATGAGGGTGTATCATGAGCAAGTGGTCCGCACCCTGGGAATTCCATACGAGCCTCCTAGCGGAATCGATCGTTTTTCTCTGGCAAACGGCGCTCAATTTTTCCCCGTACCCGTTCATATCGTGGAAGAGCCGGCAGGACTTCTATTCCCCGGTGTCGGCCCCTATTTATCGTATTATGGCTCGGGTTTTTGCTGGCAGGGAATCCCCGCACGGTACCGTCAGTCTGCACTCAAAGAGCAATTGCTCCGAACCATGGAAAACGTGGTCCGCCCCCACTTTCACCAATATGGTCATCTGAAACTGTCCAATAGCAGCGGCTACTTTTGGGCAAGGAAAACTCAAAGCGAACGATCAGATTAAAAGACCAGACAAAAATAGCCGCTAACTTTGGTAGTGACGGCTGCTACGAAGAAAAAACGAATCTGCCACACCCCTCTTTAATAAACTAAATAGGCGTAAAATTTTTAAAGAGCGAAGTGTGATCGATTCCCAACAAGATGCCTGACAGAGGCTCTCTCAAATGAGGAGAGCAGCCCCCTGGTTGCCCACCCTTGAGACTCGGACCCGTTGCTTGGTTCATTGGTTCGGGTTTCTTTTTATGACAAGAGACCCCGAGGATATCCGGGGGCCGTCATCATCGTGTTCAGATCTCAGCGTACCGCTCATCATATCCCGGTGTTTCCAGCCCTAAAACATGATTGCGGGGTCCCCCTGTCACAACAATTGCCAGTGTTCGTCAACATATGCTTGCTACAATGGAGGCATTCAAATAAGCGTTTGTGGCCTGGTTCTCTTACATCACCATAACCACGAAATCTCAAAAATCCTGTTTTAAGAAAAAGGTGGGAGTTTATGACAATCCTCACTCCGGACGCGTGGAAGGAATCACTGGTTTCCCGGCACTATATCCCCACGCCGGAAATTACCATCGCGCTGTCCCTGGCTCAATCCTTAGAAAAACCGTTATTGGTCGAGGGGCCGCCTGGGGCCGGCAAGACATTTTTAGCCAGAACGGCGGCCCACATCTTAGAAGCATCGTTTATACGTCTGCAATGTTATGAGGGGATCGACGCATCGCAGGCACTCTATGAATATCATTATGCTAAACAATTACTCTATATCAACGCATTACGTGAACCTCTGGCGGCAATCCTTGGCCAGCGCAGTTTCGATCAGGCGGTTGCCGAGTTGGAGGAATTATTGCCATTGTGGGGTAGGCCGTTTCTGACGCGCCGCCCGGTACTTGAGGCGTTGGATCCGGCGGATCATAAGCCGCGGGTTTTGCTGATTGACGAGATCGACCGGGCCGACAGAGAATTCGAGGCCTTGTTACTCGAGCCCTTATCCGAATTCTCACTCTCCATTCCGGAATTTGGAACCATCCAGGCTGTTCAAAAACCCCTAGTTATCCTGACTTCCAACCGCAGTCGGGAGCTTTCCGATGCCTTACGCCGCCGATGTCTTTATGTCTGGATTGAGCTGCCGGATCGTCAGCGCGAAGCCGCCATTATTCAGTCTCAAGTTCCGCAGGCCAGCGAATCCTTTGCTAAGGATGTCGCGGAATTTCTTGCCTCCTACCGACATGCCAAACCTCATCATCTCCCGTCTATAGCCGAAGCCGTTGAACTGGCCACCGCGCTATGTCTTACCGGAGAAAACCCACGTCCGCTCACCCCTGACAACGTTGACGAGACATTGCCCATTTTCGCCAAACACCCACGGGATATGGCGCTGGGACGCCAAATAGCAGAAAGAAAATCCCGCCCATGAATTCTTCCATTAGTTCGGCAGCATTAACAGCTGCCGATTTTAACCAGTCTTTGACAGGGTTTGCCAACACCCTGCGCCGCCACCACTTCATTGTGACCACGGACGATTTGGTTACAGCCGAGATGGCTTGCGCCATTCTTAAGCCGCATTCGCTTTTGGAGTTCTATCTTACGATTCACCCGTGCTTGGTTAAGTCATCTGCTCAAGACGACCTCTTTCGCAAACAATTCTGGGAGTACTTCTCACCACGTAACGACACCCGAGCGGAAGAAGCAACGGGGCAATGGGCCATGACACTGGAACCTGCTATCTTCCACTCGGCAACACCGTCTCCCCAAAAAGCGTTATCGAAATCATGGAAACACGCCCTTTTGCAGCGGTTAGCCAATGGTCCCCGCCAACTGGCCTCATTTGAAGCATTTTTGGAGGGCCATTATCAAAACAGCGCCATTCTTGTTTTCCGTCATCCGTTAACACAACAGGACAAAACCTGGATCGTGCGGCATCTTGCTGCTTTAGCCCGGCAACAAATCATTAACCCAGAAAACTGGCCAAATGTCGAAGAAGTGTTGCAGCGTTATCGGCGTCTGATCGAAGTAGTGGAGCGACTGTCCCCCTCGTCTTTTAGGTCCGTCCGGCGCAATCGCGACAACGGTTACTTTCACCAACCTGAACACTTATCGTCGTCCGACATTCTGCACTTATCGACTCAAGAATGGAATGCACCCTTAGCCCCCTTGCCGGACACCTACCGCGACACTTTAACGGCCGCCATCCATAGTCTGGCCAAACATCTGCAAGGAGATTTTTCCCGCGGGCATGAGATAAGGCGAAAACATTTGGTATTCAATTACCGCCAGACAATTAAGCGTAGTCTGGCCACATTCGGAGAGCCGGCCATTCTTATTAAGACGGCGAGGCCTAGGCGCATTCGCCGGATTGTGACCTTATGCGATATTTCAGGGTCAGTGCAATCTGTGTCTTCTCTTTTCCTGGCCTTTCTCTATGGACTCCACCAAATCTTCGAGGGAAGAATTCGACACTTTGCGTTTGTCTCTTCCGCCGACGAGATCACACGGCACTTTGCCGGCCAGGGCTATCATCAACTCATCTACCAAGTTCTTAATCATGCCTCCATAGACTACCAAGGCTTCTCAGACTACGGTGCGCTGTGGAAACAAATGACGAGGGTATATGCCTCAGTTTTTGATGACAACCCCATCGTATTCGTATTAGGAGATGCTCGCAGTAACCGCTACCCGCCCGAAGTAGATCGTTTCCGTGCCATCAGCCGTAGGGTGCATGCCATTTATTGGCTTAATCCCGAACCGCGCAGTCAGTGGAATCTGGGAGATTCGTCTGTCGCCCGCTATAAACCGTATGCCCGATTTGTCGAGATCGCAAGATTTAATCAGTTAGTCGACTTTCTTCAGAAACTTCCCGGGATGGTGATATTGTGACAAATGTCTCTCTGACCAATCAGGATATCCCCGTTATAGAAAAACTGATCCGCGAACGCCTTATGCAAATTGATCCGACTTTGCCAGCATGGAAAACGCATTCGGTAAAACTATCACATAAAAGAAATATCTTGTTTCGCGGGCAGATTCTCATCCCCCGAAAAGTCTGGCAATATGTTGCGGCACTTTACCGCGACCCGTCTCTATCATGGATCCTGCGTATCACCGACCAAATGGCTCTAAGCATTGTCCGGCAGCTCAAAGACAATCAGCCTGTACCTTCTTTAACCGAAAATGACTTCATCCCGCCCTCCCGGGACATCAACGAAGAGACCCGGCAATTTCTTTTGGATCGCTTCCACAAATCCCACGAAGAAGCATGGACTGCGGTAAATGATTTGATTTCCTCATGGTCTGTGGATATTCCGATATCTCCCATGGCGTGCCACACACTTCACCCGGACTTTTTGTTTCTCTGGAGAAGCATTCAACTTACCTGCCCTGAATGCTCGTGGTCGCATGCCTTTTCGTTTAATCCCCGCCGTCTTATCAATACCGATAATCTGCACCCTGAAGACGACGGTTTTTTTAAACATTCGGCAGACCTTATCCGAAATCTCTCGGATATTTGGTTCAGACAGTCGGCTTTCGTTCACCAAATCCCGGACTGGACCCGCGTAGAGTCAATGGTTGCTGCCGCACTATCCCTTCAAACATCCACCGACATTCTGTGGACACCCAGATCCCACCAGGCTTTTCTTCGTTTACAACAACTGCGGCTCTTACTTTGCGACACGCCGCTTGAGCCTGTCCGTTATGACAAGAGAAAATGGAAATCCAGGCAACTTCCGCGCGTATCCGACGTTCCCGGGTACGAGCACCGTTTCAGGGAGGATGAAGCTATTCTGGCGGCCGACCCCGGCATCCTCAATTCAAAAGGCTGCACCATGTTGCAGCAATTATGGGAAACCCAGGGACAGGCAGTTTGGTGCCACGTTCAAAAACAGTGGGAGACAGTCCCCATTGCCATACACAACATCCCAAATGTGAAACGTTCCTACGAAAACCTCTATCGATGGGCTCAGGCGTGGCAACATCCCCGTCTCAGCAGCACGCACGAAGGCTACCGACTTGCACCGGAATGTGAGCCGCATCCGAGTCTAGAAGACCTAGCTTCCCAATTTGCTGATCACGGCATGCAATTGATCAATCTTCTTCAACTAACTCTCCGCTCCTTCCCGCCTAACGAAGTGATCGTCTGTCTGTCCGACATCCTGAGACGGCATCCCCAAAAAATGGGAGCCAAAACCCTGGCCGGGATTCTGGCAGGCAGCCGCGAAGAGAAAATCTTATCCAAAGACTACGCACACGATCCCGACTATGGCCGATTTCGTGGCGTCTACTCCATGTCTCAAATAATCACCTGGATCAAGAGCCTTGTTGCCTCGCAATATTTCTCCGTTAGGCACGTCGGACGATATCACAACCCGGTGTTGTATTTGGGACCAATGCCAGAAACTTCTGCCCTAAAGACGTTAGATCCTGGGGATAACGAAGAATTTTCAGCGGACCTGGACACGCTCATCACTCGTCACCAATGGAAAAAGCTCGCGGAGAAAGCCAAGGACGACTGGGCAGCCGAATGCGCCCTCCTGGCTGGAGCGGTCCTGTGGCCCTATGGTGACGCTCGAAAACTCCGGGAAGCGAAGAATAGAAGCCACAGCATTCCGCAACAATACATTATTAAAAAATAAAAAAACATACAGGAGGCCAACTGATAAGGGCCTTAAGGGGTCATGAGATCGCGCAAAAAACTTTTGTTTTAAAGAATCAGTCATTAGATAAGAGAGCCCAAACTCTCCCAAAGTCGCGATTCGATAAGACAATACCGTGAGAATCAGTAGCCTTCCGTTCCCCAGGCCAAAGAGACTGAGACGGGGTATCCGGATTCCCCTTTATGGTGCATAGCTAAACCGATCTCCTGAAATGGAGAAAATATCGAAGGACGACTAATCCCCCGGAACATCGAGTTTCGGGGGATTAGTCCTGGAAAGGTCGGCTGATTCCCCAATTTACTTCGCGAAACCGGTTTGCGCAGTGCGTCAATGAACCAGACCAATGATTCCGACCACGATGAGATAAATTGCCACAACATAATTGAGCAGCCGCGGCCGCACGAGTATTAGGATGCCAGCGACTAAGGCTAAAACAGGACTCAATTGTTCGCGAATAATCACCCTATTCACCTTCTTTCAGGAAGAAAGAGATGTGTCCATGTAGGCCAAATCATAGCCTAGTGACATCGAAAGCTCCTGGACCGGCACTGATTCACCGAAACTCGGCGACACGGCCGATCTAATGATCATGACTATGACTTACCTTTAGCTTATGTCATAACATCCACTAGATGGAACCCGCCAATCCCGTTGAATCTCCACCGGGTCGAACTTTCGTTGGAGGGGCGGCGGCCAAGAAAATACTACCGAAACAGGGCCTAAAGCCGCGGCTACAGCCGTGAGAATGTCCCCTTAAAGCTGAGCACCCCATGGTTACCGCGGCATTCTCATTCTGGCAATTTGGCATCACGATACCGAAAGGCATTCCGACACCAGAATTCCCGGATCCGTCTCCGGAGCCAGAGGAATCAAAACCAGTGTTCAAACAGAGTACACGGCCCAAAATTGCGGCGGGATTCTTCAGAAACCAAGAAGTTTTCCCGTTTTGAAAACCCTGTCATCCTACCTTTATTGGCACAACACTTGCCCGTCCCGTAAGCAAGCTTTGGACGACTAGTCCATGGGTATATTGGTATCCGGTCCCACAAAGGGCGCCCGCATGCGGTCTTTGTGCTCTTCCATTGTTTTTTTGGCCAGACTGTATCCCGCATCCGCATGACGTATCACTCCGATACCCGGATCATTAAAGAACACACGGGACAGCCGCCCTGCACTGTCTTCGCTGCCATCGGCCACCACCACCGCTCCTGCGTGCAAGGCATAACCGATTCCGGTTCCCCCACCATGGTGAAACGAAACCCAATGAGCACCCGAGGCGGTATTCAGTAAGGCATTGAGAATGGGCCAGTCAGCGATAGCATCGGACCCATCTTGCATGGCTTCAGTCTCCCGGTACGGCGACGCCACCGAACCCGTGTCATGATGGTCTCGGCCGAAGACAACAGGAGCCGACAACTTGCCTTGGGCTACCCATTCATTAACCTTTAAAGCGAACCGGTCCCGCTCTCCCAGCCCCATATACGCAATACGGGCCGGAAGCCCTTGAAAGTGAATATATTTCTGAGCCAGGGTAAGCCACCGGCTGAGCAATGGATTGTCCCCGAACATCTCAAGTGCCAAGGCATCCAGCTTATGAATCTCTTCGGCTTTTCCTGACAGCACCGCCCAACGGAACGGTCCTTTGCCTGCGTTAAACAAATCCCGAATGTACGCGGGCACATATCCGGGAATTTCAAAAGCATCTGTCACTCCCTGGTCAAAAGCTTCACGGCGGATATTGTTGCCGTAATCAAAGGTCGCTGCCCCAGCTCGTTTGAGTGCCAGCAAGTGTCTCACATGCTGAGCAATAGATCGTCTAGCCATCTGGAGATAGCTCTGGGCATCCTGACGGCGCAAAACCTGGGCTTCGTCGGAACTCAGCTCGTCAGGGATGTATCCAATCAAAGGATCGTGCGCGGCTGTTTGATCTGACAGCACATCCGGAATGATTTGGCGTTGAATCAAGTACTGCAACAATTCATTAGCGTGACAATGAACGCCAAGAGAAATGGATTTCTGTTCTCTTTTGGCCGCCAAGGCGTCATTGACCGCCCGCTCGATACTCTCATAGGCCACGTCCAGATAGCCGGAGTCCATCCGCCTCTGTATCCGCTGATCGTCAACCTCCGCAATCAACGCCACCCCGTCCAGCATCTTGGCAGCCAATGGCTGAGCCGCTCCCATCCCTCCTAACCCGGCCGACACATAAAGCCTGCCCCGCAGGGTCCCATCGAAATGCTTGGCCGCCAGGGCTGCCAGGGTTTCGAATGTCCCTTGAATCACACCTTGACTGCCAATATAAATCCAAGAACCCGCTGTCATTTGCCCAAACATGGTTAACCCTTTTTTCTCAAGCCGATCAAATTCTTCCAAAGTCGCCCACTTTCCCACAAGATTGGCATTAGCAATCAACACCCGGGGAGCCTGGCTCTGTGTTTTAAAAATACCGACTGGTTTCCCCGACTGGATCAGCAATGTTTCATCATTCTCCAGACCGAGCAAGCTTTCCACGATCTTATCATAGGCCGGCCAAGAGCGTGCGGCCCGTCCCCGTCCTCCATAAACAATACGTTCCGGGGGGTTTTCCCCAACCCGGGCGTCCAGGTTGTTCATGAGCATCCGCAATGCCGCTTCCTGCCCCCATCCCTGGCAATGCAAGGTGGGGCCGGTGGGAGCTTGAATCCCTTCATGTTTGCTGAAATTCGTCATAGTATTCCCTCCCCACGTTTATGGGCTAGATAGCTCCTTGTCGGTGATCAGACAAAATTACATCCAATTCCGGATCAACTGTTGAATATTTCTGGACAAGGCTTGCACATCTTCTGTTTCAAGCTGTCCTTCCTGAACGATTTTCCGCCCCCCTACCACCACATTTCGAACCGCGGCAGGACTCATAGCGTAGACAATATTGGCCAACAGCGTTTCCTGCGACCATGGCAGCAAGGAGACATGCGTCAAATCAATACCCACGAAATCCGCCAGCCGATTTTCCTCTAACCGTCCCGCATCCACTCGCAGCATATCCGCGCCGTTTTCTGTCCCCATGTTCCAGACTTCTTGATGAGTCAGAATCGTGGCGTCCAGGCTGCCGACCTTCTGCAACAAGGCGGCCATGCGCATTTCTTCGTACACACTGGCGCGATTGTTGCTGCATCCGCCATCGGTCCCCAGTCCCACCTGCACGCCGGCGTCTCGCAACATCTTAAGGGGAGTCACCCCGTCAGCCAAAAACATGTTGCTGGAGGGGCAATAGGCCAGACGGGCCGATGCTTGACCCAACAAGGCGGCATCTTGGGGACTGGCCCAGGTGAGGTGGACAGCAATAAGCGAGGAGTCCAGGGCATTGAGCTGTGCCAAGTGCTCTACGGGACTCAAACCAGTTTTCTTCCGCTGTTCATCGACTTCAAACGGTTCTTCCGCGATATGCATGTGATAGGGCGCCTTGAGATCACGGGCCAAGCCGACTGCCGCGTCAATCATGGCGTCGGATGCTCCATGGACACTGTGCGGAGCCGGATGAATATGCACCATGGGGTTATTCCGATAACGGCCGGCCAGAATTCGTGTCCGGTTCACCGCTTCTTCCGGTGTCTCCCGGTATGCCTCAGGAGCACCCTCCCAGTCATAAAAGGTCCGGGCCAAAATCAAGCGAATTCCGACCTCTTGTGCCGCCTGAATGACTGCCAAATCGTTATCCAGACCATGGTCATGCAAATAGAAAAAATCCACAACGGTGGTGATGCCCTGCAGAATCATTTCACTAAAGGCTAGCTTAGCTCCCAAATACAACGCATTCGGGTTCAAATAGGGTGTCAGCCGATATAACGCCTGGTCCCGCCAAATCAGAAAAGGTTGGTCGACGGCGAGGCCGCGAAGCAGGTGTTGAAAAGAATGACTGTGCGTATTCACCGTGCCGGGAACCAAGACCTTGTTCGGCCACGGTTCCCAAGTGGCCCGCGGGTAACGGGCCCTCACCGCGTCCTTTGGTCCCAAAGCTACGATGCGGCCCGTGTCATCACTGGCAACCAGACTGAAATTTTCGGCAAACCGACCATGGACCCACATCCACTGGGGTTGATATCCCGTTAACATTCTTTCACTTCCTTAGAGAGGCTCCTGGGTTTTCCTTCTGATCCCATCTCCTTAGCGCTGTTATCAACACTCTCAGCGCCAGTGCCATATCGTCTGAATCGCAGTCTTCGTCCGGACAATGGCTTTTGCCGTTGCTGCGGATAAACAACATACCGGTCGGCACCTTTTGGGCCAGGTGAGCCGCATCATGACCAGCCCAGCTCACCAAACCCGGGTGCTGTGGAATATAGGTTCCGACGGCTTGATGCAATAATTCCTGCATACGCGGATCCATAACGACCGGGTTTTGGGAAAGGATCACTTTTCGTGTCAGCTCTAGACCCATCTCGTGAACGCGAGTCTGAACCTGAGTCCAGAACATTTCGGCGACGGAGTGCAAAAGAGAGTCCTGGGGTGATCGCCACTCTACGATGAACTCGACTCGGGACGGCACAATATTCACCGCATTGGGAAACACACTCACATATCCCACCGTGCCCCGCACCTCGCCGGAGAATTCTTGTCCCATTCTTTGAAACAGCTCCATCGTCCCGGCAAAAGCTTGCACCGCATCCCGCCGTTGCTCGGGAGCGGTGGTCCCGGCATGGTTTTGTTCGCCAATAATGGTGATGGAGTGCCGCACTATGCCGGTAATCGTGGTAACCACAGCCAGTGGCAAGCCCTGTTCTTTGAGCCGTGCCCCTTGTTCAATATGCGGTTCGATAAATCCGCGCAGCCGGGCAACATCAAGTTCATGATGGTTCCCGGAGGGAGCATCCGCCAGCGCAAGGGCCTCCGTCAACAAAAGCCCCTGATCATCCTTGACTGCCTCAATCTCTTCGAATGATAAGACCCCCGTGAGCAATCGGCTGCCTAGTGTGGAAAGCCGAAACGGATTCGGTTCCTCACCGGCCAGGACCAGCACACCTAAAGTGTGCAGCGGTCGATATTCCTGTTCTTGAAGAGTTTGGACACTTTCCAACCCCAATATCACGCCCAAGGACCCGTCATAGGCTCCCCCGTGGGGTACGGTATCGAGATGGGAACCTATGGCTAAAATTTCCGGACGGTCCCCAGGATATAGAGCCCAAATATTTCCGGCCATGTCGGTCGAGATCTCAAGACCCGTTTTCGAAGCTTCTTGTAAAAACCATCGCCGGGCCTCTCGCTCGGCTGCACTGCCGAAGGGACGGGTCATGCCACCGAAAGGATCCCGGCCAAATTCCCCAAGTGCATCAATACGCTCCTTCAGCCGCGAAAACCGCCAGATCTCGTGCATGTCGTTTGTCACTCCTTGGGTTTACCGGAACGCCTGGACCAATAGACTTCCAAACGCTGGTCTCTTGCTTCCAATTGTTCCAGCCTCGGCGCAACCCCGGGAAGGCGTTGCGCCACTTGTCTCACCAAATAATTCACCACAAACATCGGTGCGGCGTAAGAATCAAACAGTGAAGCATTTGCCACCGGAACGACCAATACCGGATCGGCAAAGGCCATCACGGGCGACATCCAGCGATCCGTCAAGGCCGCGACCCGACTCCCGTTTTCCGCGGCGTCCGCCATCCAGTTCACAAGAGTCCGGGCATACCGTGAGAATACCCAACCGACGATGACCGTGTTGTCGCCCGGCGACAAGGCCAAATTATCCCACAACACAGAACCCGGAGTCGCCACCTCCACCCCGTCCCGGATCTTTCCTAGACAATACGCCGCATAAGGAATCAAAGTTCCGGAAATACGGGCCCCGGCCAGGATGACACGTGTACCGGAACTCACGCAGTCGACCAGCCGATTCATCGCCTCACTGTCCAAAATCTCGGGCAGACCTTCCAAGTTGGAAATTTCTTGGGCCAGCAACGGATCGGCGTCAGCAGGCAGGCTCGGACGCAAATAAACCATACGTTCTGGTGCCCGCCATTCCTCCCGCACCATATCCTGCAAAGCTGCAATAAATTCGCCGAACCCCCGAAAACCCATGGTATGACAGAACCTGGTCACGGACGCCTGACTCACGTTGGCTTCTCTAGCCAGTTCTCCTGCACTCATAAAAGAGGCTTCACGCAGATGACCGGACAAAAACTCACCAATTTGCTGGTGAGCAGGTGATTCCTGTGAAGCATCCCGAATTCGATCCATGAATTCGTCCACGGTGGCTAATGGTTTCATAAGGAATAATGACCCCATTCAACTTTTCCAATATTGTGAATCTATTGTTCCTGCACAATTGTAGCACACTTATGGCGTCGTTGACACAGAGTTTGGCGAGAGCAACACAACCCGATCCCAAAATATTCCGCCTCTTGTATCTCGCGGTGACAACATTGAAAACACTGAAGAAGACGGGAGAGAGTCTTGAAGCTTGCTCCATGTTCCATTTCTTTCCCAATACCCTCTCTCATTTAAACGACGAAGAGAGCGGGATCGAGAAGCGGATGGCATATTATTGAGCTTTACGCCATAAAGTTTTCCGACTGTCTGGCACCGCAATTTTCTTTAAAATTCGAAGGAATATTATTGCAATTCGCTCGACTTTTTGACATCATATGAATGACTCGATTCATATCATCCACCATCGATGATTAGTTCCATCACATAGGACTTACCTCTCTTTCACAATGGTCAAGGAGGATTCTCATGAAATTGGAAGTGCGATCCATTGATTTTATTCCCGAGACCGAACGCCATGGAAAGGTACAAAACCTGTTTTTTATCTGGTTTTCGGCCAACATGCAAATAACCACGATAGTCACCGGAGCCTTGGGCGTTGTTCTCGGACTCAATTTAACCGGAGCTTTACTGGCCATCGTGATCGGCAACGTTTTCGGAGCGGTTTTCATGGCCTACCACTCAGCCCAAGGTCCCAAGCTGGGCATTCCCCAAATGATACAGAGCCGCGCCCAATTTGGGTTTTATGGGGCCATTTTGCCTTTGATCCTCGTCGTCGTCATGTACCTGGGCTACTTCGCCACCAGTGCGGTCTTAGGTGGGCAGGCCCTGGCCGGTTGGCTAGGCGTGCCAATGGATTTAGCCATCATTATCGTGAGTGTGGTTAATATCGTTCTGGCTGTAGTGGGATATGACCTGATTCATCAATATGAACGGTGGGCGGGCTACCTTTTCGCTGTCGTGTTTGCCATCCTTACCATCCGCCTTCTCACTCTTTACCCGGCTGATGCATTTGCCGGCGGGAGATTTGCTTGGAGTACCTTTCTTCTGGCTGTGTCGATTTCGGCAACCTGGCAAATTACCTATGCACCCTACGTTGCCGACTATTCGAGGTATTTGCCTGCTGATACCTCAATCAATCAGTGCTTTGGCTATACGTACCTGGGTTCGGTTCTCGCTACCGTGTGGATGATGGCCATTGGTGCAGTGTCCATGAGTGTTGCCGCCAAAGCTTTTAATGCCAACAGTGTTGCGTTTATTGCCGACAAAGTCGGTGGACCGCTGGCTAATCTGGTGTTTCCCGTCATTGTTCTGGGCATAATCGGTGTCAATGTTTTGAACCTGTATGGCGCCTTCATGTCAACCACGACGACCTTACATGCCCTTAAACCTTGGCATTTTGGCATAGGCTCCCGCGTCGGCATCGTACTGGCGGCTGGCATTGTCGGGACAACTTTAGCTATTTGGGGGCAAGGCAACTTTCTTAACAACTACAGCAATTTTCTTTTAATGTTGCTCTATGTGCTAATCCCCTGGACGGCTATCAATCTGATGGATTTTTATGTCATCCGGCGTGGCCACTATGACATTTCTTCCATCCTGCGTCCGGGCGGCAGATATCCCGCATTTAACCTCCGTGCACTGCTCACGTTTGTGCTTACGGTAGTGATCGAAATCCCGTTTATCAATACCACCCTTTATGAGGGCCCCGTGGCTAAAGCCATGGGCGGAGCTGACATCTCCTGGATTGTGGGACTGATTGTGGCGAGTGTCTTATACTATGTATTAATGCGATCAGAACGCGTCAGTCAGGAGACGGGCCTGACAAATATGCCTGATAAAAATCTTCCGGCCGGATAATTAGAAGAGCGATAGATTCGAAAAGACCGGAAGGACTCCCCACACCAGATCGTATTGTCTCGGGAGATGCCGAAAGACGGGTACTGCCGGCACTATAGGCATTGGCTATGTTCTCCGCCCCCGGTTACAATGAGTCCCTCAGTCCCCCCTGAATTGGTCCAGGTTGAGAGAGGCAGATGAGATCATGCGGCAAATTATAGTTCACGGAAAGATCTATTCCCTCACCACCCCTCGCCCGCCTCGACGCGGACAAGAAATGGCACAACACAGTATCATCGACGACGGGGCTTTGGTCATCGAACACGGAATCATTCTAGCTGTTGGCCCGACGAAAAGGATTTTGACCGACTTCGGCGCCGATGCCCACCTTGTCGACGCCGGCGGATGCCTGGTGGTCCCTGGCTTTGTCGACTGTCATACGCATCTGCCTTTTGCCGGGTGGAGGGCCGACGAATACCGCCAGCGCTTAATGGGTCATACCTACCAAGAAATGGGGAAACTTGGCGGTATCGCACGTTCCGGCCGGCAATTATTGGAAAGCTCCGATGAGGACGTCATGGTGTTTTGCGAACGGTTGACAAAAGAGATGCTTGAGAGCGGCACCACTACTATCGAAATGAAAAGCGGATATGGCTTGTCCTTAGAGGGTGAATTGCGGCAGCTAAGACTCATTCAAGAATTTCGTCACCGTTTAAGACAGAGAATTACCGCCACCGGTCTCTTCCTTCACGCTGTGCCTGAAAACACAACAAAAGAAAAGTGGTTGTGGGAGGTCGAAAACGAGCTATTGCCGCAAGCTCATCAGCGGCAATGGCTCGATGCCGTCGATGTCTTTGTCGAGACCTCCGCTTTTTCTCCCGATGAAGCCCAAGGGTATTTGCGTAAAGCTCGGGAGATGAACCTCAACATCCGAGTTCACAGCGACCAGTTTTCTCATTTTGGGGGCACGGCACTGGCTCTCGAACTGGGGGCGCGAGGAATCGACCACCTAGACCATATCGGCACCCAGGATATCATCCAGTTTCAGAACAGCAACTCGGTGGCGGTTTTGTTGCCGGGCGCCACCTACAGCCTGAATCACAAACCCTATCCTCCTGCCCGCAATCTTATCGATCGGAACATTGCTGTGGCTCTGGCCAGCGATTTTAACCCGGGCACCTCACCCATCTCCAGCATGCCTCTGATCATGTCTATGGCTGTTCACTTCTTCGGTCTCTCTCCCGAAGAAGCCTTAAGTGCCTCGACCATCAATCCCGCCTATGTACTCGGTCTGGAACACGAAGTAGGTTCCTTGGAAGTTGGCAAGCGCGCCGATGTCCTCATTTTGGACACGAACACCCTCGAGACAATTCCCTACCGTGCGGGACACAATCCTGTTCATCGTGTCTTTGTTCACGGTAATTTAATGAGGCATTAATACGTCCCCAAACTTCTTCGCAAGAACACCGCATATACCGCACTCCCCTGAATACCGTTTGCACATCACTCCGTTCCCTCACTGATTCTTCGAAAGAAGCCTTTTTGTGCGGCTGGGCCTCTTCCGATTGTGGGGCGCTCGTGTCTAAACATCACATTCTTTGCCTAACGACACGGGTTTTTGTTCCGGCTCCCGTCACAAATGCCACACTCAAAAGAATCACCACTAAACCAAAGAAAGTTCCTGCCGACACGGCTTCACGGAGGATCAGCCATCCCCAGAACACGCCGAACACGGGCACCAAAAATGTGACCTCGAGAGTTTTGACAGGCCCAACACTGCGGATGAGACGGAAATAAAGCGGATATGCGAGCGACGTCGAGAGCAGCGCCAGCCCAATGACCGACCAGATCACAGCGGATCCCGGCATCTGATGTGGTACGAAAAATAGGGCCAAGGGGATCAAGATGACCCCCGCGGCCAGTTGTTGTCCGATGGCAAGGTCCAGTGGTTTTTCGCCCGGGAAGCCCACGCGGGTATAGACACCGCCAATCCCGTAAAAGAGGGCAGCGGTGAGGGAGAAAAATACTGCCAGTATCACACGCTCATTCACGGGCTGAGAATTCCACCCGACCAACACCGCCACGCCGATCACCCCCAGAACCAGGCCTATGAGTTTTCTTTTCGTCACGGGCTCCTTGACCCATCCGTAGGCGACAATGGCCGTGAACAACGGGGTCACAGCATTGAGAATAGCCGCCCAAGACGCGGGCAGGATTAATTCCGCCGACGCAATCAGACAAAAAGGGATTGCCGCATTCAAAGAACCCAAGAGAAAATACTCTTTCCATTTATGAAGGAGCCTCACCCGGTGGTGCAAAGCCCTCGCGTACAGGAGAAGCGTAAACCCGGCAATCAAGACACGGAGATCGATCAGAACCACAGGGCCCAGTACCGGAGATGCCACTCGCATGAACAGAAACGACCCACCCCATAGCGCAGCCAGCAGCACTAATACGGCAATGTCTTTTGCATTCAAGAATATCCCCTCACATTGAAGTCGTGGATGTGCTTGTGTCAAGCATATGACCGCTTGTATAATCAGTAAAATTCATAATTCTGATATACTACATGAGGGGATGCTCATGACATTAGTCCAACTACAGATTTTTTCCCAAGTCGCCGAACAAGGGAGCTTCACCAAAGCCGCACAAACCCTCAATATCAGTCAATCAGCAGTGAGCCACGCCATTGCCGAACTCGAAGCGGAATTAGGCGGGATGCTGTTGATTCGGGACAAAAGACAACCCGTTCTGATATCAGACTTTGGAAAGCGGGTACTGGAACCGGTTCGAATCATTCTTAACGGGATCGCTCATATCGAACAGGAAGCGGCTGCCATAAAAGGATTGGAGACAGGAACCATTCGGGTTGGCAGTTTTCCCAGTGCGGCGGCGCGGCTCTTCCCGAAAATTATGAGTGTATTCGAGCAGCTGCATCCGCACATCCATATCGTACTCTTCGAGGGAACCGACGAGGAGGTGGCCGAGTGGCTTCGCACCCGGGTTGTCGATGTGGGATTCGTCGCCCACAGCTCCCCGGAAAACGGCATGATCCACCTAACTCAAGATAAGATGGTGGCTGTTCTTCCTAAGAGTCACGAGTTGAAAGAAAAACCCAGGATATCTCTTTCGGATCTGGAAAGCCATCCCTTCATTATGTCCACCGGTGGTTGCAAACCTCTCATCCAGGACTTCTTCCAGCAGTCCCAATGCACCCCTTGCATCAAATTTGAGGTGCGAGACATAGGAACCATCCTGAATATGGTCCGGGAGGGTTTGGGCATCACCATTATTCCCGAACTGTCTTTGCCCGACACACCGTCTGGAGTCCTTGTCAAAGACTTGCAACCATCCATGTGGAGGTATTTGAATCTCAGCTGTCCGTTTATCAACGAAGCCACGCCAGCCATTCAGTCCTTTATCGCGGTTGCTCAATCCCTATTTCATGGTGAACACTCTCCGTGAGAAGAATCAGGGAGAACATCCGAAGAGTGTCACAGCGCAAGAGGGCCCCGTTTGATTGCTGGGAACCCTCTTATTCAGGTGCATACAAGCGTCAGCTTGCTCTTTCGTAACAAAAACAAGCTCTGCCATCTCTGTGGACTGCCAGATGCGGTAGTCTTGTAGCAGGAAGCTCATGGCATTGATCTCTGAATCCCTTCAAAATCCGCATGGAGCAAGAGCGACGAAAGAAGTCTTCACAAAGAGATCTGGTGAACAAGCTGGCCCACCAAACCCGTAATCAACATGGCCGCACCGCCGCCCAGGAACAGCCGTAATGCCGGTTTCATGGGGGGAGTCCCTGAAAGCCTGCCGCTAAGCACACCTGAGACAACGAGCCCTATCAACGTAACGCATACGATGACAATGATCCGGCTCAGAGTGGTTCCTGCCAACATTCCCAGAAAGGGCACCAGTCCTCCAATGAAGAAACTGGACGCCGAGGCCAAGGCTGCCTGCATAGGACGTGCAGCCGTATCAGAGGTTTGCCCAATCTCATCACGCAAATGGGCTTCCAGAGGTCCTGCGGCATGCAATGCGACCGCAACCTGTTCGGCAAGATCCCGTGACAATCCGCGGGACTGATAAATTGCGGCCAGTTCGCGGAGCTCTCCTTCTGGGTCTTCTTCCTGTTCAGCCTGCTCCCGAAGTCTGTCGGCCAACTCCACGTCCTTTTGGGCACTTACCGAGACATATTCTCCTGCGGCCATAGACATGGCTCCCGCCATTAATCCGGCAGCACCCGCCGTTAAAATCGGTGCCAGCCCCGCACCACTGGCAGCTACCCCGACCATGATACTCGACACTGATACCAAACCGTCGTCCGCACCCAAAACAGCTGCCCTAAGCCAACCGGCTCGTTCCGCCAAATGGCCTTCAGGGTGCCGTTTTCGGACTTCGCCATGTTGTTGTCTCGAGTCCACTAACTCGTACTCCCTCCGCCCGGTCTTAATTTTTGTTGCTGAGTGAACATCGCCATACACCACATTTTGTTTATCCTTTTACGCACAGAATTTGTTTCAGCCTCACCACGGGTTCAATAAGATCCGACTGAGCTTGAATCACGGCATCGATATCCTTGTAGGCTCCCGGAATTTCATCAAGAATCGCATTGTCCTTTCGGCTTTCCACGCCACGAGTCTGTACAATCAAATCGTCCAATGTAAACGATTTTTGAGCCTGATGACGGCTCATCTGTCTTCCCGCTCCGTGCGAACACGAATAATATGACTCGGGATTGCCCTTGCCCCGGACGATGTAACTGGAAGTTCCCATACTTCCGGGAATAATTGCTAATTCACCCAAGCGGGCCGAAACGGCACCCTTCCGGGTCAACCAGTATGTCCCCCTGTAGTCGGTCACACGCTCCACATAATTATGATGACAATTAATCATTTGTGTCCACGCCAAATCCGGCGGAAAAAACGGTCTTAAACTACTCCATAACAACGCCAGCATCATTTCCCGATTCGTTCGGGCATAATCTTGAGCCCATGTCAGGGTCTCAATGTAGGCATCAAATGAATCGGACCCTTCAACC
The DNA here is from genome assembly GCA_003023725.1 of Sulfobacillus benefaciens. GTDB lineage: Bacteria > Bacillota > Sulfobacillia > Sulfobacillales > Sulfobacillaceae > Sulfobacillus > Sulfobacillus benefaciens. Next base: position 11,695 of record PXYT01000037.1, on the reverse strand, counting down.
AGCCATGCCATGTCTTTATCCGGCAGAACATCACCACGTTGCTCGGCTTCAAATCTTGCTTGACTAATTGCCACGTCAGCCAGACTTTTACCGACATAGCGGGAACCCGAGTGCAGCATAAGCCAAATATTTCCATCATCCCCTATCTGCAGCTCGATGAAATGGTTGCCTCCCCCCAATGTCCCCACTTGTTTCCATACGGCATTCTCCACCTTATCGCGGGATTTATCGCCAATCAGTCCACGAAGCGTCAAGTTATGAAATCGCTGTCTTAACGCCTTGAGCACCGGCTCAAATACTTCATGCCCGTCAAGTCGCATCACCCGATCCAATGCCCTGTCCATATCGTGGGACTTAAAACCCACTGGAATGGCTTGTTCAATCGCCGCACGCAGATGTCCAAGGTTATCCGGAAGACGGTCCGCGGACACATTGGTCGCTATGGCAGCCATTCCGCATCCGATGTCCACTCCGACCGCTGCTGGGATGATGGCATGCGATGTGGGAATCACACTTCCGATGGTAGCCCCTCTCCCCCAATGGACATCGGGCATGATAGCAATGGGACCAGCCAAGACGGGCAAGTGGGATAGACCTTCAATTTGTTCTCGCGCCTTCTCTTCTATTGGTATATCCGGAATCGTCCACATTTTGATGTTGTTCAAGCCGTCATCTCTCCTCGAGGAACTTCCACAGCCAGCTATCTGGAGGCTTCCTCTGAAAACGTCCAGACATCCCAAGCATCCAGATCATAAAATTACCCAACGCCTATCATATCAAAATATGAACACCGAACTAGGGATAGACCAGAAAATTGCTGAGACGCATCGGGATTACGAAACGCATAATAGACAGACCTCTTAATTTTCCCAAGCAAGGGACCCATCAGACAACTCAGAATGCTTCCCACATCGGGTGGAAACGGCCGATGCCAAGGATTGAGGATTCCCTCCTCAATCCTTCGTTGCCGCTCATCTCTCATAGCAGAAACCTTGCCCCTGTTGGGTAGCCTAATTATACCCAATTTTTGCGATTAATTTGCTATTACCTTCTTAACATGAAGCGAAACGCTTTCAGCGAGTCCAACTCCGCCTCCAGATCTTGGAGAAAGTGCCGCGCTGCGGAATTGTCTACTCTCCATCCATAAAATGATCGCTTCGTGTTCCCCTCTTGAGTTTCCCTCAAATCATTCTCGATAATCCATTCGGGTCACAAGTCATTCACCTTTGGCATGAACTTGTTGGATGATCTCCCCCGTGACACACAAAGAAACTCTCGGTCTTGCTCACTCTCAAAGTTCAGTTGTTCCATCAAGCGTCGTGAATTCGTCGCGGACAGAATATAACCACCCCTGCCAGTTATTACGATTCCCACCATCCCCCTGGAAAACTTGCTGTCGTGATTGTTCATTCGCTTAAACGCCTGTTCCAGCCTGCAATTCCTCACGAAACTGTTCGCGATACAAACTGGCGTAAAGACCATTGGCCAGAAGTAATTCGTGATGCCCACCCTGTTCAACCAAACGGCCCTCAGACAAGACAAAAATCTTGTCGGCCGCCACGACGGTGGACAAACGATGTGCAATAGCAACCACCGTCCTTCCCTGGAATAAATAGCTTAAGGCGTCCTGAATACGGTGTTCGGCATGGGAATCCAATGAACTCGTGGCCTCATCCAGCAACAAAATGGCAGGATTGCGAATAATCGCACGGGCAATCGCCACACGCTGTTTTTCGCCGCCGGATAGGCGGTAACCCCTTTCCCCCACAACGGTGTCGAGACCCTCCGGCAGCCGGCCCACCAGATCTTGCAACTGCGCAGCTTCGATGGCACGCTGCACTTTGATCTGGCTGACTTCGCCGCTCCCATAAGTAATGTTTTCACGTAATGACGTGTGAAAGAGAAAAATCTCCTGGGTGACCATCCCGACAGTGCGTCTTAATTGCTGATCATCGACCTCCCGAATGTCTATGCCGGCAATTTTTACGCTCCCTTGATCCGGATCGTAAAACCGCGTCAAAAGGGCATGCACAGTACTTTTCCCGGCGCCGCTGGGCCCGACCAGTGCAACGAGAGTCCCGGTCTTGACTTCGAAGGACAGGTCATGAAGAACAGGATGGTCCTGACCATACCCAAATGTTACCCGATTCAATTCCACGGCTGGTATGTCCCTTGGCAGTTCTCGCGGCAAAGAAAGGCCGGGATGGGGAAATGAAACCGATACAGGCAAATCAATAAAGCGAAAAATACGGTCAAACAGCGCGAGTCCTCCCATGAGCGTCGTGTTCACTCCGGCCAAGCTGGAGGCTGGGGCATAAAGCCGGGCTAGGTAGGCAGTGAATGCCACTACCGTTCCGATCTTCACCTGGCCGCTTACAGCCAGATATCCTCCATACCCATACAACAGCGCAGGACCAATAGATGAAAGAACCTGAACAGCCACGCTCATCCATTGCCCAATCAGAGACTGCCGAACCAAGGCCCGACGGACTCCCTCATTTCCCTCTTGAAACCGTTTCCGTTCCTGTTTCTGTGTGCCGAATCCTTTCATCATAATTTGCCCCGATAACGACAGGGTTTCTTCGAGTAACATCGTCAACGTTGACAACGCCTTCTGGCTCTCGGTAACCGCTTCATAACGCCGGCGTCCAAAGTGCAGAACCGGAAAAGCAAAAGAAGGCAGAGCCAAAACGCTAATGATGGCCAGGTGCCAGTTGAGAAAAAACATCGTGACCATGGTGAAAGTCAGGGTGAGGATATTGGAAAATATGCTGACTAAGGTACCGGAAAGCACTTGCTGTAAAGCCCCCACGTCATTGAGAAATCGTGAATGGATTTCCCCGGAACGGGTTTCAGTGAAGAACTCAAGTCCCAACAACTGCCCGTGGTGATATAACCGGTTGCGCAAATCAAACATAATCCGCTGACTTACGATGACGTTGAGATAATTTTCCAAGGCCGAAAGACCGCCGATCACTATTGGCACGATCAGCATGGCCGCTGCCAATTGCCATACCAGGATAAGACGGCCTTGCGGAATTGCCTGGTCAATTAATGTCCGCAACAGCAAAGGCGGAATCAGTCCCAGACCGGCACTGATGGCCACGAAGAATAATACCCCAGCCAAAATCCATTGGTATGGCCGCAGAACTTCTTTCCATATACGGCGGGCAGTTCGCCTGACATTGAAAGGCTCAGATGTCTTCCACTCACCTAGGTTTCTCTGCTGCCGCCAAATGCCGTGCACACCCCTAAGTCCCATCGATGTTTCTCCTTCCGCCCAAATAATCCAAGAATTCTTTCCACCGTTCCCGCCAAGGGAAAGCCACAATAACTCTCTTTCGCACAGGCACACCAATTTCTCGGTGACAAGACCATCACATAACATCCCGATGCACTTTGCGGAACCGGGTTCGCCGTGCTGGTTAGGGGAAGGTGATTCATAAGCAGGCAACAATGCGGACGGCGGAACACAGAAAATTTTTCGATCACCGGATTCTGCCTTCCGCCAATTGATGATCACGGTTCTCACGGCCAACGGACGCATGCCGACTCCTGAGGATACTTTAACTAATTTACATTGTGAAGTAAAGTAAATGAAAGCGAGTCCTTTCAAAGTGTTTCGGGCTCGTCGGTTGATGGTTGGTCACGACCGCATTGGACCAGTCCACCCGAGGTGAACTGCGTTAAAGAGAACGAATTTCCGATACAATGAATGAGAGAAATTCGGATATTGGAGTGGAAACGATGGCAAGCATGGACATAACCGATGAACTGGTCATGGCGATTGACGAATTGTTTCGCAATCAGCGAAAGCATTACCGGACAATCACCCAAAATCTCTCCATCAGCAGAGCGGAAACGCAAACACTGATGATGCTGTCCCGCAACGCCCCCGTAACCATGACCGAGTTGGCAGATGCGCTGCGCGTTGGACGTTCAGCCATATCGCGCATTGTTCAGCGACTGACGGATCTGAATTTGGTGGTGCGAAAGGCAGCAACTTCCGATCAACGGCGGCACGTCGTGACCTTGTCTCTTAAGGGCAAAAATTTGGCCGAAAAGGTGCGTGCTCAGCGCCTGGCAGTGCTGGGGTCGTGGCTTTCCAAACTGCCTGCGGGAGATCAAGCCCAGCTCTTGAGAATTCTCCACGAATTAAATGCCATGGCCTTCGAAGAGCGGGAAACCGGTTCAGCCAACTCCGATCTGCCGAACCCTGCTCTTCCTCAGAAGTAGGCCAATCACCCAATGCCATGCGGTAGTGAATTTTGACCGCACGAAGAACCAAAATACCCATATCCACAAATCAAAGAAACCGACCCATAATGGTATCTTCGTAAGGTTCAACGACATATTGTGAATACTTTAGCGCATTCGCTGCCGCGGTTCCGCTTCCTCTTCGCCCGGCTCCCGCAATTTCTGCAAGAGATGATACAGCATTTCCTGTTCTTCTTCAGTCAGCCGTTCGAATAAAGCCGTCATGCGTTCCTGACGGAGAGCTCTCATTTCGTCGAGGACATGTTGACCCTTCTCCGAAAGCGCAATGACGCGACGTCTGTGATCGCGTTCCGGAACGCTTTGGGTTATCAGCCCCAGATTTTCCAGGGTGCGGGCCAAAGAAGATACCAAGGGTTTCGAAATACCCAAGATATCCGCTAAGTCCGATTTCCGCAACGGCCCATGCCGTGCGACAATCCATAAGGCCCGCATTTCACCGGGGCGAAGGGTCAATGTCTTGGGATGTGGACGAAATCCGCGCTGAATCTCCCGGATTAATTTTTGTAATTCGACCGCCAATTCTTCTCGATCCACACCGTCCGCATCCTTTCGATAAAGACATTTCAGACAAACTTTAGTTTACAAACTAAACTTATTACTCCTATAATACATTATAATCCTGTTGTTTCCCCAAAATGTGCCGAGTCCAGGTTTACCACTAGCACCATATGGTTTTTCAAGGAGACGTATCGATGAAAACATGGATCAAGACCCTCGGCATTGTCGTCATCATCGTCATTGTGCTCGGGGCTGGCTATTTTGTTCTGCGAGACCGTCACTCCGTGGCTGCGCCCGGCACAACAACAACCGCAGCCTATTTAACCAGCCAGGCGGCACAAGGAACCTTTAATGGGCAGGTTTCTGCCATCGGTTCGGTAGCCCCCAATGCCCTCGCGGTGGTTCAAAGTCCCTCCTCCGACACGATTTCAACTCTCTCGGTTAAATTGAACCAGACTGTAGCCGCTGGAGCAACCCTGGCGACGCTGTCCAATGGGCAAACCCTAACCAGTCCCATTACAGGTACCGTTATTAGTCTACCGGTCGCAGCCGGAAGTTACGTGACGGCCGGCGAGACGTTGGCCACCGTTGCCGACACGTCCACGCTCTTTGCCAACGTAGAAGTGCCGGAACAATTTGTTCGGGAAGTTGCAGATGGCCAGACAGTCACATTAACTCTGCCCGCTCTTGTGGGACAAACATTTTCCGGCACCGTAACCGAAGTGGGAGAGCAAGGCACCGCCAACAGCTCCGGGGTGGTGGAATATCCTGCCACCATTAAAATTTCTTCTCCTTCCCACATTTTGGTTGGCATGAGTATCACTGCCGACATTAATACGGGTACCGTAAACAACGCTGTCTACGTGCCTACCTCTGCATTAGTCACTCTCAACGGTAAATTTTATGTGCTGGAGCCCGGACCCGGTTTGACAAAGCGGCTCGCCGGTTCCCCAGCGCGATTCGGGGGCAACGGATTCAGTGGTGTGGGCACTGGCGCAGCCGGCAGTGCCCACACCGGGGGATTGTTCGGCAGACTCTTTGGCGGTAGTGGCACCGCCAAATTCGGGACGTCTCTCGCATCCACCATTCCCGTTGAAGTGCCTGTGAAAACCGGTCTCATGAATCTCTCGGCAACTCAAATCACCAGTGGTATCAGCGCTGGACAAACCGTACTCATACCCAATCCCTCGGCCACAACAACCCCAACTGCCGGCCATTTCGGCGGCGGCTTTGGCGGCGGATTTGGAGGAGGGCAGTAACGTCATGGCGTTGATAGAGATGGAACAAATAAGAAAATCGTACAAAATGGGTGGCGACTACCTGGAGGTACTCAGAGGTATCTCTTTGAGCATTGACCAAGGCGACTATGTGGCTATCATGGGCCCGTCGGGTTCGGGAAAATCCACTCTAATGCACATTCTGGGTTGCCTTGATGTTCCGACTTCGGGTCATTATTTTCTTGCCGGAAAAGATATTAGCCGGTTTCAGGAATCCAAACTGGCCACGATTCGCCGTCAGCAAATTGGATTTGTCTTTCAAAGTTTCAATTTGCTGACGGCTTTGAATGCTTTGGAAAATGTGGCCTTGCCCCTGCTTTATCAGGGCACGCCACCGCGCATACAACGAGAGCGGGCCAAAGAGGCATTGACTCTCGTCGGTCTAGGTGATCGGCTGCACCACCGTCCCAGTCAGTTATCCGGCGGTCAGCAGCAGCGAGTGGCCATAGCCCGGGCTATTGTATCCAACCCTCCGCTACTTTTGGCCGACGAGCCGACGGGAAATCTCGACAGCCACGCTGGACAAGAAGTGCTGAGTATCTTTACCCGACTTCACGACTCCGGGCAAACCGTGGTCGTGATTACCCATGATGCCCAAATTGCCCATCATGCCAATCGCATTATCCAGATTCTCGACGGCACTATTGTATCGAGTCAGGAGGTGACTCATGTTTAGCCAGACGCTAAAAGTGTCCATGAGCGCAATATGGGCTCAAAAACTCCGCTCCTTGCTCACCATGCTTGGTGTCATCATCGGGGTGGCCGCGGTCATCGCCTTGATCAGTTTGGCACGAGGAGCCACTCAGTCGATTTCTTCCAAAATTGAGGGCTTGGGCTCCAATCTCATCACTGTCAGCACCACTACTCAGGGCTCCCCCTTATCCTCGTCCTCCACGGCTACAACCCCGCTCTTGCCTCCGGGCCAGCTGACAGCCCAAGAAGCTCTCTCGTTGGGAAGGGTTCCCGGCATCGCCCGCGTGGCACCTATCGTGGCAGGGTCTGCAACCTTTGCGGTGGGCGATACCACCAGTTCTGTCGGTTTAGTGGGAACCAACGCCGCGTACCAGCATATCATGAACTATCAATTGGCTGAAGGACGCTTTCTGAGTCCCCTCGACATTTCCAGTGATGCCAACGTTGCCGTTCTGGGTTCCCAAGAAGCGACCAATTTATTTGGGGCCGCAAATCCAGTAAACAACGTCATGACCATAAACGGCATTCCCTTTAAGGTGGTGGGTGTACTAGCTCCTAAAGGGTCGCTGTTCGGCCAGAGTTCGGATGACTTCGTGGCTATCCCTTGGACCGTGGCCCAAAGTGTGCTGGGTCAAACTAACATTAGCAACATTTATTTGTCGGCCAAAGGCAATGCCAACGTCACGGCATTGACCAATCGGCTCAACTTAAAACTGTTGACCTGGCTGGGCAGCGCCAACAACTTTAGCGTCACCACCCAGTCCCAAATTCTATCCACATTAAGTTCCATCACTACAACCATGCAAGACGTTTTAGGCGGAATTGCCGGGATCTCCCTCATTGTTGGCGGTATCGGGATCATGAACATTATGCTGGTGTCGGTCACCGAAAGAACCCGGGAAATCGGAATTCGAAAAGCGATTGGTGCGTCCCACGGTGCTATTCTTCTGCAGTTCCTGGTTGAGTCGCTCACTTTGGCAGGATTGGGCGGCCTCATCGGCATTGTGCTGGGAACCGTCATTTCCGATGTGCTAGGCGGGGTTCTGGGCGCAACAACGACTTTTTCTGCTTCCACCGCGTTGCTTGCCTTCGGGTTTTCCCTGACAGTTGGCTTGGTATTTGGACTCTGGCCTGCCAGTCGGGCAGCGTCTTTGCATCCGGTCGATGCCCTGCGAGTAGAATAGGAGAAGGAAGATGAACAACAAAGCATTGACGATCAGTCTCTTGACGGCCGGACTGCTGGGCTTCGTCTCGATCGGCCTTCACCGGAGTCCGGTGGAGGCGGCCACTGCAGTCCACACAATCAGAGTGACTCCGGGCACCGTTATCCGAACCGAACCTCTGGCGGGAGTCATCACGAGTACCAGCGAAGCCTCTGTTTCCTATAGCGGACGGCAAACCACGGTCTCTTCGGTTGCTGTCAGTGTAGGTCAATCCGTGACTAGTGGACAGACATTGGCGACCATGGCCAACGGTATTGCGCTCACGGCACCCTTTTCCGGTAAAGTGGTTCAACTGAATCTGACCGCGGGAAATGTTGTTCCCTCCTTATCGTCATCCGCCTCATCCGCCACGGCGTCACCAGAAACCGGCCAATTCGCAGGAATCAGCAGCTCCACCTTTTCGGCGCGTGCACCTGCCGGAGGTCAAAGTGTTGTATCGTCCTCAAGCTCTTCTTTGTCTATCACCCTTGCCAATACCCATGACGTCAATGTGACAGCCTCTGTCAGCGAATTGGACGAGCATTGGTTTACGGCTGGACAACCCGCAACCTTTATCATACCGGGAGAACCAGGGTACACCTATTCCGGTCAGGTGCAAGCAATCAGCCAAAACCCTGTCACCACGGGCTCGGCGGTAACTTATCCCGTCACGCTGTCACTGGAAATTCCGAAGGGTGCACCCACGCCCTTTTTGGGAATGTCGGTTCAAGTTTTTGTGCCGGTAGCCATGGCTAAGGGGTTCACCGTGCCCATTGCCGCTATTCACACTACGTCTTCTGGAAGCGACTATGTTGTAGAGAACGGGCACAAAATTTCGGTAACGCTGGGACTCGTCGGCACCCATAACGCAATTGTCATCAAAGGACTAACCGGCAACGCAACCGTGAACGCACCACTTCCTGCCACTCAACAGCCGGTGACGGTGCAAATATTTACCTTTTAGAAGCGATTTGAGCCAAGACGACCCAAGCCGCTGCCTTACGTTGTCGATTGGAGCCGGCACAAACGGGGTGCGCCTAGAATGACGGTAGCATCGGCGAACCGGCTGCCCGGGGCAACATGGTCAGCAGGGGTTACTACCGAAAATCTGATGAAACCGCATAGTCCTTTGACAACGACGGATGGTTTCGCAGCGGGGGCCAGGGGCGCATTGAAGAATGCAGGTATGTTGAATTTTTGGAACGCCGCAAGAATCTGTTTAGATTATCCGGAGAAAATGTTGTACCGAAGAAAGCGGAAGATATCCTGGCTCGGCGTCCTCGGGTCAACAAGCCTACGTCATGGGTGTGCCCGATCCGTTAATCGTTGAAATTGGCGCGGCTGTTGTCGTGCTTAATCTCGAGAGCTCCGCACCCGCAAGAATTTGTAAGACCAGTGGCAGACGGAACTGACCCGCAATTTGTCCGGTCCGGCGAGTGACCGCTGACCACGTTCAGGAAATCTTCAAAAATTTCATTTATGCACACACAAAAACCAAGCAGCACCCGTAATCCGCTGTTATGCCGTAAGGTTCCCGGGGAAACGGCCTCATTGTCCATTTAGGAGCGCTGAGGCCCAAGGAAACGGGGACTCCTCATTTGGATTGTTATTTACCCGGGGTAGCGGCATAATCCGAAAAACGGGCTGGCATCGAACCCCTGTGAAAGGGTCCGTTAATCCCGCCCTTCGATTGCGACCCAGGTGCCAAAATTCTTGGTCATCAAAGGATTTATCGCGAAGTGCGGCGAAGTGACTAATATACAGAGGAACGGTTCCCGCCTCCGATCGACCCACGCCCAATGCTGGCTCAACGATTCAATGAGACAACAGCGTTAAAGGCATATCGGTACTGTCTTTCCCCGCGATCGTGCTAAAAATGCCGCCGGAAACCGTGTGAATACGTGTTCGGAACCCGTTACGGTTTCTGTGTATGCTTCCGCGGCGTTTTCAGTTGCGGAACTCTCTGATTCCATCAGCGATGGTACTTAAAGAGCGGAAACTAAACTTGGCAAGCTTATTCAGCATTCAGGGACATGACGCCATCGGAAAGACAGGGACTCTCCAGATCCGTCATCTTTCAAATCGCAAGCGGTGAACTTGTACGTGACAATCCCCAGCAAAACCACCCGGATTGGCTACGGGCTATTCATAGCCACCGGCCAGCGCATTTCCTCTTTACACGTCTTGTCGGTGTCCCATGTTTCGTCCTGTCCTCTCTATACATTAATTCCTGTAACCCTCAAACCAGTCAACGCCTGTGGCACACCACTACAGACCACCTATGCTGACGATGCAATCCTCTCACCCTATTGTTCTGCAGTTCTCTCCATCGGCCGCGGCCCCCCGGTCCTTCCCGGGGCCGGTTCTGAACAAGGACCTCTACAACACGGCAGGCAATGCACCTACGTGAAGGTGGGAGAACATCCGCTGCCGTTTTGACGTTTCATCCAGGGCATAGCTGTCTTCTCGTGCTCCGGCCGGTTCCGGTCCCGGTGTTCAAAGGGCCCGATATAACATCCCTGGGTTCCTCATCAGGAACCCGGCTAATACCCATAACAGATTCGTCCCACGAGGATTCGGTAAGGGGAATAAACCCGGATACGTCGTACCAGGTTACGGCAGTACCATTCGACCAGTTCAGCAATCCCGTCACTGGAACGGAGATTTTCGAAGTCTTCCCCCACGCGCCCCTGTCCATTACAATATCCAGCGGGGAAATCTGGCCAATAGTTTGGCGGCGTTTCGAACAATGCTGTCAACTGTCATGATTGAAGGGACAAACAAAGTGAGGACAGCCGCCATGCCTTGTGTAGAACGCTCCTTCATCCGACCAGGTCTTTTCTGAGATAAAGAAGTATTCTCTCTTCTTTAGACGCGAGAACATGTCAAGGAGGAATCAGGTGTGTTTAGACATGCTGTGACGCAGGACATCTTTCTGCGCATCTTGGAAATTCGCGACGCTTATCCCTTACTTGCGTTAATCAACATATCCCGGCAACAACTCCGGGAATGGCTTCCCTGGGTTGACGGCACGTCTACGGTGCAAGATACCGAAAATTTTATACGAGCCGGACTTAACCAATTCGCTTCAAACAATGGCTCTCAGCTAGGAATTTGGTACCGGGGCGAGTTAGCTGGAGTTTTGGGAATGCATGATCTCAATTGGAGCGACCGCTTCACCAGCCTGGGATATTGGCTGGGAACACCATTTCAAGGCCGCGGAATTATGACGCAGTCCTGCCGTGCTCTCATAACGATTCTATTCGAAGAATATGATTTGAACCGGGTGGAAATCCAGGTCGCCGCAGACAACCGCAAAAGCCAGGCCATTGCCGAACGCCTGGGATTTCAAAAAGAAGGGCACAGACGTCAGGCGGAATGGCTCTACGACCACTTTGTGGATCACATCGTTTATGGGCTATTGTACAACGACTGGAAGGCGGCCCGCAATTCATAAGTTCTGTAGGAAATCCAACGGGGCCCAATGCCGGGGACCAGATGTCTACCTTCCGCAAAACCTCTCTCCATCCGACCGGCCCATCTCCCCGAGCTGGCAAAGAAAAAAGTGGTGCTCCGTGTCGGAACACCACCCCCTCTTCCCCGGCCTTCTGACGCGAGAGGGAATCCCCGGAAGTGGTTCACCGGAACATGTTACCACTCCATGGGCATTTTCTCCATTTTTGATGTGCTTTCCTGCGAAGCGATCCGAAAAGCGGACAGAATCGCTGCCACCACGGAGAGACCGAC
>PXYT01000036.1 GCA_003023725.1 Sulfobacillus benefaciens | reverse complement strand
GTCTCGGCGCAGCGATCAAGGAGCCAGGAAGCTGTGGGGGCGACCCCGAAACCCCCACCTCAACCCCATCGGGGTTAGGTGGCGGGAGAGTTCATTCCGTAACCAACGGATCCATCTGGAGCCCAGTCAACTCCACCGCCTACCTGGCCGCAGCCGCCGCCTTGAGAGGATGGGATCCGACTCATGACGCTCTCTTTTTTTACAACCCATCTCTGCCGTTTAACCGCTGGATGACCACTTTACCGATAACTGCTGCCATTGCCTCTCAGGTCTTCTGCCGCTAACTTGGCATCAGCAAATGTTCGTGGACATCCTGCACTATCAGCCGTATCACCCGTTGGGGGTCGACAAGCGACAAATCGAGCCATCGAGCCGCCTTTTCCGAGCGAAACCACGTCAATTGGCGTTTGGCATATTGCCTGGTATGCCGTATGATCAAGCTGTCGCGTTCCTCTGCGGTTGCTAATCCGTAGGCCCAGTCTGCGGTTTCTTTGTAACCAATAGCCGACAAAGCCTGGGAATAGCGGTCGATGCCCTGTTGCAACAATCCCAGTACCTCCTTCGGCAGTCCCCGAAACATCATTTCCTGTACTCGAACGCGGATTCGCTCGCGGAGTTCCGCCATAGGCCGGGTCAAGACCCAGTATGACACACGGTACGGACTATCCTGACCATTTCGGGGCAAGGGTTTGCCGGTGCTCCAAAACACTTCCAGGGCACGCGTCAAACGGTTGTAGTCCCGCGGAGCAATCCGCGCATAACTGGCCGGGTCCACTGTGCTCAAGATCTGCCGGACAATGTCCCATCCGTGTTCGTCCCCAATCATACGGATGTGCTGCCGAAGAATCCGGGAAATTTGGGGATCTTGGGGCGAAAACACATAGTTTTGAATGAGAGCCCGAATCCAGAGACCGGTTCCGCCCACCACTATAGGCAGTCTTCCGTGCCCGGCAATTTGGGATATCGCTTCCCGGGCGTAACGTTGGTAGTCGGCCACCGAGAAAGTCTGGCGGGGATCCGCAATATCTATGCCATAGTGTGGAATTTCTCCTCGGTCTTTCATAGAAATTTTCGCGGTGCCGATATCAAGCCCCCGAAATACCTGCCCCGAGTCACAAGAAATCACCTCCCCATTCAGTTCGCGCGCAATCGCCAAACTGATTTCGGTCTTACCCACCGCAGTGGCACCGGCCAAAATTAATAAAGGCTGTTTACCCCTTTCGTCCAAAGCGGCGGTCCACCTCCTCCAACGTCATGTGCAACATCGTGGGACGGCCGTGAGGACATCCTCTAGGGTCTTCGACAGTAGACATCATATCCACTAGTGCTCGCATTTCCGCCATGGTCATAACCCGGTATGCCTTAACCGCCGCCTTGCACGCAGCCAGGGCATATTTCGCTTCCTGTGTCCAAAATATCGGATGACCGTGATGGTGCTCGTCATCCGTAAGGGATTCTAAAACAGTTCGGACGATCCCGCCGGCTTCATGGGGTGAACTCGAGATGCCCTGGGGCACTGCGCGGATCATTAGGGTTGTGCCGCCGACTTCAGTGATGTCGAACCCCATTTCTGCAAACATCTCGCGGTACTCCAGCCATTTTCCCCATTCCCCTGGCAAGCATGTATAACTATAGGGAATCAAAAGCGGTTGAGCCGCAAGAATATCCTGGCCCATGCGCCGGAACTGCTCATAGTATACCCGCTCGTGGGCCGCGTGCTGGTCGATTAAATACAGGCCCAAGGGGCCCTGGGCAATAATATACTTGGCTTGCCACTGGGCTAGGGGGATGAGCGATTGATACTCGTCATGCAAAACCACGGGCCCATCTGTTGTCATATTATCGGCAGACCAGGTAATTTGTGCCGGTGCCACCGTCCCTTCGGATTCTCGCGCGTGAAATCCGATCTGATCCGAATTCGTCGAGACAGTTAGAGGTTCTGATGACGACTGCCGAGCCAAAACTTTTTGCACGGCGCGATAGAGTTTACCAGCAATATACCGCTCGCGATCAAGCCGGACTTCCTGTTTGGTGGGATGTGCGTTGGGGTCGACTTCAAAGGGTCTGAGCGTCACGAACAGCCAGAAATAAGGATACCGGCGCTCAGGAAGAATTGGTTTAAAGGCCTCCTCCACAGCATTGCGCAAGACCCAGTTAGCCACCCAGCGTTGGTTGATAAAGAGGCTTTGAGCCTGCCTTGTGCCGCGGTTTTTTACCGGCGGGCAAATGTAGCCTGTAATCGTTAAATCTTCAAATTCGTCATGGACGGGTAGGAGGCTGTCTCTCACTTCGGAGCCATAAAGCAGCAAAATCACGTCGTCGGCCTTGCCGTTTCCTAATGTGTTCCACAGGACTTTATCCTCAGCCTTTAATGTCAGCATCACCTGGGCATACCCTACCGCATAGTGGTGCAATAATTGCTGAACCGCTCCTAGTTCCGCATGAATCGACTTCACGGCCTTAAGCCGGGCCGGCACATTGAAGAACAAATCCTCTACCCGAATCACTGTTCCCTCTGCCATTGGCACCGGGCTGAGCTGGCCAGCTTGCCCTCCCTCCACCACCAGTTGAAATCCATAGGGTTCACCGTGGGGTCTAGATCGCAAGGACGTGCGACTCACAGCCGATATAGCGGCCAAAGCCTCCCCCCGAAACCCCAACGTCAGTGTGTGAGCAAGATCGTCCAACACCGTAATTTTGGATGTGGCATGCCGGCGTACCGACAATAACAAGTCATCCCCATCCATTCCCTGACCATCGTCCTGAACGGCTATAAGCCGTCTGCCTCCGTCGTCAATTTGTACTTCAATGTGCCCGGCTCCGGCGTCTAGACTGTTTTCCACCAATTCCTTTACGACCGATGCCGGTCGTTCAACGACCTCTCCGGCTGCTATTTGATCGGCCACCAAGGGGTCGAGAATATGTATACGGCTCATCCACGGCTCCTTTCCTGTGCCGTAGACCGTTCAAGTCTCTCCCGCCAGTCTCTAAGCCAATCCCAAGCCTCGCGAGGAGCCAGTTCGTCCAAATCGACCTGTTTTAGCGCCTCGAGCAGTTCCTGACCCAAGGGGTCTGGTCTAAACCACGTCACCTGCTGTACAGGTTCCGTCAATTCCTTAGTCTGTTCCTCCCACATCCGCAACAAATGCCGGGCTCGGGTCAAGAGAGTTTTGGGAAAGCCAGCCAGCTCTGCGACCTCCACGCCATAAGACCGGGAGGACGCGCCGGAGACTATCCGGTGTGTAAAGACCAGATGTCCGGTTTTGGGGTCATGAATGACCTCCACGCTGAAATTTCGCATCCGAGGATGGGTATCGGCCAGTTGCGTCAATTCATGATAATGGGTAGCAAACAATGTTAGGGGGGACGATTCCGATCCCAGTCGCTCCATCACTGCCTGCGCGATAGCCATGCCATCAAAAGTGGATGTTCCCCTGCCCAGTTCATCCAGAATCACGAAGCTCTCGCGATCGCTTTGCCGCAGAATCCACGCCATTTCCTCCATCTCCACCATAAAAGTGCTCTGCCCCCGGTAAATATCGTCGTCGGCCCCAATGCGCGCGTAGATGCCGGAAAATATGGGAAGAGTGAGTTCTTCGCACGCCACCGGCGCCCCTATATGCGCCAAAATCACATTCAGTGCCAAAGCACGCATAAACGTCGATTTCCCGCCCATGTTCGGCCCGGTTATCAACATAACCCGCAAGTCTTCGGGGAGCGACACAGAAGAGGGCACAAACTGAGTGGTCATTGTCTCGAGGATAGGATGACGCAGCCCGTTGGCCTCAATATTCCGGCATGCGCCATCCTGGCACCAATGAGGGAAGTGGTAAGAACGCCGGACGGAAACCTCGGCCAAGGCCGTAAAGACGTCCAGTTCGGCTAACCACGAGGAGACCTGATTCAAAATTTCGCTATGCTTTTGAACCAATGTGACCAAGGTCATAGCCTTGTCCCGTTCCCGAGCTTTTAATTTGTCCAGTGCTTCCAAAATGTCCCTTTCCAAGTCCAGCAAAGCATCACTGGTATACCTCTCGGCATTGGCCATGGTCTGCCTTCTTCGCCAATCGGCGGGCACTTTATGGTCCTGTCCTCGACTCACTTCCAAGTAGTAACCGAAAGTACGGTGATACCCCACTTTCAAAGTTTTGATTCCGGACCGGTCCTTCTCCTGCTGTTCGAGTTTTGCCAGAGCCTCACGCTGGTTGTTGACCAACGACCTGAGACGGTCAATCTCGGAGTCGACACCGTCTTTCATAATACCGCCCTCATCCCATTTGGCGGGTGCGTCATCGGCTATTTCGTCCAAGTGGACGAAAATCTCCTGCAGTATTTGTTGTGGCGGTGCCTCGGAAACGGCGCCGTCTGCCATTTCCTCGACCAGGCGTACGATATTGCTCGACACTGCCGCAGCTTTGGCGATCGCCACCAAATCTTTAGGGGTCGCCATGCCAAGAGCCACTCGCGACACTTTTTTGGGAACATCCCCAATTCTTTTAAGCAGTCGGCGAATTTCTCTGCGGATCTTAAGGTCATCCATAAACAGCTTTATTGCCCGCTGCCGCTTGTGAATCTCCTCGGGCACCCTTAAAGGCCGCTCGAGCCATGAAATTAGAAGCCTTTCCCCCATCGGTGTGCCGGTTTCATTCAAAACCGAAAATAAACTCGGGTTCGACGGCGGCACAACATTCAACTGCCTCATGGTTCGGGCGCTGACCGTCATATGCCCACTAGGGTGGTACCACAAAATATTCGTTAGGTTAACGGGTTCCCGACGTTCCAGAGACGTTAAGTAGCGCCACAGGACAAAAACCGCCGCCTGTGCCGTGGGGTGTGCCACCAAGCCAAACGTTCGCAGTCCCGAGGTGCCAAACTTTTGGGCTAAATACGGTTCGAGATCGCGCGGGCTGGGGATGTGATCAAACCAACCGCCAGGGCTTATCTCCCGTCCCGACAACGAGGCAACGGGATCCCAGTTGCTCAAATATTCCTGGGGATGCCAGCGCTCCCATTCTTCCTGTATCCGGTAAGGGGACCGGGTATTTAGGGGCTGTTCCATCAGGTAGACCGATCCGGTGGCTAATTCCGCCACAGCTAACGCCCATTCTCTTTTGACCGCATACAAGACTGCCAGTCTGGTCGCCTGATTATCCGTTTCGTCGACAAAAGTTCCCGGCGACACGATACGAATGATCTGCCGTTCCACTAACCCTTTGGTCAGACGGGGGTCTTCCATTTGCTCCGCGATGGCAACGGTCAACCCCTTCTCCACCAGCTTGCGTAAATACTGGTCAACGGCATGATACGGGATGCCGCACATCGGCGTGATTTTGTCGCGGGTCGTCAACTGGACATCCAAGATTGGGGCAGCCACTTCCGCATCCTCACCAAACAATTCGTAAAAATCACCCAGGCGAAAAAACAATAACGCCTCGGGGTGCTCGTCTTTCAAACGCTGGTACTGTTCTTGCATAGGCGTGGATTTGGTTCTCATGTCCTTGCGCCTCCTCCGTCAGAACCACTCCTGCCTAACGCCGCCGCCAGCCAAATGCCATGGAGAAAGCCATAAGGGCTATATCGGATTTCCGTCCACCGGTAATGTTCCATAACGGCTCGAATCACCGCAAGACCTTGAGGAAAGATCATGCGCCTCACACTGTCCATGAAATCGAGCAAATCGGGATGTGCCGTGATTTCACGATGGACTCGCTCCACATCCACTTGCGAAATAACAGACTGTCCCGCCAGAATACTCAGGGCATGAGCCGTGCCCCCAATTGCATAGGGCGCTTCCGCATGAATATTGTCAGGCCACTGGGTAATCATATTCTTGGTGGCCGCCCCGATGGGAAGACTGATTGTCTCGGTGGCTGAAGCCAGTTCCGTACTTCCTCCCCCAACATCAAGAAGCCAGTCCATTTCCGGTTCATGAGCCTTCACTGCGAACCACGACAAACGCCCTTCCATTTGCCCGTCCGGAATCCACACAGGCCAATGTCTTTGATCGAGAGGTTTTCGCAAATCCGGAAATTCACGCAAGGCCTGCCCGCCTGCGGCGAGCCGCCTTGGACAGTGCAGATGGTCAACTATTTCGGTAAAGTGGGCGATGGTTTTGTCCAGCAGGGTTCCGGCATCCGGTTCAAAGAGGTTCACCACCTGTTGTTCGAAGGCCAACGGAGCCGACAAATTCTTAGCCACTAATAACGACGACGTCGTTGATCCGATTTTTAACACCGCAACCGCGCTCATGGCATCTCCTCACCTGTATATATAGATTGCTCTGGTTCTCTCAGTGTGTCAGTATTATAGCAAATTCTTGATTAGAGGCAGGTATCTGCATGACAGGAGACGAACGGCGGTCGTGGCTCAAAGACCATCTCAAAGGCACCACACCCATTGCCGGACATGAGTTGTCCGTTCTGTTGAAGGTGAGCCGCCAGGTTATCGTACAAGACATCGCTTTACTGCGTGCGGAGGGCTATCCTATCATTGCGACACCTCGCGGCTATATATTCTGGGAAAAACCGACAGGCAGCATCCGCAGCGTTGTCGCCGTGAAACACTCCCACGACCCCGATGTTGTCCGCGACGAACTGACAACAATGGTCACGAACGGGGTCGGCGTGGTTAATGTTATTGTAGCGCATCCATTATACGGGGAACTCGTGGGGAATTTGAACCTCAATACACCCGATGATGTCGATCGTTTTTTGCAAAACGTGCAGAAGATGGGAGCCGCCTTGCTGTCGGAACTGACCGAGGGAGTTCACCTTCATACCTTAGAAGGCGTACCGGAGACGATTGAACGGGCAAAAATGGCACTGGCCCAAAAAGGCTTCTTATTGCAGCCAAACTAAGAACATAGAACATCGTCGCTGCCCGGCCCCTGTTCGGGTCGGCGCGGATGGTTTCGTGTTCCAACCTCGGGGCTTTTCGTCGGCCCTTGATCGGATGAGGATCATGCACAGGGGTTCCTTTCCCCCGCTCAAAGTTTGTGTGAACCACTTCAGCATTTTCTCATGCAAGTGTCTTAAAGTTCGTTTATCCTAAGCCTCGTTAATGGCTACGATAACAAAGCCAACACTCGAAAAATAAAGGAGATAAACTGGTGGCGATTTTGCACGGCATCACAAGCGGCCTGTTGGGCCTGGGGGTCATAGGTGTTTTCATTGGAATGTTTCTCGAAAGCGCCTATATTCCCGTACCTTCGGAAATCATTTTGCCCTATGCGGGCTATCTCGTGTTTTTGCATCGCGCAACATTATTGGAAGCTATGCTGGCGGGATTATTAGGCGGTCTTTTCGGAGCCGTTTTTGGTTACTGGATTGCGCGTTACGGCGGTCGCCCCTTAGTAGAACGCTACGGTAAGTACGTGTTTATCCATCAGCGTCAAATCGACCGTGCCGAACGATGGTTTCAGCGGCACGGGGACGGTGCCGTTTTCTTTGGTCGGCTGTTGCCGGGAATTCGTACCTATATTTCCTTGCCCGCCGGTGTGGCGGAAATGTCGTTCGGCCGTTTTTTTCTCTTCTCACTATTAGGAGCCTTGCCATGGACTCTGCTGTTTACTTACATGGGGTTTGTGCTAGGACAGAACTGGCAGCATCTCGGCCGACTGGGGATCTATTTCGCCGGGGCTGTAATCATTCTGCTCATTGCTTGGGCGGCCATGCTGTGGCGTAATCGCGCCAAAACCGGTCACTAACTTCCCACCATAGAAGCCAGGGGACCATCCACCACACATAAGGCCAGGGAACCCATGATGCCGGCCACAGACCGTGAGCCAGGTCCTCCAGTCCGACCCCACCCAGACTGACTGTTCGCATGATATCACCCCAGCCTCGCAACACCTGCATCCAATCCTGAAAGCCGAAAGGGAGAACGAAACCTGCAATAAAGCCAGCGATCACGGCAGCTATGTTCCCTGTGCCGACTATGAGCACAAATAATGTGCCGATTGCCTCCAAAGGTTCAATCCATGCCGACTGCAGAACCATGCGGGAGGACTGATAATGGTGAAGTTCGTAAAAAGCCTTCATAACCAAAACCATGCCAGCCCCAATCCACCATCCCTGCAGAGAAATACGGCGGGTTGTATGCCACAACACCAACAACGTGCCGAAACCCACTGTCCAAGCCAAGATGGCAGCGCGGCTGCGGGCAATGCATCTTTGCTGGTAAAGCGCGGAACCGGCTTCAAATCCGACAAGTAGTGCGGATCCCAAAATCCAGAGCTCACTCATGCGCCTCGCCTACTTTCCCGGAAGTACAGACCAAAACCCAGGGTCTTCGAACCCGAGGCGCCACAAAGAGACCCCACCCAGATGATACCGCCTGGCCATTTCTACCCGAGCCTGGGCCGATCGTGTGCCCATGTAATACACAATATGTTTGACCCCGCCTTGAAAATAAGTAAACCAGTTTTGGGAATTGACGGGATCGTAGTGCGCTTGCACGCCGTACCGGATGAGCAAAGCAGGCACCGCCTCATCCGGTACCGTTGTGGCCGATCCGGGCTTCCCGTTGTCGATCCAGTCGTATCCGTACATCCCGATGCCTAGAACGATACGGCTGGCCGGCACTTGTCTCAAAGCCGCCTTGACATTGGCTTTAACCCAGTCAAACGGTGCCACCGGGCCGGGAACCCCTCCGCTATAGTGATGATCATAAGTCATCATAACCAGATAATCGGCACCATGAGCGAGTGCTCGGTAGTCGTCCGCTGCATTGACCGAATGGGCCAGACCCACCAGCGGAAAGACACATACGCCTGTCGTCTTGTGTAACGGCCTCAATTTCGCGGCTAGTTCCTGGATGAAGAGGGATAACCCGGTGCGAGCACCAGGCCTCAGCAACTCGAAATCAATATCCACCCCATCCAGATGATATCTGTTCACAATCTGGACAATTGTTTGGACCGCGTGCATCCTAGCTGCCGCGTTTAACAAAACCTGAGAGCGTCCACTCGCATTAATAAATAGGGGCGCAAGAGCCACGTGATGGGCGCGGGCCATATTCGCTACGGCGGGATCGTACCCCGTGTCGGTGACCGAACCGTCCATGTTCACGCGAAACCACTGGGGACTCACCATAGTCAGTTGCTGAACATGACCAGTCAATACGGAAAGGGAGCTGGGAGAGCCCTTTCCCGATGAATAATTCTCGTAAAACCCAATTATTCCAAAAGGCCGAGATGCTCTGGGTTTCACTGGATGGCGGGCATAAGCGATGCCCATCAAGACTATCAGAGTAGCCCCAAGAACCCAAGCGACGAAGTGTTTGTGCCGAGCCCACCACACTTCCCATACATTGTCAACCATGAATGCCCCCGTTCTGGTACCGGTGTGTTTTCCTTAATGGGAATAGTATGAGCGGAGGACTTAACTTCATTCAGCAATCGCCGGTATTCTGGCGGCTGTGGCGCAGCCTCATGCGCAGGATGCGATTTTCCTGCTCGAGTTGTCTTATATATTGCTGTTTGTTCTGTTCCTCAGTACTTAGTAGGTGCAATAAGACTCGCCGACTTGACCTTAGACGGAGGAGTTTCTCGTGGAGCCGAGTAATTTCCTGGATCAAACGAGCTATCTCATCATCTTTGTCGGCGTACATCATGTCGCGCGTCCCCCTTTTTTTGCTGGCCTACCGCCATTTCCGTTTTGACCTTAGTATACCGCCGGCAATGGGAAAATATTCCTGGCGTGAACCACACTCTTCTAGAGGTTCCGATGCCAAAGACCCACGTGTTCGTGGCAAACACGTGGGTCCTGAACCACTCCCCCTAAATCCGGGCGATTCTAAAAACTTATAACCGTCACCCTGTAAATGGCTGTCATTTTCTCTGCCTTAGGAAATCTTGTGAGCCAACTCAACAAAAGTTCGCACCATGACCCCTGTGGCACCATCCACCGCGTTTAGTGGGCCTGTTTTGGTCCAGGCACTACCGGCTATATCGAGATGAACAAATGGGATACCCCCCGCGAACTCACGAATAATCATCCCTCCGGTAATGGTCCCGGCGTCCCGTCCTGGAGAATTCTTGATGTCCGCTACCTTCGACTTATACAAATCCTTGTATTCGGGGTATATCGGCAATCGCCAAATACGCTCCCCCACAGCCTCCCCGGCTCGAATTACCTGTTCCGCCAGCTTATCATCATCGGCTACCATACCTGTCGCTTCGTGTCCAAGGACAACGAGTACAGCCCCGGTCAAAGTTGATGTTTCGACAATCCAGTCGGCATGCAGGTGAGCCGCATAACTCACGGCATCGGCCAAGGCCACCCGTCCCTCGGCATCTGTGTTGGTAATCTCGATGGTCTTGCCGTTAAAGGCTCTGACCACGTCTCCCGGCTTATAAGCCGAGCCCGAAGGCATGTTTTGCGCAATCGCCATCAAACCTATCACATTAACCCGAGGTTTCGTTTCGGCAATAGCACACATTGCCCCCAGAACAGCTCCGGCACCCAGCATGTCATATTTCATCTCTTCCATTGCCGTAGGAGGTTTGAGACTAATGCCGCCAGAATCAAAGGTGATCCCTTTGCCAACCAAGGCCAGAGTCTTGTCCGCATGGGCATCATAACGCATCACGACCAGCCTCGGCGGATGGACGCTGCCTTGTCCCACTCCCAAAAGAGCTCCCATGCCTAATTCACGCAGTTTGTTTTCATCAAACACTTCGACACTAAATCCGTGGCGCGTTCCAGCACGAACGGCCTCTTCCGCCAACAGCTCCGGATATAACAGATTCGACGGCCGGTATCCCAAGTCCCGCGTAAGATTTTGCTGCGTCGCCACCATCAACCCAAAATCCAAAGCTTTTTGAGCCAACTCCAGTTGGGTTATCCCGCTTAAATATAAATCCGGCAAGTTCCGCTCTTTCGAGTCTTGGTGATAGCCTTCAAATTGCCATGCTCCCAAAAGCCAGCCTTCTGCCGCTGACGTAACCGCATCCTCTTCGCTAAACTGCCCTACCGGTATGCTCATGGCCACCGACCGGATCTTCGTCTTTTCTGTAATCTGAGCCAGATGCCCGAAAATTTTCCGGATGGTCTGAGCCGTCACCTCAGCTTCACGTCCTAAACCAATAAATAGCACTCGGCGGCTTGGCGACGCCGGAGCGGGCAGCACGTTCAGCGTTTGCATCAGCTTTCCCTCAAACTCTCCTCGGGCCACTGCGTCGTTCAACAATCCTTGGTAGTCTTGGGGAATATGTTCCGGACGGTTTCCGTTATCATTCTGATAGACTCCGACAGCAACTAACTCGGCCGGAACGGAAAATGCATCCGCAGTCTTGATCTCTACTTTCACAGGGTTTCCTCCTACATGATGATAGTTCGTGATTTACTCAGGGCCAAACTTGGAAGAGAAACTCCAAATAATTTTTCCCAAAAACCCGGTGAATCGTCTCATCGGGAATTCCTCGTCCGCTCATCCGGTCCGCTAACTTACTTAAGGCAGTAACATCCTCTAATCCGGCAACTGGAATTTCAATCCCGTCAAAGTCCGAACCCAGCCCGAGATGCCGGTCATCTCCGACTAAATCGAGGTGGTATTGCATGTGGTCCACAACACGTTCCACATCTTGATCCGCCCCTAAAAATTCTCGCACAAAAGTGATGCCCTGAACGCCTCCTTGGCGGGCTAGTGCCAAGATCTGCGCATCAGTCAGATTTCTTCGGTGATGGGCCAGTTCTCGGCAATTGGAATGCGAGGCGATGACCGGTTTTCCCGAAATCTCCATGACGTCCCAGAAAGCCGCATGACTCAGGTGTGACACGTCCACGATAATTCCCGTCCGATTCATTTCTTGGATTATCGTCCGACCGGCGCGGCTAACCCCGCCGCCCCCGGGATCCTCGCCTGCGCCGTCGGCGAGGGCATTGCGTTCATTCCAGGTCAAACTCATCAGACGGAATCCCAAACGGTACAAGACGCGGACCAGGGCAGGGTCCGTTCCCACCGCTTCGGCACCTTCGATAGACATTACCACCCCCATCTTATCAGAAGATAGCACCCGGTTGAGGGACGAGCGATCAAGAACCTGAACCACATCTGAGGAGGCCGCCTCCATTTCTTGATAAAATTGATCCACAAACGCCAACTGCCGTGCCAGGGCCCTCTCAGGTTTATACTGAGGCTCTACCCAACATGATAAAAATTGCAATTTATGGCCGACCTGCCTCATTCGCGGAAAATCGAGTTGCCCTTCCGCGGTTTGTTCATGCAAATGACGCTGCCCCTTTAAAGACGCTAGCAAACTGTCTGCGTGGGTATCGACAATGGGAAATTCGTGACCGTGCCACCACACGTCACACCCCTCCCTTATTCCGTTATTCCGTGTAGAAAACTCTCTTAAGCTCCCGGCAGCGGCCCGTTGCCTCGTCAATATCCACGATGAGACCGCCAAATTGCCCGGGACCACCGGCGGTTTCAAATCGAACCGGCATCTGCGTGCGCAGTTTTTGGATTACCAGCTCTGTCTTTACGCCAATAACTGAATCTCTTGGCCCGGTCATGCCCAAGTCGGTAATAAAACCCGTACCGCCCGGCAAAACACGTTCGTCCGCCGTCTGCACATGAGTATGGGTTCCGACCACTGCCGAAACCCTTCCGTCCAAATACCAGCCCAGAGCTGATTTCTCCGATGTCGTCTCCGCGTGAAAGTCCACCAAAATGATATGAACTTCCGGGTCCAAACTGCTCAGCACCCGCTCAACCGCCACAAAAGGATCGTCATAACTGAACGGCATAAATGCACGTCCCGCGACGTTAATCACCGCCACCGCCACTCCAGAACGTCCAGTCACGACATAGCCGTGGCCCGGAGTCCCGCTGGGTAAATTTACGGGACGCAGTAACGAGGGAACATCATCCAAAAATTCGAATACTTCCTTTTTGTCAAAAATGTGATTGCCAGAAGTTAATACATCCACGCCTGACGATAACAAATCATCCATGACTTCATGTGTCAGTCCGTTCCCCCCAGCTGCATTTTCGCCATTGGCCACAACTAGGCTGACGTCGTTATCTGCCCTAATAATGGGAATAGCCGACTTTAGCATTCGCCGGCCGACCTTCCCTACAACGTCTCCCACCAAAAGAACCTTCATCCCGTCCTGCCTTTCCCTATTCGGAAATTATGCCAGCCGTGTTGCGTCTTACGTGTTAAACACGACTACGCGCCCTTCATCCCGCAGTGCCACCAGATGACCGTGCGCATCTTGGCTGAGCGCTTCCAGATTCGCCTGGATGGTTTCCTCCTGAAGCATAAGTTCTTCCTCCAACAAATCATGGCTATCCGTTACCACATCCTGCTCAAACCAGTCATGGAGGATTTCAATCATCATGCCCACTTCCTCAACTGACACCGTATCGATATCGCGGCGCAGTTCCACAATGGTTGCCGTATCCCAGTCCAGGCGATCCAATTCAATCACCGATAGAGGACGACTCGTGACCCATCGGTAGGTTTGCAACACATCAACGAGTTGATCAGTTAATTCAGCCCATGTCTCGTCAGACAGTGTCTTGCGAACAATAAATGTCATATTCAATGTTCGGTCATCCGGATTAAACTGAACGCTGTTAATTTCCGGATAGCGCATCATAACCGTAATCAGTGCTCCGAGCCCTCGTGTGCTGCTTCCCCAACCTGACGATGATAGGTTCATTTGGCACCCTCCCTTTCCGGTGGTTAATGGTTCTTGAGGTTATCATACGTATCATTCACCGAATCAGTCAGCCTTTCCTGCATTGAACGGCCTCCGCGGTTGGCTTCACACCTTCATAATACAGGAGACTTCCATTTCCCGGTGTTTTCCAACATGCTCAGAGGATGAAGTGATAAAAATTTGTCTTTCAATTGCGCCGGTGTTTCGGGATGTTGCTCGTCTTGCACACACGCCTCCACGGGACACACATCAGCACACTGCTGGGTAGCGTGAAAGCCATAGCACTCGGTGCACGAGCCGGGATCGATAACATAGACGTCTTCGGCTTCGCTTATGGCTCCGTTAGGACATTCCGGTTCACACGCTCCGCAGGAAATACATTCTTCAATAATCTTCAGTGCCACAGCTTTCAGTAGTCCCCTTCCGGATCCGCCCCGTTTTCCTCCCAACCCGCCAATTGCCACGCCAGAGAAACCGGAAAGCCTCGGCGAATCAAATAGCGGCCAAAGCGTCTCCGTTCCCGCGGTTCGTTCATATCGTAACGCTCCCGGAGAGCTTCGGCAATCTTGAGCCAATCTATACCCGAAACACGTTCCTGGAGAACCGGTTCGTAAATCTCTGGCGCCAAGCCCTTTGAGACCAATTGATGACGAATTAGAGCCGGACCCATATTTTTAGACTCCAAACAGTGCTCCACAACGTGGTAAGCCAATCTGGTATCATCGATCCAACCTTCCCGGGCCAGCCGCTCTACGGTGTTCCGGGCGCTTTCTGCCTCATACCCGGATCTTTGCAAGCGGTCCACCATTTGAGCTTTGCTGTAGTCGCGGTATCCCAGCCAGTGGAGAGCAAGGGTATAGGGATTCTTATTCCGCACCCTTGTCATCCGAATCGACTAATGCCACGGCCGGCGGATCCGTCTGAAAGTGCTGACGAATCTTTGCCTCCAGTTCGCGAGCCAGCTCCGGATTGTTCTTTAGGAATTCCCGGGTGTTTTCGCGACCCTGGCCCAGTCTCAAATCACCGTAGGCATACCACGCACCACTTTTTTGCACCAAACCAATTTCCACAGCTAAGTCGAGAATGCTTCCTTCCCGCGACACACCTTCACCATACAAAATATCAAATTCGGCTTGTTTAAACGGTGGAGCTACCTTATTTTTCACCACTTTGACCCGAGTTCGGTTTCCCACCACGTCCGTACCCTGCTTCAAACTGTCAATGCGGCGCACTTCCAAGCGGATAGACGAGTAAAACTTGAGGGCCCTGCCCCCCGGCGTAGTTTCGGGATTACCAAACATCACCCCAACTTTTTCGCGAAGTTGGTTAATAAAGACCGTTACCGTGTTTGACTTGGAAATTGCCCCGGTTAGCTTGCGAAGGGCCTGAGACATCAGACGAGCCTGTAATCCGACATGGGCATCGCCCATTTCTCCCTCAATCTCTGCCCGAGGAACCAACGCCGCCACCGAATCCACGACAACTATGTCCACAGCTCCGGAACGGACAAGGGCCTCTGCGATTTCCAGCGCCTGTTCCCCTGTGTCCGGCTGGGAAATCAACAAATCATTAAGGTTTACACCCAATTTGCTGGTGTACAAAGGGTCTAAGGCGTGCTCGACGTCGATGAATGCCGCCACGCCCCCCGCTTTTTGAGCCTCCGCAATAGCGTGCAGAGCTATTGTCGTCTTCCCAGAGGACTCCTGTCCGTAAATTTCCACCACTCGTCCACGGGGCAATCCGCCGACCCCCATAGCAATATCGAGTGGGAGACACCCCGTAGAAATGACATCGATGGCCGTTTGCGATGACGCTTCACCCAACCGCATGATCGAGCCTTTGCCAAATTGTTTTTCAATTTGCGCCAGGGCCAGATCCAATGCCTTATTCCGGTCCATCGCCATAGTTTCTTCCTCCCCCTGCTGGCCTACCTGTGAAACTATCGCCTTAACCCTTCAAAAATCGCCGGGTTACCTCGGCCGAGCCGGTTCCATGTTGACCGACTTTCCACGAATGACGATAGAGCCAAGGTTTTGAAGCACTTTCGCCGCTGCGTCCTGTGGCACTTCCACAAACGTAAACCGATCGTAAATGTCTATCAATCCGATCACGCTTCCGGAAATGTGCGCACCTTCCGCCAGACCCCTGACGATATCCGCCGGAGACACGCGGTCCATGCGTCCCAAGTTCAGGAACAGCCTGACCATGCCCGGTTCGGCGCCAGTTTCGCCAAACTCTCCTTCCGCGCTCTGGTCGCGTCCTTTGTCTAGCATAAGACGCAACGCCGCTGCAGCAATATCTACGCTATCATAAGACTCGGCCAATTCCATGACAATATCTTGGTATGCCGGTAACACGCCGCGTTCAATTTCATCTGCCAAGCGGTTTTTCAAGGCCTCACGCTGCTTCTCGGCCACGTCTTCCTGAGTCGGCAGGGGCCGCCTTTGTACGCGAACACGCAAAATTCTCTCCATTTGGCGGAACTGCCGGAATTCTTTTGGCAGCACCAGCGTGACAGCCGTGCCGCTACGACCGGCCCGCCCTGTTCGTCCAATACGGTGCACATAGGATTCCGTGTCTTGGGGCAAGTCGTAATTGATCACGTGGGTGACATTTTCAATATCCAGACCTCGCGCAGCTACATCCGTCGCGACCAAAATCTCACTGACGCCATCCTTGAAACGCTTCAGCACGCGGTTACGTTGAACTTGGTTTAAATCGCCGTGTATAGCTTCCGCCGAGTAGCCCCGCGCCTGCAACCCTTCCGCCAGCTCATCAACTCGTTTTTTGGTACGGCAGAAAATGATAGTCCTCTCGGCACTCTCCATGTCCAGTATCCGCGACAAGCCGTCCAATTTTTCATGTTCCCGCACCTCGTAGTAAACCTGTTCGGTTTTCGGAACCGTCAGCCTTTCCGGACTGATTGAGATGTGCTCCGGATTTTTTAGATACTTCCGTGCCAACCGGGCAATGGCTTCCGGAACGGTCGCGGAAAACAACATGGTTTGCCGCTCACTGGGAATGTTCTGCAAAATGAATTCCACGTCTTCGATGAATCCCATATCGAGCATTTCGTCTGCCTCATCCAGAACCACCATGCGAACAGATTCCAATTTCAGTGTCCCCCGCCGAATGTGATCCATCACCCGCCCCGGTGTGCCGATAACAACTTGAGCTCCGTGCTCCAGGGCTTTCAATTGCCGGTCATAGGACTGCCCACCATATATCGGCACCACTTTTACCCCGGCATGACGCCCAATCTTGGTGATTTCTTCAGACACCTGAATGGCCAACTCCCTGGTTGGAGCCATGACCAACGCCTGCACCTTTTTACTGCGGTGGTCCAACCGTTCCACAATGGGAACGCCAAATGCGGCCGTTTTCCCGGTTCCGGTTTGAGCCTGACCAATCAAATCATGTCCTTCCAAGATTAAGGGAATGGTCCGAACTTGAATAGGCGACGGTTCCTCGAATCCCATTTCTTCCAGGGCCTTCAATACGGGAATGGATAACCCCATGCTCTTAAATGTTTCCAGTTTCAAAGATTCTTGTTCCATTGATAACTCCTTCGTAGTTGATTTTGTTGGTTAAATCCTATCCTCAAGGGCTGCCATAGGTCTCGGAAAGGTCAAGCATTTCCCAAAGGATAGTTAATGCCAGTTCGACAGCGGCTTCGCGGACACCTTGCCGATCCAAAGCCACCATGCGTCGTTTCACCCGGCTTCCCTCGGGCCCCACGACAGCTGCATAGAAGGTTCCCACCGGATTTTCCTCATCGCCCCCGCTCGGACCTGCGTAACCCGTGGTACCTATGCCCCAATCAGTTCCGTACTCTTGTCGTATGCTGCGGGCCATGGACTCCGCACACTCTGCGCTGACGGCCCCATGTTGCTCGAGAATTTCCAAGGGCACCCCCAGCAGCATCTTAACCCGATCAGTATACGCAATGGCTCCGCCAGCCACACAAAGCGAGGCCCCGGGAACATTTATCAGCCTCGCCAAGACGAGCCCTCCGGTCAGGGATTCCATGGCACTTAAAGTTTCCCTCCGCCCGATCAAAGTCTCCAATAATACGTGAGCGCGATTGACCTGGTTCAATTCATAAAGCCGCCCAGAGATCCTGCCCCGGATCCAGGCCACAGCCCTTTCGCTTAATACCCGTTGTTTGTCGGATGTTGAAGTCTCTAATCGTACTTCAACGTTTCCCGGATTAGCGTAAATACCCATTTTTGGATGTTGTCCTGAAAGCAGTGGGAGCAATTGGTGCGCGAGTGCCGACTCACCGGCCTCAAAAGACGTCAGTGTTCTGCGAATCACTTGGCTATGAGCACGTCCTTGTTTAAGCCACGGCAACAAGAAACCGCGGACCAACCCTTCAAGTTCCCGAGGAGGTCCCGGCAAGAGAACAATCACACCTCGAGAAGTCTCAATAAGTTGCCCCGGCGCCTGTCCGTTGGGATTTTGCCAGACTGTTGCTCCCGTGATAATTTGAGCCTGTCGTGAGACCGATTCCTGCCATCCGGGGCTTCGCCCGTGATGAGCAGCAATGTAATCTGCCGTCGCCGCATCCACAACCAAATCCCAGTGAAAGTGGTCGGCTACCGCATCTTTGGTCAGGTCATCGGCGGTCGGACCCAAACCTCCTATCACAATCGCTAGATCGACCCGTGAATGTATCCATTCCAATGCTTGCGATATGGCCGTCACATCGTCCCCAACAACCATGTGCCATTTGGTGTGAATCCCGACCGATAACAGTTGTTGTGCCAACCACGCGGCATTGGAATTGATGACTTCCCCGCTTAATACTTCATCGCCTACCGCCACGAGGCCGGCAACATTAAACACGCCTGTCCCTCCGTACTATCAGGTGTTATGATCATGCCATATTTAGGATAGAAATACAACTGCCCGGCAACCCATGGGCAATTGTGGTCCCGGACACGTTGAAGCCGCTGGCAGTACCCGATGGTGAGGTAAAGCTAAGATATGACGAATGAGCGCACTTGATCTCCCGATAAGGTCTCATGCTCCAATAACGTATCCGCCAGGCTTAACAGTTTTTTCCGGTTTTCCGCAATTAAATCATCCACAATCTCTTGCTGTTCCGTAATAATGTCCCGAATCGTCTGGTAGAGGAGATCCTGCGACAAAGCCTCCTCGTGGATCACCCCGAGGGTTGAAATTCCTGAAAGAACCATTTGACGGGCCACTTCCCAAGCCTTTTCAAAGTCGTTGGCTGCGCCGGTGCTTTGTTCGCCCAAAATGGTCCGTTCAGCGGCAGAACCTCCCAAAAGAACCTGAATGTCCGCCTTTAATTCCGACACCGTCTGAAGCAGACGGTCGTCATCCGGAGCATGACGCACAAAGCCCAAGGCCATCCCGCGGGGCGCAATAGTCACCGAAGATACCGATCCCGGCGAAACCAGTTCTCCAATAATGGCATGCCCGCTCTCGTGAATAGCGACGCGCTTCATGTCATCCCGACGTAATGTTCTATCCATCCGCTCGCCCAGCATCACCTTGTCAACAGCCTGTCTCAAATGCCGTGTTGTAAGCGATTCGGCACCCTCGCGCATGGCCAGAATCGCAGCTTCATTACAGACACTCTCCAGATGAGCCCCCGAAAATCCGAAGGTTTCGCGGGCGATCACGTCCAGATCGGCGTCAACGTCCAGCGGCTTATTACGGGTATGCAGTTTCAAAATGCTGAGACGCCCTTCTCGGTCGGGCAAATCCACCCGAACGAGACGGTCAAACCGTCCAGGACGCATCAAAGCCTGGTCCAGCAAGTCCACCCGATTAGTCGCTGCCATCACAAGAATCCGGACATCGTCGTCGTGCACTGGCATTCCGTCCATTTCGACCAGCAACTGATTTAAAGTCTGGTCGTATTCCAAGTGCGACTGATTACTGCCCCGTTTCCCGGCCATGACCTCGATTTCGTCAATAAAGATAATGGCGCTCGACTTCGATTCCTTGCGGGCCATGGTCCTGGCATCTTGAAACAGTTGCCGCACCCTCTGGGCCCCCACTCCTGCATACATTTCCACAAATTCAGACCCCGATGCCGACAAAAATACCGATTCGGTATAGTGCGCCGCAGCCTTCGCCAATAAGGTCTTGCCCGTACCGGGAGGTCCGGTCAGTAATATGCCCTTTAAGGGCCTAATGCCAAGACGGCTGATCACTTCCGGTTTTAAAATAAATTCGAGAGCCTCTTTCAACTCGTTCTTGGCCATATGCTGACCGCCGATGTCCTGGAAGGAAGTTGTCACCTGACTGACTTGCACCTTGCGTACAGCTCGCGTGCCTAAACGGTTTAAAATTCCGGAGGCGTAAACCGCTACACCTAAGCCTAATAACAGAATAATGGGCCAGATGTCCACCCCATTGAGCCCCAAAAACACTAACAGCGCCAAAACCGCTCCGATAACTACTTCCCGAATCAAGATCCTGCACCCCCTAATTTCAAGGGCATGACTTCATCAAGCCAATGACTCTTTGATTGTAATGACACGAAAATATGATGATTGCTCAGCTGCACCGTGGCCGTCATATGGTGATCCCCAGCCAAGTGTTGAATTGCTTTATTCATCGCTACATATTGCCCTGTAGCCTCCCCTTGCGCGACGATCAAACGTAGTGCATTCACCATACTATTCATGCTGGCATTTGGATGGTTATGAATAGCCAAATTTGCCGGAGCATGCCCCATGACACTTTTAGTGGCAGTCTCTATAGCTTCATAGGTTCCCATGAGATTAGCATCTTTCGTTAAGATAACCGAAATTTCTCCCTGAGGGTTGATGCTGACGCGACTGACTCCATGGATGCGGCTGATGGATTGCCTCAGAGGCGAGCGCACTACGGAGTGCAAGTAAACCCACTGAGCGCCGCGCAATATTCCCAACACGACAACAAATACCCCAAAAACTATGAAAATTTTTCTCACAGAAAATTTCATCATTCCGACTCGCCTCCTTTATTCGGTTTTGTCACCGCATAAGGGAATAACACCGCCCAAACACAGGGCAGTATATCATAGGAGTAGTCTCCCTGATCGCGTTAAAGGTTGTCTATTAAGGAAGAAATCGACAATATAAGGGATTTATTTCAATTTTTAGGCCAATAATGATAAAAATATTCTCCCCCTGTCCAAATTGTCAGAACAATCGCCACAACCCACAGGGCATCGGGAATCCAACCTGTCAATACTGCGGAGGCGCCCAACGCAAACAATTGGGCCGTGGTTTTCCATTTCGCGGGATAACTGGCAGCCATTGTGGTTCCAGAAGGTAACACCGAGCGTAACCCAGTGATTGCCAGCTCACGCAACAAGATGACGAAAACAATCCATACGGAAAGGCGACCTCCGGCAATTAACGCCAGGCCAGCTCCCAAGACCAGGATTTTGTCTGCGAGAGGATCGAGATAGGAGCCGATACGGGTGGTGTGAGCGGAGTGCCGTGCCAGCCTCCCATCCGCAAAATCAGTGAGCCCGGCGACGATGAAGAGGATTAGCCCAATCCAACGCCACTGACCCGATGGGGCCAGCCAACACATCATCACTATCGGAGTCAAAACAACCCGCGATAACGTCACATAGTCGGCGGCCTTCACACTGAATCCTCCGCTATCAGGTCATATTCGCGCGTGCCCGTAATCCTGGCTGAAATCACTTCGCCGGGAGTGTACCGTCCCTTCACATACACCACGCCATCGATTCCGGGAGCGTCCATCCAACTGCGCCCCGTACTCACCGTATCCCCGGCTTCTTCGATTAAAACGGGTACAACCCGGCCAACATGCCGTCCCCGTACCGATCCCACCACACGCCGCTGAGAGAGCATGGCCTCGCGACGCCGATGCAACTTAACCGCCTCAGGCACAGAATCTCCAAGATTCTCTGCCCGTGTCCCCTCTTCATGCGAATAGGTAAATACACCAACATGGTCAAATTTCATATTGTTAATAAACTCGACAAGCGTGTTAAAATGCTCGTCCGTCTCACCGGGAAATCCGACAATGAAGGTCGTTCTAAGCGTCACATCCGGTATAGCATCGCGGATCATATTTAACACCCTTTCGGTCTTTTCGCGACGAAAGGGTCGCCCCATCTTCTGGAGTAAATCGGGATGGGCGTGTTGCAGCGGCATGTCGAGATACTTTGCCACGACCGGCAAATCACGCATGGCTTGAACCAAATTCGGTGTAATCTGGGTTGGGTAACTGTACATAATACGAACCATAACCAGCTCCGGGATTTCCTGCAAGGCATACAGCAATCGCGGCAGACTCGGCTTTCCGTATAAATCATGACCCCATAAGGTCGAATCCTGAGCGATAAGAATGAGCTCGCGGACACCACTTGCCACCAGTTGCCGCGCTTCCACCACGATGTCCTGCAATGGACGGCTGCGATATCCTCCCCGCATTTGCGGAATAGCACAAAAACTACAACTGTGGTCGCAGCCTTCAGCGATTTTCAAATAGGCGGTGTAGTCGGGAGTGGTCAGCTTCCGGGTGCTCTTAACACCGGACACAGGCATTTCTCCCCAAAAATGCGGTCTTGTTCCCTGCAATGCCCCTTCCACCGCTTCCACAATCCGGTGGAACTCTCCGGTGCCCACCATGGCGTCCACTTCCGGCAAGTCATTCCACAGGGTTTGTTGGTATCGCTGGGAAAGGCATCCTGCCATGACCAGAGCTCGAAGCTGCCCCTTTTCACGATACTGGTTCATCTCCAACACGGTATCGATGGATTCTTGCTTCGCAGAATTAATAAAACCGCATGTATTGACAATTAACACATCGGCCTCAGTGGCCTCCGGTGTCAATTGATATCCCGCTTCCTGCAAGATTCCGAGCATGACTTCAGAATCCACGCGGTTTTTGGGACAGCCCAAAGAGACCATCCCTACTTTGGTCGTCAACTCAATCACCTCGCACGTATCATAGCGTAGCGACGCGGGAAAATAAAGAGGCAAAGTTTTTCCGATGTTCCAACCGTAATGTGTTTACTGATTTCATGGCTTCTGCCCCGGGTCTGAACCCACTTTCCCGGCAGCGGCAAGCACGAGGAGGATAAGATGTTGCGTATTTTTGGAATTCGCCACAAGCGCATTTGGCCGGTCATCCTCAGTTTGATTATCCCTACCGCCGTCCCAGGGGGTGCCCGGGCGACCGTTCGTCAATCGTATCAGGAGTTAACAATGGCGACAGCAAGTCGGCCCGTGGAGGACCGATATTCCTTGCGAGACGTCGCCACGACAAAGAAAGTAGCTGCGCTGACATTCGATATTTCATGGGGAACCGTTATGCCACCAAAAGTTTTGGCCATACTCAAGCGCGACCATGTTCCCTCTACGATTTTTGTTTCGGGTCCGTGGGCCCAACAGCACCCGCAAATCGTTAGAGATTATGCTCAGGCGGGCGCCGAAGTAGAGTCACATGGATGGTCCCATGTCAACTATTCTGGATTATCAAACCGCGGTATTGTCGAGAATCTCTTGAAAACCGACAAAGTCTTGCGAGACATTACCGGCCAGCGACCCACTTTTGTTCGGCCACCCAATGGCGATTTCAACAGTCGATCTATTTTAGCCGCCCGATCGGTTGGGTACGTCACGGTCACGTGGGGCACCGATTCGCTTGATTGGATGAATCCCGGAGTCTCCACCATCATCAACCGTGTTACCGGCCGAATTCATCCCGGCGACATCGTTTTAATGCATGCATCGGACACGTGCAAACAAACCGATATCGCTCTGCCCGCCATCCTGCTGACATTGCGGAAACAAGGCTACCACCTTGTAACCCTCAAACAGCTGTTAACATATGGCAAACCTATTTACCGCGGATAAATTGCAATTTCAGCCACTGCCAAAAAGACATGCGGCTCGTCCTTAGAGCGTCGGGCCGTGTGGTTCTTAATGGTGCGACCTGCGGCGGCTGCCCCGCCGCGACAACCGAAACAAGTCCCGCGGGCTGCCGGCGGCGGATTGGAGCGGTAAGGCGAAAAGGTCTTATTGAAAGATCATACGTCTCCTGATTAGGCAACGACAACCACACGGGTTCCGTCACAGTAACCGGCACCATGGGTTCTTCACCGTGAACGACGGGAACCCGGGCCGCTATTTGTCCTGGCTGCAACACCTCCACCGTCGACCAGTGCTCGAATCCCCACGTCAGCAGCTTTTTGGCATCACCATACCGGTCCTGGCTGTGTAATACTACTGTAATCAGATCCTGCCCATTGCGACTCGCAGAGGCCGCCAGACATTTTCCGGCCGCGTCGGTGGTTCCGGTTTTAATTCCTGTGGCATCAGGAAAGGCGTAAAGCAGTTGGTTGGTATTATGAAGATTCCGGTGATACCCGAGACGATGTTCCACAATGTCATGTTGCCGTGTGCTCACGATTTGCCGGAATAAACGAAGGGACATGGCTTTTCGAGCAATCAAAGCCAAATCGTAAGCCGTCGAAAAGTGCCCGGGTTTCGTTAATCCGTTGGGATTTTCGAACTGGGTATTAAAAGCGCCTAGTTCCTGTGCCTTCATATTCATCTGGGCCACAAATTTCGGTACGGATCCGGCTTCGGCTTCCGCTAAGGCCACAGAAGCATCGTTTCCCGACCGCATTAAGAGACCATACAACAGCTCACGCACCGTATATTTTTGTCCCCGAGCAATATGCAGCGCCGAACCGGGGACATGCGCCGCCTTACTGGAGATTGTTACCATCTGGGACAAATGGCCATGTTCAATCACCAACAGAGCCGTCATCATTTTTGTGACACTGGCCGGATCTAATTGGCGGAACGCGTCTTTCTCGTACAAGATGGCTCCTGTCCGCTCATCCACAAGAACGGCAGCCCGGGCCGTAATATGAGGCCCTTGCGGTGACACGACATGGTGCGTGTGACGTGCGCCGGAATGCTGAACGGCGGTTGATGACCCCATACCAACCGCCAAGAGTGTCAATGCCAGTTTCCACATGTTTCTTTCCTCGCTGTCGGTTTTTGCTTATTGTGACCGACAGAAGAAAAAGCATTCTTTGATTATCCTTGAAATGTCATATCAAGCACATAGCTGGGACTGGGAAGAGAGACCTGTCGTCCGTCGACATGGACAGCGACAGCATGTGAGCCGAGAATCACGTCAACGGACTTGGAGCCGGTAAATGAAACCTTTTGGCCTCCATAATACATCTTTCCGGGTTGTGTCACGCCATTGATGACAGTGTCTACCCAACATGCAGCGCTGAAATTCAGAGTGACTTTCACAGGAGTTCTATTGACAAGATAATTAGCGTAAAAAAGTTTTCCGCTTTGAGACGTTGTTTGCAATTGCACGTTCACGGGATTCGTGGCAACGGTGCTCGTCGAAGGCACGTGCGATCGTGTTTTGGTCTTCGTCGCCCGCGATCCGTCTGACCCAACATTCTTGGATGGTGCCTTTTTGGCCTGACCTGCCGCCAACGGATGCCGGGGAGCCGAAGAAGGATGGGAAGAATGCGCTAAAAGAAACAACCCGCCGACAAACAGTACCAACAAAGCCCCCAGAAGCCAAATCAGACTGGACGGGCTCGAATAGTCGGGAGCTTCCGCTTTCTCACGCCGGGCTGCGCGTTTGTGCGGTGGCTGCGACGAACCAGAGGATCTATCTACCGTTTGAGTATATAAACCTGTCCTGCTCAAGGGTTCCAAGGGAGGAACCGGCGGTCGATCCACCGGCTGTCCGATTTGCCGCCGACGTTCCTCGACCATAGCCTCTGGGTTAAGGTCAACGTACCGCGCATAGTTTTTCAAGAATCCCTGGGCATAAACCTCCCCCGGTAAATCATCCCATCGGTTTTGCTCTAAAGCCAGAAGATACTCTCGCCGAATGTGCAGAGCGTCGCTGACTTGATCAACCGATAGACGCCGCCGGATGCGGGCCTGATTCAGAACTTGGCCAATATTGACCGGTCCGTTATTGGCTGACGTGTCCAATTGACTCTCTCCTCCTTCAATAATCCTCGCCCGGACATGGGCAGGCAGTCCAGGGGATCAGGGCCATACGCGATTCAAAGTCCTCGGAAACGGAATGGTTTCCCGCACATGGTCCAGTCCGCAAATCCACGCCACAACACGTTCCAGTCCCATGCCAAAACCGCTGTGAGGGACGGAACCATATCGCCTGAGATCAATGTACCAGCCATAAACATCAGAATCGAGATGGTTTCGGCGCATTCGTTCCTGGAGAAGATCCGGATCATGAATCCGCTGACTTCCTCCAATGATTTCTCCATAA
Organism: Sulfobacillus benefaciens; assembly: GCA_003023725.1. Classification (GTDB taxonomy): domain Bacteria; phylum Bacillota; class Sulfobacillia; order Sulfobacillales; family Sulfobacillaceae; genus Sulfobacillus; species Sulfobacillus benefaciens. The sequence goes on along the minus strand of PXYT01000036.1, from coordinate 13,176 downwards.
CCCTCAGGCGCCAACAAGTCGGCAGCAAGCGCCACCAGCGGGTTGTTGGAATCGGGTTGCATGTAAAAGGCCTTTAAAGCCGTAGGATAATGCGTCACAAAAACCGGACGATCAAACATTTCCGCCAAAGCCGTTTCGTGGGGGGCTCCCAAATCCTCACCCCACTCCAGATCAAACCCCGCTCCACGCAATCTCTCCAAAGCTTGGTCATAGGTAATGCGCGGAAATGGAGGTTTTACGGGCTCTAAACGCGCCGTATCTCTTTCAATGGTTCTCAGTTCCTGTTTTCGTGTTTCCAAAACGTATTGAACCACATAGCCAACCAGTTGTTCCTGCCATGCTAAATTCTCCTCAAAATCACAAAACGCCATTTCGGGTTCCACCATCCAAAACTCCATAAGATGACGGCGCGTCTTGGATTTTTCAGCGCGAAATGTGGGTCCGAATGAATAGACCCGGCCCAAGGCCATGGCCAGAGCTTCCAAATACAGTTGCCCAGATTGCGACAGATAGGCATGCTCATCAAAATAGTCGATGGAAAATAAGGTGGTGCTTCCTTCGGCTGCCGCCGGGGTAATAACGGGAGGATCAGCCGCAATGAATCCGTGATCGTCCAAAAATTCGCGAATGGCATGGACAATTGCTGCGCGTATACGCAATATGGCGGTCTGCCTCGGACTTCGAATCCACAAATGACGATGGTCGAGCAAAAAGTCCACCCCGTGCTCTTTGGGTGCAATAGGATAGTTTTCACTCAATCCTATCACCCGGACAGACTCCACTTCCAATTCCACACCTATGGGAGCTCTGTTATCGGCGTGGAGAACTCCCATGACTTCGACCGCGGTCTCCTGGTTCAGTTCCGACCACTGCTCAACGCCCTCGAGGATGGCATCCGGATTTTTAACGACGCACTGCAGTACTCCGGTTCCGTCCCGAACCACGATAAAGTGAATTTTACCGGAGGACCGATGATGGGTCACCCACCCTTCAATGATAACCTGCTGTCCGACATAGGCAGCACTATCGTTAATGGACACTTTTCTCATTTGCGTCATACACTCCCATGACTCATGTTGCGAAAAATGACCAGCCTTTGAATTTGATTCGTTCCCTCATAAATTTGCGTAATTTTTGCATCCCTCATCATGCGCTCGACGGGGTAGTCGCTAATATACCCGTAACCTCCCAATAACTGCACTGCGTCTGTCGTAACCCGCATAGCCGTATCAGAACACATGAGTTTGGCCATTGCCGAATAACGAGTGACTTCTTCACTGGCATGACTCTCAAACCCTGCCGATTCAATGATGCCGGCGGCGCGGTACAATAATTGGCGACTAGCTTCAACCTGCGTTTGCATGTCGGCGATCATAAACTGCAATCCCTCAAATTGACTCAAAGCCTGGCCAAATTGCTGTCTTTGATACAAATAATCCACAGCGACATCCAAAGCCCCTTGTGCAATACCCAGAGCCTGCGCGGCAATTCCCGGACGCGTTCGGTCTAGAGTGCGCATGGCAATTTTGAAACCTTCCCCTTCTTGCCCCAGCCGGTTTGACGCGCTGACGCGTACGTTATCGAAAAGCAACTGCGCGGTTTGGGAACCGCGAATTCCCATCTTCTTCTCAATCCGGCCCACCGATACTCCATGCTGGTCCAACTCTACAATAAAAGCTGAAATACCTCGTGTTCCTTTAGACGGGTCCGTGGATGCAAACACCACCATAGTCTTGGCCAAACCACCATTGGTAATGAATACCTTGCTTCCTGTCAACAGGTAATCGTCGCCGTTCCGCACGGCCCTTGTCTTGGTGCCTCCTGCATCCGAACCGGCCTCAGATTCCGTTAAACCAAATGCACTCAGTCTCTCACCCTGAGCAATAGCCGGTAGATATCGTCGTTTTTGTTCTTCATTGCCGGCAATAAGAATGGGCATCGCCCCCAAATGCTGGGCAGCGATAATAAGTGCTGACGTGGCGCACGCCCGCGCCACCTCCTCTACAGCAATGCAGAACGTCAACAGATCGGCCCCTGTGCCTCCGTACGCTTCAGGCATGGCCACACCCATCAATCCGTACTCTCGGAAAAGTTCCACAATGTCCCAAGGAAATTCGCCGCTTTCATCAATTTCCGCGGCACGCGGCTTAATCTTCTCTTCCGCCATCCGCCTGATGGTTTCGCGAAACATTTGCTGTTCATCACTCAGGCCAAAAGCCGTTAAATTTGTCATGGGTACTTCCCCCTGTCCACCCAATATTCGTGTTTATTGTAGCATTTTTTGCTATGCTTCACGGCTTCCCTCATGGATTCTCTAGGACACGAACCCCCGTTCACAGCAAAACCTCGTCGCCCCAACAAACCCGTCAGCACAGTGAACGTCATCGTGGCTTGCAACAAGGCCCCTCAAGGTCCTTCCCTTTATCCCCTCACGTCATTTCCAAAGGCCATCAGCCCATAGAAATAAGGGGCGGGTCCGTAGCATCTTAATCTATGCCGAAGTACGGATGACAAAAAAATGTCAAGATAATTTCCCGTGCCCCCATAATTTTCTTTGTGCGAGTTCGCGGAATTCGGTAAAATAAGTCTTAATCCCATATCTGGGACGAGAAATATGGTAGCCAGTCCATTTACAGGAAGGTTTATAGGGGGTGGCGCAATGCCTGCAAGCCGAGAAACGATCAGTATGCCAATTCTTCCGATAAAAGGGATTCTTTTCCCGGGCGCTAAAACCCGCTTGCGAATTGAGGATCCCGCCCACAAGCTGATGATAACTTATTGCATTCAGCAAGACACGGCGCTGTGCGTTTGCAAAGAACGTATCGGCGACGACTTGGGCTCAACTGACCATGACATCGAGCCATCCAACATCGGCACGTCGGCACGTGTATTGCAGGTGCAAGAAACCGAAGATGGTGCCATGGACCTGGAGTTAACAGGTATTAGCCGCATTAGCCTCCTGTCGTATCGGCATGGCAACAAATACATGGTCGGCCAGTTTAAATATCTGCCCGACCTTGACGATTCCGTCCCGACGTTGCTTATCGATGAAGCTACCGCCTTAAGTTCCGAAATCTGGAGTTTTGTTCGGACCGAACGAACCCGTCTCCAACTTCCCACAGAGCCCGAGGCCCTGTCTTATTGGATTGCTGCGCATGTACCATTGCCCGTTGAATCTCAACAAGAACTTCTGGAATTACGGACAACACGTACACGCCTGGCTAAAGAAGTCTCAATTCTTAGAATGATGATGGACCGTATGAGAACGGAACAAACCAGTTGAGTCCACCTGTCGGTTAGGATCGTTCAGGATTCAGGACCAATTGTTCGAGCATTGGCAAGATGCGATAAACAACGATTGCAGCCCAATAACGCCGGTTAAGCGAAAAACGGTCGATTTCCGACCGGGGATCCAGGTCGTACAAACTGGCTGTAACTTGATTTTGAAATGTCACGGTGAGATTGCCCGCATGGTTTCTTCGCGGCCAGTAGATCTGGAGTGTCAAGGGAAGGGTCTGGTGTTTAATAGTCCACATTCCCCGATGCGAACTCAGGCGGTCCACCGTCCATGAAGAACTCAGGCGTATACGCCTCGGAATGCGCATGGACTGCGGCCGGGGCCACGAATAGGTGTTCAGGTGGTTGGTAACCTGTTCCTTCCATTGGCTGGCCTCGGCCCTTTCCACTAGTGCGCTCCACCCATGATGAATGTGGACCGTATCGGCCATCATAACTGGCTGAAGATGGAAGATGGGAAAATGATGCATCTCCTGGCGGATGATTCTTACGGCATTCTTCGTTAACGGTCTCTTGCTCAGCGTATACTGGGCTTCCAATCGTGTTCCTTGTTTCCAGCGTTTTAAAGAAACGCGCGTTGCCCACCAGGCATTCCACGCAGGACTGAACCAATGCATTACCGCCCGCAAGTGCCGCGGCTCAGGCCAACGGAGGACCGCTGGCCAAAACTCCGGCTCATTGCCGGAAATCTGAATCCCGACGAATGCCGTGCGCACTGGGAGGCCTAACAACCTATCCGGATTATCCGGACTTTCTTTCCGCCAGCTGACTTTTAAGGTGCGGCTGCCAAGGCGTTTTGCCAGTTGCTGCCACCATACCCGGAGAGCCGCACGAAAGTTGCGGTTGACATGAATACGCCATTCTTCCATCCCGTACGGATACTGCCATTGTTCAAACAATCCCCAGTGGGTACGGGCCGCTTGTTGAAGACGCCCATGTTCCCACCACTCGACCCGTTCCTCTACAGGCCAGGCAGCCGGATCCCAACTGTCAATAACATGGGACCACAGCCAAGAATGATGAGGAGCCCGAACGGTAATTTTGTCAGAACTCCACTGTACAGCGGCTTCCCCCCCACATGGGATCATGATACTATCGGGTCCCGAATCGACCAAGAATTCGAGAAGATAGCGCCACGTTAACTGCACTTCCATCGGATCCAGCCAGCCTTCCATTTCTACCGGTGACCGTAACCACGGCAACCACGGCTCGAGCTGTGCCAATGTTTTGCCTCTGAGAAATAGTGTTCGCTCCGTGACATCTTTATTCAGGTTCTGTAACCATTCTTCGGTTTGTTCCAGATCTGCCCAAAATCTCCGTTGGATAGTCGGCATGTTTGGCGAAAATTGTGCGAGTAATTGCAAGGAATCCCCCACCTATGACCGTTATGACGTGACGTTATGACCAGTATACCAAAATCCCATGGAAGTCACGGAGAAAACTCTGCGGCCCGCCAGATAGAGCGAACCGGGAGTAACGACTAGCTGTGTCCCGGATCGCACGGATTCACCATTTTCTGTTTGCCGAGTTCACACTTTTTTGTCTTCCCTTCCAGAATTTCCCGATTCATGCCACTAGACCTAAAACAGCTTCCTCGGAACAAAAATTGAGGACTTTTGATTGGTGGTAATGTGGGGTCTTTACGGAGAGAGGGTACGAGCGGTTCTCTGTATCGACGGATCACCGACACCGTAATCGAGCGTTTCTTCTTGTCAAGCGGGTTCCCTTCGTCTCTGCCAAGATCGCTTAACACACCAGGTTAACATTAACCATTCCGCCCCCCTCATAATTTTTACAGAGCCTGGACGAACAAATGCTAGGACCTCACATGACACGGCCTTGACGATCTTCACGGGGTATCCGTGGACGTAACAACAAAGGTTTTTGCAAGCGCCCCATCAAACACCGTCAACACCTACCTTGTGGGTTGTTGAAGAGTAATCAGTTGTTGAGAAGGCGTAAATGCCACGCGGGATAGAATGTATCCCAGGACGGTACTGGTAATCATCACAGCCGTGGCCAACACCAGCATGACCATAATTTGCAATTCCACAGCGCCGAGGGGATTATCTCCGGCCAGAATCGCTCCGGTCATCATTCCGGGAAGGGACACCAGCCCTACGGTTTTCATAGAGTCCACCGTAGGGATCATACCTCCTCTAACCGAGGGAGACAAAACATTTTTAATGGCAAATTCGGGAGAGGCCCCTAAACTCAGGTAGGTTTCAACCCGTTCCCGTTTGAGAGCCAGATCTTCGAGAAATCGGTTTAGTACCAACCCCGAAGCAATCATAGAATTGCCGATAATCATCCCGCCCACAGGTATGACATAGCGCGGCGAAAACTGAATAATTTGCAAGCCCAAAAGCAGCATCATGGTCAACAAAGTTCCGCAAGCGATGGAAACCCCGGCCCACCAAAAGATTCCCGGAATGCCCCGGCCTCGCCGGCTGGCGTTTTGCGTTGCGACTACGACCATGACCAGCAGCATGAGAACCGTCCAATACCAATGATTCGCACGGAATATGGCATCCAGCACAAAACCCACAGCAAATAGCTGAACAAAAGTACGAACAGTCCCTTCCAACAAGTCACGCTCAAGTCCATAACGGCGGATGCGGGAAATAATCAAACTGATCCCAATCAATACCAGTAACAAAACCAGTTTGCCTGGTGCTAAGTCCGCATGCATCTACGACAGAACTCCCCCCTCAATGTATCCTTTATCAAACAAACGGCGGGTAATTTCTTTGCCTATTTCACTCCACGGTCCGTCCAAAACCATGGACCCGCCTTCCAGATATAACACCCGGTCGGCATATCTTTCCACTTCGTCCAGAAAGTGACTCACCCACACCACCGTCAAACGATCCTGCCACTTCTGAAACAAATCCCGAATCAAGTCACCAATCTCCATGCGGCTACCTGGATCAAGGGCTGCGGTGGGCTCATCGAGCAAGAGCACATCCGGATGATTGGCCAAAAGCCGAGCGAGAGCCACGCGGTGTCGTTCCCCCCCGCTCAAATCCCGAGCCGGGCGCATTAAGTAATCAGTCGGCAAATGGACCAGTCCCAGATATTCCGCGGGGTCAATCATTTCATGCCAAATTCTGGGACCAGCGAGGATGTTGTCCAGGACCGTTCCCTCCAACATTACCGCTCCCTGCAAGGCTAGCCCGATACGCTTGCGCAACTGAGGGATCGGCCATTCTTCATAGCGTTTGTTCTGAAACCAGCGCTGTCCCCTGTCTGGATCTTGCAGACGGTTTAACAGCCTTAACAGTGTGCTTTTCCCGGTCCCCGATGCTCCGACAATCATCACCAATTCAGAAGGGCACACCTCAAATGAGATGTCACCGAGGATATCTCCCGGCGCTCTGTCGTGACGAAATCCAAGATTTTCGCAACGAATGATACTCATAAATTCGGGAACCGCCTAGGTTCCCATTCCCTCCTCTTTCTCTTAAACTCTTACGCTCTCATACTTTGGTTTTTCAGGAGTTCTGTCTCCTGTAGACCTTTCATTTCGTCCGCCCATAATGAGCGGGATGGGTTAACATCAAGGTGAGGAGATGACTGTCGATGACGGAATTTGACCAAAAGGAAATTAACCTCTGGCGGGATTTTTTTGTCAAGAATCCGGTGGCTTACCGGTTAATGGTCCATACCAAACGATATGGTCCTGATACGCCGGTGATTGTACACAAGAGACTCTTGGGACGGCGAAGCGGATTAAGTATAGAAGAAATCCGGGCTAATTATCAACTTCTACTGGACTTTGGATTAATGGAAAAAACTCCGGGCAAAGAACTGAATCGCCATGACTTGACATCATCAATTAAGAAAACGCTGAAGCGCCGGCAAAAATACCATACGCCGCGCAAAACTCACACCTATTACCAGTTGTCGCGAAAAGGTGAGCTTTTGACCCGCTTTCTCGATCAAATCGAGATTTTGAGGGACGACTCATGACCCGTTGCCACGAGGATCGCTATTCACACAGTGATTACGCTTCTATCCATTTAGTGTCCAGAGAAGATCTGACATCCTATCATAGTCTTGTGCCATCTCTGGTGCCGTGTAATACTAAGTGTCAAATGATATGGTAGTAGGTGAAACAATGTTACTGGCCTCTCAGCGATTTGAATACGTTAACTGGTCAAGCGTCGAATGGGATATCCGACAAAAGGGATACTCGATTATTCCCAGATGGTTGACGAAGGCAGAATGCGTAACGATAAGAGATTTCTGGCACAATCCGGATAATTTTGGCCCGACGGTGGATATGGAACACCATAATTTCGGTCACGGAGAGTACCGTTATTTTCGAGACCCGTCCCCGGAATTTCTGACGCAGTTGCGCAAGAAAATGTACCCTTATCTGCGCGACATCGCCCATCATCTCTGGGACACCCCGATGAGCCACCAATTCCCCCCCTCTCTCGATGAGTTTTTAACTCTCTGTCACGACGCGGGACAAAAACAAACCGGCGTTATGATGCTCCATTATCCCACGGGCGGATTTAATTTATGGCATCAGGACCGTCATGGATCGGTCCTTTTTCCTTTACAACTTATCATTGTCCTGAGTGAATCCGGCCATGACTTCGAAGGCGGAAAGTTATTGGTCCAGGAAGAATACTCCCACAAGCCTCCGGAGCGTCACATTATTGGAGGAAACATCGGGGATGTTGTGGTGCTATGCACGACAACGCGTCCCAAACACGGTCACGGCCCCAAAAAATCGGAATTTTATCATGGAGTATCCAAAGTTACCGCGGGTGAACGATATTCATTAAGCTGCCTTTTTCACGACGAATAACAGCAAAAGTTATACGGGTTGTTGTCGAATAAGACTTGGGAAAACAAAACGGTAAACCCGTGCAAGACATAGAAGAAAAGAATGCCATGCCGCCTCCCCTTTTCGAGAAGGGAGGCGGTCGGTGGTCAGTTCTATGGTTTCCCCATAGCGCGGAGACATAAAATGGCCTGTGAGCAGTGGGTGGACAACTCGAGACCTCCGGATTGTGTGCTTGGTCTTGACACACTGGGAGATCTTGGAAGCCAACGGAGCGTTTACAACACGCTAAACCGTACTATTTCAAATAATTGCCGTGTTTCATTGCTTGTGACGCAGGCCCGCGACGTCACTGGTGCCTGGGATAGCCGATTACGCGACCCAGCTTATGGTAAACCGTTGTCCTGATTTGTTCGTGAGCACCCATCCCGCGGATATTCTACCTAACGGTCCATAATCTCCTATTAATCGCCGGATTCGACACAGGATTTTGTGTGCCTTTTACGCCAGTGTATGACCGCGGTTTGGAGATCAGACTCATGAATCGCGAGCAACATAAGAAGTTCCACGGATCCTATCTGAAATCACTGCCGGATCTCGACATTCGAGATTTTGTCGGGTCCGTCTGCAATTGATCGCATCTTGAATTTAGGGGCAGACCTTACGACCTCTTGACGGATTAACAGCGCAAGCCCTGCGGATAAGATGTTGTATGGCATTGATATCTCGGTCGAGATATTCTCCGCTTTCTGGACACATCCAATTGCGAATGGAGAGGCCTCTTCGGAGTGACATGACCACAGTCAAAACACCGTGTACTGGACGAGGTGAACTTGTTCATCGTGACTACCCTTCTCCCATACCACGGAGCTTGATATTCGAGTTGGCGTATCTATTCGTCCCATCCGACATCTGCGACGGATTGTACAAGAGGGTGATTAGACCATCATATTCTGTACCTGCCAACTCTCAACAGCCACCACTTGGTTGGCGTTAATCAACCGTGTGCCGACTTGTTGCAGGAAGTTTACACGACGATCTGCCGTCCTGGCGTGAATATGTGCAACCGTCACAACATGCTTTGGCTCTATTGATAGAACCTTTCTGTTTCATTGCAGGTTTTCGCCGGGCCCTTTCCCGACGGTTGTCATCCTTGCGAAGGAAAAAGGGGATTGCGACACATTTTTCCTGTCGAAAGACTGACGGGCTCCCCCAGTCCCCGGTCAATCCCCACTTGCGTCTTTACGGGTTCTTTTGGTTCCGGTTCTTCTTCAACAGGGACGAATACACCGTAGCGATTGAACGCATCTTTTGAGACCGCCGCCCAGGGAAGGAATGCCATTAACACGACGTAACCACCGAACGCTGAGGAGTTCAGACATTTTAGCCAGCGCCTTAGTACCGCCCCAAGGCAGGGATCAACCTCGGATCAAAGACTCACGCCAGTCCAAGGTCCTCGGGGAATCCGGATGACCACGGAGTGAACGAATGACGTCCAGCCTCCCCACCCGCCCAAAGTTCCTGCGCCATCGCCATAACCGGGAGTTGTAATGGAGAAACCGGGACCGCTGATACTAAACCCGCCGCCCTGCTGTTCTCGAATTACCCCGCTTCCCGGTCCCCAATTGCTAACCGGAAAAGGCCGACGGAACGATCCCCGAACATCCTGGACAGTAAAAGCCCCCTTTTTCATCATGGTCGGTTCAACCCTCGGCCGTCCAACACCGCCGGTCATGATCAAGGCACTGGCGGTGCCGACGGCCTGCCCATTGGCTTCGACATGGCTAAAGGTGACCGGTTGAGTCTTGGCTAAATGGTATAACGACCCTTGAGTGTTGGCGGGGTCCTCAAAAATCCATTCCGCCGACGTTCCCATGCCTAGGGCATAGTTAGGCGACACATTCATGGTGACACTCTTGGTTCGGGTCTGTCCATTATAATTCGCACTAATGCTCAATGTCCATTGATTATTGCCAGCCGGTGTGATCGAGGCCGATATCTGTGCTCCTAAAGGGACTGACATAATGTTTTGCGCATGATTCGGCAGTTTTTCAACAAAGACATCTGCAGTCGGACCATTCCCGCTTTGCTGTTCAATCGTACCGGTCTGCACCAGTTCATGGCTGTTTACCCCACCCAGACCAATCCACTGAGCTGCGACACCCCGAGGGCTCGTCACCTGGGGAACCCGCCATGACGCTGAAACGCTGGTATAGGTGCCGGAAGTGACTTCATATCCGGCCCAGTTCTGAGAATTCTGCACTGATGCCAGCTTCGTAACGGGCACATACCGGACATTATTGGCTTGCTTGGGTGAGGCCGTGGTAATGGGGTAGCGATTGAATAAACCGCCATGTCCGTATAACAGCAAGGCTTCAAGACCGACTAAGACACCACCGGCGATGACTTCTTTCACTAGTCGTGTATTCATCGTACCAACCTCCTCGTCCGGATTGCAATCGATCGCGTTAACTCTATAATAAACGCCAAATCGTTGCAAAACTGTTAACAACCGACCCATTTACCTGAGGTTTGGCTGAATCTTCCTTATGTCACAAAACCTCCGCCAAAAGCCGCAAAGACTTATCTAAACGATGATTCGTGTGGAAATGGCCGCCGTCAAACAGTTCAAACACATGGGAAATTTGATACTCGTCCAGTTTTTTATGCAACCTCGCGGCACCATACTGTAATTGAAACTCATCTTCACGACCCGCGTCAAAGTACAGAATCTTGAGCGAGCGCAAACTTTCCTGGACGGCATTTCGTTCAACCAACCGAACCGGATCCCAGTCCAACCACTTTTCCCATACGCGCGAATTCAATTCCAACGTGTCGAAATTCAAAGGAAAATCCGCAGGGAACCCCTCTTCGGCTAAATTGGGACTATAGACAGCGGACATGCAAATGACGTTCATAGCGCTAATCCAGCTTCCTGGCTTGTTTTGGCGCTCATCAAAAGCCCGAATAAACGGGATCACACCTCCTTGGCTTTGAATAAGTTGATAGGCCTTAGGAAAATCAGGAAGATAGGACCATTCAAACAGCATATCCCCCGAATGCGAGGCCACACCCTGAAACAAACCGGGACGCGTGATCAGCGCCGCAAAAGCGCCAAATCCCCCCGACGATTTTCCCATCACAGCGCGGGACGACGGGATGAAACGCGACTCAATACGGGAACGTAATTCATCAAACACATAAGTTGCATACAGTCCGGTTACCGGCGAATCCAGGTATTGGCTGCCTCCCAGTTTCGTAAAACAGTCAGGAAGAACCGCCCGCACGGGAGGCATACCGCTTCTTCGCAATCGGTTTAGGCGGTCCAGAAAATTTTCTTGCCACGGACTTTGGTTTAAATAAGAGAGACCGCGTCCGGTATAACCCGACAAGACCCAGATAGTCGGCAAAGGATGATCTTGAGGGATCTCGTTGGGCGATATCACGACCGTAGTTCTTACCGCAGGATCCCCCAAAAAATTGTCTTTCAAACACTGGCTCTCTTCGGTAATGAAATGCGCCGAATATGTGTCACTTCCCATCAACATCGTTCCCCTCATCGTTTCTGGCATCCTTCAATTTACTCTGAGCCCACACGATGATACGCTCGTCGCCGGGTTGAAGAGGTGACGAGTGGGCAATTTTTGTCCATGTTTCCACTAGCCGGTCATGATAGCCTAGTGTCTCGTAAGCCCTGGCCAGAGATTGCAACACCTGTGGCAAGGAATATTTATCTTCTTCCGGCACAAGAATCCGTTTCCATTTCCTTTTCTGAGATGTCGTCTCAACGGCTTTCTCGTACTGCTGAATCGCCTCTTCCGTTCGTCCTATGCGGATAAACAAGTCGCCCAGGCGCTTGCGTGCGGGGATTAAATCTTTTTTTATACGATTTGCCATACGGTATTCGCGAATGGCATCCTCGATCCGCCCCTGTTCTTCGTAGTGAACGGCTCGGAGATAATGAGGTTCTGCCTTGTCAGAAAATTTTGTTGCCACAACCCTGCCCTCCTTTTGACTATGCGATCATCATGGAGAAGGAGATGGGCCGCTATGATTCACCAACACCCTCCAGTGTTTCTGGTTAGGGAGTTGGTAATAAATGCGCCCCATCCATTTGGGACGTTTGGGATTGACCGCAATTCCCACCAGAGTATTCCTTGGCAGGGCTCGTCCCACCAGTTTCACCTGTCGGCGCATGATGTAGACCGTCAGAGGATGGTGCCGGGGTGATCGGCTTAACCCGATAAGCAAGATATAATCTTTGGGTGAGAGCCGGTGGTCGACCCAAGCCACGGCTGCGGGATACCCGCCAGAACCTATGCGGGGCGCCAGCACGGCTCCGCACCCGGTGACAAACAACAACACAGTCAAAGCCATGGCGAAAGAGGCAACCCTGTTCATGGTTCCTTTCTCTCCTCCCTGTCCATGAAATCTCGGCTATTTTAGCAATTATCCCACACATCATTCGCATAACGCGACCCGCACCACGGGAAACAAGCAGTCAACCATTGACCAGGCTTCCTGAATTTTAGGACATTCGGTAGTGTAAACTTCGTCACGAATCAAGGTACGTGCAGCCCTTTGACACTTCAATTTTAACTCCCGGGAAGGGAATATAGCTACAGTGGTTTACGACGTGGCAGTAATGGGCCGTACTGGTTGTCGATCTGCCCATCTATTTAGATTCGCATGTCCCCTGGCGAGAAACCCTTGTTTCCCGAGAATCGCCTCTGTATCCGGGAAACAAAGGAATCAACCAGATCGTTCAGACTCGGCGCCTGGATGGCCGACTTTGTGGCCGACCAGTTGGGTAATGGTCTCTTACGCACGTACTTGGAACGAGCTTTTAAGATGCGTGTTTTACCCATTCACGTCATACAAACCCGCCGAATTCCATTTCATGAAGACGGTACTGGACGACTCAGTGCATCGGATGCTATCCCATCTGAAACCCGAGATCCGGATACCCGACATTCACAGACACGGTTGACACTCCCCACGCCTAAAGGCGGGGGATTCTTACGAGGAACCCACTCACGTGAGCTTTACTCGCAAAGGGTTCGCCAAAAGCCCTCTAGCCA
>PXYT01000035.1 GCA_003023725.1 Sulfobacillus benefaciens | reverse complement strand
GATTCTGATGCACTCGGTAGACGCACCGTCATCGTCACATTTTTAGGAGAGACTCCAGAAAGGTCGGTTAAAAACATGATATGGGGCGTCCGACGATAGGCTCTGGCCAAAAAAGCAGCTGTGGCTTCGGAATACCGCGGATAACTGACCCCGATGACCCCGTCTTCGGGTTTGAGGTCTCGGATGCGCAACCATGCCTCACTCGAGGATGCGTCCACATAGTCTACCGCTCCGAGCAAGAGGCGAAGATGGAGAGCCAGATGATCAGCAAGTGCGGCTGTCATTAAGCTGGCGACGACAACAATACGTCGCCGTTGCAAAAGCCATGTCACCAATGCCGGAAGTTGTGGGCGCAAAATCTGGCCTAATTGCTCGAGATTGGAGGTTTCTTGTCGGACGACCGAGGTAATGACATCCTCCGGCCCACTGGACTCGTGCTCGCGGAAAAGGCGCCAAGCCAACGAGGGTGAAGGCCCAAGGTCCCGCACCTGTCGTTGCAACTCCACATATCCCGCAAATCCTGCGGACTGGACCGCACGAACCATCGTCGCGGGACTTACTCCCGCTTCTTGGGACACCCTCTCAAGGCCGTTCCAAGCCACCTCGGGGGTATGTTGCGCCAGCCACACCAAAGCTTTCTGAATACGGGGCGAGGCTTTTGGCAGCGCACCCTGTAGCTTGTTGTGAATTTCGATAATTTTCATAACCTCGTCTCTTGAAAAATTTCTTTCATCATTATAAACTTGTAAAGAATTACTTTCAACACTGAGGGGGAGAAATTATGGATGCGAGACGTGTCGCCCGCGTGACCGTCATTTTGTTATTTGTCGCGTGGCTAATTGACTACATTGATCGACTTGTCATCTCCATTGCACTTCCGGATATTGGCAAGACCTTTCAACTTAACACCATCGAACTGGGTGGCATTATGAGTGCTTTTGCGTTGACTTATGCGATTTTCCAAATCCCAGGGGGTTTCATCAGCGACCGACTGGGTGCTCGCAAAGCCATGACTCTATCCCTAACCCTCTGGTCAATCTTCACGGGCCTCACGGGCATCGTGAGCTCCTATGTGGGACTCCTTTTTGTCCGTGGCCTGTTTGGCATTACCGAGGGGACATTCCCCGCCGCCTCAATGAAAGCGATTAGCGAACGGGTGCGCCCCAGTCAACGAGTAACAGCAAACAGCTGGATGCTCTCATCAAACTCGTTTGGTGCCGCCTTGGCACCCCTCATCGCGGCACCGGCTATTGTCCTTCTGGGTTGGCGGCACGCTTTTTTTATGATTATGGGTCTCGGTATCATTATAGCTATCGTGTTATGGATCTGGTTGCCCCGCACGGCGGTCGCTCATGAGACAACAGCACCGACAGCGGTCGATGCGTCGTTGGATTCCGACACCGTAGGTGAGTCCACCCGAGACGTTCTGCAATCCGGGCTAATCTGGCGATTTGCGATTATGTTTGGCACATTTGACATTGTGATTTGGGGTCTCCTCGCGTGGGTTCCCACCTACCTTGTCGACGCCCGACATGTGCACCTAATCGCTACCGGAGTCTTAGTGGCCATTCCGTGGTTTGCGGGTGCAATCGGAACGATATTAGGCGGGTGGCTCTTCGATCGAGTGTTTCATGCACATTTTCGACGACTGGTGGTCTCGGTAGAAGTTTTGGGAATTATTTTCTTAATCTTGATGGCCACTGCTTCATCGGTCACTGCCTACGTCACGTTTATGACGATTGCCTTGTTCTTTTTACAAATGGCATTTTTACCAATCTTCGGACTTCCGATACGGCTTCTGTCTGCTAAAGTGATGGCATCTGGTGGCTCGATAATTAACTTCGGAGGACAAGCTGGGGGATTTTTGGCCCCTATACTCATGGGCATCATCATCAATCAAATCTCCTATACTGCGGGCTTTGCATTATTAGTGGTCGCTCTCGCCGCATCGGTGGTTACTGCCTTCACCATCCCGGAATCTCCCGATCACTTTCGGAAGGCTTTACAGCATACGCCCACCGAGGCCACTCTTACTTGAACAAACCAATATAAACCCGTGGGGGCAACGTCCATCCGTTGCCCCCACGGGTTTTTACGTCCGGGATTATTTCAGCAGCATTCCCACAGCCGCATGTCCAACGCGCGTCTCCCAAAATGTCTCTCCGGGAGCGCGAGCAGCGGGTGTGCCGCTGTGGCATTCTACCCAGGGCATACCTCCCAGGCTGTCCCCGAGAACAGGGAACTTCTACCGCCCTCATCGATTAACCACTCGGCGAACCACGCCATTGACCCGTTCCGGTGTGATGGCGTGGCTATAGTGGCAGGGACAGACGGTCAGCCCAGAGGCATCGTGTGGTACCACGGCGACCTTTACGTATCGAGCCCAGCATACAATCACGGGAACCGCGCCGAAAATTATCAATAACCTGAATCCGTGACAGAGAATTTAGTCACCTGCCATCGATGCCAATATAAGGCATAAAGTACCACTATACGGTAATAATCTTGCTTCTTAACTGGAATGCGCGATGCGTGCAGGCTAAAGTCCGGGTGGACGAGGTGCGACAAGCAGGGCAAAACCCGCTGCGGATCGCAGCGGCACCATTCGTCTGAGGGTGGGGCGTGCAGACTCTTCTTGTGGGGTTCTGTCTGCCATTGCGTTAGGTCAATTGAGCGTAGAGAGACCCCAGGACATGGCGCCAGGGGTTGTGGCGCGCATAGCACGCCCATTCCCGGCGAGCATGGCGGATGAGCCGAGCCGCACAGAACACCAGATTTTGGATGACGGTGCGGAGACGGCGGCGTACGACGGGTTGGCGTAAGGGCACGTGGGGATTGCCGAGGGTCGCTTGGCCCATGATGCGCAGGAGATTGAAGGTGAGAAGGGCAATTTGGAGAATCAACTGATTGGTCGCGAATTTACCGGACGGCAAGCGTTCGAGGTTCATGTCGGTTTTATATTCGCTGTGATACGGTTCCATCGTGCCGTGGTCCGGATACCAGGGGAGAATGTCCGCAGGATTCTGGGACAGGGAGGTCCAGTAGGTGGCCACCGCGATGTCCGGGAATAACAACGTTTGCCCCTCGGCGGTGATAGTCCGCTCTACCACTTCATACACGACCCGTTCCGGGTCGTCACCGACTCGCGGCGATCGCATCGTGGCCCCGCGGTAGGTGATTTTCCCTTCTCGCGGTGTCACGGCGTGTCCCTCAGCCCGAGCCAACGCTAACCAATCCTCTGGCGCTTCGCGCCGTAAGTTGCGCTTGATGAGAAAATCTGCGTGGCCTTCTCGGGACACCCCTTCTTTTTTCGTCTTCCCGTTATCAAAGGGCGACACATCCACATCCAACGGCACGTCAGGGGTTCCTCCGATCCGGATTGGATGGCAGTTGATGTACGGGGCCAACACCGTGTCCGTGGCCTCTTGCCAGAGGGGGTTCCAGTGGACCGTGTCTTCGTGGGTGGCCGCTTGGTCCAGCCGTTGGCGTAAGGTGGGACTCGAGGGCACCTGGTCCAGGCTTAGGGCCAAGGCAAAGAAGGGATCATGCCGAAACGCCTCGATGTGGTCGTAGTCCGGTTGGCCTTGGGCCAGCAACCCGATCACGCTAAAGACCACGTCACGATGGGAAGTATCCGGGTGGTCCGCCTCTGGGACCTGCGATGCAGTCAGCTGAGCACCTAAGGGAGTTGCCGCCAGTAACTGGCCAATCACCCCTAATCCGCCTTGACTGGTCACCAACCAGTCGTTGTCCCCGATAGTCCTTTTTGTCATAATCGGCATCCCAGTCCCGACGCCCGTCGGGCGTCGAATCGTGGACCGGATGAGAGGCCCAGGAGGGAAGGGCTTTGCTATCCACGGCCAGACGCGCCCCAAAGTCGGGCAACACATCCGACATCGCATCGACCAAACGATCAAAGAGGGCTTCAATCATGGAGGGTGTCGGCTCAATTCCCGGCGCAAACTTTCGATGGGGGGATGCTGAAAGACAATGCCGGCCAGTACGGAATTCCACAGGGCTCGCACCGGATAATCATCCCGCCCGCGACCGCGGGCGGCTTCGAGGGTGCGCATCAGATCCTCATCGGGCAGAGCGTCGAGGACGCATTGCAGTCATTGTCAATCACCTAACGGTTCAAGATCCGCCCACGAAAATAAGGTCGGTTGTGGTATAATCGCCATAGTGGGCCACTCCTTCGGTAAAATGGTATCTCTAATACAATAATTTTACCCAAGAGTGGCTCTTTTTTGTTGTCCTGGAGCCATTTTTTGCGATCGTTGACGGTCTGGGGTCAATTTTGTGGGTCCCGGCCAATCCCTGCCCACAAAACCGCATCCCGTCGTGGAATATTGGGGGAAAAAGCTCTCAATATCTTTATACGAGAGGGGGGTGACGAACACAGTGGATTTGAGGGATGACGATCTGGGTTTGCTGCGCTGGGATCAACAAATGGGAGTGGACTTCGCCTTAGAGTGGTACCAAAGGGGTGACGTGCTTTATTTTTCCGAGGGGCCAGAGTGCGAACCATTCGACAGAAGACGCCTATGGAGAATGTACCAATATCTTAATTGCCACGGCCGTCTATATATTATTCACCTTTATGCACACGGAAGGTGGCAAGCTGTTGGGGACGTGACTTTGGCGAGAGACATGCTGCCGATAGTACTGGGCGAGGAGTGTTACCGCGGGAAAGGCTTGGGGTTTCGTACCCTGTCTCTTCTGATCCATTATGCTAAAAATGAATTGCGCTGGCCCCGGTTAATTGCCCACCAAATCTATACATACAATTCCGCCAGCCTCGGGTTGTTCAATAAAGCCGGATTTGTGGTAACGGCGTCGGGGCTAGACAAACAGGGGATTCCCTATGTTCGCACGGAGCGGCTCCTGTATCCGGACCAATAAGGTGTAGAAATAACATGCCAGCGGAATTCCAGACAGCAGATTTTTCTTCACTCGCTGGAGAATATGCCGTAGGACGATGGGGCCACGGGACCGCAGGCGAAAGCAGCGCCTGTGACGGAAAAACATGAAGAAAGCTCGAGTGCTGTCCCGCGACTTGGAAACAGGAACGATCCGTTGAACCCTTTACGCTCGTTGCGGCGGTTGTAAACAGGTTTTCCTGGCGTATACAATCATATTCTGACTCTTAGATCTTTAATTCAATCAGGTAGGAGGGTTCGAATTATGTCTTTGTGGTTTGTCGAATCAGCTTCCGCGTCGCATAAACTCCATTGGAAAGTTACGCGCGAAGTGTATTCGGCGCAATCATCCTTTCAGCACATTCAGGTGCTTGAAACCGAACAGTTCGGGATGGCTTTGGTTCTTGACGGGATTATGCAGACGACAATGGGGGACGAATTTATCTATCACGAAATGCTGGCGCTCGTTCCGCTCTTGTCTCATCCTGCTCCCCGCCGCGTCCTCATTATTGGAGGCGGAGACGGCGGGCTGTCGCGGGAAGTTTTGAAGATCCCGGAAGTTCAGCGCGTGGTGATGGTGGAAATTGATCCGGTTGTGGTGGAAGTAGCTCGGCGTTTCTTTCCTCACCATACCGAAGCATTCAATGATCCCCGTCTTCACATCGTTTTTGAAGATGGTGCTCACTTTCTTAAGTCGCAGGCGACCTTACAGGAAAAATTTGATGTGATCCTCGTCGACTCAACGGATCCGGAAGGAGACGGGCCGGGCCAGTTTCTCTATACACCGGAATTCCATGCGGATGTGAAGCTTGCATTGAATGAGGGCGGAATCTACGTGCAGCATACCGGTGCCCCCTTCTATAATCCGGAAGTGTTAGGTATGGTCACCGAAGATGTGGGCAAGAAGTTTCCTCTTTGCCAAACGTATTGGGCGACCGTTCCAACTTATCCCGGAGGGATTTTTACGTTTACTGCGGGGTCACTGGCACCCGATTTGACCAAACCCTTGAGGCAATTGCCCGGTGAAAGCCGGTGGTATACCCCAGAAATCCACCGTCTGGCCTTTTCCTTGCCTCCGTATATTCAAAAATTGATAGGCACCGGGATGAAGATGCCTTCACATTGATTCACGGGGGAATGTCTTCTCCCGTAATACAGAAGAAAGGAAGATCCACGCCAACGGGTTTTAGAGGCTGAGGGAGGTCGGGGGTGCGGGGATGATACTGAAGAAGAGGCAAGCCCGCGGTTTTCGAGACGCCGCGGCAAACGTCGATGTACGGCTGGCGTCAAGCCTATGAGGCCGAACCCGGCCCTCTTGGGACCGCTCGTGCCATAAGAAACCAGCACTTGTCCCCCGCTCCCGGACCGATCTCTTAGACATTGACCGCACGCCTGTGATCATAATACGGCAACAAGCTCTTGATCGTCTCCAATTGCTGCTGAACCTGCTTGAAATCGTCTTCCGTTTTGGCTATAGATACCAGCCCGTGAAACAAACCGGTATGGAAGGCAATCAGTTGACGTTGGTAGGTCTCTTCAGCCGGATTGTCATCGAGCTGAATGGGACGTATTTCGCCATACTGGGATATCAGGCGCTGTTTGCGCTCTTCAATTTGTTTAGGAGACATAACAAACCTCCTCGATAAGGGACGATGATTATGACCTTGTGATAGTATTATATCCTAATTTTCGTGGAAGAGAACCCAAAATAAAAATAACTCGTTCAGAATAGACTTTGTCAACATGCCGTGACCAAGCCAGGCCTTAGGGCTTCCTGCAAAGCGGCAGAAAACAGATGGGGTGCGGAGAGAAACTAAAGAAACGAACAGATTAGAACATTGGGGACACAGCCCCGTGATTTCATGCAAGCCCATGCACACTTTGACTCCCGACTGCCAGGGACCCAGGCAGGTGCTGTTCATTACCTAGCCGTTTATCCGGACGGGCATTGACAGCCACGAACGCCGGTGGTGTCCGGGAATATTCCGATAGCCGATTAGGCTTACCCCTCTTGCCGGAGGCTCTCAATTATGGCAAGCTCGGTGGTAAATAGGTGGGGAGACTGTAACAAATCCGGTCATCAGGGGCCTTTTTTCGGATCTTTAGCGGCGAAGGAGTCTTTCTCTCTTAGGACCGGGAGAGAGAACTGCGGCACATGGCAAAAGGTGGTGGATGCGGGTGAGTGCACCTTGGCAAGATGAGCATAATGTGGTAAAGGCATGGAAGCGCTGTGTCCGGTCGTTTGCTCACGAACGGCCTCCAGGATTTGTGGAACGGTCTGTGTCCGGACCGTTAACACGGCCTTTGTTGGCGTTTAACTGGAGTTTCGGTGCACTTTTGAGCGCTTTCGCCGCTTGCGTGAAGATTCCCGCTCTCAGAGACGAAATGATGGAGGATCTACCCTTATTGCAGACAGTTCTGAGTACTTACGCTGCCTTACGGTACCCAGTGTTTAAGAGTACACCGGTACGATGGAAAGGGGATATTTATTTTGACGACAATGCCTGGATTGGTTTGGCAGCCCTGGACATCTTTACAGCGGATGGTCCGGATTTGTGGATGAACCATGCTTGGAACATCTACCGCTTTATCTTGGACCAGGGATATGACCCGGGTAGCGGTGGAGTCTACTGGCGTATGCGCCCGAAAAGTTCATTGCATGTGTGTTCGGCAGGACCCACGGCGCTTTTGGGAGCCCGGCTTTCGCAGCTGGGGCGGCCCGTGAAACGCGAACCCATAGATCGAATGATTGCCTGGTGCTGGCAGATGCGCAATGATCGAGGTGTATTTCGCGATCACTACAATTTGGTCACGCGGCGGATTGACCCCTCTGTTTACACATATAACACAGGCACTCCGCTTCACACAGTATTGGTCATGGATGAAATAATGCCCGGGGAATCCTACGGAAAAATGGCGGAAGAGGTCGTGGCTTGTGTGCCGGCGCTGCTTCAGAGCGGTTCCCTCCCAACGACGCCATGGTTTAATGTGGTGCTTCTTCGTGCGTTAGCCGAAGCACGGAGCAGGAGAAAGGGAGATCTGTCGCCAATTTTGGATTCCTATCGGCGGAACATGGCCGAATCGTGGAAAAGCTTTGAATCCACCGATATGCCTTTGGTCCTGCCTTCGTCGGATGGAAAAGCAGGCGTTCTGCTGCGTGATGCCGCGGCTTCCGTGGAAACCCTGGCCTGGCTGCACCGCTTAGAGGCTTGATATCTGTGATCGGGAGTTTCATGCAAGAAAATCGCCGCAAAAAGATCTCAGCTGCGACTTATCAGTTAGATACACTACGGAAAATCTTTCGCATATGACCGGCGTCTTGGATATCTGGAGGGATAGAGAGCATGGATAGGCTGGATCAAGCCAAAAAAATGGCCGCGGAACGGGCGGTAGACTTTGTTGAGGATGGCATGGTGGTGGGGCTGGGAACAGGATCCACGGCCATGTGGGCTATTCGCCGATTAGGGGAACGGGTAAAAGAAGGCTTGAATGTCCACGCTATTGGCACATCGTCGCAAACGGAGGAACTGGCCCGTAGCCTTCATATCCCTCTGGTGACGTTTGCTGAAATCAAGGAACTGGATCTTGCCATTGACGGTGCCGACGAAGTAGCTCACGATCTGTCTTTGACCAAGGGAGGGGGCGGAGCTCTTTTGCGGGAGAAGTTGGTGGCGTCCGCTGCTCGCCGTTTCCTTGTCATTATCGATCAGACCAAACGAGTTCACCATTTAGGCCGCTTTCTCCTGCCGGTAGAAGTTGTGCCCTTTGGCTGGGAACTCACCCAATTCCGAATCAAAACCCAAGGATGCACAGCGAAGTTACGGATTTTGGGTGATCACGAAGAGCCTTATGTCAGTGACAATGGGAACTATATCCTGGACTGCGACTTCAAAGAAATTGCGGATCCGCGGTCATTGCACCGCGACTTAAAGGCATTGCCGGGCGTGGTGGAAACTGGACTGTTCATTGATATGGTATACGCCGTCATTGAAAGCGATGGGGTAGATGTTAGTGTCGAGTACAAAGGGCTTGGGTAAACGGTGATAAGGGACAGGATGAAGTCAAGTCAGGGAAGCACCATGAGGCTCTGGCGCTTCATCTCTGACGGAGAAAGTTAACGGTCTGAAGAAGAATTTCTCGCCCCAGGGGCAAAAGAGTCATAACGGGATAATGGGGAGGGCGTGCAGTTGAAAGCGGGTGTTGACACGCTCGACCAATATGCCCGCGACATTGGCAAAATGCAAGTATTGCGCAGAATTCCACGGAGAGTGAAGAATGCCTAGAGTCACAGCCTTCAAACAGTCGGCATGCGTTATGCCGACAATTAATCCACTGTCGTCGTGCTCACAGACCGTCAATAGAAACTCATGCAAGCGTGCCCACACGGCACTAAGTTTTTCGCCGCCTTCAGGAGGCGACTCGGGGTCTGCCTTCCAGCGTTCATAATTCTGGGACTGATTTTGCAGCAAGTCGTCGATAATGTGTCCGTCAAAGCTTCCCAGATGAATCTCATGCAGGCGGTCGTCGGAATGAACCATACCGATATGGAATTGATCCGCCCAAATGCGGGCCGTTTCCATGGTTCTTGCCAAAGGACTGGCGTAAATGGCGCGGATGGGTTTCTCCTGCCATTTCTCTGCCAGTGCTTCAGTGTCCCGACGTCCGCGGTCGGTTAAGCGGGGATCGAAGCGGTCGGACACGATCATATTACGAATATTGGCTTCACTTTCTCCATGCCTGACCAGTAAGATCGATAAAGGCAATGTCTGTCCTCCTTAAATGTTTTGCCTACGTTCACGATGTTGGGCCGCAGATAATGATAGGCTCCTTCAAATCTTCCCTCCCAAGGGAACATCACAAATGATGGCGGCCGGGGAAAACTTTTATCGGCCTCCTGGCAATCGGGGCCCGGGTTCTCCCTTAGAGGACGATAACCGCATTGTACCTCACCGGGAACCGGCAAATCAAAGACTTAGCCCCCAGGGGACTATCCCACCTTCAGGACTGCTAAGTGAGACGGTGCCGATAACCAAAAAAGTCAGGGTTTTCGGATGAATGGGACCCTGCGCCGAATGCCCGCAAGGCCTGGCGGGTTTCGATTGCGGGGGTCATCATATGCTGAAAGGAAAGAGGAGATCTGCACAGAGTCAGTAAAGAATCGTGTCGAGGACCGGTGAGACTGCCAGCTCAATCACTGTTCGCCCATGACACGCAATGCGAAATATCACGCAGGAAAAAGAAGAAAAAATTGTAGGGAAAAGTAAGTTGTTGAGAAAACTTGTCCGCAGGATCGACTGCAGTTATGATAAACATTATAATAAGTGCCATGTTTTACGGGTAGAAGAGGAGCTGAAGGGGTCTCATGGCGACGCGTTCATTTCTGTATGATATTCAGGTCACATTGCTTGATATGCCCTGGCCGGTTTGGCGGCGTCTTTTGGTGCCAAGCACTATCACTTTTAAAAAATTTCATGAGGCCATCCAAATCGCGATGGGATGGCAAAACTATCATCTTTTTGAGTTTCGGTATGGACCCATTGCCATTTCGATACCCGATGAGGATTTTTTGGTCGACGATTTTCATTATGATGCCCGGTGGAAAAAGCTATCATCTCTCAACTTGTCAACTTCCGACATTTTTTCCTATCTGTATGATTTTGGGGACAACTGGGTGCATTTGATTCATATCAAGGGAGTAAGACCTCTGGAACACCGCGAACTTGGGGTGCGTTGCACCGGCGGCGAGGGGGCCTGTCCACCTGAGGACGTTGGTGGACCCTATGGTTATGAGCAGTTTTTACAAACGATTTACGACAGTGAGGATCCTGAGGCCAATCATTTGCTGGACTGGGCGGGGGGAGCCTTCGATCCTTGGGCGTTTGATCGTAATCATGTCAACAAGGAGATGGCCCAACGATTCAAGAAATGAGCCGATTTGATTCGGCTCATTTTTATTTTTTCGAAGCAGCGATGGCGTCGCGGGACTTGGGAACCATACCCGCCATGATTGAGATATTCCAAAACTGTGAAATTGAGGTCAATATAATTAATCCAATGATCATGGTCTCTTGTGGCAACCACAGGGTTCCTAAGGCCAGAACTGCGAGTGTAAGCAACCGACCGGTATTGAGGGCCACTTCGCGGCTCAAGGTATAGCTCACGCGTCGCACGGTTATTTGCGGATCCTGGTCCATAACGCTGAGAGGGATGTTTTCGGAGGGAATCATGTAAAACGGCAACGACAGTCCAAACAGCACACCGTAAGCTAAGACCCATGGCCAGCTCTGCCCGACCACCAGCAAAATGCCCGCACCGGAAATGCCGGCGACTCCCAGAGTCATAAAAGCAATTTGCCTGCCGTAACGCACATGGCGCGTGATTAAGAGAGATGACGCCATGCGGGCCAGCGCATTCAGGGCTGTATAGATTCCTACATAGGCAGCGTTATGAGTGGCCATGAAGATCAGAAATAACCCGGCCAGATTGGCAATACCTTCACGCGTGCCACGTACGGCAATGGTTTTGATAATAGCAGCCCAATTCCGGTATTCGGTAATGATTCGCCAACTGTCGATGACCGGCTGCAAGTGCATGGGCGGGCCTTTTGGTACCCCCTGGCTTAAAAAAAACGCCACGGAATATAGAGTTAAGGCCGCTGCAAACACGATTAAATATCCGCCCAGACCCGGAATCGTACTGATGATAAAGCCGGCAAACAACGGGGCCAGAATACCGGTTATGCTGTTAAGTGCTTGGCTCATTCCGAAAAAACGCATGCGCAGCGCGGGGTCAATGGTGTCAAACGTCATGAGATTAAACCCAAACCAGTAAAAGCCCTGGGCAACCCCGTAGAAAAATCCCAGAAAAAAGATCAGCTGATTGGCATGATGAGACAAAATAAGCAAGGTAGCATAAAAAATCATCGTCAAAAGCAGTCCGATGCGATAAGGAAGCAAAGGCGGCTTATCGTGAAAGATTTTGGCTGCTACATAAAAAGTGACGGTCAAGGGAACAAAGTATCCAATGTTGAATAGGACCAACCCCGACAAATTGTGAGCGAGTACCAACATGAACAGGTTCACAAAGACCGCGGCAATAGCATTGGCTGTCTGAGCACCGGAAAATGTAAATAAAAGCCATAGTGCGCCGCGAGAGAGTCTAAAAGGCGAATCCACTTGCATTCCTCCCATTGCCATCCGGACTCGGGATCTCCAGATCTAACATTTGGTTCTATTATAACGGTTGGTGCGAGGACGAAGATCCCAAGCGTGGCGGGGACAGGGTCAAGGCTGTCTTGCTGAAGTCCACAGCTGTCTGGGATCCTGGGGATGATGGAGCCTTGGCCCGCACAGATCGAAGGGCAATAATGCGGTATAGCAAGACCCAGACGGCATAAAGATCTATGATAAATGTGCGCAGTAGCAGAACCATGTGTCGGCCGACGGGCATTATCCGCACTGAACGGGAAATGACCGGGCCGGAAGGGAAGGAAGGACTATGCAAGAACTGCATCTTGAGACTCACGAGAGGTTTGCGATGGTAAATGTGACGGACCCTGTGCGCCAAGTTGTCAAAAACCAGGGCGTCGAGTCGGGCCTGGCGGTCGTCTATTCTCCTCATACCACGGCTGCCATCACGGTCAATGAAAGTTGGGATCCCGATGTGGTTCACGATGTGCTGTTGTTCCTGCAACAAAGAATTCCCACAAAATATCCGGGTTTCCGTCATAGAGAAGGAAATTCCGACAGTCATCTCATGGTCAATTTGATCGGTGCCTCCACAACCATTCTTGTTGAGCACGGAGATTTGGTGTTGGGGCAGTGGCAGGGAATCTTTTTCTGTGAGTTTGACGGTCCTAGGGCGAGGAAGTTTTATGTACAGATCGTCGGACAATAGATCCGGTACCCCGTCATTCGGGCCAGCTCCGATGGGGGTATTGGGGAGCAGCCGTGTGACCTAAGAGGCAACGGAATATGGCAGCCTGGGCTGGCAGGCCGACTGCAAGTGGCGACAACGGGGCTAGTTTTAGACGTTGCGGCGGTGGTTTAGGACAATTCATCGTGCAATTCACTGCCGGATCTGGCAAAGTTATTCGACAAGAGCCACAAAAAGTCCGGTGATCAGGCCTCTCCATTTTGGAGAGGCCGAAGGCGGTCTTTTAGCCGTGCTTTATCGAGGGGAGCGGGCAATGGCCTTACGGTCAGGCCATTGCCGGACAGTCAAGCACCAACGGGAAGAATGGAGAATAAGATAAGGAATATAGCAGTTAAAAACTCGATACTTCCAGGGGACTGATGGGCAACGGATAAAGAAATGGATAAACAAGGGACGGTTAGCCGTAGTTATTGTGTGGGGATTTGTGAAATCTGTCTGCGCCTCATTTCGGATACAGCACACGGCGGACACCGGCACCAGTGTCCGCCGTGTGGCGAAATGGTGTACATGACTCCTGCCGAAGATCTGGTGCCGGGATTGCAAGTCGTGGCGGATATCGTGGAACAAATCCTTCCGGAGTCGATCTTTCATAACCGGTCCATATGTCCCTGGCCCGTTCTATTCCGGGGCCGGTGGTATATTGATGTGCGTGTTCCGCCCGGCGGTGAATATGGGGAGCTGGCGCGCAAATATTTTCCCTCTGCCTATAAAGACTTCGTCAATCGCTTCATGGAAAAGGAGATACCGGACGAAGCCGTGATGGGTGACTGGATGGAGGAAAGTCTTATGATTGCGCCAGAAGATATCGGGCTTAAAGAGCTGTTCCGATTCACCCGCCACCTGAATACCTGGCGCAAGAACTGGAATGCCAGAACAGATGTTCGCTGGAAGCAGATTATCACATCCTGGGTCTCAGAACTGTCGCAGGCGGAAACGGAACGGATGAGAAGGCAGGTGTGTGGGCAAAAACTCCCTCCCGAAAACGGATTAGGTGGCGGTTGTGCTGTGACGTGGCTGAAACAGCGTTTGAAAACGCACCGGGATTTCCTGATAGGTGCATTGCATGGTTCTTAGTTCCGCAATGGATTTTCTGCTGGGGGAGAGATGGCGGCAATTAGGGATAGTAACGCCGATACTCCCAGCGGCCAGCCGATTCCAAAACTGACAACGATGAACAGCAACGTGACAATGCCGTAAATTAGTAAAAACGCAGTGTTGCGTCCCCACTTAACAAATAACGTGATGAGAATCACACCCAAAAGTAAAACAGCTACCGCCTCGATGGGGGCGAAGAGGGCAAGATTTGAGGTCGTACACATGGTCTGGCCCTGGGGTGCTGTGGAGCACGTGCTGGACCAAGGCAACACAATCATTGCTAAAATACCAAGAAAAGCTGTAATGGCTGCAGCGATGATGGCCTTAGAGCGAACATTTTTCATCTGCCATGCACTCTTTTTCATCTTACGTTTCTTTTCTCTATCGTATTTCCCTCCCTGGGAAAGAGAGGCGTTTAAAATAAGTTGGGGGGGTCAGAACGGCCTCCGGGAATAATCCATAAAATGATTCCCGCCAGAATCCAAAAAGCCGGCACAATAAGCAGCGCTAAAACAATCCAATAGGCAACGTCCACAGGACTTCCCCCTTTGGGTGACCTCGGCTCATCATCCAACACGGTACCATTATTCACCCTGATTATAGCAGAAGAACCGGATAATTTATGATCCGCAAAGTAGGGGGCTTAAAAGGGGCCATTGGCATTGTCGCCGGTTAGTTGCATCGTCGTGAGCGGATTTCCGGATAACACGTCTCTGGATAACGCAGAGGGCATTGTGCTTCGCAGTACCCATGTTGGCGCCAATATGGCCTGGTAAAACCCCGTTTTGTCCTTTTCACGGATGGATAGAAAACACCCTTGACCATGCTCTTTCGATTTCGGGCGTTTGGTCCGGGGCCGACTTTCTGGATTCTCAAAGACATACAGCTCGTAATCGGTATTCCCCAACAGAGAATGAATCGTCTCATGGGCAGAACGTGCCTGGACTTTTTGCTGATGTCGGACCGCCTTCCAATGGGTTGTCTTTTGGACCGGGCAACCCCTCTTTCGCCGGGCGTTTCGCCGTTGCCGTTTTTTGGCTGGTGGCGGGTCTTGGCAATCCGGATCTTCCGTACCGGTTGGAGATCAAGATGCCGATTATTCGAGGCCATTATCAGCTTGGCCACGCCCCCCATCGGCAGGTGAAGAGAAGGGGGCACGATAGACTAGGCTCATGCCCGCTGAACACATCTTAGTCTCCGCATGAAGTGGATAGGATCCGCTCTTCTTCGTGGCCTCGCCGGTTTACGGGATGATCTGGAATAACTCTGAGGGTAGCCAGCCTGCCTGAGATCCGAAATTCCCAGTCAGCGGTGCACACGTGGGCGCGGGAGCAGTATTCGCTGACAACAATGCGGACACGGCGGCAGTTGGGATTAACTGTGATTTGCGTGAGGGGGGTGTTTAGCACCGGGGCCATTGGAGCCATTTTTTGAGGACGATTTTCATTTTGTGCACATGAATTAAGAATTTTTGCTATAGTTACTGCCAAGGACAGAATTTTCAAGGGCCTTTCTGTCATAATGGCAATCGCGTAGACCTACACCCTCTCCCGTGGGCAGTAATAGCGAAGCCCATCAACTTATGCAATGCCTCTGAAGTTATGGTGTGCGGCAAGAGAGCCAATTATGTTCATTTTTGGCACTTAATGCTATTTAGATGCGAAAAAACCTAAAGGGGATAGAGGCATGGTGCGAACGGAATACGCGACCTGGTTGACAATGTCGTCGGCTAGCGATGATGAAATCGATATGCTCAGGCAGAAAATTGAGGCGGGACAGGAAAATGACGTGGTGCTGGTTTTCGTCTCCAATCAAGAGATAGCGGAGAGTGCCGTTGAACGACTTCAAGACGTGGGCGGCGAGTATATTGTCAGTGCACATGACAACCAACGTCTCCTGCTCCTCCGCTCACATGCCTGGTCTTTGTGCCGTAATGAAGCGCACAATCACGTGCGCGCACTGATTGATTTGTTGGAAGAAGCGTTGGAAGTGGCTTTGGATGCGGATCCCGAAATTGCCCGGGAGCTGGCGGACAAGAGTGCGCAGCATTTGGAAGGGTATCCGGCTGTGCAAAAGCGTTTTCGTTATTTGGGTGATGGGATGGAACGGCGAAACAAAGATTCGGATCCTACACCATCTTCACATCGTCTGTAACAGATACCAAGGACTCCCGAAGACTCGGACGAAGGGGGGAATTGATCCGGCTTGATGCAGGAAGGCGCGAGATCCAAATCGAATAGATCTTTATGAGCACAAAGACATGTCTTTGCGTTAACATAAGGTAATCTGTGATGTAGGAGGATCTTGATGGCCATTTCCTGGCAAAAGAAATCGGCTCATATGCCATATGATGTTGACCTGGTTTGCCGCCACGTAAAGGTGGGGGAGCACTCTGAACAGGGGAT
Source organism: Sulfobacillus benefaciens (assembly GCA_003023725.1). Classification (GTDB taxonomy): domain Bacteria; phylum Bacillota; class Sulfobacillia; order Sulfobacillales; family Sulfobacillaceae; genus Sulfobacillus; species Sulfobacillus benefaciens. The sequence continues at coordinate 23,186 of PXYT01000035.1, read as the reverse complement.
CGAGCTCGATACCCGGGCCAGGCCCGTGAAGGTCATATGCACTGGCACAGAGTTGGAAGAATTGTTGCGAAACCTGACGTCGGCGCTGAATTTTATCGCCGGACGCGAATTCACGTATTTGCACTGCAATATGGACGAAACACCTGATACCTGGTGGCCCCAAATCTTAGTGAGGGTGGCCCAGTCGCTTTACACCGTTCCTCACCGTGGTAAAGACTACACTGTGTACGTAAGTCCCGGCGAGACATCATGGCACTTCGCCAGCACCCTGGCGGATCTGGTGATGTGGGTAAAAGATCTGGTGAATCTGCCGCCTAATGCCAAGCCTCCCCGGACATTGGCAGATTTGTTCCAGAACAGAGCAAAAGAGAACAATCTCCCCATCATCTGGGACAGGTTGGAGACGGAGGATTTGAAGCGGATTCAGGCTGGCGGCATTTTAGCCGTGGGGCAAGGCTCGGCGAATTCTCCCGTGCTGTTGGCAGGGCGATATGAGGGGAAGCCCGGAGGGCCTTGGCTTGGACTGGTTGGCAAAGGTATTACATTTGATTCCGGAGGCATTTCCTTAAAACCTGCCGAAAATATGGGGCGCTTAAAAGCGGACATGGCCGGCGCTGCGGTCACGATGGCCGCCTTGCAACTCGCGGCTGAAATGCGTTGGCCCGTGAACATTTTGGCGGTTGCGCCTTTGGCCGAAAATTTGCCTGACGGCGAGGCATATCGACCGGGTGATGTTATTACCATGATGGATAAGACTACGGTTGAAATTGTCTCGACAGATGCCGAAGGGCGATTGGTGCTGGGCGATGCCATAACTTATGCTCTTCAATCGCCAGTGTCGCACCTCATCGACATCGCGACATTGACGGGAACCAATGCCATTGCGCTGGGCGGCCTCCGGGCGGGACTCGTATCCAATAATGATCGCTGGGCGGAATTCGTCTTCCATGCGGGCGAAGACAGTTTGGAAAAGGTTTGGAAACTCCCTCATGACAAAGGCTACCAAGAGATGAATAAGAGCCTGGTTGCGGATTTGAAGAACACGGGAGGACGGGCGGGGGGCACCATATCCGCCGGGTTGTTCGTGGGGCATTTTGCCCGTTTGGTTCCCTGGGTCCATATTGATATCGCCGGCATGGCTATCAACGAAACCGGGGCGAGTGGGTTTGGCGTCATGCTTATGGCTGAGGTAATACGCTGCTGGATCGGGGATTACGCCTAAGAGCATACAAAAGCCACGGCGATTCCGACGCTAGGGAACATGTGAGAGGGCCGAAAATTCGCTTCTCCCGGCCACATGGCCGGGAGAAGGATAACGGCTGGATATTTGGGACATGATACCTTACTGAACCATGCCCCTCGTTGGTATGGGAAAGGAGGAGATTGTGGTGGTCACAAACGTAAGCTGCACCGTGAACAACTGCTTCTTTTGGGCGAAGGACAATAGCTGTGCTGCCGACAGCATTCTTATCACTTCGGATAAGGCGGCTTTAGAACATTCGGATATGGCTGTCGGCCAAGAGTCCCGGAACAGCTTAGTCCAGGAGATTGGCGAAACTCCTGCGCGGTTTATCGCGGAAACGGCCTGTCATACCTTTAAAGCCCGCTGAGACAAAGACAGGCCATTCTGCCCCAGTCTCTCGCTTGTGTTCTTCCCGGCTTTAAGCCGGGTTACTTTTTTGCCTGCGAAAAAAGGAGTTGAGAATTTGGGCGTCGAAACTCCTATATACAATTTACCAATTGTCGAAGGGAATCGACAAGCAGGGACGAAAGGACTCGAATGACGATGAAATGGACTGCAAAAATCTCCATTTTTGCCGGCACGGTCATGGCCGTGACCCTTGCTCAAAACGCTTTAATTATTTCCCACTCCCAAAATACACTGAGCAATATTGTTAACATTAGCCACCGTAACCTGGTCTTCAACAGGGCACTGCACGGTATGCAAACAGCATTTTACGGTTATGACGACCAAATGAATATGTACGTGTTGCTGGAAAAAGCAGGTAATCACTCGGCTTTGGCGGCACAAACCTATCATCAGGCGACCGGGTTTGAAAAACAGTTTACGACCGATCTCAAAACGGCGCAGACGACCCGGGGCAGCAATCCTGAGGCACTTGTGTCACTGAGCCGTCTCGATCACGCATTTGACGGCTATCAGGCGGACGCCAAGAAGGTCAAGCAGGATATTGTTTCTCACCACCTGAATCAGGCGATTGTGCTCCAGACGGCTGGGAACACGGCAGTATCCGCCGACATTATGACGATTTTGAATCAGTTGACGAAAATCGGCGAAACCAGCATGAATAACGCTCTCGGCGGCGTCCGTCAGAATCAAAGCTCTACGGTGTTGTTGGTTTGGATTGTAGTCGGTGTAGAGTTGGCGTTTATGGCTCTCTTGATCGTCGGAATGCAATATTTAGCCATTCGTCCCTTGAGATCCTTGAGAAAAGTCGCCGAGCATTTGGCCGAAGGCAATATCGAGGACGAAGTCAGTTATCGAAGTCGTGATGAACTGGGCGATCTCGCCAACTCGTTTCGAGCCATGATGGCCTATTTGTCGGAGGCGGGACGGATTGCCGAATCAATCGGGGATGGGAACCTGACGGTTGCGCCCGAAGCGAAATCTTCCAAGGACAAGCTCGGCCACGCCATTGTCGCCATGCATGCGCGTCTTAGGGAAATCATTTCCGCCATGCAGGACATGGGCCATTTGATCCATGAACATGTGAACGAACTGAGCGGGCTCGTATCCCAAACCACAGACGCCACCCATCAGATTTCAGCTGCGATTTCCCAGAGTGCACAGGCCACCGGCGAATCATCGCAGGGATTGCAGCAAATTGCTGCGTCAATGCAGCAACTGAAGGCGGCGGTGGAGCAAGTGGCTACAGGAGCCTTGATGCAGGCGGATCAGGCGCAAAATGGAGAAGCGGCGCTCAATGAAATGAAGTCCGCCCGTCTGAGCGTTCAGAACACGGCAACCCGTATGGAGCAGCTATCCAATAAATCGCGCCAGGCTGCCCAAGTGGGGCGTAACCAGGTGGAAGAAACTTTATCCCGAATGAGCCGAATCGCCGATGTTACACGCATGACGGCCGAAGCCATCGGCGAACTTGGGAAACATTCGGAGAAAATTGGAACCATAGTGGGCACCATTCAGGAAATTGCCGCACAAACCAATCTATTAGCATTGAACGCCAATATTGAAGCGGCCAGAGCGGGAGAACACGGACGTGGATTTGCCGTAGTTGCGGATGAGGTGAGAAAACTGGCAGAACAGTCGGCGAGGGAGGCGAAAAATGTCAGCGACTTGATCCGTACGATCCAAACGACGGTACAGCAATCCGTATCTTCCATGGAACGAGGCCGCCAGGAAGTAATCACGGGACAAGCGGTAGGTGAAGAAACCCGGAACGCTCTAGAAGAAATGGAGCATTCGGTGACAGAGGTAGCCGGGGAAATCGGTCAAATGAGCCAGGCCATTTCCAGTCTGGATACTGAAAGTGAAGGTGTGGATCAAGGAATGCGCCAAATCTCCAAAATTGCGCAGGACAATTCTGCTTCGGCTCATCAAATGGCTGCGGCCTCCCGAGAGGTCACCGACACCATTCAGGGCCTTGCGGCCATATCGGAAGAAACGGCAGCTTCCACGGAAGAAGTGGCCAGTACCAGTCAGCACGTGGCGGAATCAGTTGGAACCTTGGCCCAAAAGGCCAAGGAACTTTCACAGGTGGCGGCCAGACTCGATCAACTCGTATCGCAGTATCGGTTATAGGGGGGTCAGGCGATGCAGGTATTAACCTTTGCGTTCCAGGAATCGACCTTTGCTTTGCCGATCGAAGGAGTGGCCGAAGTTATTCGCACCCCGTCTTTGACGCTTCTCCCCGGAGCTCCTCCGGGACTAGCCGGATTGATTAATTTGCGCGGAAGGATGATTCCCGTCGTGGATCCCCGGTTTTATCTGGGCCATGATGCCTCCCGCCCCCTGCGGCACGTGATAGTGGTCATGGGCGAGGGAGAATTAATGGGTCTGGGTGTTGAAGAAGTGGAGGGTATTGTTGAAACACCGGTGCCGAAGGGCGTGCCGGACATTGTGGAGGGCCGGCTCTCGCCGCTCATTTATGGCTATTTTCAGTGGGGGGGGAAGTTTGTTTTTACTTGGCATGCTTACGGTCCCTTTCTCTTGTGGGATTTTATGGACTCGAGCGGGGAGATGCTGTCATGACGTTTTATGAACTCACGTGGGATTCGCCCGAAGAAAAAGAGCTTTTCGTGGCCGAACTCGGCGACTTACTGCAGACACTCGAGGATTCCTGGCTGTCCGGGGAGCCGGATGTCGCCGCCGCATTTCGGGCCGCGCACACCATAAAAGGCTCGGCGGCCATGGTCGGACTCGATGATTGGTCGTCTAGGGCCCACAACCTTGAGGATCGGCTCGATCAGATCCGCAAAAATCCTGACGATCAACTGGAAGAGAGCTTACGCCTAGACGTTCTTAATTTTGTAGACTTCATTCGCCAAGAGCTGAATGGTCGGGTGAATTCGGAAGCGAATGCGGAATCAAGTCCGCAGCACTGGCGTATCACACTGTCGCCGGCTTGTGCGTTAAAGGGAGCCCGGGCGTTTCAGATCCTTCAGCGTGTGGGTGAATTGGCCCGCATTGTCTCATCCCGTCCGTCTGGGGAGGATATTCAGGAGTTCGAACGCTTTGACGGCAATACTGTCGACGTGAGCTTTGAACCGATTGGGGACCAGCCGCCGGTAGACTGGCCCGAGATTTTTCGTTCCATTCCCGAAGTTGAAGAGTGGGAGCAAATCGAGAGTATGGAGGAGGATCCGAAATCCCGGGGAACAACAGCTGCGCAGGCTCAGCAACGGGAGAACATGATTCGTATTCATCCTCAGGTTTTGGAGGGACTCTTGGACGGACTGGGAGAACTGCTAATGCGTCACGCCGAACTTTCCCACCGGCTGAATGAGACATCCCCGGCGGTAAAAGAGGCCCTGGACGGCGTGAAACAGATCGCGATGAATTTACAGGATATGACCTTAAGAGCGCGGATGCTGCCCTTGTCGACCCTCTTTCATCAATATCCGCGGGCCGTGCATGATATTGCCCGTAAATTATCCAAAGACATCACCCTTAGTGTTGAAGGGGGCGAGACTCAACTGGATCGGCTGGTGATGGATCGATTGCACGAACCCTTGCTTCATCTCATTCGCAATGCGGCCGATCACGGCATTGAAACAGCTTCAGAACGCCTCCGAAAAGGGAAACCCCTCGCCGGTCACATTTTCTTGCAGGCGTCGTCGCGAAAGGGGCGGGTTCGGATTGTGGTCGCCGACGACGGACGGGGAATTGACTGGAATGGATTGCGGAATAAGGCAGTGGCAAGGGACGTCATGACTGCCGATCAGGCCCGCAATGCCACTTCCGAATCCTTGGTGGCCATGCTGTTTCTTCCCGGATTTTCGACCAAAGACCAGGTGAGCGATTTATCCGGACGAGGCGTGGGACTCGATGTGGTGAAAGACACGGTGGACCAGTTGCATGGAGACATTCGAGTGGAGTCGGAGCCGGGACGGGGAACCCGCTTTATCATGGAACTGCCCATGACCATGGCTATTTTATCCGCCCTGCTCATTGCCATCGGCCCGGTAGTGTTGGGCATTCCGGTGCTGAATGTCGAACGGATTGAACCATGGCACCAAGACGACGTCAAGCACACCCTTGGGGTCGATATGATAGATGATCACGGGCATCCGCTCAAGGTAACGGTTCTGAGCCAGCTCCTGAAAATCGAGGGAAGTGATCCTCAGATGGTCATTCGGGTTCAGGACGGGGCCGTGAAAATGGCATTTGTTGTTGACACCGTATTGGGTCAGCAGGATGTGGTGATTAAACCCTTGGGCCGAGTCATGCCCCTCATACCCTGGATGACCGGAGCGGCTTTATTGGGAGACGGGCGGGTGGCTTTGATGATGGATGTTAAACGACTGGCTGAAAAGGTTGGACACAATGACAGTACGGCACTGCCGGAGCCTGTCGCGGCCGAGAATACGCGTCAGGTTCCCGGGTCATCCTGGCTCGTATTTGGCGTGGGGCCCTTGTACTATGGGATTTCCGTCGATAAGGTGCAAGAAGTCTTGCTTCAAGGGCCCGTGAACCGGATTGTCGGGCAGCACCCTCTGGTCGAAGGAGTCACCATGATTCGAGAGGAGTCCTATCCGGTTCTGTCCGGAAAGAAGTTGATGGATGCGGGCGACTTAGACGATGGGGGATATTTTATTGTGGTTCATATGAGTCAACACCGTTTCGTGTTGTCGGTTGACATCGTCAAGGAAATTGTTCCCATAGCCTGGAGCCAGATTCAGCCGGTTCCTCATCATGACGGTCTGGAAGTGATCATGGGACTGGCCGAAGTCGGAGGGATGGTTATTCAATTGGTTGATTTTGACGCCGTTCTGTCCGAGATCCTGCCTAACGAGTCTGTGGCAGGTGAGCAAAAAGATCATCTCCCGTCTCTTCGGGGAGTGCAAGTATTTTTGGCTGATGATTCGCGTCTTGCCCGTCAGAAACTTACCACCGCCTTGATTAATCAAGGGGCGGAGGTGACAGCGTACGAAGAAGGCCAGGCTCTGATGACGGGACTGGCTCAGGCACAAAATCTGCCACATGTTGTTGTCACCGACGTGGAAATGCCGAAAATGGACGGGTATCACCTACTGGAACAGGTGAAAGCAGAGTTTCCCGGGATTTCCGTCATTGTCCATACCTCACTCGACGGGCGTTTATCAAAGGAACATTGTATAGAGCTCGGAGCCGATTTTGTGCTCACGAAATGGGATGTCGGGGAATTGGTCCGGCGTGTGGGTTTAGCCTCACACCAGGGGATGGACAACAAGGGGGGCAGAACACATGCGCTTATTGCCGATTAGCCAGTTACAGCCGGGAGATGTGAGTGCGGACGCGCTCAGAAGCACAGACGGCAGAATTTTGCTGCGTGAGGGCGTCATTTTGACAGAATCTGTGATCGACGCTCTTTCCCGGTGGGATATCCCGGCTCTGCCGGTTAAGTGGCCGGGATTCGAGGATATCGACACGGCTCCGGCCCTGCCGGCGGCGATCATTGATGAAATGACCCAGTGGGCGGCCAAAAGCGGGGATTTGAACTGGGATATTATCCGCGAGGCTCAAAGGATTGTGCGGAAGATATGGGATGAGCAACTGGATCGTCATCGGCAGGCTTTCGAATTGATCGGTGTCTATCAGGTGGGGACGCCATTTTTGACGTTTTATGTGAATTTGGTGGCGTTGGTCATGCGCCTCGGCCATGAACTGGTTCCGGAATGGACCCAGGCGTATACCTTGGCTGCGATGCTGATGGGATTTCATCACGGGGGACTGAAAACAGGAGAAGTTCTCGATCCCGATCCGGGCCACGGTCTTCAAATGGCCGCTCAATTGAGACAGTTCCAGATACCGGCTCCTGCCATGACGGCGCTGCTCCAGCATCACGCCCGGTATGATGGCAACGGAATGCCGACGCTAAAAGGAGTGGACATATACCGGGGGGCCATGATCCTGGGACTGGCTGAAGAGTTCTTGACTTTGGTGTTTCGTACCGATAACCATTCGCTGCCGGCTCATGAGGCCTTGGAATGGATAATCGGGGGAGCGGGCGTGGATTTTTCTTTGGAGACAGTCACAAGATTGCAAAGAACGGTGGCCCCTTATGCTACCGGACAGGTGGTTGTCGTGGACAACCACGATGTGGCGGTTGTCAGAGAGGTCCCGTGGGACTGGCCAGCTCGACCAACCATCGGGTTATTGAGCGGCAGGGAACGGGGAAACATTGTTGATCTGAGAGAAGTCAACCAGCAAAACCGCGTAATCACGGGCATTTACCGGGAGCGGCTGTGGCCCGGATCGCGGGGCTCGGCATAGATAGGGGAGGAACTTATGGCTCAAGTTGATGAGGTGCTGACGATTTGGGGGAAAATTTGCGGACCCGGTCTGGATGAGGCCGGCCGTGCCTTAAGCCAGATGACCGGACTGGATTTTATGATGGAAGACAGGGCAGTGAATGAGGAGAATTGGGGCGATGTTCTGGAGCGGTTTAACGCAGGTAATGACCCTCAATATTGTGTCGTGCACTTAGGAGCCAAAGGGTTGTTAACGGCGCAGATCATGCTGATTTTTTCGCCCGATCATTGTCGGAGGCTGGTTTCCGCGATGATGGGAGAGGAAATGGAATTGCCCTTGGATGATGTGGGTTTGTCGGCTTTCGCGGAGGTTGGCAACGTGGTGGGGACAGCGTTTCTGAACGTGTTTGCCAATCTTTTTCAAACCCCCTTTGAACCGACGATTCCCCACGTTTTGCACGGACGGAGGGAAGAGGTCTTTCCGTCGTTTTCGCGTAACGAGCGGGTGTTAATTACGGAAGCGATATTTCGGGTGACAGGCCAGGCTCTGAGCGGGGAAATTCTGATTGTTCCCCTCCGGTCTGATCAAGATTTCGGGCAGAGGGGAGGACCAAGGCAATGAGGGTACTTATTGTCGATGACGCGGCATTCATGCGCTTGCGGTTAAAGAAATTGCTGACACAAGACGGTTATGAGGTGGAAGAAGCGGGTAACGGTCAAGAAGCCGTAGAAAAATATGGGGCCCTTCACCCTGATTGCGTGTTAATGGATATTACTATGCCGGAAATGAGCGGCATTGATGCATTGAAGGCCATCAAGGCGGAGGATCCCGGGGCTAATGTCATCATGGTGTCTGCTTTGGGCCAGCAAGCCATGGTCATCCAGGCTATCCAACACGGTGCCCGGGATTTCATTGTCAAGCCTTATGAGCCTGAGCGCGTCCTGGCATCCTTAAATAAAGTTTTGTCATAAAGAAAAGCTCTTTCCATCATGAAAATAAAGGAGCATGGGCTCTATGCCGGTTGTTATGATCGTCGATGACTCGGCCTACGTGCGGTTTGTGCTCAAGGACCGTTTTCGGCGGCGGGGCTGGGAGGCTGTGGGTATCGCCAACGGTGAGGCGGCGGTGGCGGAATTGTCCCGGTTGCTGCCCGATCTCGTCACCATGGACGTGCTGATGCCGAATATGGACGGAATCGAGACTGTTAGGGCGATGCGAGCTCTATGGAACGGTCCGGTCATTATGGTCTCCACCCAGACCCAGGGGGGCCAGGATCTGACCTGGCGAGCTTTGGAAGCGGGCGCGTCGGATTTTGTCGGCAAACCGTCTCCGCAAGAACCGCTTGATCATGTTATTACTCAGATTATCGAAAAATATGAAGCGCTGCGCCGTCCCTTTAACGGGAAGAATCTCCATGCCGTGCCCCGGAAATCGGCCACTCGAGCAACCCGGCCCAAAGCTGTGGTCATTGGAGCGTCCACCGGAGGGCCCAAGGCCATCGGCCAGGTTTTGAGACATTTCAAGGCGCCATGGTCCGTTCCGGTGGTGCTGGTCCAGCATATGCCCCCGAATTTTACCGCATCTTTGGCCTCCCGGCTGAGTCAAATCGTCGGGCAGCCGGTTAGAGAATCTCCCTTGGCTCCCGAGACTTGGGGGTGGGATCCGCAGCAGATTATCTTAGCGCGGGGCGGGTATCATCTTCGCCTGAATGAAGGCGGGGTCTGGAGTGAGCCCGGACCCCGGGTTCATGGTGTGATTCCCGCTATCGACGTCACAGCACTGGACGCGGTGCGGACATTCGGCAACGCGGTGTGCTTAACGATTTTGACGGGGATGGGCGAGGATGGCGCGGAAGCGGCTTATCAGTGTCATCACGCAGGAGGTCAAGTCGTGGTTCAGGATCCGGCGACAGCGGTTGTCTGGGGCATGCCACAGGCCGCGTTAAACAAAACAGCGGGCGATCTCGTAGCGGGACTCGATGAAATCGGAGGCTGGCTCAATGAGGTGATTCATCACGGCTAATCGATTTTCCGATATTCATTGGCACGCTTTGGTGCAGTATTTGAGCCAGGAAGGTCTTTTGTTTTTGGAAGATTATCGCCGCGATCAAGTGGAACGCAGATTGTGGGGTTTTTTGCTTCGGGAAGGATATACCGACCTCTCAGGACTTGTGGACGGATTACGCCGCGACCCAGAACTTGGGGCGCGCTTGAAAAATTTCCTGACAGTGCATGTCACCGAATTTTTCCGCGATCCCCCCTACTGGCAACGGTTGGCCCAGAAGTTGCATGCTAGCGGTCTGGCAAGTGGTAGAGCCTGGTCTGCCGGATGTTCGTGGGGAGCCGAGCCGGCTTCCCTATGGCTGATGGAGCGCTTGCATGGGCACTTTTGGGATATTTGGGCGACGGATACGGATGTCGTGACACTTCAGCAAGCCAGGCGGTTACGCTTTCCCAAAGAGAGCTTCAGCCCGTTATTGGATCCCTACCGCGACATGTGGCGGTGGGAAGAAGATGGCACCTGGTCGCTCAGTGCGGCGGCGCACAATGCGATTCATTGGGAACTCCACGATTTGCTGGCGGAAAAACCCCCGGTGCGGAGTTTTGATGTGGTCATGAGCCGCTATGTTTTGATCTATTTTTCTCATGAAGCACGCCACCGGGTTCTGGAAAATTTGGTGAATGCCATCAAAATCGGGGGGTTTTTGTTTATTGGGGCTACGGAAACCTTACTTGACGCCCCGCAATTTGGCCTCAAGGCGGTGGCTCCGGCACTGTTTCAACGCCACGCCTGACGGATGGATTTTTTGTCCTTCAGATTCGGCGGATTAAAAGGGGAAAGGGGACAAGTCTCGAATGATGCGCTAAATGGTCACAACGTCTTAAAAGAAGAGCGTGACATAGCGTGACACCGTGGCGGAACCAGGACAAGAGATGCGCCTGTCTCTATTGCGGGAAAGGATTGTCGGCACCGGGATCCCCCGGTGCCACAGTATTTTGCGGTTGTTTTTGAACTTTTTGTTTCGTAGTTCAAGACATCACATCTGGCACTGAATAGGATTGATTTTCGTGAAAGTCGAACGATACGCTAGTTCAAAATCGTGTCATAATAGGACTATTATGAAGGATAAGGGGTCTATCGTTTTTTAAAACTTCACAAAAGCGAAGGGGATCTCTCAAAAGAATGAGGGAAGAAGTCCGGGATTCGTGAACATGACAAATTTTCAACGGAAAGGCGGAAACCGAACAATGGGGATTGCTGGATATTGGGGTCTAGTTAATGAGGTTTTAATGATTGCGAGTGCGGTGGTTGTCGCTTGCGGATGGTATTTTATCCGGCACAAACGCATCGATATCCACCGTAAATTCATGTTGACGGGTGTTTCTCTGGGAGCGGCTTTTTTTGTCAGTTATCTTTTATCCACTCTTGTCATCGGCGATACGTATTTTGGAGGACCCAAAAAATATAAAGCGCCTTATCAGGCCTTTTTACAGATTCATGTGTTGCTGGCCACCGCGGCCGCAATTATGGGCGTTATCACGTTGCGCAGGGCCTTAAAAGGGCGGTTCAACCAGCACCGGAAAATTGCCCCCTGGACCGCAACCTTTTGGTTTGTCGCGGCGGCCACAGGATTAGGGGTATTTCTCCTCTTATTTGTGATATTTCCTCCGGGCCCAACCACGGGCAACCTGATACAAATTTTGACGGGACAGCGTTAATGCGGCAGGAAAATAACCGGAAAACCATGCACTGTTCTGGAATACCAGCGGGAATCAAGAACGAGGGGGATTGAATGAACGACGAACTGGTTTTTTTGTCCTCACCCTCTGTGCTTGAGGGTCAGGAACATCCGTTGCTGGTTTTGTTGCACGGATTTGGATCCGACGAGAAAGATTTAATGGCTTTAAGGCCCTATATCGATCCGAAGTGGGCTATGGTGTCAATTCGGGCACCATTCCCCCAAGGGGCGGGGTTCCGGTGGTATGCTTTGGAATCGGTGCATTCGCCTGACCGGGACGAAATGGACCGGAGCTTTCTTGCCTTGAGAGGATGGTTTGAGCAACTGACCAGCCGTTTCCCGCGGGTTTCTCCTCGCGCCACTGTCATCGGCGGGTTTAGTCAGGGAGCCGCGATGGCTCTCGCGCTGGGACTATTCGAACCCCAGGTGCAGGCAGCGGGAATTCTGGTGCTTAGCGGATATTTGCCCAATTTGCCACAGAGTGCCTCCACCTGGCAAAAAGTGCCGGTTTTCTGGGGACACGGTAGTCAGGACACTGTCTTGCCGTACGTGGAGGCGGAAAAGGGACGGCAAAGGCTGCTGGAAGAAGGCCTTGCCGTCGATTTCCATTCCTATGAGATGGGTCATGAGGTTGTGGAGGACGAATTGTCCGATGCTGTGTCGTGGCTGAAGCAATTTGGAGTATGATCTCCCCTGGGCCGGATTTGGGACATAAGCCCCAAGGCCCGGTCTTGGAGTGCTTTCGGGACGGAAGGACGCACAGACCGGGAAAGGCTGATTAGAACACCGCCTCAAGCTTGCGGGGCTGTCGGGCTTAGTGAGGCAATCCTAGTGCATCTGGCTGAGCCGGTTCATTTTAAGAGCTACTTGGTGAAACCCCCAGTTGAGAATTTTTTCGGCATCTTGGTTTTCCGGGGGAAATCCGTGCTGTCCATGGAGAATAACTCCCAATAACGTCACCGGTTTTCCATCGACATTTCTGGTGGCGGCGAACACCAGGTTAAAACCGGCCTGGGTGGTCCATCCGGTTTTGACGCCGATGACCGAAGGGTCTAAGAAGAGCAGGCTGTTTAAATTGCGAACCACCGAGTTGTGAGGCAAGCTGGTTACTTTTGTGTCGACAATCCGGCGAAACAACGGAATACGCAAGTCTTGCTCGGCGATGATGGAGAGATCCCATGCCGTTCCGACGGAATTTGGCGACAGGCCGTCGGGGTCAGCGTAATGCGTTCCGTTCATGTCGAATTTCCGGGCTTGGCGGTTCATTGCCGCCACGAATTGAGCACGGGTCCCGGACATGTTTTCGGCCAAGGCGACTGCGGCGTCGTTGGCCGATGCAAGCATCAGAGCGTAGACAAGCTGTCTGACGGTGTAATGTTCGCCGACAGCCATGTAGATGTCCGATCCGGTGGTGGATGCGGCCTCGGGGCTGACGGTCACGACCCGGTTCAATGGCAGGTGGTGCAAGATCAAATAAATCGTCATTAATTTTGTCGTGGAGGCCAAAGGCCCTCGCTGATGAGGATGGAGCTGCCACAACAGTTGGTGTGTATTGAGATTCCAAAGAATCCCCGAGGACTCGCCAATTTTAAACGGCAAAGACGGGGTCGCAGAGGACCCCGGTTCGACCAAATACCAGGGAGCAGAATTGCCGCTGGATTTGGTTGTCGTTGTCTGGGGAGCGGGTGATGCGTGCGTGAAAATCTGGTTAACCCAGGCTGATAAGATGAGCAATATCACGATGACGGCGGCTGCCCATGGAAGATTGGGAGCAGACCGGTGCCGTTTGGAGCGAGAAATCATTCCCTTGCCGCCTCCTGCATTGTATCTATCATAAATTGGCGGGCACTCCGGCCTTCAGAGCGGAGCCGTAGCCGCCGTGACTGCTTTGGTGGTGTACCGGGTCACCGGTTTTTGAGTATGCTGCCACTCGTCGCCCCGTTGGAGCAGGTGGCAGGCTCGCCAAAAGACTTCGATCCTTTAATCGCTTGACGCCTCTTTCGACCGGCCGAGAATGTTCGGTTCGCCTTTTCCCCCTTCCGAGGGCTGGTGACGTTCCGTGTGAAATCTTCTTTTGCCTCTGTTCCGTAATGTCGCTTCCTCCTTGCACAATGTGCGAGGACTTTCATTGCGCACGGTTGACACTATCCCAAGCTGGCCTTTACGGAACGCCACAGAGCGGGAAACGGCAGATCCATTCCCCGGTGTGCCATAACGAAACCGAGCCAAATCACCCCGGAACTCCCGCTTGGCTCAGGCACCTCAACCGTTGCCTAAAGGCCAAAGCTTAGCGAAAAGCTCGGGCATCTGCCCTCATTGACCTTCGCAGAAGGGAGGCTTGCCGGGGGTTTAAGCCGGGGTGGCTGACTCTCAGCGTATAGAGAGTACATGGGACAGTATATGGATTTACTTTCATCAAACATCTTATCAGAGGCGGGTGTTGCTACGCTTTAGGTATTGAGGGCAACTGGGCAATAAATTTTTTCCACCATTTTGGCTCCCGGTCAATGAACGTTACTAAAGCCGCCAGTTTTTCCAAGGTTTCGGCGCTAAAATGGTGCTCAATACCTTCCACGTCGTGGTGAACGACTTGAGGGTCGGTGACGGAGAGATGGCTCAGAAACCGTTCGAGAATTTGGTGCCGGGCTAACAACAGTTTCCCTTTGGCGTTCCCTTTGGATGTCAAAGCCAGTCCGCGGTACCGCTCAACTTCTAGCCAGCCCTCTTCTTTCAATTTTCGAATCATTTTGCTGACGGACGCCTGGCTGATATGGAGGCACTCCGCAATATCCGAAACCCGGACGTACCCCTTTTGCTGGGTGATCCGCCAAATGGCTTCTAAATAGTCCTCCTGGCTGGGAGTGGACACGCCTCCCTCACCCTTTCTCCTTTTTATTCTAACGTTATGCGCATTGTGGGAATGTGTGCTAGGTTTGTGGCGGAGTTCCGGGAGAAAAAGGATGACAGTCTTCCGTGACGTCGTCGTGGTGATCGGTTTCCAATTGAATAGTCACGTGGTGGATCGGAAAATGATGCTGCAGGTGCCGGGCTATGGCCGCGAGAGTCTCTTGGCCTTCATGAAGTGAAACGTCGTCAATGAGAATATGGGCCGAAAGCAGATTATAGTTGGAGCCCAAGGCCCAAATATGGAGGTGGTGTACCTCATGAACACCTGAAAGGGCCAAAAGCGCGTCTTCGATTGCCGCAGGTTCGATTTCGGGGGGCGTTCCCTCCATCAGGATATTCACGCTGCGGCGGATTATGCGCAGTGCGGCGATCAGCAAGGTGATGCCAATGGCAATTCCGGCCAATGCGTCGAATCCGCTCCAATGGGTCCAGATGATCAGAAGACCGGACAATGCTACGCTCAGGGAGCCAATGGCGTCACCGGCGGCATGCCAAAACATGGTGCGGATGTTAAGGTCCCGGGATTGGCCTCCGGCCAACAGGCCGGTAACCAAGATGTTAAAGAGAAGCGCCAGCAACCCCAGCCAGATCAGGGATGTTGCCATGAGAGGCGCGGGACGCAGGAGCCGGTACAACCCGGCGACAATAAGCCCGAGGGCCAAAAGCGCCAGAATCAGACTGTTAATGAGAGAAGCTAAGATGCTGCTGCGGGCATAACCATAACTGAGTTGCAAAGTGGGAGGATTCGTTTCGACCCGGGCTGCATAATAGGCGAGTCCCATTGCTCCGACATCGCTCAGAAGATGCACGGCGTTGGACAATACGGATAGACTTCCGCTTACCAAAGCCCCCAGAAATTCGACGACAAAGATGGCAATGGTCAAAATTAAAGCCCACTTCAAACGGGATAAGGTCATGCTATGATGATGTGAGTGCGTATGCACGTTGTCTACCCTCATTGATAATCATCTTGGAATCCTTATGCCTCTGACACTATCATAGATCATTCACTTTGGCCAAGGAGGACGGGACGATTGGAAAAACCTGTAATCGTGTTCGATTTGGACGGCACGCTGTACCGGGGAGATGCTCCTTATTGGTATTATGCCCAGAGAGTGAGCCGGTTCCTTGAAGAAGCGGAAGCTGAATCATACCTGAGACGGGTTCATGAACATCTGACAGGACGCACGGTTGTGGAGTCCGCGGACAACTGGGAAGCTGTCGTTCGGCTCATGGAACCGTTTGGGCAAAAATTGCCGGTGGACCAGTGGCAGGAAGCTTTTCGGGAAACCAGGCGATACATGCTGAGCCGGGAGTGCCCGCTGGAAGTTCCCGTGGGACTCCCAGAACTGCTCAAGGATATCAAAGACGATGTGTTTGTGGCCGTAGCCACGAACAGTCCCTACGAAGCAGCTTGGCCGCTTTTGGAACAGCTTGGGTTGATTTCTTACTTCGACGTCATTCGAACCGAAGCCAAAAAGCCCGAAGGAATTGTCGAACTGCTGCGGGAGGTAACGGGTGCAAATTACCGTCCGGACCGGGTTTTTAGCATCGGGGATCACTATTATAACGACATTGCCCCGGGAGTCCGGGAAGGCTGGACGACTGGGCATATCAGTCCGCGCCGGATTTTTCCCGGGCCTGCGACTTACCTGGTGGCTCAGGCGGAAGAGCTGTTTGAACCTCTTAAGGCGTGGATTCGTATCGGTACCAAGAGGGAGGGGTAAAGCAGCCATACCCTTCAGAACCCCATTGGACCAAGTCGAGACATTGATGCCGCGATTTCCATTGACTGCGCCAACAAGGTTCGCATTTTGCCTGCGGCCCACAACGGGATCCGGGAGATGGCTGGTGTGATTCGCTTGCCCGACTACGAGCTCGTGACAGACGGCGGCGTGGTCTTGTACCGGTGGGCATCCGCCCGCATGGCCCTCTTTCGGAGTGAGTTCCGCTGGTTATACGCTGGCCGCTTCGAGGCAGGAAGGATCATGAGATCACCAAAGATCACATGATTTATAGCAGAACAGAGAATAGAACAGTCTGAACTTTACCCGTTAAGTTCAGGGGCGTGTCGGGTTCTGGCGATTGAAGGCAGAACATAGTCTTCTGGATTTGAGGAACCGGTGAAAAATGAAGGGCAGGCACACGAAGATTTTTCCAAAAGCCTGAGCACTATTCTGGGATTCGCGTTCACGACGGTACAAGTGCGCGCAGTGTGAAGCATATTGGGAGCTTTTCCGGTCAACTAGCCTGATCACAGCACCGGAAAATCCTTTGGGCCGTCTGGGCAGAGTACAGATTTTCTTTAAAGAACCGAGAATGCGGCCATGGGCCGAAGAACAGGCTCTCACTCGTGACGGAGCATTGCCAGAACTAGGTATTGCCGCAAAACCCTGACTGCACCGGTTTCCGGCAATTATCTGGCGGGGAATTGTTTTGCCCTCACGCTCTCAAGAGACGGGCCAGTTGCAGCCTCTTTCCGCCACGTAGGGGCGGTTGCCACACAGGAGCAACAGGTATAGTTCGGGTGACATCCGAGGATTTCCACGGGAAAGGGTATGTTATGCGGACACCATTTGGCAGGATACGAATGTCATATTATAATATCTTCGATTGTATCGTACATCCTAATCAACGTAGGAGGACAACGCGTGAGAATTTTGATTTTAGGCGGAGATGGTTACCTGGGGTGGCCCACGGCGATATATCTGTCACATAAGGGACACGACGTGGCGGTGGCCGACAATTTTGTTCGCCGTCAGTATGATTATGAGTTGGGCGCGGAAAGTCTCGTTCCCATTGCTTCCTTACAACAACGAGTGAAAACCTGGCAAGATGTAACCGGCCGCAAGATTAACGTGTATGTAGGCGATATGACCGATGCCGGTTTTGTTTACCGAATGATCGAGGAATTTAAACCCGATACGATCGTCCATTATGCGGAACAACGGTCCGCACCATATTCCATGATTGACCGTGAACATGCCGTGTACACGCAGGTTAATAATGTGGTTGGGACACTGAATGTGATTTATGCGGTGGCCGATCTCAACCCAAACATTCATTTGGTCAAACTGGGTTCCATGGGAGAATACGGGACACCGAACATCGACATTGAAGAGGGTTTTTTGGAAGTGGAACACAATGGACGCCGGGACGTTCTTCCTTACCCTAAGCAGCCCGGCTCTTTTTATCATTTATCGAAAGTTCACGATAGCCACAACATCCTGTTCGCCTGTAAGAATTTTGGACTTCGGTCCACTGATTTGAACCAGGGCATCGTTTATGGCGTGGAAACCGAGCAAACCGTGTTGCATCCTGATTTGGCTACCCGTTTGGATTATGACGGCGTGTTTGGCACGGTGTTGAACCGGTTTTGTATTGAAGCTGTCTTAGGTCACCCCCTCACTGTTTATGGGGTGGGAGAACAGAAACGAGGATTATTGGATATCCGGGACACGGTGCGGTGTATTGAAATTGCTTCGGAAAATCCGCCGGAGCCCGGTGAATATCGCGTGTTCAATCAGTTTACCGAAGAGTTTTCCATTAAGCAATTGGCGGAGTTGGTGGCCAAAACCTACCCCGGACACGTCAAGGTCGAATTGATCGAGGATCCTCGTACCGAGGACCTGGCCCACTACTACAAAGCCCGTAATACCAAGCTGGTGGATTTGGGTCTAATTCCCCATTTGTTGTCGGACACTTTGATTCAGTCCTTGTTTGGAGTGATTGAACAACACAAAGACCGCGTCAACTGGGATGTGATTCGCACGTTCGTTGATTGGCGCCGGACCAGGAATCCCATCTACGACAACGATTGAGAGCTTGGGAATTGGGTGAGTGTGAGAGGATGAATAGCGGGGGCGGAACAACTCCTCCCCGCTATTTTGTGTATTCGCGGTCTTTTACGTCCGTGGCAAGGAATTCTTTGGATGAGCCATGAGGCATTATGCGATATTATAAAGGGAGACATACTGTAACACTGGACTTGAGCAGGGAACACACCCCGGCTATGGGGATAAACAGGTCTTCGATATCACCAGAGATAAAGGAGCGGTGCTGGGTGAAACGTCAATGGGGATGGGGCGTGCTAGGGGCATTAGGTTTAGGGTTTGTAGCGGTGCGGGTAAACGGGAAGTTGCGTCCCAAGCCCATGCCTGTGCAAATTGAACAATTTTTTCTGACGAATCCATTACGCGTTTCCTATTTCGGTTACCGGGATGCCTTGCGCCTGGCTGGTGATTTAAAGGGCCTGCGTGTATTGGAAGTCGGTGTGGGCGTCGGTGTGATTCTGGAAGAAATCGCCAAGCGGGTAGGTGAAGGAGGACAGGCGTTTGGCGTCGATGTTCAGAGTGATGCCGTGGCTAAGGCCGAACAACGCTTGAGTCAAGGTGGTCTCATGTCGAGAACGGGGTTAGCGACGGCCAATGCCTTGGACATGCCTTGGACCGATGGCAGCATGGATCGGGTCATTACGGTGGCCATGCTAGGGGAAATTCCCGCTTCTCACAGAGTTGATGCACTCAAGGAGGCTAGGCGGGTCTTAAACGATGAAGGAAAATTAGTGGTAACCGAGTTTTGGCCGGACCCGCATTTTATTCCCCTGTCAAGAATGGTGAAGCTATTGAGACAGGCGGGGTTTGGCATCGTCGACATTCACCAAAAGCCATTCTTATACAGCATCTCTGCGAAAAAAGAGGGATAGACCGGCCGGGATCATCAAGCAATCATACCGACAATGAAATGAAGGTGAACCACTATGAAGCGCGTAGAAAAACCCTGGGGATATGAATTGTGGTGGGCGGTCACGGATCAATACGTAGGAAAGGTGATTCATGTCAATCAGGGACATTCTTTAAGCCTGCAGTATCACAAAGTGAAACACGAAAGCATGTACGTGATCTCAGGTCAGGCGGAACTGGTGATTAATGGGGAAGTCAAGCGAATGGAGCCCGGAAATGCTACGGAAATTCCTCCCTTGACTCAGCATCGGCTGACAGCTTTGACGGATGTAGAAGTGGTGGAAGTGTCCACGCCGGAACTCGATGATGTGGTGCGGCTCGAGGATCGCTACGGACGGGAAGGAACGTCGGCACCGTAAAACGTGAAAAAAGAAGCCGCGGGGCTTATCCTGCGGCTTCTTTTTCTACTTGCTGCTTGATACGATCTGCGACTTCGATAAATACCCGGGTGGACAGAGAATGGGGCTCGGATACGACCACGGGGGATCCCCCGTCCCCTCCCTCGCGTACTGTGGTTTCCAAGGGAATTTGCCCCAAGAGGGGAACGTGGAACAGATCGGCTAAAGCTTTTCCTCCACCAGCACCAAAAACATTCATGCGCTCGCCGTGAGGACAAACGACATAAGACATGTTTTCGATGACGCCAATGATTTCCTGATGTGCCCGGACAGCAACATCTCCGGCGCGGTGGGCCACATGGGTAGCCACTTCCTGTGGCGTCGTCACCAAAATGAGTTTGGCCTTGCGGACTTTTTGGGCCACATCCAGGGCCACATCTCCTGTGCCCGGAGGCAGATCAATAAGCAAAAAGTCGAGCTCGGGCCAGGCCACATCCGTGAAGAATTGCTGCATCATTTTGCCCAGCATGGGGCCTCGCCATACTATAGCCTGTCCTTCCTCAACAAACATGCCCATTGACACCAACTCGACACCATGAACGTGCCAGGGAATGATTTGCTCCTTTTCATTGACCCGGGCTTTGTCCTTGGCACCAAACATGCGGCCCTGAGAAAATCCATAGATGTCCATGTCAATAACGCCGACCCTGGCGCCCAGTCTTTTTAGAGCGACCGCCAAATTGGCGGTGACGGTGGATTTTCCGACTCCACCTTTGCCACTGGCGATGCCGATGACCACCGTCTTATCGGTATCGGACATCATTCCCAGAGCGGCTCCTTGGCCTGGCAAAGGACCAATGGAGGGAGCCTTGCGTCCGGCGGACGGCGGGCTGACGTTAGGCTTTTGGGACTGCGCTTGGCTGCGGCTTCTCTGAGCGCCTTCAAAAGCCTTTTGAAACGCCACTTTGCGTTCCTGCTCGTTCATGACGCTGAGATTGACCGATACATCGGTCACGTCCGGGTCTTGCCGCAAGACATGATTAACATCTTCCGTAATCTTTTGATGTAAGGGACAGCCCTCAACGGTGAGGGCGATGTCCAGGGATATTGCGCCATTGGGTTCAATCGCAACGTTGCGGACCATGTTCAGGGCCACAATACTTTGATGCAGTTCGGGATCTTGGACGTTTTCCAAGGCCTGCAAGACTCGGGCTTGATCCAACATAAATTCACCTCGCAATGATTTTAGAAGCCTAGTAACCTGCGGCCCTCGTCGGTCAGCATATCCGGTGTCCAAGGGGGACTCCACACGATGTCGACGTGGGCCTCCTTGACTCCGTCCAATGTTTCGATGGCCATTTCGGCGGTACGGGTAATCGTGTCGTGAAGCGGACAGCCAGGGGCCGTTAAGGTCATTTCGACTTGGACGATACCGTCATCCTGCAGCTCCACATTGTAAACCAGACCCAGGTCGACGACGTTCACACCAATCTCAGGGTCTGAAACTTCCTTCAACACCTCAAGAACTTGATCCTTTGTGAGTTGCGAAGCCATTACCGTGCCTCCTTTATTAGAGAATTTCGTCGCCGAAATCAGGGGGAGACGACACCGACTTATTCCGAGCGTTTCAGTAGGTATTATACCGCGTTTTAAAAAATTTTTCTCTGAATCCGGTTCTGTCGAGTCCTTAAGAAGGCGGTTAACATGCTTTATAATGAAGTTGGGAAGAATTTTTTCATCGGTTTTCACGTATGCACCACAATAAAATGGCAATACTACGAATAGGTATAGTAGATTTGGTTGCACCCATCTTGTCGACGGTCTCATTATCTCTTATTTCAACCGAAGAAAAGTGATGTGGGGGAGCAACCATGACAACGAGACAAGGGCGAGAATCACGTGCGAGTCTGTGGCGTTTAATGTGGTGGAGTTTGAGGCTCAGCTGGTCCAAAGACAGAGAGGGGCGCAGGAGGGCACGAAAGCATATCTGGAGAATGCTGGAAAGCCGATGGGTGCACATGTTTCCGGAAGCGGGCAGCGGGGAAATTTCCGGCGTGACGCAGGCAGTCTGGCTCGGAGCGGCACTGGCTTCGCGTTCTTTGGTTCGTTATCCATTGTTGCCAAGGCGATTAAAAACGCGGCTGACGTGGCTTTTACGCCTGTTGGGGCGAAGCAATGGAAAGGCTATCGTGACGGCTTATTTAGCCTGGGCTTGGTTGACGGATGTGGCTAAATCCCCCACGGCTATGGAAGGGACGGTAAGCACGGACACCACGCTGTGAGTTCATTTTTTC
Source organism: Sulfobacillus benefaciens (assembly GCA_003023725.1). GTDB lineage: Bacteria > Bacillota > Sulfobacillia > Sulfobacillales > Sulfobacillaceae > Sulfobacillus > Sulfobacillus benefaciens. Next base: position 1,233 of record PXYT01000035.1, on the reverse strand, counting down.
TCGGGTGTTTTAGGGGAGGCGGTGTATCGTTGGCCTTTACGCCAGTACCAAATGGAGACTCCGAAAAAAATGACGGCAATAATCACTTTGCCGACAATATTTGAAGGGGCTTTCGACACGGCATAGGACTTTTGCAGCAAAATCCGGTGATCCTTGCCGGCCACCACCACTTTAAGGCGTCCGGTGGAGCGGATAAAATGGGAGGCGGCATACGTATGGGCCGCCTCTTTTTTTAAGGGAATTCGAACCGGACTCTCGGTATTCAGCTGTAGTTGCAGCCGTGTCGGAATGGAGTGGCTCGTGACGACAATGAATGTGGTTTCACTTGGAGCCTTAAGCGGTTTGGGACTCACAATTAAACGAATTCCGCTTGCAGCCAGGACGGGCGTGCTTGCTGAGCCCAAAGCCATGGCAATTAATAGGGCCGCGATGACTAGTGTTATGGTGCGCAATGCCTGATTTCCTTCCATTTATCCCGTTACTTGTATTGTACAAGGTTCGGCATGAGAGGACAAAGAAATAATTTTGTAACAAAATGTCATAAAAAACCGGGCAAACCATTTACAGGGGTTGGCGTCGTCGTTATTATCCAGGTAAATAGGACTTATGGGAGAAGACGGCAATGAAAAAAAGAACGATCCTTAAAAATTCATCGGGACAGTCCTTGCCCCTGGTGGTTTTGTTTATGGGATTGATCATTGGAGCCGCCGCCCTGACGATTGATTACGCGAAAGTATCGGCCTTACGAAATGAATCTCAAACGGCTACCAGCGCAGCGGCCTTGGCGGCTGCCAAAAGTTTGGAAGAACAGTTGGCTCCATCTGGCACTGTGAGCGGAGGAATCACGCTTTCCTCCACGCAACTGAGTACGGCATCGTCCGAAGCTGACGCGGTGTATCAAGAAGATATTGCCCATACGATCCATCATACCGGACTCGGTAATGTGACATTAACCTACTCTGTAGGAAAGCCGTCGAACCCTCCGGAAACGGCAGCACAATTGTCTCAGTCATCCATAACAGCGCCCATCTACATCCATGCCAGCGCATCCGGAACCACATCCATGAATTTTGGCGCGGCCCTCGGCATCTCGGCGGCCAGTGTGAGACCTGAATCCACTGCCGTGTTTTATGCCGATACCTCGGCCGTGAATAACAGTAACTTTATTCCCTTGGGTATGCCTAACACACACACATATTCGCCGGGGCAAACATTTTATGCGTATCGCGGAGA
>PXYT01000034.1:26507-66059 GCA_003023725.1 Sulfobacillus benefaciens | reverse complement strand
GGGTGACCCATCAGGCGGGAGTCCAACACGTTGCTGCAAGAGTTGTAACACTTGGAAACAGCTGGCTTATCGGGCCACGGCGGACAGGGACGTGCCTATCGCTTCGGCTTGCGGATCGTGTGGAAACTTTATGCGGCAAGGGTGTCCGTTGGTAGCTCAAAAGAATTTTAAGAGAGTGAGCCCACAGAATATGTGTGCAATATATTAGCTTCGACATTTCATATGTGAAGGCCTAGAGCCTAGAAGAACTAACTCCAAACGGCCTAGGCATGGACGAAGAACAGAACCGCCAATGGTGCGGATTCTTTCGATCGGGCAATCGAACCGTCGATGACGGTATCGGAAAACGTGAACCAACCTAAACTCTCTCTTAAAGACCCCTCACGGTTGTTGGCCATGCCCTGACATCCAAGTTGAGACAACTGTGCAAACTTCAAGACATGATCACCGAGGGCATTGATATCCGTATAGCGGGGCTTGCCCTACCGAGTGCCGCTCCTGATCGTTGCCAACACATCCATTAGCTGCTACACTATGTCTGTTTGAGCTTCTGCTCACACCACCCTGCTCCGGTGGAATACGGAGCCCCCGTGCGTACGGGTGACCGTGGAGGAGGTGAAAAAGTTTGGCTCATTATGAGCTTATGTATATTTTAAAACCTGACTTGGGTGAAGAACAGACTCAGGCCGACATCGACCATTTTAATGAATTGTTGGCCCAGGAACACGCTGCAGTTACCAAAGTGGACAAGTGGGGACGCCGCAAGTTAGCTTACGAGATTACGCGCCTGACCGAAGGATTCTATGTGGTTGTCGACTTCGATTACGAGGGACCCAATGACATCACTAATGAAATAACGCGTGTCTTGAAAATTCATGAGGACGTGGTCCGGTCGATTGTTGTACGGATTGACGATTAAAAAGGGAGGAACCTCATGTTAAACCGCATTATTCTCATTGGCCGCTTAACGCGTGATCCCGAACTGCGCTACACGCCGCAAGGTGTCCCCGTGGCTTCGTTTACGTTAGCAGTGGATCGCCCTTTCACGAACCAGCAAGGGCAAAGAGAAGCCGACTTCATCGACTGCGTGGCGTGGCGTAAGTTGGGAGAGACGGTGGGAAACCACTTGGCAAAAGGGCGATTAGTGGCTTTGGAGGGGCGCCTCCAAATTCGCAGCTATGAAGCCCAAGACGGCACGAAACGGCGTGTGGCCGAGGTGATAGCGGATAGCGTGAGATTCTTGGATCGCCCCAAAGAGGGACAGACATCATCTGCGCCCCAAGAGAATCCTGACACGGAAGATGTCGCCTTTCCCGATGATCTCCCTTTTTAATTTCTCCTTAATTTCTACCAAGCGAGAATCCACAGTCGAAAGGAGTGAAGAGCTTGCGGAAGGAACGGGGTCGTCGACCCAAGAAAAAGGTTTGTGGGTTTTGTGTGGACAAGGTTGAATCTGTTGACTTTAAAGAGGCGACGCGCCTAAGGCGGTATATTACCGAACGGGGAAAGATTCTTCCTCGAAGAATCTCCGGAAACTGCGCCAAGCACCAGAGGCAAATGACAGTAGCCATCAAGCGTGCTCGCCAAATGGCTCTTTTGCCCTTCACCATTGAGTAGCTAGAGTAAAAAGAGCACGCGAGGCGTGCTCTTTTTACTCTATGATATGGTTGTTGTGTTAAGAGACGAAAAGATTGCTTATGGCATGGTAGTGGAGTATAACAAGGGTTATGAAGACCGGTAGGCAAAGTCTGCTTGCGAAATCCTTAATCACTGGATAGCCGGTTACACGGATTCAGTTTCCGGGATAAACCACCACAATGAAAAGGTGCCATACATCCTCGCATCCAGGGATTGGTCTGTTGGTGTTTCGGGTGGCAATTTGGTGAGCAGTCCTAACCTAAAGGTAGGAGAATAAGGCATGATCCGGAGTCCGGAACCGATTGATTCGGCCCTTAAAACCGTAAAAGGTCAACGGCGAATGACCGCCCATCTACGGCGACTCGAATTCATTACGGAAATAGCATTCCTGACTAGTTTTGCCGTCATGTTATGCGGCTGGCTGGTTGTAGCGCCTGACTGGCAGCCCTTGGTTCGCGCTATCATGCCCCTGGGGCTAAGCATCACGGTGATGCGGAGGCCGTGGCCGTTTGTCGTCGGCATGGTGCTGATGGAGATGGCGGCTATCCCGTTATTTCCCGGTGGCTCTCAATGGGATATATTTTTTGTTTTGTCCGCGCTCCCGGTAACCGTGGTTACCGGATGGGCGTACCGCAAGCGCAAAAAGGCTGCGTACCGCTGGCTCGGCACTGTGGCAGGAGTGGGAATCAGTCAATACCTAATTGCGCAGGCTTATGATTTTCATCCCAATCACGCCTTGATGTTGTCGAGTACGCGATCCCTTCTATGGATTCAGGCTGCCTTACAGCTGAACCTTGGGGCTGCTTGGACCTCCCGGTACTGGTTTCTTGGCTTTGTCGCTAATCAGATTTTTTGGGGTACTGCGATATTTTTGTTACTGGCTTTTTTTGCCGAACTTGAGGACCTGTCGATTGCGCAAGTTCCTTTTTTCGGTCGCTGGCGGCTTCCACAGTGGTTCATGTGGGTGACCCTGACCGATCTTTTAGTATTGGCTGTGGCAAATTTTTTCCATCACGAGCCCCTTATGTTGGTAGAAGGGGCCGTGGTGACTCTCACGGCTTATGTGGTGATCGGCGCCAATGTAGTCTGGCGGGTCGCCGAATTAGCGGGATTACCGAAAGTTTACCGGGTGTGTTTATTGGGTTTGTGGGCAGTTGCGTCATGGGTCGGCCTCGTTTTGTTATGCCTGCTGGGAATGTATGAAGGCATTTGGCACCTGCGGGATTACGCAATGACGTTAAGGAGGTTATAGCATGCGGGTTATTCTGTTACAGGATGTACGCGGCAGCGGCAATAAAGGGGATGTTATTGAAGTCAAGGACGGCTACGCCCGTAATTACCTAATCCGGAAAGGGTTTGCTGTGGAAGCTACCAAAGCCAGGGAGGATCAGCTGAGACGAGAGAGAGCCAAACAGGAGGCACAGCAGCAAAAGACTCTGGATCAATATCGAAAACTGGTCAAGGAGTTGAAGGATCAAACGTTTATTCTGCGAGCTAAAAGTGGTGACCAAGGCCGATTATTCGGTGCTATTACTACCCAGGATGTGGCCGATCTCCTCAAGAGTCGGGGATATCCTGTTGATAAAAAGAAAATTGAAACCGAACCTATTCACCATGTCGGGACATATACGGTGCATTGCCACTTCTACCAGGATATTAATGCTGATTTTACGTTACAGGTGCTTCCAGAATAAATGGCACAAGGGGCTAGGAGGGTGAGTATGGCAGATAACGCAAAGAAAACAGAACCTAAAACACGGAGACAGGCTAATACCCTGGAACGGCGAGTTGCTGCATTGCATGAAATCCTGATGCAGATCTACGGTCCCGAGCGCCTCATCCTACGTGCCGGCAAGCTTCAAGCCCTTAAATATCTGCGATCCGAGGATTTGGGATTAAGGACTCTCGCTTTGGCAAAGTTAATCCGAGAGGATCCGTCGTTTAATGACATTCCCAGCAAAAAGGAAGTCGGACCGTTATTAGACCAACTGGAGGATGAGTTAGCGGATATCTTGGCTCGGCGTACCCTCGAAGACGACCTGGAAAAACGAATCGCCGAGAAAATGCAAGAACGTCACGAAGATTACGTTCGCGATATCCGCAACCAAATTCTCAAAGACGACAGTGGACCGGAAACGCCTGAGACATTAAAGAAGTTTGCCCAATTGGTCAAACTCGACCAGGGTGGATTAACCCAGTCGGCGTTGGAAGTGATGCGCCCCGAAAAACTGGATGAAGTGATTGGTCAAGAAGACGCCGTCGACAGCCTTCTCGCCAAACTGGCATCTCCATATCCGCAACACGTTTTGCTGTACGGTCCGCCCGGTGTGGGAAAAACCACGGTAGCCCGGCTTGTACTGCAGGTGGCCCGGACAATCAATCAGAGTCCTTTTGCCGAAGAAGCTCCCTTTGTGGAGGCTGACGGCACAACACTGCGGTGGGATCCTCGAGAGATTACCAACCCTCTTCTGGGTTCTGTTCACGATCCGATATACCAAGGCGCTCGGCGTGATCTTGCCGAAAGCGGAATTCCGGAGCCCAAGACAGGGTTAGTGACTGATGCTCATGGGGGCGTACTTTTCATTGATGAGATCGGGGAAATGGATCCGATCCTCCAGAACAAGCTTTTGAAAGTCCTTGAGGACAAGAGGGTGTACTTTGACTCCCCGTATTACGACCCGACCGACCTCAATGTTCCCAAATACGTTCACAAACTCTTCGCGGAGGGAGCTCCGGCCGATTTCATTCTCATTGGCGCTACGACAAGAAGCCCTGAGGATATTTCTCCGGCCTTGCGTTCTCGCTGCGCAGAAATTTACTTTGACCCGCTAACACCGGACGATATCCGCAAGATCGTGATGCAAGCTGCCGAACGGTTGCAAGTTTCCACAACGGCCGACGCGGCTCGCCTTATCGGAGACTATACACTGGAAGGCCGGAAAGCGGTGGCTCTTTTGGCCGATGCTTTTTCGGTTGCCTATCTGCGCAACAATGAGCGCCCTCAGATTATCGGGGCCGAGGTTATGAAAGATGTCATTAGCCGGAGTCGGCTGGTTCCGGTACGTCCTTCTATTTCACGGGAACCCGTAGTAGGGCGAGCACTGGGGTTGGCCGTGGCTGGCTTTCAGGGGCTGGTATTGGAGATTGAGGCGACGGTGTTTCCGCGGGACAAAGGGGGAGAAGGTCGCTGGAGGTTTAACGACACAGCCGGCTCAATGGCCAAAGATTCGGTTTTCAATGCGGCGACTGTTCTCCGGAATTTGACGGGACGGGATCTGACCCAATATGATGTTCATGTTAATGTGGTGGGCGGGGGCAATATCGACGGACCGTCTGCTGGGGTTGCGATCTTCGCCGCCATTTATAGTGCCTTGACACAGATACCTCTGCGCCCAACGGTGGCGTTAACCGGGGAATTGTCGTTGTCGGGACGCATTAAGCCTGTCGGAGGAATTCCCGAGAAAATCTTTGGCGCCCGTCAGCAAGGATTGACTACGGTGCTGATTCCCAAGGACAACGAGGGAGATGTGCCTCCCGGAATCGGAGACATGAAGATTATTTTTGTCGGTACGGTCGAAGAGGTTTTACCCGAGGTGTTAGCGTGAATATGGATACCGTTCGCACACCGCCCCATAATCCCGATGCCGAAGTCTCAGTCCTAGGGTCGATGCTGATTCATCCTGAGGCCGTAGCCAAAGCTGTAGAAATTCTACAGTCGGGCGATTTTTATCATGAGACTCATCGGCGGATTTTTGAGGCGTGCGTCGAGCTCTTTAATCAAGCGAAACCGCTGGATGTTGTAGTAGTGGGAGAACAGTTGAGACAAAATGCCGACCTAGAGACGGTGGGAGGACTGGCCTATTTAATGGAGCTGGCTTCGGCTGTCCCGACGGCTGCTCATATTGAATATTACGCCAAGATCGTTAAAGAAGCTTCGATTATGCGCCGCATTATATCAGTGTCTACGAAACTCATATCTGAAGCGTATCAAAATGATCTGCCGGCGCAGGATCTAGTGGACCGGGCACAGAAAGACTTGTTTTCGTTGGCCCAAGGTGGGCAACGCGACTATGTCAGTTTACATCAGGTTCTGCTGGAAACCTTTACCCGTCTCGAGGTGCTTTATGCCAACAAGGGCAAGCTCGTCGGACTGCCTACCGGATTTCATGATTTGGACCGAATGACGGCAGGACTGCAAAAATCCGACCTCATCATAGTGGCAGCCCGTCCCTCTATGGGGAAGACCATGCTCTGTTTGAATTTGGCCCGTTATGTCGCCCTGTATGATCACGTACCGGTTGCGATATTCAGTCTGGAAATGTCGCGCGAACAGCTGGCTTTAAGATTGCTGAGTGCCGAGGCCGAGTTGCCGGCGCAAAGGCTCAGAACAGGTGAAATGGATGACAATATGTGGGCTATCGTCAGCCACGCTTTGGGACGTTTGGGAGAGGCTCCGATCTATATCGACGATACGCCGGGAATTTCGGCCCTGGAAGTACGGGCAAAATCCCGGCAAATGAAGGCTCAGCACAATATCGGATTGGTCATAATCGATTACATGCAACTCATGTCGGGCCGGCGGTCCGAAAATCGCCAACAAGAAATTTCAGATATATCCCGTTCCTTAAAAGCTTTAGCACGAGAGCTGGATGTACCGGTGATGGCACTCTCGCAACTTTCCCGGGCTGTAGAAAGCCGCCAAGAGAAACGTCCAATGCTTTCTGATTTAAGAGAGTCGGGAGCTATTGAGCAGGATGCGGACATTGTCGCTTTTCTCTACCGGGAAGATTATTATGTGAAGGACGCCGCGAACCCGGATATCACTGAACTGATCGTGGCAAAGCAACGTAATGGACCGACAGGTACCGTTAATCTTCTATTCAAGAAGGACATTGGAAAATTCTTTAACACAACGCCGGTCGAGGTATAAAGGTCTGGTGCACTTTTAAGTGAGAAGGGACGAGAAAAATGGCTGCAGTAGTCGTGGTGGGGACTCAGTGGGGTGACGAAGGAAAGGGCAAGGTTATTGACTACCTCGCTCAGCAGGCCGATATGGTGGTTCGTCATCAAGGGGGAAATAACGCCGGGCACACGGTCGTGGTAGGTGATGAAGAATATCGCCTCCATTTGGTGCCTTCAGGAATTTTTTATTCCGATACGTTGTGTGTTATTGCCAACGGCGTTGTTGTCGATCCCAGGGTATTGTTTGAAGAAATAGAGTATCTCCATCGTCGTGGTGTTCAGACGGATAGACTGCGGATTTCGTCCCAGGCACACCTTATTATGCCCTATCACGGCCGTATGGATGCTTTAGCAGAAGAGCGTCTGGGTGTGAATAAATTGGGGACAACCTTACGGGGAATTGGGCCCGCATACATGGACAAAGCTGCCCGAACGGGACTCCGGGTAGGAGATTTGCTTCACCCTGCTCAGTTTGCTATGCGCCTCAAGCGTGTTCTTGACGAAAAAAACCGGATACTTTCCAAAGCATATGGTGTCGAAGGGTTTGTCTATGATGAAGTGCTCCAACTCTATTTGTCTTATGGAGAGAGAATGCAGCCTTATGTTGCTAATACGTCCGTGGTGATAAACGATGCGATCGATAACGGCGACAGGGTTTTGTTTGAAGGAGCTCAAGGGACCATGTTGGATATTGACCATGGCACTTATCCCTTTGTGACTTCCTCCCATCCCATTGCCGGTGGAGCGTGCATTGGCGCGGGAGTAGGTCCGACAAAAATCACCCAAGTGTATGGTGTCGTCAAAGCCTATACGAGTCGCGTTGGCGATGGTCCCTTTCCTTCTGAGCTGAAAGACGAGCTAGGGAATGAGGTTCGTGAACGCGGCCACGAATATGGCACAACAACAGGCCGTCCCCGCCGGGTGGGTTGGATTGACGCCCTGGTGTTGCGACACGCGGCTCGGGTGAATGGGCTAACCGGTCTTGCCGTGACTCGCCTCGACGTGCTGGATGATTTGCCTAGTGTGAAGATTGCGACGGCGTATCGCTATCACGGGGAATTAATTTATGAACTCCCCGATTCGGTGGAAATCTTGTCCGAGGTTGAACCGGAATATGAAACCTTGCCAGGCTGGAAAGGGAAAATTTCCCAGGTGAAGCACGTAGACGACTTGCCCAAGGAAGCCCAGGTGTATCTGAAACGTATTGCTGAACTGGTCAATGTTCCTATTGTTTTGGTGTCGGTGGGACGCGAACGCACCAATACCATCGTGCTCAAAGAGTTGTTTTAGGGAGATTTCTCGCTCCTACCTGCTCCACCATGGCGCCTTGCACAAAGGGGCGCCAATTTTTTCCCTGGGCTCCAAGACGGTATAGAGAGCGAATTGCCGTTCACTGTGTCCCGCCACGCGGCGACAGAATCTCAAGGTCCGATTGCAGCGTCCAAATCTTTCAGTGACCTCAAAACAAATACACGGGATTCTTTAACGTCGTAGTCTCTCCTGTCATTGGCGTAGGTGACTTTTGCACGGGCTGCTGCCGGATATCTCACCGGGCCCTGTTCGAGCCGGCGATGGCTTCGTTGCCAACTACGAGAACATTCTGAAACCATTGGCTGGGAAAAACTCGCCGGAGACTCCTTTTTCCGGTTTTGTACCGAGAGGCGTTGCTTTACGCGGGATAACATGATAATGTTATAGCAGTTGCGGAAGTAGTTCAGTTGGTAGAACGTCGGCTTCCCAAGCCGAAAGTCGCGGGTTCGAGTCCCGTCTTCCGCTCCATAACCTCGCCAAATGGCGAGCTATTTTTATGTTTCGCGGCCGTGGAGGGATGGTAGAGGTGAGAGATGAACTCGTTAAATATTCCCGTCGTATGGTTCAGGACCGTCTAGCGTTTGGCACAACGGGCAACTTGAGCGTCCGCGATAATGATCTGCTATGGATAACACCATCCGGCATACCGTTTGACGAGGTGGACGCGAATAACATAGTGGGTGTCGAGATCGTTTCAGGGAAAATTGTGGAATCCCCTGCTCGCCCCTCATCGGAGTTACCGCTTCATTTGGCTTTCTATCGTAACCAACCTGATATTGGTGCGATTGTTCACACCCATTCCGAATACGCCACTATTTTTGCCGCATTGGGAGAACCCATAGTTCCTGTACATTACCAGATGTCCTTGTCCGTCTATGAGGTGAACTGCGCTCCATATGCCACGTACGGAACCGATCAGTTGGCCCAGAATGCGCTTAAGACAATGGGTTCCCACGACCGGGCCGTACTTCTGGCTAACCATGGACTAGTAACGGTCGGGTCCAGCTTGACTGCGGCCTACCAAACTGCCCTGGACGTTGAGTGGACGGCGCGGTTATTCTATCGTGCTCGAAGCATTGGCAATCCCCGCGTTTTGAGTCCAGAGGAAATCACGGCGGTACGCGATCAATTCCGTCATTATGGGCAACATCCCAACGATTGAAAACCACGGAAACTCGATGACAAACAGATATGAAGACTTTCTCGTGTAGCCGGGGCCTTTGCCGGCCATTCTACTTGTCTTTATATCTTTTCCAATCGCCCAGCCAAGAGAGTGCCACTTGAACCCGGCTGTTCCCTCTTTGTTGTACGTATACCATTGTTCCCATATTGCGTTTTTACATCCAATCCTGGTTATAATCCTCGATGGTCGCTCATAGGGTTCAATGAGGTGGCTTGTCATGATGCGACGAATCGTCATAATTGGATCTTCGTTTTTGATGATATGGGGCCTCGTGGTTCTGAGTTTGGGGTTCCGGGATTTACCCATTGACCAACGTCCGGAGTGGATGGCTTGGCAGATGATTCTGTGGCCTATTGTTGTACTGGGCATAGCCGAATTTGGGCGGATTGCAGGACATGTGAAAAAAGGGCTTAAGGTGCGTGCCGACCGATTTAAAATTGTCACGCACGGTTTGCCGGCACTAATCATAGCCATAGCGCCCGCGGGGAGTTTTACAAACTTTTTCGGTCCACAAAGTCTTTGGTCATTGCTGGACTTTCCCACCGCCAAGGTGATGGCCGCAGTGTGGCTGGCGTTTACTCTATGGACCGCATGGGAGGCCGACATTCCATGAAAGTGGACGAACGACGGGTTCGGTGGCCGTGGCTTTTGATTATGACCGGGGTACTACTGGTGGTTCTCTACGGCGGATTAATTTGGAGTATGCCCCACCGTACGGTGCGGGCTTCTGCCAAAAGAGTTTCAACCAAAATTGTCATCAATGTCCCCGAGCGTAAACTATTCCTCTATCGAAACGATAAGCTTTTTCATGTTTACCCTGTTGCCGTGGGCAAGCCACAAACGCCCAGTCCCCGTGGTGAATTTGTCGTAACCCAGAAGGCCATCTGGGGAGATGGCTTTGGTACCCGGTGGATACGATTTTCTGCACCATGGGGTATTTACGGCATACATGGCACAAACAAGCCATGGACCGTAGGCACTGTGGCCTCCCACGGATGCTTCCGGATGTATAATCGTGATGTAGAACAGCTTTACGCTTTGATCAGCTTGGGGACCCCGGTCATTATTGAAGGAATTACCCCCTACACGCCGATTCGGCGCGAATTAAGCTTCGGGGAAATCGGGGAAGATGTTGTGGAATTACAACGTCTATTAAAATTAGCCAAAGTCTATTCCGGGTCGCTTAATGGAATTTTCTCGCGAGAAGTAAGAAAATCCGTGGAAACTTTCCAGGTTATGATGCATTTGCCTGCGACGGGCACCGCTTCACACGAGACGGTCAAAAAACTTTTGGAATATACTCATCAGGCCGGCAAAAATCCCGGATATTTAGCAGACGCGTGACGCGCTCGATATTGCGTGTGACAGCTATTCAGACATAACTCTCATGATTGAATGGATTTTTGTGAGGCTACGATGCCTTTCCGGGTACTTTATGAGTCAAATCGCCTGGTTGTCAAGCTGCATAAAAGCGAGTATAATTGGGAACGGACTGCTAACGTAGCTCAGTTGGTAGAGCAACGGTTTCGTAAACCGTAGGTCGTGGGTTCGAGTCCCACCGTTAGCTCCACATAATTTGCCCCGAGCCATCCTCGGGACTTTTTTATTGGCCTTATCGAGGACACTGAGCGCTTCATCAACATGACCGGGGGCCTTACAGAATTCGTAGAACTCACAATGATGCACGAACCGTTGCAACGTATTGGAAAAGTGGTCGAAGGCACCCTGCCGCAGACCGCTGATCGCGAGTTTTTTAGCATCACCGGCTGTTCTGCTGTTGGATCCACGACTCGCCAAAACTGCATCCAAGAGCCCCCTCGCTTTCTATAGTCACCGCATTGGCTCCTGAAGGGCATCTATAACCCGGCCACATGCCTTCCGTTCGCCATGAGGGTCCCGGTGACTGTGCATAAATCATTTGTTCCGGGGAGAATAGCATAGGTTAAAGATTTGTCCAGATTCCCGTGGCTGCAACGCACTGAACGTATGGGGAGAATTTAGGACTCGCGGACACGGTGGAAACTTGTGGTATTGACTTGGTGACTGGCGGACCAGGTAATGGATAAGGATTGGGTTTCAACTTTTGTGGCAGCATTTATTATAGGCCATTCCGGATATTGAGGCGTCCAGGGCGTTCTCGGCATCCTCCTTTATCACAGAAACCAGCCAAAGCTTTGCATGCAACGGAAGGCAAAAAGTGGAGCCGGTCCGGCGAGAGTCCGAGCGGAAGGCGCGAAGAAAAGCCATGGAGAGGATCGAGAGTCGCAGTCGAGGCGCAGTCAAAATGACGCTCGCAAGATCACAGACCCAAGAAACTGGCTTCTTCGGTAGTCGGCGAACTCCTTCTCAGATGACGTGACGACGAACCGATTCAAAGAACCTCATAGCAAGTTCTATGGGTGCAAAAGCAAACTTCACGGAAAACGCTGGCAAGGCGTTGCCCATTATTTGCAACAGCGAAACCGATCGCCGACAACAGATCGCCCAAACATTTGCCGCTGGAATAACCTGATCATATGAAAGGCGCCACTCATGAGCGAAAACCAGGGGAAATCTGCGAGCCCGACGAACGAGGGCAAGCCTCTTATATAACTCAAGGGGATGTACGCGACAGCGGAGTTAACGTCAGCAGCCGCGGTTTTCGGTCTTGCAGGATTGGTGCTTGAGACGATGACCGCCGTTCCTTTGGAGACCCGGACGCACTAGACAACCAGTGAAATGGTCGTGGTTGAACTTGGGAAGAGCTGAAGACAATCGGCATGTTGGTGGGTGTTGCAGGCGATGCGAAAAACCAAGGGTTCTTGGCTTCATCCTGAGCAACCCATCAAAAGGGAACGTATTTTTGTCACGAGCGGTCACCGGTTGCCGCGGTGCCTTGTGGAGAAGAAGTCGGTGATTTCAGATTTTTTCCGAGGCGACAACACCTCAGCAGGATTTATTCTGTTTTTGTCGAACTGTTTGGTTAAGATATCGACACGAAAGCGTGAGAAAATCCGTGTTGTTTTGGCTGAACCATGAGAAGAAATCTTTGAGCGCCTTATTAGGCCCGACCGGAAAGGAAACTTCGAGTAATAAATGGTCGTGCACACAAGGAAGACAAGAGGGTCATAGTATTTGAAAGCTTCCCCTTTTTCACGTGTGCGGCAGGCGAAGGATTGCGGACAGCGTATGGGGATGTTTACCAGGCACCACAAGCTTGGCTAGTAAGATCTAACACGGCCTTGCCTCGTTAGCTATTCTTAATTTTCAGAGTAAAAATCCTTTACGGTGGTGTAAATCCTGACCTCACATGTTACCGGACCGACGTTCTTCATATTTCCGAATCTATTAGCTTGGAAGCATATCGAGTGGACTGAGAAGGCAATGGATGTCCCGCGACATTCCGTGATCGGATTCAGGCAATTGGATACGCGCGAACATAAAAAGTCTGCGCATACTATCCAGGCGCACCAATTCACAAAAGGCATGGTACTCATGACCGAGTACGGAATTTCAATGACAGGGAGTAAAGCGCATGAATGTCTTGATAGCACCAACCAGGTTCTTGCCCAATGTCGGATCCCAGGCGGTGGCGGATGCCTTAGAGCGGGGAATCCGCCAATGTTGCGAGGAGACCAGAACGATGGTGCGACCCATTCCCGGAGGAGGACGCGGCACCATTGATATCGTGGTTCGCGCTCTTTCAGGGCGGATTCGCCGTGCTGTCACCCGTAATGCCTCGGGACGGTCGGTCGAAGCCCGGTGGGCTCTACTGCCAGACGGCACGGCGATGATTGATGCCGGGGAAATACTAGGCGAGACCGAGTTGTCGGATATATCCCGTGCCAGTTCATGGGGGTTGGGACCTATGATTAGCGACGTCGCCCGTTTTCATCCTTATCAAATCGTGGTAAGCCTAGGGGATGTGATGACCCATGACGGTGGCATTGGCCTCCTTGAATATTTTGGTTTGACGTTCGCGGATGAGAGAGGCGAAGATATTCCGCGTGGCTTACGGGCTCTGGAACGGGTTCATCACATTGCCAAGTCTCCCAACTGGCGAATTCCATCAATTCCTTTGATAGTGCTGTATCCTCGACTTCTGGCTGTGAGTGGCAAAAACGGGGTGACTTTTCGTGACGGAAGTCTCAAAGGACTTCCAACCTATCAATTGGCGGCCGTTGATCGGCAAATGTGGCACTATGCTACTCTTTTAGAAGATTTCTTTGCAACCTCACTGCTGCAGCATCCCGCAGCCGGTGAGGGAGGAGGTTTGGGATTGGCTTTTTTAGCAATGGGAGCCCAATATAAAGAGGCCACGGACTTTCTGCTAGACATTTTTCACCTTGAGCAATATTGTCAACAGGCTGACTGGGTGTTAACCGCCCAACGAACTTTGGATGAATCGCAAATGATAAGTCTGGCACCTACCCTCTCACGCCGGCTGCTCCCTTTCTCCACTCCCCTGGTCGCGATCGTGGAACGGCTGGGTGAGCAGTACATGCAGTATTACAGGCATTCTTTGAAAGGGATTTATCCCCTAATAGACAAGCCTCGCAGAGCACGCGACGTGGAGCGGATGCGTGTCCATTTATTACAGCAAGCCGCCTACCGCGTGGCTGCGTGGATGCGTTGAATTCGATGAATTCGATGTAAGGGCCAAGAGTGGAACTTTTGAGTTAACCTAAAGCTGTCCCGCCTTCTGGTGATTCAGCAAGATCATCGCGAAGCGTTTGGTAAAATCCTTTGTGATTGGTCTCACGAAATGTCACGAGTTGACGGCGACGCAAATACTCAAGGTGGGCCAGCGTTTCACTGACGGCGAAGCGCCATTGGAATTGTGTCAAAGGCCGCGTAAAAAGTTTCTGTGCCACCTCAAAAGCTGTATGAGGCTCATTGATCAAATCGAGAATACGCTGCGCCCTGTCGTCGTGATGATGGATAATTTCGGTTATTCTTCCCGGAACGTCGGGAATAATGGCTTCATGCGCCGGCAGCCCCATCTTGACAGGCAGTTGGTGAAGGTATCGCAGCGACTGTAGATAGGACGCCAAGGGGTCTGGGTCGGTATTGGGCCACAAGCTGATGTTAGGGGTAATTCTCGCCAAAATTTGATCTCCCGTAAAAAGCAGTTCCCTCTCCGGCCAGTATAGTAGCAACTGATGGTCCGTGTGCCCCGGTTGGTCGAGGAGCTGGAGAGGGCCCCATGTCGTCAAGGGATCGAGTGGTTGGATTGGTGGCTGTGCCGGCAACCGCACGACGGATTTCGTGAAAAACTGTTCTTGGTCCACATACGTCGCGAGATCATGAGGCATTCCATGAAACTCCAGAAAGGGCACCAGGTTCCGGGAAGAGTTGCCAAAAATCTGGTAAACGGTATCAATTTCTTGTCCCCACATAAAGAGAGGAGCATCCCACAAGTCCGCTGCAAACTGTGCCAACCCCACGTGGTCCGGATGAAAATGTGTAATGAAGACGGACGACACTCTGCCAGGGGCGAGGCCCAGGTGTTTGCTGACATTCATCCAGGTTTGACGCGCTTCCGGTGTATCCATGCCTAAATCGAGGATTAGATATTGGGAATCCATCGATATTACATAGCTGTAGAGATATTTCAAGGGCAAAGGAACCGGAATCGCTATGCGGAAAATTCCTTCTGCAGGTTGTGTAATCACGTCGGGACTCATATTGGACATGCATTTTTCCTCCTCTAATCATTACCCTAGCGTAAAAATTTGAATACGGCAAGTATTTTCGCCGACGTTATATGCACGCCATACCGAACAGGGTTAGGAAATGAACGGATCTAAATTGCTTCTTAGGTGCGGGGTTTATTTGACGTTTACAAGGAGGGATGGGGGACACGCCAGACAAACCGAGTGCGGGAGATAAGACCAACGATGTATGGATTTCATGGTGCCGCCGCGATATGCTGGCAACGAATTTTCCATAACATGAGGCAGTATATCGCCCTATTGAACGGATCACCACTGATTTACCCACCGGAGAACAGGAGGGTATGAGTTTGATATATGGAATTAGATTTGTCTTCAGCGTGCTGGCACTGGTAGGTTTGATCTCCACCGGATGTGGGAATGCCGCGATGTTTCATGAGCGTCGAGCCCATTCGATTGCAGGCCGTGTGCATCCGTTTGCCAGTCGTCCACAAGAGTCCCGTGAGTACCGAACGAGTGTCAGTGGCGTCTATTCCCCATCGTCTCCCGGGTATGTGTTTCGGACATTTTATTCCGATGCCGGCGCCGTCGTGCCATACCGGCAAGGAAACATCCGCTTTGGCTTAGTTCGCGTGATCACCACTCATGATGTCGCTACCTCTCTTGTGGGTATGACCGTTGAGAACGGTATTTTGCAAAGGTCTTCCGGGGGGAAAGAGACGTACGTGGCATGGTTTTACGACCCTGCTTTACCTGCAGGAGATCCCTACCGCAATGCGACACTCCGTGTTGTCGTCAGTCTTCGCATGATGCGGGACGGACGTCCCAAAGGCATTGTTAGTGCTGATGCCAGCCACGATATTAGCAGAGTTCCAAAATGGCTCAGGAGTCCTAATCCATCAAATTGTGCTTGGGGGGGAGGCGGACCGGCGCCTTGATCGGCAATGTCTCATGGCAAGGACAACCCATTTCTCCCCTCCTGAAGGGGGAGGAAACTCCGGCGAATTTGCTTTATCAGCTTGCGTACTTACGGCAGTTACAACCCGCCAGAAAGATATTTTCGTCGGAGGAACTTCGGTCTCGAAGTCAGGTTCGTTTCACCAGTGCGATTAATATAATGCAGAGACATCATGCCCTCAGATGCGTTTCATTGCAAAGAATGTTGAACGAAAGGAGAGAGAAGAGGAATGCACAGAATAGGTGACACTTCGGTGTACTGGTGCTGACATAGACTATACTCACCTCAGTCAGCAGTGCCTTCTCAAGGAACCCGACGGGTTGATGTGAGATAGTGGTGATTTAAGGGGGGGAAGCGGATTATGTCTCGTGCCGTATTGGCTGAGAGTACAGTTCTGATGCGGATACGGGTTTAGTGGGCTCCGAACATAAGTGGTTTGTGGACCATTTGTGGATAACTTGAGACTTCCTGAAGAATGAATTTTGAGAGTGGTCACCAAGCGCCATTTTTCGGGGCTGAAAAGGTTAATGGTTAGCAGTCGTAGACCGCTTGAGGCGTCCCTTGGTGCGTCTAATTTCAATCGAATGGCAACGCACAAAGTTTTTACGTGGTAAGGAAAATGTGCATGAGCGATTACAGGCTACGCAAAGAATCGGGCGCAGGGAGACGGGGGAGCGAAATGGTCAACGACGCCTCTGCGACTAAGATCGGGGTAATAGTAGATTAGATCATGATTCGCATGGGCGTATCCAACGTGTTGGGTTCACTGCGTGCCCAAAATGGATCCCTTCCTAAAAAACGATTTGTGAAGGTGGACTGGCATCAGCTTGAATCGTCCGTGATTAGCCAAACCGGATGGTCTGATGGTATGGGATTGTATGAGTGGTATTGCGAGGCCGCACGTCCACTAGGGATAAGGCTCCTTAAGGCATTATCCGGTCGGCTAACGATGGAGCTAAGGGTTCGGTGGTAATTTTGAGAGGCTCTTCACGCCAGACATGAAATGGCATCCTGGACGGGTTTAGACGTCCGGTCTGTTAACAGTTGCGACGTCCCCTCAATCCGCTAAGAGGGTACTACCTTGTCCTGCCGTCTCATATCTTGTCGTGACGGGAGGTATCGGTGTGATGTCAGGGTGTGGTAAGGGATGGCGATCCTTTTTGTTTGGATTTCTGGGGGTGATCGTCGGCGCTCTCATTGCTTATCATACCCTGAGACGGACTCCCGATGCACTTAACTGGCCCGTCGTGAGTATTGCCCGAAAGGTCGACCCTTCAGTTGTCATCGTCCTCAACAAACAGCGGGAAAACAGGCAGTTGCGCACTAAAGGGATTGGATCAGGGGTTATTCTCAATCGTCAGGGTTATATTGTGACCAACTATCACGTCGTGGCCAGTGCCAACGAGTTGTTTGTCGTCTTGTCCAACGGCAAGCGATATCACGCACATGTGGTGGGGGAAGATCCGGCGAGTGATTTGGCGGTACTGAAAGTGAAGGCAGGAAATCTACAGCCGATTGCTTTTTCATCGTCGGGAACGGTCGAGCCAGGTGAACTCGTGGTGGCCATCGGCAATGCATTGGGCTTATCCCATACGGTGACGACCGGCGTTATTTCGGCGAAAGACCGCGTGATGTACCGGGATGGGTGGGAATATCATTTGATTCAGACCGACGCAGCCATCAATCCGGGGAACAGCGGGGGAGCCTTGGTGAATGCGCAGGGGCAATTAATCGGGATTAATGCCAGCAAAATTGCTCAGACTGGTGTAGAGGGAATAGGTTTTGCTATTCCCAGCAATACCGTAAAAGCGATTAGCACGCAGCTGATTAAATACGGCCATGTTCGCCGGCCTTGGCTGGGAGCTGCCCTCGAATCTGCTGGTTCGAATTCGGTCGGGTTACTTGTAGTGGGCGTGGCGCCAGGCAGTCCCGCAGCCAAAGCCGGTATCAAGAATGGAGATTTTCTTGTCTCAATTAACGGCGTCAGGGTTCATCAAATGCAGGATATTATCCCGGTAATCCAGAAGGCCGGAGTTGGGCGGATTGTCCAGGTTGGAATCTTGCGGGGAAATCAGCCCTTGACAGTTTCTGTGAAATTGGGAGAGTTACCCTTGACGCATGCGAGAGGGGTCAAAAGATACCCGTGAAAACCTGCGGAAATTAACCCGAAATGCGTTGCTGTGTTAATTTGAGGATCTGGGCATCTTCGGCAGGTTTAAATTGCTACTGGGCTGCGACTATGAGGTTAGGTTTTTTGCTGCGGCGGAAATTTGATCCTACACAGGTGAATGCTGCCTGAATTGGCCTGGATCAAGATACGCAAGATTGCAACCAAGAAGCGATTCCGGTCATGGCGGCCAGTGCCGTACTCGAACGTGAGAACCCAGGGTTCGCCTTTTTTGGCCTCTTGAGACTTATTGCCAAAAGAGCCTCGGGCACTGTGGCTGTGTGCCGATGTTGACTTTGGGACCAAAGAACCTTACCGAAGCGGGGCGCGTTTTGGTCACGAAGGACTTAAACACCGCTATTTGTCTCTTTTCCGCAACGCAAATCCAGCGCGGACTCCACAGGATAAAGAACCTGCTCCCACCCTCAAATTGAATGTCTCCAGGGAAGAGATCGAGAGACAGATGATATAAGCACGATAACGCGGCAGGATCGTCAAAAGAACCCGCATTCTTTCGTGCGGGTTCTTTTGACAGAATCTTAATAAGATCTGTTATGTCAGGTTTCAGGTTAAATATCCTGTTCCTTAACCTCCTCACCGCCCATTAATCCAATGGGTATAGGTTCTTCATACACCATTTCGCCATGAATTCGGATATCTCCGTGGCTTAAATCTGCTTCGGAGGATCGCAATGGGACAACCAGACTGATAAGCTTCAAGATGATAAAGGTCATAACTCCATCGTAGACCGTGATGACTATCAGACCCAATAATTGCAGAAAGAACTGCTTTGGATTCCCGTAAAACAATCCCGTGACGGAAAAGCCGGTCTTTCCAATGTATTCCATAATGTGAGGATCGGCGAGGAGTCCCGTCATCAGTCCTCCCACAGCCCCCGCAAAGTAGTGAGTGTGGATTACGCCTAAGGTATCATCCACCTTTTTGAAGATACCGACCTTTCCCAACTTGTTCATGGTAAGCCAGGGGATGACTCCGGCGGCTAGGCCAATTAACAAGGCCCCGGTACCGTTGACATACCCTGCTGCCGGGGTGATGGCCACTAGACCTGCCACCATGCCGTTGACCGCGCCTAATAATGATGCTTTGTTGTAGGCCATCATATCCATAGCCAGCCATGCAACCAGCGCTGTGGCTGCGGCGACGTTGGTGTTCAGAACGGCAGCGGAAGCGTCCATGTTGGCAAAATAGGGATCTCCACCATTGAATCCATTCCATCCCAGCCATAACAGGCCTGCCCCGGTGACCACTGCCAGCAGGTTATTGGGATTGAAGCTGTTTCGGTCTTTAGTGAGACGCGGTCCGACCACGGCTGCCGCGACAAACCCGGAAATACCGGCGGCTACATGGATCACATATCCTCCGCTGAAGTCGACGACGCCTAAAGACGCCAGCCATCCCCCTCCCCAAAGCATAAAGGCATTGACGCTATAGACAAGAGTCGCCCATATGGGAACGAACAGCATCCACGCCTTGAAATTCATGCGGCCCAACACACTTCCGGCCAGCAGCACCGGAGTGATGGCTGCAAAGACGAATTGAAAATACACGAGAGAGGACATCGGCATGTGCAGTCCTGGCATTCCGCCATTCAATAAGGGAACAGAAGCTCTTCCTTCCAACATTTTTGAGGAAAGCGCAGGGCCCGGAATGCCTACGATACGCGATAGAATGCCTGGCCCCAGTTGCAAGGGTTGGCCGAACCCCATCTTATAGCCCCATAAAACCCATACGATAAGCACCATCGAAAACGCATAAAATACCATCAAAGCTGAATTCACAGCCCATTTTTTCTTGACCAATCCACCATAAAGAACTGCCAAACCAGGTATGCTCATCAACCCGACCAAGGTTGCAGCTGTCAGCTGCCATGCGGTATCACCGGGGCTGAGAAAAGTGGGAGCGGGGACGTAATTGGCTACCAAAGACTTCTTCCTCCCTTACAAATTGTTTGAACCAACATAACAAAAATAAAACTTTTACCCCAGATGTCTGCCACGCAACGCCGTGATTCTAACACGCATTACCTCACAAAGTCAATACATAAATTACATAAAATATCGATAAAGCGTCATATATATTACATGAAATGGTAACAATGGGAGACATTCTAACATAAATATAAAAATCAATGGTTTTTGCATAACATGTTGCAAGATTTAGGGGATATATATCGCATTTTAAAGAGGTGTTGCGTAGGCAAGAAATGCGCCGTGGGGGGGACACCAGATTTTGGAGTCAGACACATCAAAAACGCCGAAAGTCATCGTCGAACTGCTCCTTACAGCACGATCCAAGAAGCGGACAAACGAAAAGCAATGTCTCTTGACCCCTTTTGGCGGGTTATCTTATGGAAGGCTGATAACGAGGGCGAAAAATTTTCTGGAATAATCTCAAGGAGTATTAGGGAAAGCCCAGTGCCAGTACCATGGCCAGATCGTCGTGGCTAGAATGGTGGTGGCGACAGCAAGCACGCTTATCCACAAAATATAACGGTTAAGGGGCCATTTTTTATCGGGCCGGCCTGGCCAGATGGTGGAGAGGAGCAAACCGCCAGCCGCGGTTGTTAAAACGAGTATAACAATATGGGAAAGGGGAAGAGATTCCCATCTAATCGCGACGCGAATCAGGGTGAGACCGGCACCGCCGCCGAACGTGGCGCCGACGGCTGATAAGAGAGCGTGACTCGCCGTATTGCGATTTTCGGTGGGATTATCGTCATACATCGATGTTTCTTCCTCCCCATCTCTAACCCTCTGTGCTCTTTCCTGAGCCAAACGGATGACTATACGGCAGTTTAAAGTGTGTTCTTGCGCATAGTGCGCTCCTGTCACCATTTATATTTATGGCTGGCTGTGCGGTAATAGTACAAGCCGGAAAAAGTCTAGTTCTTGACAAGAAAATTGGTACACTAGAGACTGTAACCGGGAGCATGGCACTACTGGACAGTACTAGAAAGGGCCGTATAACAAAAATGGCTCGTCGTTGGCGATTTTTGACTGTGGGCCGTCCTAAGGACCCCGCACTGGTGCGTATGATCGATGAATACCGACTTCGTCTGGAACCCTGGCAGCCTCTGGATTGGGAAGTTACGGCCGAAATTGGCTACAAACCGGGGCAGACAAACGAGGTTCTGGAACGGGAAGCTCGTGCCATTATAAGACGCATTGAGCCGCCCAATTTGGTTATCCTGTTGGACATTGGAGGTCAGCAGGTTACATCCGAGGATCTGAGCCGCCGCATTAGCAGGTATCAGGAACAAGGGTCCTCGGTGGTGTTTCTTGTTGGAGGAAGCTTAGGGGTATCCGAACGTATACGCGATCGTGCTGACTGGCGGTGGTCACTATCCCCCCTGACCTTGCCTCATTCCCTGGCTCAATTGGTTGCGGTTGAGCAGATTTACCGGGCTTGCAGTATCATTCATCACCATCCCTACCACAAGGCGTAATGTAGTGTGGAGAATGACGGATTATGCCCTAGTCGTGGCCAAAGGGTTGGGTCAGTGTGTGAGGGAAGACTGGGCGATAATAACAACATTGTGAAAGGCAGGTTCTAGCATGGCAAAATTATTTGACCCGTTTGCACTCAATAATTTGACGCTGAAAAATCGCGTTATGATGTCACCCATGTGCCAGTATTCGGTTTGGGATGAGGACGGCAAGCCCAATGAATGGCACTACGTTCATTACATATCACGTGCCGTTGGCGGGGCCGGTCTCATTATGATGGAAATGACCGATGTCGACCCTAATGGACGCATCACAGTTCGCGATTTAGGGCTATGGTCTGATGATCAAATCCCGGCGTTTCAGCGTATCATCGACCAAGTTCACGGATACGGAGCCAAGATCGGAGTACAGATTGCGCATGCAGGACGCAAGACGGAATCGCCGGAGTTAAGACCGGTCGCCCCCTCTCCGATTGCATTTTCCGATCGTTACCGTGTTCCGGAGGAACTCAGTGTCAGTGATATTCGCCGACTGGTCGAACAATTTGGAGAGGCTGCCAAACGGGCGGTGAAAGCTGGGGCCGATGTGATTGAAATTCACGGCGCTCATGGCTATTTGGTGCATCAATTTATGTCTCCTTTATCAAACCGCCGCATGGATACATATGGAGATCCCGTGCGATTCGGCGTCGAAGTGATTCAATCTGTCAAGAGCGGCCTGCCGCATGGAATGCCTTTAATCATGCGGCTGTCGGCTACGGAGTACGTTGAGGAAGGTTACGATTTTGCCGAGTTGGAAAAAATGGCGGCAATCTACCATAAACAGGGAGTGGATATCTTTGATGTGTCGTCGGGAGGTAATGCACCGGTAATGCCCAAAGTTTTTCCAGGTTACCAAGTGCCTTATGCGGCCAAACTTCGTGAGCATCTTGGTGTGCCGGTCATCGCCGTCGGAATGCTGGAGACCCCGGATTTGGCCGAATCGGTGTTACAACAGGAGCAGGCGGATATCATTGCGATTGCCCGCGGTATGCTGCGGAACCCCTATTGGGCCAATACCGCTGCGCAGGCACTGGGGGGAACGATTCAGGTTCCGGCGGAATATGACCGGGCTTTCCCCCGGGACTTTGTTCAGCGCCCGTCTAAAGTGATGGTGTGATGACAATCAAAGAAATGCAACAACAGGTCGATGCCTGGATCAGCCAGTTTGAAGAGGGTTATTTTTCTCCTCCGACGATGATTTTGCGGCTGGCAGAAGAATTGGGAGAATTGGCGAGAGAAGTCAATGACGTATTCGGAGAAAAGCCCAAAAAGCCCACCGAGCCGGCTGGCTCGGTGGCTATGGAATTGGGCGATATGCTGTTTGTGCTCATCTCCTTCGCGAATTCGCTCCAACTGGATTTAGACCAGGTTTTTGAAGCGGTTATGACAAAGTTTCGTGCACGCGATCAAGACCGGTGGACGAAAAAATCTTCTGGATTGACGAATGCCCACGGTTCCGATGATCAGAAAGGCAGGTAGGTGATGGATTTATCGACTATTTTGCCCATTCCCGATTTGACGCAGGCCAAACGGTTGCTGGCTTTTTCTCCCCATCCCGACGACAACGAAGTGGGAGCAGGCGCCACTATTGCACGCCTTATCAGTCAGGGATGCGAGGTGGTCTATGTCGTGGCTACCGTTGGGCAGGCAGGCAGTGAAGATATGGGAATCACCACTCAGGAATTGGGACAGGTTCGCAAGCGGGAACAAGAGGAGGCATTAAAGACGTTGGGCGGCGGAGAAGTGATTTTTTGGTCGTACCCGGACACTATGCTTCGGGCCCACGAGAGCGCTCTTCAAAGCGATGTGCTTCGTGTAATCCGTCAATACCGGCCAGACTTTGTCATGGCCCCTGACCCTTGGCTTCCCTATGAGGCTCACCCCGATCACCGGACTTTGGGCCACGCCGTGGCCACGGGTGTGATTATGGCCCCGTTTTCTCTTGCCTTCCAACAATCCGGAACACCTGTCCCTTCTCCTGCCATCGCGTTTTACGGCAGTGCCTGGCCCAATGCCTTTATCGACGTGAGCGGCACTTTTGACCGTAAGCTGGCGGCGCTGGAAGCACATAAGAGCCAGTTTGCACCGCCGTTGGGTCCCCAGCTGATGATGTATTTGACACTGCACGCACAGGAAAACGGACAAAAAATTGGCGTGGAGCGGGCTGAGCCATTTAAGGTGCTGACTCAGCATCATCTGCACTTTAATGCGTATGCCTGGCAAAGTTAAAAATAGGATAAATATTTCGGTAAATAACAACGCTTGCAGGCGATCTACCAAAGCGTTAGGCTACTAATAGTCTGAAAGGATGGGGAAAATGAATGTAAAGGGGCAATATCCTCGTGACAGTGTATGGGCCCGGCACGCTATGATTGCTACGGGCCATCCCTTGGCGACTCAAGCCGGCCTCAGTATCCTGCATCATGGAGGCAATGCCGTCGATGCCGCTGTCGCGGCCGCTTTTGCCACAGGCGTTGTGATGCCCGACATGGCGGGAGTGGGCGGGGAAGCTTTTGTTCTTCACCAGGGTCCCCGTCAGGAAGTCAGAGCGTATGTCGGCAGTGGCCCGCTTCCTCAAGGCTTTGATGAATCGAAGTTGCCGAAAGCCCTGATGTTGCCCCTTCATCAAGGTCCGTCCATCTCGGTGCCTGGGGCTGTGGACTTATACTGGCAGCTGCACCAAAAAGAAGGGCGCTTGTCATGGAGGGACATCATCGAACCGGCCCGAAGGCTCGCCTTAGACGGATTTCCCATCGATGTCAGACTGGCCCAATCGCTTCAGGAATCGCAGTATCTCAAGGAACAGGCTCCATCATGTCAAAACCTTTTTTTTCCGTATGGACAACCTTTGACCGAAGGTCAGCTGCTTAGACAGCCTGAACTGGCAAGAACTCTGGCCATACTGCAGGATAAAGGTAGGGAGGGGTTTTACCGGGGTGAAATCGCTCACTATATTGTTGAAGCTGTCAAACAAGCGGGAGGATTTCTTGATTACAACGATTTAAGTGGGTATGAGACAGAGGTGACGATTCCGTGTTCGCTGGCCTTTGGCCCTTACACCGTTTACCAGACTCCTCCTCCTTCGCAAGGCATTGTCATGTTAGAGGCAATGGCCATACTGGGGTCGGAGTTTCCGCACGACTGGCGTGAGGACGGGGCAAAGGTTCACGAGGTTATTGAGGCGTTAAGATGGGCGTTTTATGACCGGCGCGAGTATGTGGGCGACCCACTGTGGCATTCGTTTGATGCCTATGCGCTATTAAGTCCGGAATGGATCGAGAAAAGACGGGCCGGCATCGGATTTCGTGCCTCCCCCATCAACACCGAATTGAAGGCTGGGGACACGACATCCTTGGTTGCCGTGGATGAGGAAGGACATGTCGTGTCCTTTATTCATAGCTTGGCCTTGTCGTTCGGCTCCCATGTGTTCGTGCCTCAGGGAGGGTTTTTCTTAAACAATCGTGCCGGTCGTTCGTTCAACAGAATTCCGAACCATCCCAATCAGGCTGTGCCGGGTAAAAGGCCTATGCATACGTTAAACACCTATCTAGTAACCCACCTCGATGAATTTTATGTAGTTGGCAATACTCCAGGAGGAGACGGTCAACCTCAGTGGAATTTGACAATTCTCCTCGACTTATTACTGGCCCACAGTTTGCCCCATGAAGCAGTGCAGGCTCCCCGATTGACGGTAGGGCCAGCGACTGATGTGCACACCCTTAATGAAAGTTCTTATGTCCTGCTTGAATCGCGTTTTGCACCTCATGTTATTGAGAACCTTCGCAAACGCGGTCATGCGGTGCAAGTTATCGGCCCCTTGCAAGGAGGCGGATCGGCACAGGTCATCAAGCGGGTCAATGGAAACTGGGTGGGAGCGTCGGATCCGCGGGGAATCGGGCAAACAATGGGTTTTTAGGACAAACTGACACGAACCAAAATGAGGAGGACCTAATCGGAATGGCAGAAACGCAATTTGATTTGATTGTTTTGGGTGGCGGCACCGGAGGTTACGTGGCGGCTATCCGGGCGTCCCAGCTCGGTTTAAAGACAGCCGTGATTGACAAAGCCAAGGTTGGCGGAACATGCTTGCATCAAGGTTGCATTCCCACTAAGGCACTGCTGAACACCGCGGAACTGTTTCACACCCTTCAACATGCTGCCGATTACGGGCTTCGTGCCCAGGATGTTGCGTTGGACTATCCCAAGGCGATAGAGCGTAAGGACAAGGTCGTCGACCAACTTTACCGCGGCGTCCAATTTTTGTTGAAAAAGAATAAAGTGACCGTATTTGATGGATATGGTCGACTGCAAGGGCCAGGAATTGTGGACGTGGCACTCCACGACGGTTCTACGACACGGTTGGAAGCTAAGGACATTCTCGTGGCAACGGGTTCTGTGGCACGTTCATTGCCGGGCGTGGAGTTTGACGGAAAGAGAATTTTGAGTTCGGACGATGTGCTTAATCGACCGGATGTTCCACCCTCGGTGGTTATTCTGGGTGGCGGGGCCATTGGCGTCGAATTTGCGTCCATGTACAATGACTTTGGATCTCGTGTAACCGTCGTGGAAATGCTGCCTCATATTCTTCCACAAGACGACGAAGAGATAGCCCAACAACTGACCAAATTATTAACCCGACGTGGGATTACCATCTACACGTCGGCAACTTTTGATCCTGCCTCACTGCGAGCGGGAAACGACGGGATTAGTGCCGAAGTTGTCAAATCTGACCAAACCCGCGTCACAGTGGAGGGCGATGTCTTATTGGTGGCCATTGGACGCAAGGCCGTCACTGAAAACCTGGGACTGGAGCAGGCTGGTGTTGAAATACAGAGGGGATTTATCGCTGTAGACGATCACTACCGGACCAATGTTCCTCATATTTACGCTATCGGCGATGTCATTGGCGGCTATCTCCTGGCTCATGTGGCTGCCCATGAAGGGATGATTGCCGTTGAAACGATTGCCGGAAAAGACCCCGAATTACTGAGTCCTCACCGGGTTCCCCGTGTGACCTATTCGCGTCCTGAAGTCGCTTCCGTGGGGATCAGCGAACAGGAAGCGAAGGTCCAAGGGATCGATGTAAAAGTGGGAACTTTCCCATTCAGGGCCAATGGCAAATCGCTCATTTTGGGCGAAGCTGACGGCATGGTAAAATTAGTAGCCGATAAGAAAACGGATGCACTGCTTGGTGCGCATATCGTCGGTCCGCACGCGTCTGATCTCATCAATGAGATGGCGCTTGCCAAATTCTTGGAAGCTACGGCGTGGGAAATCGGTGAAAGTGTTCATGCACATCCAACGGTCTCTGAGGTTCTCCATGAAGCAGGTTTGGCTGTAGATGGCATGGCCATTCACATTTGAGAATCTTCGGGGGACACAATGGGTTGTGGAGGGAGGGGCGGACGCCATGGCACAGAGGGAATTACTCTCTGGGCTGCCAGTTGATTGGCAAAAATTAAAGACCATGTACTATTATATGGTGCTAAGCAGAAAACTGGACGAGCGGATGTGGATTTTAAACCGACAGGGGAAGGCGTCCTTCGTCATTTCGTGCCAGGGTCAGGAAGGGGCTCAGGTAGGAGTTGCTTTGGCAATGGACCCATCCGTAGACTGGATTACTCCGTATTACCGGGATTTGGCCGTCGTGCTGGTTTTTGGGATGACTCCAAGGGAAGTGATGCTGGGCTTTCTGGCCAAACGAGATGATCCAAGTTCAGGCGGAAGGCAGATGCCGGCACATTATGGTCATCGTGCTAAACACATTATGACAGGATCGTCGCCGGTTACGACGCAAGTGGCGCATGCGGCAGGACTGGCTCTGACCATGAAATTACGGGGCCTTCCCGGAATCGCTGCGTCTTTTCTGGGAGAAGGTTCAACCAGTCAAGGAGAATTTCACGAATCGTTAAACTTTGCGGCTGTTCACAAATTACCGTTAATCGTGGTGGTCGAAAACAACGGATATGCCATTTCTGTCCCCCAAATCCATCAGATGGCAGTGGTGAACGTGGCTGACAAAGCTTCGGGCTATGGTATACCAGGCGTGGTGGTGCAAGGGTCGGATCCCCTGGCCGTGTATGAGGCGACTATGGCCGCACGAGAAAGGGCACTTCGCGGTGAGGGACCGACATTAATTGAGGCGAAGACGTATCGGTATACTCCGCATTCCAGCGATGATGACGACAAGACATACCGCTCCCGGGGAGAACTTATGCGTGAGAAAGCCGATGATCCCATTGTCGTGTTTCGCAATTGGCTGATGACGCAAAAGCAATGGGATGACCAGCAAGAAAACACTTTGCTCAAAAAGGTCCGTGAAGTGGTGGACGATGCGACGGATTACGCGGAACAGGCTCCATACCCCGACCCGTCCACTTTAATGGACCATGTGTATTATTCACCCCGGGCGTAAACACGCAACAGAGGTCCGGATTGCGAAAGGAGTGGGGATATTGTGGCGAAAGTGAAACTAACCCCGGAACTGCTGAAAGAGATATATTATTACATGGCATTATCCCGTGCCCTGGACGACAGGATGTGGATTTTGAACCGCCAAGGAAGAGCTCCGGTGGTTTATTCTGCCAATGGTCATGAAGCGACTCAGGTAGGAGCTGCTATGGCCTTAAACCGTGGCGAAGACTGGATTGTGCCCTATTACCGTGATTTGGCGATGGTCATAGCCTATGGGGAAACACCTCGCGAGGTCATGCTGCATTTGCTGGGGAGGGCCGACGATCCCAATTCCGGCGGCAGACAAATGCCAGCCCATTGGGGGCTAAAACGGCGCCATATCATGACAACTGGGTCTGTGGTGGCAACCCAGGATGTCCATGCCGCCGGGCTGGCTCTGGCCTCCAAAGTTCTCAAGGACGGGCGTGTCTCGCTGGCCTCGTTTGGCGAAGGGTCGACTAGTCAGGGTGAGTTTCACGAGGCACTGAATTTTGCGTCGGTGCACAAACTGCCGGTCATCTTTCTGAACGAAAATAACGGCTATGCCATTTCGGTACCGGCTCGTAAGCAAATGGCCATAATGGACGTGGCGGCAAGGGCTCAAGGATATGGCATTCCCGGCGTGATTGTCGACGGCAACGACCCCATTAAGGTTTATGAAGTCACGCAAGAAGCAGCGGAACGCGCCAGACGAGGGGAAGGGCCAACCTTGATTGAGGCGAAAACGTACCGGTTTGTTCCCCATTCCAGTGATGACGATGACCGGGCATACCGTTCACGGGAAGAAGTGGCCGAGTGGAAAAAAAGGGACCCGGTCATTACGTTCGAAAAGCGGTTGATTGACGAAAAGGTGATGACCCAAGACGAATTGAAGGCCATGCAACAGCGCATTAAAGATGAGGTCAACGACGCAACAGATTTTGCTGAAAAGGCGCCGCTGCCTGATCCTAGCACGTTGGGACGGTATGTCTACGCCGAATAAATGTTCAATCATTTCCCTTGAATGCTCGAAATGAGCAATCACTAGAAGGAGGGCAGCCCCGGCGAAACAGGGAAATGTCAGTCATGATGCCGGGAGTCGGAATGGCAGTAATGAGTTATTTGGAGGCAATTCGCGAAACATTGAGGCAAGAACTGCGCCGCGACAGCCGGATTATTATTTACGGTGAAGATGTCGGAGTGCGAGGTGGAGTTTTTCGCGTTACGGAGGGGTTGCAAAAGGAATTTGGTGAAGACCGGGTCATCGACTCTCCATTGGCGGAAGCCGCGATCGTGGGCACCGCGATTGGTGCCGCGATTAACGGACTACGGCCCATACCCGAGATTCAATTTGCCGATTTCATTTTTCCCGCAATAAATCAGATTGTGGAGGAAGCCGCCCGTATCCGGTATCGATCCAACGGAGAATTCGGTGTTCCCCTAGTCATCCGTGCACCCTTCGGTGGCGGCGTGCACGGCGCTTTGTACCACTCGCAGAGTGTGGAAGCTTTTTTTGCTCACGTTCCGGGGCTCAAGGTGGTCATTCCTGGGACGCCTTATGACGCCAAGGGTTTATTGGCGTCAGCAGTGGAAGACGAGGATCCGGTCCTTTATTTCGAACACAAGGCGGCATACCGATCCTTGAAAGGCGAAGTGCCCGAGGAACGATATTTAATCCCCATTGGCAAAGCGGATTTGAAACGGTCCGGAAAGGATGTTTCTATCATTACCTATGGTCTGATGGTGAGTTACGCGCTTAAGGCAGCTGAAACGCTGGAAAAGGAGGGTATCTCGGTCGAGATTCTGGATTTGCGGAGCATTCGTCCTCTAGATGTGGAGATGATTCTGGACACCGCAAGAAAAACGGGAAAGGTGCTGGTTGTCCACGAGGACAATCTGACTGGAGGAGTTGGCGGAGAAATCAGTGCCCTGATTGCGGAGCATGCCCTGTTCGACCTTGATGCCCCGATTAGACGGCTTGCAGGCCCGGATGTTCCTGCAATGCCTTACAGCCCACCTTTAGAGCATGCATTTATGATCACAAGTGACAAGATTACCGAGGCTGCCAGGGATTTGGCCAAGTTTTAGAGGAAAATTCCCATAACCTTGGAACTGCAAGGAGGAGAACAATGGCAGAAGTCGTGTTAATGCCGCAATTAGGGGAGTCGGTGACCGAAGGAACCATCGGACAGTGGCTGAAAAAAGTTGGGGACGAAGTCGAGAAATACGAGTCATTGTTGGAGGTCATGACAGACAAAGTTAACGCAGAGGTACCGGCTCCGGTTGGCGGCATTGTGAGTAAAATTTTGGTGGAAGAAGGGCAAACCGTAGAGGTGGGTACCCCTATCTGCGAGATCGCTGGTGCGGAAGAAGAAGTCGAGTCCGGTACGTCAAGTCTTCAGGAAGGCTCACAAGCAAGACCTTCGTCCGAATCCAAACCCAGTCCGGCGGCGACAGGAACGGAGCAGGTCCAGCAAGCGACCCGGGGCGGCGAATCCGAAACATCCGAACAGGGGGACTCGTTGCGTGGGCGCTACTCTCCGGCTGTTCGGCGTTTGGCATCGGAAAACCATATCAACCCCGATACCATAACCGGAACAGGGGCCAAGGGCCGTGTCACGCGTCAGGACATTTTGAAAGCTGTGTCAGAACACCGTCAAGGTGCAAGTGAGGAGACACGTTCGGTATCGGCAGAACCCCAAGCTCAGCCCACCAAGCCTTCTGCGTCAGCGCCATCCGTATCTGCGGCGGAGATGCCCGTGCTCCAGGGAGCTCCGGCGGTGATTGATCCGGAAGATGAGATTGTCCCGTTGGCATCGGTGCGAAAGGTCATTGCGGAAAGGATGGTTCGTTCGAAGACCACCGTGCCCCATGCCTGGCTCATGATGGAAGTTGATGTGAGTGGCCTGGTCGCGCTGCGTGACCGGGTAAAAGACGAATTTAAGGCCAAAGAAGGGGTTTCTTTAACCTATGTTCCTTTTATGCTGAGGGCGGTGGTTCAGGCATTGAAAGCTGTGCCGGAGATGAATGTGCAGTGGAACGGCGACAGTATTGTCATGAAAAAACGGATCAATATTGGGATGGCCTCGGCCACCGACCGGGGATTGGTTGTACCGGTCATCAAGAATGCGGATGAAAAAAGCATCGTCGGACTGGCTAAGGCTTCACAAGACCTTGTCAGGCGAGCACGGACAGGACGTTTAACCATGGATGACTTAACTGGTGGAACTTTCACCGTGGACAATACAGGAGCCATCGGGACCGTACTAACTTATCCCATTATCAATGCTCCCGAGGTTGGTATTATAACCATGGAATCTATCGTCAAAAGACCCGTCGTGGTGCAGGATATGGTGGCCATCCGGTCGATGATGAATATTTGTATTTCGTTTGACCACCGGGCCGTTGATGGAGCAGAAGCGGGTAAATTTGTTCGGCTTGTTAAGGAAAATTTGGAGGCTATCGGACCGTCCACGTCCATTTACTAGAGCCCTGACGCAGCACAGAAGGGAGAAGGAAAGGAGGGCCAAAACGGAGTCTCTGCCGTTCTGTTCGCTGAAAGTCTTGTGACGTTCAATCCCGAGCGATAGTGGCTGAGGGTAAAATCCATTCTCCGATATTGTCAGAATGTGGCACACCTGGCAACAAAGTGGGGTTGAGGCGCTTTGTCACGGGATCTGGAATGTTTGCCGAATAGGATGCTCCATATAGAGGTAGCAAGTGTGACGATGTACTGGCGGCAAATTAATTCTCGGCAATCACAAGAGAAATGGCATAATAGGGCGACACAAGCAGCAGAGACAAAGCGGGAAGCCGTATGGTGCGAGGATCCGTTTTGTGCGGGATCCGGACGGCTGATTGTATCATGCGGCGTTACCGATTCCGGAGATCAACCGATGAATACTGGGTGGGTTGTCGACTTAGGGTCGATGGAATACCGTGCAGCGTGGGATTTGCAGCGGCGCGTGGCGCAGGGAGTTGCGAAAAACCTTGTTCCCGACGTCCTTTTGCTAGTGGAACATCCCCCAGTATATACCCTGGGGCGCGCAGCGCATGGTTCTGCGCAAAATCTGATATGGGACCAGGACAAAAGAACGCGGGAAGGGATCGGCTTTGTAGAAGTTGATCGCGGAGGCGACATTACTTATCACGGGCCTGGACAGATTGTGGGCTATCCGATTTTAGATTTGAACCGTTATGGCCGCGACCTGCATCAATATCTCCGCAATCTCGAAGAGGCACTGATCCGTACGTTAGAAGAATTTGGCGTGATAGGTGAGCGTATGCCCCCGAATACCGGAGTGTGGGTCGGAAACGAGAAAGTGGCCGCTATCGGGGTGAAAGCCAGCCGTTGGATTACACAGCATGGATTCGCCTTAAATGTTGCACCCAATCTGGAACATTTTCAGGGTATCGTTCCTTGTGGTATTCAAGACAAAGGTGTGACATCTTTAGAAAAGTTGACCGGTCGGCGGATGACGCTTGACGAAGTTAAGCCGGTAGTGGTTCGTCACCTGGCTCGAGTTCTCGCACTCGATTTTGAAACGATCACATTGTCTTCGTTAATGGACCGGATTTCGTAGACACTAAAAAGCTCTGGCCAGTTATGCGGGCAGGTGGCGATGGTTTGACGGGATGAGCGTCCCTTCGCGTGGAAGGGGCGCTTTTGCTCTTGAGCGAAACCGAATACTTTCGTGTCCTTTCGGTGAGGATCACATCAAATTCGGGGAAAAATGATTGCTTTGGACTTCATAACTGCCAACCAGAATCCCGGGATTTTTTCCTCCTCTTCTGGTCTTTATCTATTCTTCCAACACAATTTTGACGGTGAGGGTTGTCATAACACCATTGACGATGGCAACCATAGGTATTAGGGCGGGATTTCAGCCCTCTTAGGTTCAGTCACGGCAAAGGCCGTTATTCATTCTCTCTTACACAGGACGGAAGCCAACGGCCCAAGATCGTCCGTTCCCTTCATAGGACCTACAATTTAAGGGACGGCAACATCGCTGTGCAGTTCGCTTTTTACAACCTCAACCAACTCTCGTCAGCTCCTTGCCAAGGCGGCCTTTGGGAATTCAATTTTGCTTGCGGATAAATGCCGAATGTCATCGCTCTTAGGGGGGAATTGCGTCACCAAACCACAATACCTACAAAAGGTACTATTGGGGGCCGCCTAGGTACCCCCGCATAGCAAACCAAAATCACCACAGGCTCCCAGGTGGCCCAATTTCATGATGGGGCACGGAATTCTTAAGCGCCCAGTTTCTGTCAGAATTCTCGCGGTAACCGCTCGGCACCACTGCTTTCTATTCGAGAAATCGCGTAGAACAAGGTGGAGTTCCTCGGGTTCCACAGGGGAATTAGGATTAGGATATGTTCCGCCTCCCCTTAACGCGGTCCCATGCGGATGGCTCCGTCAAGCCGAATAATTTCGCCATTAAGCATGGGGTTTTCGACAATGTGCCGTGCTAACAAGGCATATTCTTTAGGGTTCCCCAGCCTCGACGGAAAGGGTATTTGTGCCGACAGAGAGCGCCGTATGTCTTCGGACAAAAGCCCTAGCATTGGGGTGTCAAAGATTCCCGGAGCTATCGTCATAACCCGAATGCCATAGTGTGCAAGTTCGCGGGCAATAGGCAAAGTCATTCCGGCTACGGCACCTTTTGAAGCAGAGTAAGCGGCTTGGCCAATTTGACCCTCAAAAGCCGCTATGGAGGCCGTGTTAATGATCACGCCGCGTTCTTCCTCCTCACCGGACGGGAGTTGACTTATGGCCCAGGCCACACGGCGGATCACGTTAAACGTTCCCACCACGTTGACCAGAAGCACACGGTGAAAGGCATCGAGCGAATGTACTCCCTGTTTTCCCACGACTCTTGCCGCTATGGCGATGCCTGCGCAGTTCACGGCTCCATGGATGACGTTAAAATGTCCCACTACATCGTCGACGGCTTGTTGAACCGCCCTATCGTCCGTTACGTCCACCGGATAAAATTTGGCACCGGTAGCCTGTGCGACCGTTTTGCCGTGAGCCTCGTCACGGTCAAAAACCGCGATTCGGGCCCCGGCTGCGGCAAAGACTTCTGCTGTGGCGGCTCCCAGACCCGAGGATCCGCCGGTGATAATAAACACTTTATCATTCAATTCCATGGTTGCCTTCTCTCCCTCTATAATCGCTCGATAATGGTGGCATTGGCCATGCCGCCTCCCTCACAAATAGCAATGAGGCCGTAATGACCCTCACGTTGTTCCAGCGCGTTGAGCAAGGTGGCCACAATCCGGGTGCCGGTGGCTCCCAGAGGATGGCCGAGAGCAATTGCTCCGCCGTGGACATTCACCCGCGACCATGGAGCTTTCAATTCGTGCTGCCAGGCTAGAACAACCGAGGCAAAGGCTTCATTAACCTCGAACAAGTCAATTTGGCTGACATCGAGACCCGCGCGTTGCAGGACTTTGTGCGTTGCGGGAATCGGACCGGTCAGCATAGTGATGGGATCAACTCCGACTGCGGCAAAGGAAACAAAACGTGCCCGAGGGCGCAGACCCATGCTTTCCGCGACCTCCCTCCGCATGACCAGGGTTGCGCTGGCACCATCGGATATTTGGCTGGCATTCCCCGCCGTAATGAGTTCCAGATCGGAAAAGGCGGGAGGCAAATTGCGCATTTTTTCCTCTGACGTGTTTGGCCGTATACCTTCATCGTGATCAAAGAGGTTCCCGTCGGGAAGGGGAACAGGAATGAGTTCCTGATCGAATTCCCCGGATGTCTGGGCGAGATGAGCACGGTGATGGCTCTGTAGTCCGAATTGGTCGAGATCATCACGGGTGAGATGCCACTGTTTGGCAATTAATTCGGCTCCCAAGGCTTGATCAAAGAATTCTCGGTGATACCGATCAAGCCGGAACCGGGCGTGCAGGGAGGCGGTCATGGGACTGCCATTAATTTGCATCGTGCTCATCATGGGTACTCGGGACATAGACTCGACGCCTGCGGCAATGGCGATGTCATAGGCGCCGGCCATAACCCCTTGGGCCGCGAAGTGCAAAGCCTGCAAGCTGGACCCGCATTGCCGGTCAATGGTCACCGCTGGAACAGATTCCGGCAGATTTGCCGACAACCAGGCGTTGCGGGCAATATTGACCGACTGTTCTCCAACCTGATCGACGCAACCCACCAACACATCATCTACGAGTTCCGGTTTCAAGTGATTGCGTTCAACGATGCTTTGTAAGACACCAGCGAGTAAATCCACCGGGTGAATGGCCGACAAACTCCCCTTCCGGCGTCCGATAGGGGTGCGTACGGCATCGACGATAACCGCGTCATTCATGATTTGTCTCCTCCTCTGCAGGAATGTTGTTAAGGATTAGTCTGGAGAAAAGATGTCCGAGCAGCTTTCCGGCAATGACAAGACGGGCGTGAGGCAATAATCTGCCTCATGTCCGAAGTCCGACCAATAGGCCAGAGTTTTAATTGAAAAAACGTCCCGAATTTCCCGATAGACAGAATTTTCGGGATCGGCCCGGCTAAATTGATGGGGAATCCATTGCGGGTTGCCCAGAGCACGGCAGAAATTGTCCCAAAATTTGGTCTCCAAGGCACCTAGTGCTACAAAACGGCTATCGCTGGTTTGGTATAAGTGATAGCATACGACCGCACCCGTGAGTTGAGGAACTCCTCGCGAAAACCCTGTAGCTTGCCAAATTGCCGTGTGAACTTTGAGTAATCGTTGGAGTTGAGCAAAGATAGAAATATCAAGAAACCGGCCTTGATTAGTGCGATGCCGTTCCACCAATGCGGCCAAGATGGCTTCCACCGCTCCTTGTCCTCCGATAAGATCAGCCCACTGGACCGAAGGCAATATGGGATTCTCTTGGGAGTCTAAATGCTGGGCCAGCATGCCGCTTAAGGCCATGTAGTTGATATCGTGGCCCGCGGCGTGGGCCAGCCGGCTGGATTGCCCATATCCGGTGAGTGCGCAATATATCAGGCGAGGATTGATTTTGTTCAACTGTTCGTATCCAATTCCCAGCCTCTCGGGCACTCCGGGTCGGAATCCTTCGAGAAGAACATCGACCCGGTCTATGAAATTTCGCACCGTTTTCTGTCCGTCTTCCGTTTTGAGATTAATTTCCAACAAGGTTTTGTTCTGAGAGTGGACGAGAAAGACAATGCCGGTTCCTTTTTTCTGGGGATGCATGTGGCGGGCTGGATCCCCGCCCGGCGGTTCGACTTTCCAGATTGTTGCGCCGAGTTCGGCAAGCCGTGAAGACGCATACGGGCCGGGAAGCAGTGTGGTGAAATCCAATACGGTGACGCCTTCTAACATTCTTGGACTCCCCCTCAAGTGACGTGCAAAAGGCAGCGCGCAATAATACAACAATAATAGTATAATTCAAATAAATTGATAGCGGATAGTATTTCGCTATTCAAACATTGATGTCTGACAGCAAACCGGTCTAAGCGCCGGTACCCGGAAGAAATTATGAATCTAGAATGCAAAATTAATGTTCACGAAGCAGTAAGGTCTTTTGTCCCGGTTCTCTACACGATGTCACAAAAACTCCAAGCTCCCTTTAGCCGAGTACGGGGAGTACAGGGGCAAGAGATACGACAAATACAATGCCGCAACAAGTGGGAGTTTGGCTGCGAGAAAAGCGGATCGACGGTAATTAACCCACATCTTTGCGGTGCGTGAGCAAAGGTTTGAGTGAAAAGAACACACTATTGCGTGGTCATACTATCGGCATCAAAGACCGCGGAAAGCCGTACCTGGGAGTCTTATGGGATCCAAATCTCGGGTCAGAATAAGGACAAACTACGACGTTATACCGAGAATGGTTGTGACGCACTGTTTGGAAGGTTCCATTAATTGCTCGGATAGGCGCCTAAAATTTGTGCGGGTTGATGCGACAAATCATAATTCAAAAAGGATAGGGTCTGTTAGGTCTTGTCTTCTACTGATCCCAAAACCGGCCAATTATTCCCCGGCCACAAATCAGGAGTCCTGCGGTTACAACTGTAAATGATCTTTTAACGTCCGAATCCGGAAACCCACAATGATATGTTGCCCACTTTCGTCTTCGATGATGGTCGTAGGAGTAGACTCCGAGCCAAGAGCCACAACTTCGTCAACGTAAGAAATGTTATCGCGAATGTTGCGTTCTTCGAACTGAACGTGATGTTGGGAAAGCCACGCTTTCTCCTCGCTACAAGCCTGTCATCCCGGTTGTGTATAAACAATGACTTTCATCGGATTCCACCTTTCATTTCAGTTACCCGCTTATTATATGCCAAATAAAACGCAACTCCAATGTGCAGCATAACCACGAGTTCTCAGAACCAAACTCGGGACTTCGAATCAGCAAACCGATTTCTTGTTCGGCATGAACATCCGGAATCCGATCTGTACCGAATCACCGCGGCAGTGTAGTCAAGCCTATGAGGCCGATATTTAGCATACACAACAATGCCTGCAATTGATTTCCATATTGAACTGAAGAGATTGCTTTTAAGCCCCCTCAATGCTGACGTACGAGAGTTTAAAACTAACTGCCGCGAGAATTCTATGAAAAATTAATTCCACAAAGGGAGTGAACAGGCACAGCACGACGTGAGATGATATCCTCAAAACGTGTGTGGGAGGAATCATGCGGATGTCGACAAGGTTTGATGCGCCGTTTTGGATTGGGGATCGGTATTTCTCGGAAGACGATATACAGGTACTTCGCGAAACATTACGATGCTTCCACCGCCTGAGTCGAGGCAAACTGGTCGATTGGTCCCTCTCGGCAAAGTGACCGGAAAGGAAGAGGGAGTTCCGTTGATCGCACGGCACACGCTATTTTGTACAGGTTCGCACACTATGGCCAAAGTTGCGAACACCGTTTGCGATTTGGTCTTAAGACCTGTCGGTCCAAGAGGCCGCGGGTTCAACATGAGGAGGTCTTCGTCCGTAAGCCGCCGGGAGGGCGCAATGCGGCGAATTGCGGAAAAAGCGAATGACCTGTTGGTGGCAGAGCCGAGGACAAATTGCGGAATGAGCGGGTCTTGAGAGTGATTTGTGGCTTCAGCCACGGCAGCACGCCTTTGCCAACAGGTCGCGGAGCCTTGTCAAGCCTCCTTTCACACCGCCGCATTTTCACAAACCGTCATTTCGCCAATAAACATGGACATCCATTTTGTGGATATGGCACCGACGATTTTTTGTCGTGACGGCATTGTAATTGTAGAAATGTTTCGTCACGGTTAATTCTGTCGGAGCCAGGTGATAGTTAGACAATCCGTTGGTACTGCAGTATTTAGCCCGGGAGCTCGTCCATGTATTCATCGTTCAAAGATGAAGACCACTATATAAGGTGTTTGGGATGAGCATTGCACATATTGTTTGTTATTGTCGTCGTGACCTTTTGCAAGGATTCTAGGGTTTCTTTGGAAAGAATCTCAAATAGAAGGCCGCAAAAATCAAGACAATGCCGATGTTTGCTATCAGCCGTTCCCAGAGGTGATTCTTAAAGAAAAGTAAATCTATACTGACGACGACAGCTGCCAGCACCACAACGTACAGTACGATGGACATGTTCTTTATCATAGGAATCACCAGTTCAAGTATACGGCATTGACGTCGGAGTGAGCCGTGAGTCACCACAATAAAAATTTTCCGAGTTAAAAGTCCCAGGAAACCGATCGGTTTTCGAGATAATGTTCTATAGAAGTGGATCTCTGACAACGTCGCAGGAGGCTGTACGGTCTTGAGGCAGCGCCTCACGTGCGGTAAGGCGCCGTGCGGATCTCGATGCTTTTTGTCAATGTCCGGGCCTTTACCCGACCAGCCGGAAGGAATGCTCGCGCTGCACAAGCCTTCTAAAGAATTCAGGCTGGACTACTGCCCCGTAAAAATGCCTCGTAGGCAGAAATCGTGCGCTCTGAATTTTGGACAGCAGAACGGTTTTCCCAAGTGTCACCGAGCACGGCATCAAGCTAGGGAAAAAATGAGTTGTCGCATACAAGATGTAACAGTTTTTCATGCCAATACAGTCTTTGCTATGAAATGGATTGCAAGGTAGTCGCGGCGCTTTTCGACAAGCCATATTCTGCTATGTCCTATTGGTGGCGGGCCACCTTACGTTGCAGTGCGTCACCACATTTTTTCGCGTGCAGACCTAGACTGAAATCCAGGTGGCATGCCGTCGCTTGGGATCCGTCCAGCTCTCTTCCCGCACGACGTGATGGACAGTCATCGTCCACCAATAACACCCATTTCAAAATATCGTCTACGAATAGACTTTAGTGCTCTACTGCAATAAATGGCATATGTCGGAATAATGTGAGCGTTGTGTTAGTGCGAATACCCAAGTTATCTCTTTCTCTCTATTCAGGCAGGCGTGGATGACTAACGAGTGTGACCACGGCACGTATACGTCCGGGATTGACACCGGCCCATTCGGGTCCAAACCAATTAATTCGGGGTCTTCAAGCAGCCCGTCCCTTGACATACCAAGGTTCGATGGGTAATATTATTTATCGTGCAAGGTCAAAAATCTGCGCCCGTAGCTCAGGGG
Organism: Sulfobacillus benefaciens; assembly: GCA_003023725.1. Taxonomy (GTDB): domain Bacteria; phylum Bacillota; class Sulfobacillia; order Sulfobacillales; family Sulfobacillaceae; genus Sulfobacillus; species Sulfobacillus benefaciens. The sequence continues at coordinate 26,681 of PXYT01000034.1, read as the reverse complement.
ATAGAGCAGAGGTTTCCTAAACCTTGTGTCGGTGGTTCGAGTCCTCCCGGGCGCACCAATTAAATGGGGATTGTTGTCACGCTAGATTATGAACCCTTTATGGAGCTGGCCCTACAGGAAGCCAAAAACGCCGCTCAATCGGGGGAAGTCCCGGTTGGAGCGGTCTTAATTCGC
>PXYT01000034.1:6726-26393 GCA_003023725.1 Sulfobacillus benefaciens | reverse complement strand
CGAGCCGTGTATAATGTGCGCGGGAGCTATTATTTTAAGCCGAATTGATTGTGTGGTCTTTGCAACAGCGGACCCCAAGGGCGGAGCGGTGCGAAGTCTGTATCAAATTTTGGAGGACACACGGCTGAATCACCGGGTGGAAGTGCGTGAGGGCATAGGACAAGAAAGTGCTCAGTTGTTATTGCGCCACTTTTTTCGCGCCCGGCGCCATAATAAAGATTGAAGAAAATTGAATAAAACAGAGTGTGGAGAGGTGTCTGAGTTGGTCGAAGGAGCCCGACTCGAAATCGGGTAGGCGGTTTAACCCCGTCTCGTGGGTTCGAATCCCACCCTCTCCGCCACGATTAATGTACCCGGAGGGGTGGCCGAGTGGTTTAAGGCGCACGCCTGGAAAGCGTGTTGGTGGGCCAAATCCTGCCTCGAGGGTTCGAATCCCTCCTCCTCCGCCATTATTGTTTTTGATTAGGCAGTAAAGGGTAGGCCATGGAGCCGCATCGATCGGGTCCCGTGCGGACAACACCTGTGAACCCCGTCAGGCCCGGAAGGGAGCAGCGGTAAGCGGGAACGTTGTGGTGCCGCGGAGTAACCTGATCGGTGCCGCCCTATGGCCCAAATTTTTTCCCATGGAGGATCTGCTTGTGGCGCATCAGGCTCTATATCGAATTTATCGTCCGCGTTCTTTTGAAGAAGTGACTGGACAAGGCCGAATTGTGGAAACCCTGCGTCAGGCGGTGCGTCAGGGACGATTGACTCATGCCTATTTGTTTTCGGGTCCCCGCGGGACCGGTAAAACCAGCGTTGCTCGGATATTGGCGAAAGCGGTTCAATGCGAGGCTCCTACTTCACAGGGCGAACCTTGCCTTGAGTGCTCGGCGTGTATAGCCATGGAAAAGGGGCAGCACCTGGATGTTTTTGAGATTGATGCGGCTTCTAACCGCGGTATTGATGAAATCAGAGAAATAAAAGGACGAATCGATCAGTCACCAGTGATGGGCCGTTACCGTATTTATATTATTGATGAAGTGCATATGCTTACATCAGAAGCATTCAATGCTCTTCTGAAAACTTTGGAGGAGCCTCCTGGGCATGTGATTTTTGTGCTGGCTACCACAGAACCGCAAAAACTGCCGGTGACAGTGCTTTCCAGATGTCAACGCTACGAATTTCAGCGTCTCGGTGTGGCCCTCATAGAAGAACGACTCCGACAGGTGATGGATGAAGAGGGGGTGCGGGCCGAGCCTGAGGCCCTGGAGCTGATTGCAGAATATGCGGACGGGGCATTACGTGATGCGTTAAGTTTACTGGATCAGGCTGTGGCGGTGGAAGGCAAAGACATCACATACAACAAAGTGGCGGAATTGGTTGGCACTGTGGAACCGGTGATGATGGAAGAAATTATGTCCGCCGTCGTATCAGAGACACACGATATGGGGGAATTGATGCGCCTTCTCGACAGCATTTATCGTGAGGGAAAAGACTACCGTCTGGTGTTGCGAGGGATTGCGCGGCAAATCCGGGACATTGTTATGTATAGACAAGCCGGGAAAGAATTGTTTCCACACTATCGTCAAGCGTGGTTGCAAAAACTGGATAAAGGGCTTCCGGCAGATATTTCCTTCACGGCGTGGTTTCATGCGATAGAACTGCTGGCTGAAGCGGATTCACGGTTGCGGAGCGGTTTTCCGGCACAATTGTCTGTTGAGCTAGCCTTGTTCAAGATTCGGGAGGAACTGGCGCAGAATCCCGAATCATCGGCCCATTCCACCACCAGATTTGAGGGGGGAAACAAACCGCGCTCACTTCGAGCTGACTCGTCCCCAAATCCGTCCCCATCCTCCGGAACAGCGGCGGATCCCGAGTCCGGGACGATGTCCCGGGGGAGAACATCGGTAGATTCGTCTGAACCTTCTGCGGCAATTCCGCATGATCAATCACTTACGTCATTTTTGGATATTATCCGTCAGGAAAGGCCGTCGACGTATGCGCTGCTTCAGCAGGCGAACATTCAGCAAACGGAAAAATCGCTGCGGATTGTGTTTTCCTTTCCGGCTCTACGTGATTTAATGATGTCAAGTCATCACAAGGCATTGCTGGAGCAGGTGTTGCGGCGCGTTTACGGACCAGAAATGCAGTATTATTTATTGGTAAGCACTGAGCATCCCCAGGCCACGGCAGAGCCGTCGAAATCCAAGTCTCAAGAAGACGGAAATCCGCTGTTGAGTGATATTCGCTCATGGCTGGGCACAGAACTTCCGGTCAAAACTATTGAGGAATCCGGCCAAGGAGGATAAGAATATGGGATTTAACGCCAACAATATGCAGAAGATGATGAAGCAAGTGCAAAAAATGCAGCAGGACATGGCTCGTGTTCAAGAGGAACTGGAACATGAGACTGTTGAAGTGGAGACCGGGGGAGTGGTGAAAGCGGTTTTCAACGGACATGGCGAAATTCAAGCTATCACCATTCAACCCGAGGCAGTCGATCCTAATGATGTCGACATGCTGCAGGACTTAATTCTCACGGCGGTGAGGGAAGGGCACAAGAAGGCTCAGGAGTTAGCCAGCACCCGGCTCAACGAAGTGACCAAGGGTATGAATCTGCCCAATATGCCCGGGCTGCTATAGACATGATTTACCCTGAACCTATACAAGATCTGGTGAGTCAATTGGCCAAACTTCCCGGGGTCGGACCTAAAACCGCCCAGCGTTTGGCTTTTTTCTTGTTAAATATGCCAGCCGGTGAGGCTGAATTGTTGGCTGGTGCTATTGTCCAGGCCCGTACTCGGATTCGATATTGTTCTGTGTGCTTTAATTTTACCGATGCCGATCCTTGCTCCATCTGTCGGAATAGCGCTCGTGATGCCCGGGTGGTCATGGTTGTGGAACATCCCAAGGATGTGGTGGCTATGGAGAAAACCCGTGAGTTTAAGGGACGTTATCATGTGCTCCACGGAGCCATTTCTCCGATGGAGGGAGTCGGACCGGAGGACCTGCGCATTAAGGAATTAATGTCCCGCATCCAGGAAACGCCCCCTAATGAAATTGTGTTAGCGACCAGTTCCAGTTTGGAGGGCGAGGCCACGGCACTGTATTTGGCCCGGCTGTTCAAGCCCATGGGCTTTAAGGTAACGCGTATTGCCCGCGGCCTGCCGATGGGAGGAGATCTGGACTACACGGACGAGGTAACCTTGCTGAAAGCATTAGAAGGACGACAAGAAGTCTGAGCTCAGAAGACCGTCTAGCTCGCACATTTTGGTGTCATTGACGTCGCGGGTGAATGACTTCGTGTTCGGATAGAATGGGTGCCGCTTCGGACCTCCAGGTTTTGACACTTTTGAAAGCATGGGAAGATTCGTCACGTATAGAGGCAGGCAGGCTTGAAACCAGCAACGCGGGGAGAAGATGCGGTCGCTCAGGCCAAAGTGGTGCAGATTGTGGATCCTTTCGATAAATTCGGCACGATGACAAGCTGCGCCGTGCTTGGCATTTTGCTCACCCCCAATGAGATGCGGGACAATGAGCGAGAGGGTTTATAACGACTGGTAATGGGGACTTCGCGGTGGGTGAGGAATTTTCCGGGGCCGTCGTTTGCTCTTGCTGTCCAAATGCCCTTCCTTAAAATTATGAGGTTACGGGCATTTCAGGTTCTAGCGATTGGTGCCTCGCAAACATTTTCTTTACCCTTGGGATACGAGACCGGGGGACAGGCTTAATAGGCGGGAGCCAGACAGACGGCACCGTCCGGTTGAGATGAGTGAACGGCAGGACCGGATGGGGGGACTTCGGGAATTTATTCTTCTTATGGCTTAGTTTGACCAGCGCTCTTACCGAATTGCTTTCACGGCGGCGCAAGCGCAGTCCATGGGGTTCTTTGGATCGTGAGCGGGGGTGAATCGGGTTGCTTTTGTTGCTATGGAATATTATTGCGGGTCTAGGAGGGCGTGGAAGTCTCGGGATCTCTGGCGATTGACGGTTTTACGGTAGTCGTGCCAGCCATCCTGAGATTTCTCAAAATTAATAGCCTTGGTGGGCGTATGTTAAGGGCTTTCTTGACCCGCCGTCCGCGCCTAGGCTACACTAAATGCATGCGACAACAAGAAATAGCGAACGGGACGGGATAATTGGAATCCCGTTCAGGAGGGACACACGTGGTTAGGGTACGCTATGCGCCTAGTCCCACCGGCACGCTGCATATTGGCGGAGCCAGGACGGCGCTCTTTAATTATCTTTTTGCCAGGCATCATCATGGACGGTTTATTCTGCGGGTGGAGGACACAGATCGTGCGCGCCTCGTCCCCGGGTCTGAAGAGGGTATGATCAGAGGACTGCGTTCTTTGGGCATCACCTGGAACGAGGGGCCCGATGTAGGGGGCGACTATGGACCTTACCGGGTATCCGAGCGTATCCATCGGCACCATGAAGCGGTTAAGCAACTTCTTGATCAAGGGTCAGCATACCGATGTTATTGTACGACGGAAGAGTTGGAAAACGAAAAGAAAAGACTGGAAAGCCTGAAGCTTCCGCCTCGCTACAGCGGAAAGTGTCGGCTGAGGCCGCCGGACGATCCCATATTTCAATCGGACAAACCTTTCGTTGTGCGGATGAAAGTGCCTACGGAAGGGGAAACGGTCGTAGATGATTTGATCCGTGGCCGTGTCGTGTTCGAAAACCGCATTCTGGACGATTTTGTGATTCAGAAATCGGATGGCAACCCGGTTTATAATTTTGCGGTGGTGCTGGACGACCATGACATGGCGATTACGCATGTGATTCGGGGTGAGGAACATCTTTCCAACACACCCAAGCAAATCTTGATTTACCGGGCGCTGTCTCTGCCTGTGCCCGAGTTTGCGCATCTTCCCATGATTTTAGCGCCGGATCGCACAAAAGTGTCCAAACGTCATGGCGCTACGTCGGTGGAAGAATACCGTGCTCAGGGTATCCTACCCGAAGCCTTGGTCAATTATCTCTTGTTGCTAGGCTGGTCGGCTCCGGACGAAACAGAAATGATGACGTTGGATCAGGCGGCTGAGTGGTTTGATCTCGCTCGCGTTCAGCACACCGCGGCCATTTATGATTACAAGAAACTGGTATGGATGAACAGTCAATACATGCGCACGATGTCGGTAGAGACGTTGATTGAATATGCCCTTCCCTTTGTTGAGGCAAGACATCTTGATCTTTCGCACGGGCCCGATCTGGCACGGACCGTAGAGCTGGTACGTGAACGTGCGCACACCCTCCAAGATTTGACAGAAGCATTGGCTTTCTTTTATGAACGTCCAAAGACATTTGACAGTCAAGGAATGGCCAAACATTTTGCCCTGGACGCAACGCCCGCCCGTCTTCGTGTTTTGGCGGACCGGCTGAGTCAGCTTCGTACCTGGGATCATGATCACCTCGCTCGGGTTTATGACGAGGAAGCGCAGCGGCAAGGAATAAAACGCGCGGCACTCATACATCCTACAAGACTGGCGGTTACCGGAAAAACCGTGGGACCGGGGCTGTTTGAACTGCTGGAGGTACTAGGTCAAGAAGAAACCGTGGCACGTCTTTACGACGTAGCCACGGCCATTGAGGAAGAGCGCCTTACTCCAACACCCTGATCCGGGCTGGACCGGGAAAGACACGGCCAATCCGGTAAAGCGGCACATGAAGGCGGGAAAACGTCGTTTCCATGGAAGCGGCGTTTTCCTCTCTTGTTGTAAAGAGCAATCCGCCGGAGGTGACGGCATCTGCCATTAATGTGAGCATAGCATCATCCACTGACGATGACACATCGAGATGCGGGGCCACATATTTTAGGTTCCGCCTGCTTCCTGAAGGAAATCTTCCCTGCCGTGCCAGTTCCTGAGCTCCCGTGACAACGGGAACCGCAGATACGTGAAGTTCTATTCTGACATTGGCGCTCTCCGCCATTTCCCATGCATGACCGAGAAGCCCGAATCCGGTCACATCGGTACAGGACGTGGGGTCGCCGACAAGCCTAATGGTTTCGCTGGCCTCTTTATTCAATGTCACCATCATTGCCATAACATCTTCAATGACATCTCGGCTCGTTTCGCCATCTTTAATGGCTTTGATCACCACGCCGCTGCCGATGGGTTTAGACAAGTACAGCACATCGCCGGCTTGAGCCGTACTATTCCTCCAGATATGGTCCGGGTGAATGAGCCCGGTTATCGAATACCCCATTTTGGGTTCGGTGTCGTCAATCGAATGACCTCCCAACAGACGACAGTCTGCTTCATCCAAAATGTCTTGACCACCCCGGAGCATGGCTCCCACTTCCTCCGGCGACAACACGCCCTCGGGAACAGCCAAGAGGTTCAACGCGGTGATCGGAATTCCACCCATGGCATAGACATCCGACAACGAATTGGCTGCTGCCACTTTCCCGAATAGTTCAGGATCATCGACAACCGGCGTCAAAAAATCTACAGTCTGAACTAGAGCCTGAGATGAATTGAGACGGTAAATCCCGGCGTCATCATGCGTTTCATTACCGACGAGGACGGCGTCGTCGCGTGGCTTTGTTGGAACGATAAAGCTTAAGGCACTGGATAGGTCCGCCGGACCTAATTTGCAGCCTCATCCCGACTTACTGGTCATCTGGGTCAATCGTGGGTGCATCCGGATCACCTCCTTTTCTAAACGCCGCCGCGTCCCGTGGCGGGAAAAATTTTTGAAGTCGGTTGCTGTGGGCCGAATAGAGACGGCAACGATCTTCTCGTGTATAATAGCACATCTCAAAACTGAGCGGCATGGGTCCTTGTCCAAAAGGCGCCGGAGGGTTTCGGGTGCGGCAGGACCGGTTCACAGTGTGTTAGGTCCGGATCAGAGCATAGCGAAGGAACGGATGGCATGAGACGGCCTGGTCCGCATATTATTATTTCTGGTGTCCAATACTCCTTGGGATGTGGCCAAGTGGGTTCATGAGTCCTATACTCTAGCGGAGACGAATGGAGGGACTGCACTTGGGAAATACTTTACGCTTAAAGCCAGGTTCGCACCGGATACTGGAGGGGGCACCGTGGGCGTACCGGGGAGAATTGTATCATTCAAACCTTGCACCGGGCTCGGTGGTGGCTCTGGAAGAGCCCAATGGCCGTTTTGTCGGCCGCGGATTCTTCAATCCCGCATCATTGATTGCATTTCGCTTGCTATCGCGTGATATTCATGAAAATATTGACGCAGCATGGTTTCGAAAGCAATTGGCGGAAGCGGCCGCAATGCGGCGTGAGCTTTTGCCCGACCGGGAGGCTTACCGTGTTGTCAATTCGGAAGCGGACCAGATCCCGGGATTGATTGTGGACAAGTACGGCCCAATCATAGTAATAGAAATTTTGAGTCTCGGTCTAAAGCCGTTTACGTCCGCCATCATCGAATCTCTCGTGGAAATTTACCGTCCTGAGGGAATTTACGAACGCGGGGATGTAGCCGTCCGTAGCAAAGAGGGATTGCCCCGTGAAGATCGTTTAGTTTATGGAAAACTTGAAAGCCCTCTGGCCATTACGGAAAATGGCGTAGTGTTTACGATAGACGTGGCCGGAGGTCAAAAGACGGGCCATTTTTTGGATCAATTCAACAATCGTCAGCGTATCGGGGAATTGTCAGCCGGGAAAGTGGTGTTCGATGCCTTTTGTCACACCGGAGCCTTTGCCCTTACGTGTGCTCGCTTTGGGGCGAACCATGTGGTTGGGATTGACATTGACAGCGAAGCGATTGCCAGGGCCAAAGACAATGCGGAACAAAATGGGCTCGATACGCGGGTCGATTTTACCGTGGCCAATGCATTCGACTGGTTGCGAAAAGAAAGTGATAGAGGGCCACAATATGATTTGGGTATTTTGGATCCTCCCGCGTTTACGAAATCCAAAGATACTGTGGCGGGCGCATTGCGGGGGTATAAGGAAATTAATCTGCGGGGAATCAAGCTGATCAGACCTGGCGGCTTATTGGTAACATCCAGCTGTTCCTATCACGTTTCGGAAATGCAGTTTATTGAGGTGATACGCGATGCGGCGAAAGATGCCAAGCGTTCTGTCCGGATTCTGGAAATTAGGGGCCAGGGGATCGATCATCCTATCGCGCCCGGGCTCCCGGAATCTCGTTACCTCAAGTGCCTTGTGTGTTATGTGAGTTAAGCGTCAATAATCTGGCCATTATTAACGCAAAATTAACAGTGCGTTAAACTGTTCATAATGTGTTGGTGGGATCCTGTAGATAGAGAAGATTACGAAGAACGATGGCGCGCTAAAGACGCCGGAGGAAAAACGAATGCCATCTGAGTCTACAGGGTTTCAATCGGCCTTGGACGACGCGAAGCTAAAACGAGTCCACTGGAGAATTTGGTTTTTGTCGGCCATGGGAGTTTTCCTGGACGGTTTCGATTTATTTATCATCGGGGTTGCTCTACCTCTTATCGTGCATCAAATGAACGTGACAAAAACCGAAATCGGCATGATTGGAGCCGCTGCGCCCTTGGGAGCCATGGTGGGTGCTTTTACACTGGGACGTTTTACCGATAAGCTGGGTCGAAAAGCCATGTATCTTTTTGACCTGCTTTTTTTTGTAGTGTTTGCGGGGTTGTCGGCGCTGGCATGGAACCGGGCATCACTGCTTGTTTTCCGCTTTTTGCTAGGCATTGGCATTGGGGCGGATTATCCCATTAGCTCTACTTATGTTTCCGAACTAATGCCCAAAAAAATTCGCGGCCGGATGCTTTCGGGAGCGTTTAGTTTTCAGGCTCTGGGGGCGTTATTTGGTGCGGCCGTCGGCCTTGGCATTCTGAGTATTGATCCCGCACCTTCGGCATGGCGCATTATGCTGGCTATTGGCGTGATTCCCGCCGTCCTGGTCATGGTTATGCGGACCAGTGTGCCGGAGAGCCCGCGCTGGACGATGGAACATGGTGATTCCGAAGCTGCGCGCGCGGTGGCCGAGCAGATCACGGGAGAAAAGATTGCAGTTCAAAACACTACGCCCCGTAAGATGATTTACAAGGACCTATTTAAGACAAATTATCTGACGCAAACGATTTTTGTAACGGTCCCGTGGTTTTTGATGGACATCGGGTTATACGGAATTGGCATCTTTACCCCGACCATTCTTTCGGTAATGGCTTTCGCAGGGCACGGCAATCTTATTCATAAGGACATCCTCTCGACTCAGGGCGCCATTTTTTTGGATATTTTCCTGGTCATAGGATTTGCTCTCAATATTGCTCTCATCGAGAAAATTGGACGGATTCGTTTGCAACTGATCGGATTTGGAGGAATGGCCATTGCGATGACGGTGTTGGCTTTGGCGGGTGTGCCCAAAGGCGCGACCGGAATTCTAACAGTGGTTATTTTCTTCGGATTTGCCCTGTTTAATCTCTCGGTGAATGCCGGTCCTAACGCGACAACATGGATTTTGCCTACGGAGGTGTTCCCAACCAGCCTGCGAGCTTCTGGCCATGGACTGGCTTCCGCGTCCGGAAAGCTCGGAGCAGCCATGGGAATATTCTTGTTACCCGTTGTAGAACAGGCATGGGGACTCGGCGCCACTTTGGCCATGATTGCCGTGGCATCCTTTTTGGGTTTGGTTGTGACATGGGTCCTAGGACATGAAACCGCTGGAAAATCGTTGGAGGAAACGGGAGGAAGCACATCAGGCAGCGATTCGTCATCCAACGAAGTTACGGCATAAAAGAAAAAGCCCAACGAAGGGTTTTACTACGTGGGCTTTTTCTTTTTGTTGCGACCGATAACATCATATCCAACCTACCCCGTGGCTTTGAACCATAGGAATTTGGCGGCTGAAAAAGTTGTGCCAATCTCAGTGGCTACACGAGTTCGCAGCTCCGGCCTCGTCTTTTGTGCGGAACGAATGGCCACAACCGCAGGAAGAAACGGCATTGGGGTTGGTGATCGAAAATCCGCCGCCCATCATGGAGTTCACATAATCAACCTCGATGCCTTCGAGGTATGGGGCACTTTGCGGGTCAATGACGACCTTAATGCCACTAAAATCGTAAACATTGTCGTCTCCTTGAGCGGCATCCAAAGCCATTCCGTAACTAAAGCCGCTGCAGCCGCCCTTACTGACATAAATCCGTAGTGCCAGCTCCGGTTGGTCCTTTGAAGCCATAAACTCCTTCACCTTGTCCGCAGCTGTCTCGGTTAGTGTAATCACGCTTGCCACCTCCAGGACTCAATTACAAATTACAATAGTCATAGTGTACCATAATCCCGAAATTTTGTAACGGCCGATTCCGTAAAATCTCCCTGAACTTTGGTGGAAAGGGCCTTCATTCACGGTAATATGCTCCTGGCACAGTCTTTATTCACTAATAAGTGCGACCGCCATGGAACAGTGGCAGATGTCGGAGTCGGCGGGGCAAGACCGAGTCCCAGGGTCTCGATGCCCGAAATCCCAATGACATCATTGTCCAGAAAATGGATTTGAGTACCGGCTAAGCCGGGAAAGTCTTCCCATAAAGTCTGAAGATAACGCTGTCATACAGCATACTGTTGAAAGGGGACGATTCAGAACATCGGATGGGAGAACCAGGGTCTCCACATGTTATCTCCGCATGGACACCCAATTCCTCGAGTTCCCGGCACTACGTTGGGCTCTCCGAATAGATGTCCGCCACGGAATAAATAACCCCGCCAAAGTCAGTACGCACGCAGTCTCGAAATGGGGATATGGCCCGGTGCAATGTTTCGAATGAACAAACTGGAATCCACTGGCTTGACTGATTCGCTTCAAGCTGCAAGCCTTGCGGATGCGTTCGGCAAGATTTCGAACCATTTGGGATCACACAGAGCGCGAAAGAATTCGGGCTGGGACTAAAACAGAGGAAGTTTGGCTAACCGAACAGGGAGAGAAGCGGATTGGCCAAATTCGAGGGGGCAGTCACCAGTCCAGCACCGAGTCCGAAAAGGACAGAAAAGAGAAGAGAGTTCCTGTTTTCTAATTCGATTACATGGCAGGACGGGAGGATGAAAATACGTTCAGGGGCCAAGGCCGACGTAATGTCACGGGGGATTTCACCGGATGAGATGTTTCGACACGACCCGGTTAAGCCGATTGCCGCTAAGAGAACTCTGGGCGCACCGGCCGCGGTTATGGTGAGGTGTCATTGCTTTTGCGACTTCGATTCCTGTTCTAGTGTTTGGAACACTTCCAAAAGGTGGGATAAACCATAGATTAGGGCATTGCGGGCTGGCTGTTCCAACCTCTTGGCAAAACGCATCACTTGTTCCTGACGGCGTTCAAAGACAAGTTCGGCAAGTTGTTTGCCGTAGGTAGAAAGGCGTACCCGCACAACACGGCGGTCTTGTTCGTCACGCTCTCGTCTTACCAGATTCATGTTAATCAGGCGGTCGACAAGACGGGTGGCCGCGCTTTCTGTTAGTCCCATCTGGTCGGCTAGCTCACCCATGGGCAAATCGTTCACACCGTATAAGGCAAACAAAGCATTCATCTGAGAGGGGGTAACTTCGAGACCAATCAGTTCGCGGCTAGCCTCATCCTCTAAATATCGCATGATGCGCGGGAATAGTTTTTGAATTTGCTCGACAAATTGTCGGAGCTCGCTACCATCCATGATGATCCTCCTATGGCATTTATTTCATCATAACAAAAATTTCATTGTTTGATAATAAACTTTCAGTTGACAAATATTGCATAAAGGGGATATGCTAATCGTGTTTTTGTGATCGTAATGCGTGTCATTATGCTATGGTGAATTGAGCGAAATCTGGAGTTCCATTGAAGAGAGAACGTACCAAGTTCAGCTTGGGCTTATCTCGACACTCTTGGTTTTGGACAACCAATCCGACGAGGTCGAATGAACGAACTGTTTCACGTCATTGGAATGTTAGCGGCAACGGGAAGAATAATGCCGCGGAAAGGTGGGAGGGGTTGAATGTATGTAAAAAAGGTGGCGGTTGTGGGCGCAGGAACCATGGGTGCGGATATTGCCTATAATTTTGCCATGGCCAATATTCCGGTGGTTTTGCGTGACGTCGACAGCAAGATTTTGAGCAAAGCTCAGGAGCATATTTGGGACCTCATACAAGGGCGGGTGGCCAAAGGACGGCTGGGTTCTGCCGATGCGGAAAAACGCTTTGGCCAAATTCAGTTTAGTACACAAGATGATGATCTTCGAGACACGTCTTTGGCCATCGAAGCGGTTCCGGAATCACTGCAATTAAAACAGCAGGTGTTTCGGGAACTTGACCGCCTGCTGCCTCCTTTGGCTATCCTGGCGAGCAATACCTCGGCGTTGAGTATTAGTGAAATGGCCAATGCAACGACGCGGCCGGAACGCGTGGCAGGGATGCACTTTTTCTATCCGGCTCACACCATGAAACTCGTCGAAATCATTTCCGGAGACGAGACCGACCAAGAAGTCGTTACAACACTAGTCCGGTTGAGTGAAGAACTGCGCAAAATTCCGGTAGTGGTTCAAGAATGCCCAGGATTTGTGGTGAATCGTATTCTCATGGCCTCGCTGGCAGAGGCTCTGCGGTTTAAGAGCGAAAAGCACCTTAATCCCCAGGACATCGATGCGGTTGTATCCGGACGTAAGCTCGCGCCTATGGGTCTCTTCACCTTAGTGGATGCCCTGGGTCTGGATATCGCCTGGGATGTCGCCCAAATATTAAAAAGGGCCTATGGGGATCGTTTTGATCCAGGAACCGAGCTAGGGGAACTGGTGCGACAGCATCACCTCGGGGTCAAAACCGGCCAGGGCTTCTATTCCTACCAAAGCGCGTCCCAGGTGAAACCACCTGGTCCCGTCTCTATGAGTGCTGAGCAGCAAGAAGAACTGATAGACCGATTTACCTTGTCGTTGTTCATGGAAGCATCACGACTGGTGGAAGAGGGCAGGGCCAGCGAACGGTCGGTTGATATCGCCATGCGAGCTGGTGCGGGCCTGCCCATGGGACCTTTTGCTGCGGCTGATAAAATTGGCCTGGATGTTGTTTATAACAAGCTAAAAGAAATGAGTCATCGATTCGGGGAACGTTTTACGCCGCCGTCGTCCCTGGCGCAAATGGTGGGGCGCGGGCAACTCGGTGAGAAAACCGGTCGAGGTTATTTTTACTATAAAAAGATTTGAGACGGCCAGTCGAAAGAGGTGGAATTCATTATGTCGCTGATATTGCAAGAACAGCGTGGTGCAATCTTGCTGTTGACGTTGGACCATCCTCCTGTGAATTCTCTGAGCTTGCCGCTTTTGCAGGAATTATCCCAGACTTTGGACGCGGCTTTGGCGAATGATGAGATTCGCGCCGTTGTCATTACCGGAGCGGGGTCATTTTTCGCGGCGGGGGCAGATATTCCCAGTTTTTTGCAACTTGGTTCGGGAGTTAACGACTTTCTAGCTTATGGGGTGAAAGTCTTTGATCGCATTGAACACAGCCCTAAACCCGTGGTGGCGGCCGTAAATGGCCCCGCTTTAGGAGGCGGTAATGAGATGGCGATGGCATGCGATCTGCGCATTGCCTGTTCAGAAGCCCGCTTTGGGCAGCCGGAAGTGAATCTGGGCATTATTCCGGGATGGGGAGGAACGGTGCGAATGCCTAAGTTGATCGGCCGTTCCAGGGCGGCTCGACTGCTATTGACCGGGGAAGCGGTGGATGCCGAGGAAGCTCTTGGTATCGGCTTAATTCATCAGGTTGTGGCCTCTCACTTATTGGTGGAATATGCGCTGAACCAGGCGGAGCGCCTGGCCAGTTTGCCTCCTTTAGCACTTCAGGCTATTAAGGAACTTTTGGCCAATCCCGATTTAGCTCAGGCGGGCGAGAGTGAGAGAATGGCCCGATTGATGACGACAGCTGATGCCACCGAGGGCATTACGGCCTTTTTGCAAAAGAGACGACCGCAATTTCGGGGGCGATAGAATGTCCGTTTATGACCAAAAACCGTGGTTAAAACATTATGGAACGGTACCTAAGGAATTAGTCGCTGAGCCCCGGCCTTTGTATGATATCGTGGCCCGCTGGAAGGACCAGACTCAGCGCGTTGCCGTGGTTTTGGAAAACGAGCAGATAACATATCCGCGTTTGTGGGACATGATTCGGCAGACGGCGGAAGGATTTCGCCGATTGGGGATCAAGCCTCGGGACCGGGTGGCATTATTATTGCCCAACAGTCTGGCGTTTGTTCTAGCCTATTTTGGCGCACTGCTTTTAAACGCCACGGTGGTGGCGCTCAATCCCCTATATACCATGGAAGAATTAAGCACTTTACTTCAAGATTCCGAACCTAAAGTTTTAGTTGTTCTCCCGGAACTGGTGCATGTGGTACCGGCTCATCTCCTGCCACTTCCATGGCCAGTTGTGATTGCATCCGCAGATAACGATGAAAAAAAGGAACGTGATGCGCAACGGGTATATCCTCAGGCGAGCGTACTCACCGAGTGGCTAGGGTTATCGCCCATCAAAGATGAGATGGTTCCTTTTGTAGACCCGGTAAATGACGTGGCGCTTCTGCAGTATACCGGCGGAACGACAGGGATACCGAAGGGTGCTATGCTTAGTCATTGGAATCTTCTAGCCAATGCAGAACAGTCTCGTTTGTGGATGCAAAACCTGTTATCGTCAGACCAGGACACCGTATTGATAGCGCTACCCGTGTTTCATGCCTATGGGATGACCGTAGGCATGAACCTGGGGCTTCTTACCGGGTCTCGTCTGGTATTTATGGCCCGTTTCCACCCGGAGTCCGCTGCCGACTGGATTGTGAAAACTAGGCCCTCCTTATTTCCTGGCGCCCCGACGATGTACGTCGCCTTAAGTCAGTACGCTCGGGCTCACAATCTGGACCTCACGTCCATCAAAGGCTGCATCAGCGGATCGGCTCCATTGCCTCAATATGTTCAAGAAAGCTTTGAGCAATTGACTGGGGGAAGAATTGTTGAGGGATACGGATTGACGGAAGCCTCGCCGGTAACGCATTGTCAGCCTCTGTGGCCGGTGGATTACCGGGCCCCAGGCATTGGGCTGCCGTATCCATCCACCGCGGTTCGTATTGTTGATCAGGAGGAACGGGACGTGCCCGTGGGGGAAGTGGGCGAACTTATCGTCCAAGGTCCCCAGGTCATGCGGGGTTATTGGCGACGCCCGCAAGAAACCCAGGCTGTGCTTCGAGAAGGATGGCTCTATACCGGAGATCTGGCTGAAATGGACGAAGAGGGATATTTTACTATTCAGGAGAGAAAAAAGGATCTGATCATTTGCTCGGGCTTCAATGTCTATCCGCGTGAAGTCGAAGAGGTGTTATATCATTTCCCCGGCGTGGAGGAAGTTGCGGTGGTGGGCATTCCGGATTCGTACCGCGGAGAAAGTGTAAGAGCATATATCGTTCCTCAACGGGATACGACGCTTGTGTTTAAGGACATCGACAACTTTTGCCGAGAGCGGCTGGTGTCCTATAAAAGGCCCAGATCCTACCGGATCGTCGACCAGTTGCCAAAATCACCTATCGGCAAAATTTTACGCCGGGAGTTAGCCCGCCAGGCGGCGAAGGACTTGGACGAAGTAACCCATGAACGATAGCGCCATAGGGATAGCGCCGTATTCCAATGAAATTATCCCGACGTGGATGAACGCAAAAAAGATGAGGCCGATGGACCCTAGCCACGGGCCCGTCGGCCTGACATTGCCTCCACCCACGGCAATGAGGACCAGAGTCAAAAGAGCAAATCCGGCCCACCAAATCGTGCCATGTCCCAGGGCCAAAAAAGCAAAAATGACTGCAACGATGAGCAGGCGCAAAAGACCATAAGGATTGATCCTCCGGTTTGTTTTGCGCTGCACGGTCATGGGTTCCATTTTGCGATGAATCATGATTGCGTAACCTCCTGAGGACTCAACCAGCGTCCCCGAACAGAAAGTCGCCCCAATATAGCAGCGGCAATACTCTGATAGGCACCGGGATGAGAGTCAAAGTTTGTTAAACCGGTAGCATCTTGGGGCAGAAGGAATAAATCCGAAGGGTGGCTCATGGCGACGCCAATGGGTCGGGGCTGGCATAAAGGAAACAAAATGGATTGGTTAAGGTGATGTGTAGCGTCGTTGAGATGAATAATGAGTTGTCCTTGTTTTTGTTGAACCAAAGACAAGATGTGAAACATATCGCGTATATCCGGGTCAATGTTGAGAAGCTGATAAAAGTCCAATTGTTGCCTTAACAAACTTTTCAACCAAGAGGTGCGACCAAATTCAACAAGCATCAGTCGTGAAGACGGGCCGGAGTATGGAACTCCCGTATGGACCAGTGCATGATCCCAAATGTGCTGAGCCCATTTTTTCATAGGACGCTGGGTTACCGACGCGTTCCATGGCAGGGGCAGATCAAGACCTTTCAAAGACCGAACACGAACAACCGAGCTATAAATTTTGCGCTTGGACAGTCTGCGCTGGTTCATTGCTACGAGCAAGGCATGATAAGCGGCATCAGCGTGGCCGCCAGTTGGAAGAACGACCATGTCGAAGCCGTTATTGATGCCGGCTGGAACGTCTGCAGGAAGGAATTCACGGGCTATGAGTTCTTGCACCAAGAGGCCCTGAAAATTCGCGTGTTCCCGCCACGAGTACGGTCTGAAAAATAAGGAGTGTGGGGTAAAAAGGGCACCGCTCAACCCACTGTCAACGACTGCAGTAAGTAGATCTCCGGATTCGGTTGTTGTCTGATTCCCATCAATATGGACAAACGGGTCCAATCCGTTTTGGCGCAGTTCCCGTACAAAGAGCTGAGCGTATTTGGCCCTTTTGTCGTTCCACGGGTCCAATAGCGGATCATAAACCCCTAGCCCAGGTCCGATTACGCCGGTAATGCCTATTTGGCGCCAGATGAGTGCCATCGTGTTGAAAATTCGGTGTACGTCGTCGGTTAGACCGGAAACAGCCATGGCGCCTAATGATGGGATCGGCCACAATTCGAGTAGAGCATCGGACAGTTCAAGGAGTATCAAAGGCGTTGAACGGCCCCCAAGTTTGGCCGTTTCGCGCAGGCGCCACACCTGATCCTGCAGCGCGGTGATGGAGGAGAAGGAACCGTTGCGTAATAATACGCCGCCAGCATATCCCAATTGAATCGCGGCTAACAGAGATGGGGACAGCTGAGGTTCCTCATTTGTCATGATTAACAACTGCCCCAGATGCTTCACAGGCGATGTGCCCCTTTGGAGTTGATGGACAAAAACTTCATATTGTTAGTGTACCCAAACAGCATTCCGATGGTCAATCGATTACCGATAATTAACCGGCATGGCATACGCCGAATTACGGGAATAATGGGGTTTCCTAACACATTCGACTGCTCCACAGAGCGGATGGCCCGTGGTGCAAAAATCCCGGGTTTGAGGATTGGACTGGGATTAAGACTGGTGTCAAACAGGGCAGGCGGCGAGGGCTCATCTGCCGGATTCCCGGATCGCGAATATTACCTTTTGAAAGTGTAGATGGTATAATACTGAAGAATTTAGTGTGTGACGGGGGTAATTTATGATGCAAGTCACTGATGCGGCCTACGAGGTGCTGAAGGAACACGGACAACCCATGGAGGTTCAGGACTTATTGGATGAGACTCTCCGCAAACTGGGGGTGGACAGGGAGCCAAAGCAGGCGGCGAAAATTTATACGGATATCAATCTCGATGTGCGTTTTCAGTATCGTGGAAACGCCATGTGGGGACTCAAAGAATGGCTGCCCAAGACTGTAGCTAAAGGTTCCACGCCACGCAGTTCCGAGCTCGCTATGGACGACGACAATGGTGACACCGAGGAGGACGAAGGGTAACCTTTCGGACCTCCTTCTCCTTTTAGCAAATACCTGTTGGGCGCTTTCATGCAACTGCAATGCTTTGGATATTAAGGGGAGGACACTGTGGCAAAGTTTGTGTTTATTACGGGCGGTGTGGTTTCGTCTTTAGGCAAAGGAATCACTGCCGCATCCTTGGGGCGTATCCTGAAAAGCCGTGGGGTTAAGGTGACAGCTCTAAAACTGGATCCCTATATTAACGTGGATCCGGGAACCATGAGCCCATTGCAACACGGCGAGGTATTCGTGACTCAGGACGGCGCTGAGACTGATCTGGATTTAGGGCATTATGAACGGTTTATGGACGTCAACCTCGGACAAGCAAACAACGTGACGACGGGAAGGATTTATTGGTCAATCCTGACGAAAGAGCGCCGGGGTGACTTTTTGGGTGGAACTATTCAGGTTATTCCCCACATTACTAACGAGATTAAGGAGCGCATTCACAGGGTGGCCGAGGCTTCGGGAGCCGATGTCATCATCGTGGAAATTGGGGGAACTGTCGGAGACATTGAGAGTCTTCCTTTTTTGGAAGCTATCCGACAAATCCGGTCCGATGTCGGACGCGACTCAGTACTGTACCTTCATGTGACCCTGGTTCCGTATCTGAATGCTGCAGGTGAAGCCAAAACCAAGCCCACGCAACATTCAGTGAAAGAATTGCGGTCCTTGGGAATCCAGCCCGATGTGATTGTGTGCCGTGCCCAAAAACCTCTGTCCCGGGATTTACGCGACAAAATTGCCTTAATGTGCGATGTCGACAGACGGGCCGTTATTCAGAATGTCGATGCGGAATCCATTTACCAGTTGCCGGTTATGCTGGCCCAAGAAGGCCTGGACGATATCGTTCTGGAACGCCTGGAAATCGAAGCTCCGCCAGCGGATCTTGAGGAATGGGCTCAAGTGGCCAAACGGGCGACGACACTTCATGGTGATGTAACCATCGCGGTAGTCGGAAAATACGTTGCATTACACGATGCTTATTTGAGTGTGGTAGAAGGTCTTATACATGGGGGACTGCGGCATGATGTTCATGTAGACATTCGCTGGATCGATTCGGAAGAACTCGAACTGCAAGGGCCTGGTCTACTGCTGTCCGGTGTGGACGGCGTACTGGTTCCCGGCAGTTTTGGTTACCGAGGCGTCGAAGGCAAAATTCAAGCCATAACCTGGGCCCGAGAGACGAAAACCCCTTATTTTGGACTGTGCATGGGAATGCAGGCTGCCGCGATAGAGATTGCCCGAAACCTTGGGGGATTAAAAGATGCCAATTCAACGGAATTTATGCCCGAGACCCCTTATCCCGTGATTGATTTGATGCCTGAGCAACAAGGGGTGGTCGACATGGGGGGAACCATGCGGCTGGGAAGCTACCCTTGTGCGTTGCGTTCGGGAACAAAGGCCCAGGCCATTTACCAGGATACGTTGATTTTTGAGCGGCATCGTCACCGATTTGAACTGAACAACCAATACCGCAGCGTTCTGGAAGAGGCAGGTTTCATTGCATCCGGCTTATCGCCCGATGAGAGACTGGTGGAAATTATGGAACTGAAAGATCACCCTTGGTTTATCGGTACGCAATTCCATCCAGAATTCCAGTCGCGTCCCAACCGTCCCCACCCTTTATTTGCCAGCTTTGTTGGGGCGGCTGTTGAGGCGCGAATACGAAGGATGGAAGATGAGCTAGTGCAAGAAAATACAGGTCCGGCTGCTCTTTCCTGAGATTTGGAGGCTCAGCATGCATGGGAATGCTTTGACAATGATTTCTCCAACAGAATATACTGAAAGTAAACAGGAGAGGAGGCTCGACTCATGGGTCTGATTGCACGGGTGTCTACCATA
>PXYT01000034.1:0-6704 GCA_003023725.1 Sulfobacillus benefaciens | reverse complement strand
ATAAAGCTGAAGACCCCCGCGAAACCTTGGAATATTCCTATCAAAAACAGGTAGAGCAATTGCAGCAGGTGCGGCGTGGAGTGGCTGAGGTTGTGACGTCAAAGAAGCGGATTGAATTGCAGCTCAATAAACTGCAACAAATGATCAACCAGTGGGATCAGGATGCCCGTGATGCCGTCGCAGCTGGACGTGACGACCTGGCACAGGAAGCTTTAACCCGAAAGCAAAGTGTGTTGGGTCAGATGCAGAGCTTACAGGCACAAATTGCGGATCTCGAGAAGGAAGAACATCGTCTGCAAGATGCCCAGCAAAAACTCTCGCTTAAAGTGGAAACGTTTAGGACTCAAAAGGAAGTCATTAAAGCGCAGTATTCGGCCGCGCAGGCTCAGGTGAAAATCGGAGAGGCTTTTTCAGGCCTAGGTGAAGACATGGCGGATGTCAATATGGCTTTGCAGCGTGCCCAAGACAAGACTGCCTCGTTGCAGGCGCGAGCCCAGGCCATTGACCAATTGGGCGAAGGATCCCAGGCATTGGAGTTGAATGAGCCTTCTTCCGGAGATGCAATTCGTGATGAGTTAAACCGATTAAAGGGGAGCACGTCGGTGTCGGATGAATTGGCTCGCCTTAAAGCAGAAATGGGAAAGGGTGATTCTTCGCCCGCGGAGTAAGGGTGTTCCCTGTCACCCGACCAGTGGATATGAAGAGGCGAGTAGGTCATGTGCTCTAGTGGTGAAACGTGAAATGTTTTTTAAACATGAAAAAGGTCGAATCTGACCTTGTGATCCGACCTTTGTTGTGTGTTGGTGTCACCCGGCAAATCAGTTGCTCCACGTGTCGATTGAAGTCGACTAAAATGGAGGATCCCAGAGCGCATACCAACGCTCCGGGTCTTTTTCTATGGGCATGTAGGGCTTTAGTGTTTGAGCAATGCGAAACTCGCGGGATGAGTCCCGGTTATGCGACAATTTAGGAACAAAGGGATAGAACGTGGCGCGACGGTATGTGTAAATAAGATACCATGTCGGGTCAAATCCAAACATCGCGGCCAAGAGACTGTCGCCATATCCGGCGCCTTTCAGCATATCAGCAGTAAGATGTAACGCGTTAATGACATCCTCCGGGTCCTTACCACTAAAAATGATCCAGCGATAACCCTGGCTGTCATCCACATGCTGTGCCGTGACCGGCATGTCTTTGCCGCCCAAGGTTAAAACCTGTTGGACGTCACGTTCGAGTGCATCATAGGATGAATTATCGACAGTGCGCAGTACAATGGCGGCCTTGCCTGAAAACGTACTGGACAGTCGAGTTTCGATGTCAAGCAAGGCCGTGGAAAGAGAAAAAATTTGGTCGGTTTTACCTTCCGGTATTTTAGTGCGTCCGAATAACGCATCAAAAAATCCCATCATAACCTCCTGCAGACCGTCCTACTTTTCCATCTCCTCCTGGAGTTTTTCCAGCCTGTCAATCCGGTGTGTCAGGGAGGGATGTGTTGAGAAAATCTCCATCATGCTGTCCTTGCGGATAGCGGGAACGATGAAAAACGCGTTGAAGCTTTCGGCTTGGCGCAGGTCTCTTTGCGGGGTCCGGTTCATCATGGTGTTGATCTGCCTTAGTGCGCTAGCCAAATAGCCGGGATGGCCCGTCAAAATTGCGGACCCACGGTCGGCCGCATATTCGCGGTACCGAGAGAGAGTACGGATTAACACATAACTTAAAGCCCATACCACCAGTGACGCAAGCCACACGAACATAATGAGCTGACCGCCTCGGCGTCCGCGGTCTTCTTCCGCCATGAGACCAAAAAAGAAGAATTGTTGGACGATAAACGAAGCAATCATGGCGAAAAAGCTTGCTACCGTGATGACGGCCACATCCCGATTTTTGATATGGGTTAGTTCATGGGCTAACACCGCCTCGAGTTCTTGATCCGACAACTGGTCGACCAAGCCTTGAGTCACCGTAATTACCGCATGCTTGGGGCTACGTCCCGTCGCAAAGGCATTGGGCATACGTGTGGGCATCACCGCCAAACGCGGCACAGGCACGTCGGCCAGCTGAGCCAGGCGTTCCACCATCGCGGTTAACCTCGGTGCTTGTTGCGGCGATAAAACGCGAGAACCGGTGGAGAGGAGAACGAGATTATCCGAAAAGTAATACTGACTAATGGCCAGTGCACCAATGATGATGATGAGCAAAAAGAAATCGATGCGCATCTGCCAAAGAACCACGACGAATGCCAGATAAAGAGCGGCTAATAGGAACATTGTAATAAACATCCTAAAAGACAGGCCAAAATCGTGGCCATACCAAGCCGCATTCTTTTTTGCCATGAACGTTGCACTCCTTTCCTGCTAATACATAGTCTACGTCGATATGGCTTGTCTCACAAGCCTTTTTGTGGTAGTGTCTTTTTTCGTTACTGGAAATATCCGCAAGGCGAACCCTCCTCTTGCAATTCCCGCGTCCTCTGGGTATAATAAACTGCCGTTGGGGGATGATGTAGCGGTAGCATAGGTGACTCTGGATCACCTCGCCTAGGTTCGAATCCTGGTCCCCCAGCCAAATTTTGGCCCCATAGTCTAGAGGCCTAGGACGCCGGACCCTCATTCCGGAAACAGCGGTTCGAATCCGCTTGGGGCTACCATGTTGTGATGCTATGACTGTATATATAGTAAAGTACACAGGGAATATTACCGCGGGAACCGCGGTCTTTTTTATAGGGAATTAATTAAGAAGGTGTGGAGCTGATGATGGTTACTTGGCAAACCGATGTGCGCTGGGCGGAATGCGACGCGGCGGGCATTATCTATCACGCTCGTGTCTTTGATTGGTTTTCGGAGGCCAGAATTTGTTGGCTCGAGAACCATGATTTAGATTATTATAAGATATTGAGACCGCGGGCGATTGAGTTGTTGGTGAGGCATGCTGAAGCGCAATTTTTCCATGCGATACATCCAGGAGACCGGATGACCGTACATATTGATTTGGCGGAAATCAGTCCAACCCGAACGAAGTTTTCTTATCATGTGTTCAAGGACGATGGAGATGCGCGGCCGGAAACCTGCCGCGGTATCACGGAACACATTTTCGTCAAAGAGGGTCGTGCTATCCGCCTAGATCGCCATCAACCCGAACTTTTCACGCGATTTCAGACGGCATGGAGTCAAAGTCAATAGGAGGCGGTCGCGTTATGACGATAAAACTTTATCAGCATGAAACGTTAACTGATTTTTCTATTCCGGAAAATCGAAAGCAAATGGAAAACGCATTACGTGAGGTGCGTTCGCAATTTGGATTATCCTATCCCCTTGTTATCGGTTCAGAAAGGGTTGACACGAAAGAGAAGATCGTTTCCGTGAACCCGGCCAACCCGCAACAAGTTATCGGTTCGGTCTCCAAAGCGGATACGACACACGTCGACATGGCATTGAAAACAGGATGGGCCGCCTTCGACAAATGGAAGAGGGTGCCGGGACCCGAAAGAGCCCGGTATCTCTACAGAGCTGCTGCAATCATGCGGCGCCGCAAGCTGTTTCTATCTGCGGTGGAGATTTACGAGGCCGGAAAGACCTGGTCGGAAGCCGAGGGAGATGTCGCTGAAGCCATAGATTTTTTGGAATATTACGGCAGGCAAATGGAACGACTGTCCCAGCCCATCCCATTAACGCCCTTGGACGGAGAGGAAGACCGTGCATTTTATATTCCTCTCGGGGTGGGTGCGATTATTCCTCCATGGAATTTCCCATTAGCGATTTTAGCCGGTATGTCTTCGGCCGCTATCGTGGCCGGCAACTGCGTCGTTCTGAAACCCGCAAGCACTACTCCCGTTATCGGCTATCATTTCGCTGAAATCATGCGGGAAGCTGGCTTGCCTCCGGGTGTCCTCAATTTTGTGCCGGGAGACGGGGGAACCATAGGTGACCACATTGTCGACCATCCTCTCACCCGTTTTATCAGCTTTACGGGATCCCGCGAGGTGGGTCTGAGAATCAACAGAAGGGCTGCCGAGACGGCACCTGGCCAAAAATGGATAAAACGCGTTGTGGCCGAAATGGGCGGCAAGGACGCTATTGTTGTGGATGAGACCGCCGACTTGGATGACGCTGCCGATGACATTGTAGCATCTGCATTTGGATTTCAGGGTCAAAAATGTTCAGCCTGTTCTCGAGCCATTATTGTTGATGACATTTATGACTTGCTTTTGACAAAGATCGTGGAGCGGACAAAAAAACTGTATATGGGTCCTGCCGACAATCTGAGTAATGATGTGGGGCCGGTAATTGATGACAAAGCTTATGAAAAAATCCTCGGCTATATTCAGTGGGGAAAAGACAATGCCAAACTTCAGACCGGGGGTACAACCTTGGACATGGACGGGTATTTCATTCCGCCGACGATTTTTTCGGACGTTGAGCCGGGCAGTAAGATAGAACAAGAAGAGATCTTTGGCCCAGTTCTGGCGGTTATTCGTGCCAAAGACTGGAGCGATGCATTGCGGATTGCAAATGACACCGACTATGGACTCACCGGATCGGTTTACACGGCGGTGCGGGACCGCATTGTCGAAGCAGTGGAGGAGTTTCATGTGGGTAACTTGTACATTAACCGTAAATGCACGGGGGCAATAGTGGGGGCCCATCCGTTTGGCGGATTTAACATGTCGGGCACGGATTCTAAAACAGGGAGTCCAGATTACTTGCTGCTCTTTATGCAGATGAAAGCCGTGGGAGAAAAACTCTAAATCCCGGTCATTTTTATGGTTTCGCGGATCACCGCCGGTGGTCCGCGAAAAATGAGCTGTCGACACAAGATGTGGCGACGCCTGGGCCCGGTTTCGGGTCAACTTCCGCGTCTGCCGAAACGTCAAACGTTTATTGTCAAGCGCATCGGTTCGTAATCAATTTCGATATGAGCTATAAGGTATGCGGTATAGGACGATCATCGCGGTAGGGCTCTTTGTCCCAAATAAATTCTTCCCCAGTTGACCACAGTGTATGAGTGCTGGTCGCTGATAAGAAGGCTCGATCGTGACTGGCGATGATTACAGAGCCAGGATAATCTTTTATTAGGGACTCTAACGATAAGCGCATGCTAATATCTAGGTGATTCGTCGGTTCGTCCAATAGGAGCAACTGACTCGGCAGCATTAGCGTTTCAAGCAATTTTAGACGTATACGTTCCCCGCCCGACCAGCTATCAAGCGATGTGTTGGTGAGTAAATCCGGAGAAAGGCCGAAACGATGACCTATGAAATAGATTTCTTCCCGATCATAACCTTGTTCATTCAAGTATTCGAAGGCATTAATGTTTTTGGGAAGATCCGAGACAGCGGACTGCCTTAGGTAGGCAATCCGGACTTCTTGGTGCCACTGAATTTGAGGCGGTGAATCATAGAGAGTTTCCAGCAAGGTGGATTTTCCAGTGCCGTTATCACCCACCAAAGCGATTTTAGCACTTTGAGGGATTTTGAAAGTCAATGGATGCCATGCGCGATGGGGGCGTTTTATCGTGAGGTTTACAATTGTGGCCAGAGGTTCCCGTCCAGTTTTTCCCTGGCTGTTGTGAAGCAATTGCGGGGCGATCGGCTGGCGACCATTTACAGGCTTGGCCGATTCGATCTTATTCAGCCGTTTCAGACGACTTTGAGCTTGTCTGGCTCGGGTTCCGCTCCGATACCGCGAGATATATTGCTTGAGCCGGTTTTCTTCTTCTAGCAGACGTTGATATCGATTAACTTCGGCTTTTAGTCTTTCTTCCCGAAGATTACGGTACTTGGTCCAGGAACCGGGTGTTGACCAAAAGAACCCATCTTCCCATGAGATAATGCGTGTTACAGTATGGTCAAGGAAGGCGCGGTCGTGGGAAACCAGAACGACGGCTCCGCTGAAGCCGCGAATTTGCTGTTCCAACCACCCTAATGTCGTGATGTCCAAGTGGTTGTTGGGTTCATCAAGAAGCCAAATATCGCTTCCGGACAGTAGAACTTGCAACAGCGCGAGGCGATGTTTTTCACCACCCGATAAATGCTGGATGGAATCATGCCACCGAGATTCCGGGAATCCCATCATTAACAAATGCGATCTGACCCGGGCGTCCCACTCATACCCCCCCAAATCGGCAAAACGTTCCGAGAGATTTCCCCAACGCTCCGTTAACGCATGCATTTGTTCCGGTGTTTGAGGCTCAGCCATAAGGGCTTCTGTACGTTTTAGCTCTTCGGCTAAATGGTAAATTTCTGGATTGGCATCGGCTCCTGCCTGCCAGATTGTTGAATTGGAAGGGCTCTGCCACTGTGAGAGCCGCGAAATTTTTGGAGTGCCCCATGTCTTTTGGATCCCGGCGTCCGGCTCTGTGTCGCCAGCCAGTACTGATAACAGTGTGGTCTTGCCCATGCCGTTGGGCCCGACAATGCCAATTCGGTCACCTGTGTCAACATTAAAAGTTACACCTGTTACGAGTGCTTTGCCACCGGCGGAAATGGTTACCGATTGAAGGGATACCCAGGCCATATAATTGTGTCATCTCCAAAAAATTTTTCTCTGATTCTAATCATATTGCCATAAAAAGAAGGAAAAGATAGTCTTGCAAGGTCCGCGGAAAGATGATACTATATCAAAGCTGTCCGACCGGGCAGTACGGTGCGAGTGGAAACATTCGTGCAGTCGGTCCTTGAAAACTATATCGTCATGGTGAACGTCAAC
>PXYT01000033.1 GCA_003023725.1 Sulfobacillus benefaciens | reverse complement strand
AGTGGCTAGAGGGCTTTTGGCGAACCCTTTGCGAGTAAAGCTCACGTGAGTGGGTTCCTCGTAAGAATCCCCCGCCTTTAGGCGTGGGGAGTGTCAAGGGCCCTAAAATTCGGAATTCCCCCTCGACCGG
This sequence comes from Sulfobacillus benefaciens, assembly GCA_003023725.1. Taxonomy (GTDB): domain Bacteria; phylum Bacillota; class Sulfobacillia; order Sulfobacillales; family Sulfobacillaceae; genus Sulfobacillus; species Sulfobacillus benefaciens. Next base: position 40,277 of record PXYT01000033.1, on the reverse strand, counting down.
TTGTTTTCCCGAGAGAGATCATTCAGGGTCGTGGGAACGAAAAAATGCAGCTTGAGAAAAATACAGCTGTGGAGGGGAAGTGTCCTCGAAAACACAGCAAAAGAGTCTAATCTAAGACGAGGCGGACCGGGGCAGATGCGGTTGAATGTCATGGATTAAAGACTTCCAGGAGATGAGCCCTTCGTGATACCAGAGAATTTGTCCGCCCGAAGAAACTAACGCCTGAGTCGGGATACCCGAGACGCCATAGCGGTCGGCGATTTTACCCTGATTGTCCAAGGCTACCGGAAAAGGGAGGTGGAGGCGACTGGCATAATCTCTGACGTGCGCCGTCGACGATTCGGACATGCGTAAGTCGACCGCCACCACATGCGGGTAACGGGGATGCAGCGAGTCCCACCGCTGCAAGCGAGCCAAAACCGGCATTTCTTCCTGGCAATCGGGGCACCAGGTGGCGAAAAAATCCACTAACGTTACGGGACTCCCCGAACCGATCTGTACTGACCCCCGTTTGCCCCCTGGCAAAATCGCCGGGAGGTGAAATGAGCGGTTGACTCTTTGGGATGGGCCAATAGAGGCCGGGTAATACGCCAATTGTCTGGCAGGCGGGATCCGCAGTGCGGGATGTCCCGGCAAAAGAGGAATAACGTGTTTCAGGATATTTTGCACTTGGGCGCCAAGAGCCTGGGTGGAAGTGCTGGGAGAATTGAGGTAAACCCAATTTTCGTGTCCGTGAGGACCAATGACGAAAACACCGGGTGTATGGGTAATCAATGATCCATGAAGTATTTGGGTTTGCATAAAGTAATTTTGCCAGACGGATTTGAGCTGAGTAGGGGACCCCGTGAGAAATTGCCAGTTGTGGAGCATATGGTATTTAGTGGACCAGGAATAGACATCATGGGTGGAAGCGGTCACCGGATTGGCATTGACAGCAACAAACGCTACGGCCGAACGGTGTATCCCCAAATCGTATAGCACATTATGCATAATCGTGGCAATTAACGGACTGACCGTGTCACCGGCACTGTTAACAAATCCCATCACAACTACCTTGCCGCGTAAAGACCTTATGGACACAGATTGGCCGAACTGGTTGGTGAGGTGAAAATTGGGAGCCGGTTTACCATTAAGCGGTGCTCCTGGGTCAACGGAAGACGGCTCTTGGGACGAAGTCGGCGTCGTATGGGCTCTGGATGCCGCGACCTGCACCTGAGATACAGCTCTGAAGACACCAAAGACAACGGCTGCGAGTGCGGAAAAAATCACGATTGTAACGGCCCACAAAGTTGTTTTACGCATATTCCAAGACCTCCGGCCTAAAACTTATGAAAAAACTGTGGGAAGACCCGGACCTAAAAGCCAATACCATACCAAATAGAGAGCGGCACCTACCATAATGAGCGCACTCAATTTCTGCACCATAGGGATAATTTGTGCAATGACGCGTTCAACCAGACTGCGGGCAACAGCGGTAACGGCCGACAATCCCGTGATGACGGTGGCCACTCCCAGAGTAAAGGCGGCATAGACGAGCCATGATGCCATGCCGTTAGTGCTGAGATGGGCCACTATTACGACCATAAATACCGGGAGGCTACAAGTCAGCGAGACCATGCCGTAGCTTAAGCCATAGGTAATAAAGGCGAGGGCGCTACCTTGTTCGAAAAAACGCTGCAAACGGGATAGGCTCTGCGTGCCTGGAATCCTTCCGAAACCCAGTGAACCCCGCCATGTAAAAATGGCCAGAATCAGTAAAAACAGCACCATAATCAACGAAAACATCGGTACTATGCGAAAAAGGACATGGCCAACCAGTGAGAGTACGATACTGGCTACTCCAAAAATTGCCGAGACTCCGAGAGAGGTCAATAAGCCGGCTTTGATGCCATTGGCCCAGCGCCATTGACTGGGAAAAACTCGGCCCGAGAGCAAATAGAGCAGATATGACGGCAACAGAACCACCCCGCAAGGATTAAACGCGGTCAGTAATCCGGCCGAATATGCGAGAACATCAGGAACCGACAAGAATTGTCAACCCTCCCTTTTGCCATGGACGTTCTGCTGTGCGGACCATGGGTTCCTCTCACTCCCAGGCAGAGTCCGAAACAGTTAACACTATGTGGATTATGTATCAAAGAGTAGAATTAGGCAATGAACAGAATAGGGGCGTATGTTGCCCGTCACGGGATGGGTATCTTGCTTCATGGTATGATACTGGGTAAAAATGTTTCTTCGGGTGTAGCTGGCAGTTGTTACAATCAGAGGTATGGATACAAAAGCGCAACCGGGTCCGGAATGTGCCGATAATTTAGGATGTGGAGGTATGAGACTTGGGTCAGCACACGGATTCACAAACACCTTTATGTCCCCGGTGCCGTCAACCGGCGCGCGGTGGAGATCGTTTCTGCCGTCATTGCGGATATGATTTGAAAGGCAGTATCGCTAAACCTGGGTCACCCTCTCAGGCCACGACGGCATCTCCCGTAAAGAAACGCATTCCCCGGTGGCCTTTCGTCGCTGCCGGTGTCGGAGTGGGAGTAGTGGCGGCGTTGGTGTTTGGCGCTCATTCACAGAGAATGGCCACAACAAGTGCTCTGAAACCGTCGTCGCGTTCGGGAAAAAATTTGCCCACAACTCAGAAAACAGCGTCCTCGTCCCCATCCCATAGCGTGTCGCCGAGTCCCAGTCCCAGCAGCTCGCCAAGCGCCTCGCCGAGTCCTAGCCCGAGCAGTTCGCCCGGTTCCAACCCGAGTCCCTCGACTGGACCGTCGCTGTCCGGGAATTTTGTCAATGTTAGTACCTCATTTCGTGGCGCGACGCTGGGACTCAGCCTTCCCCAGCCACTCGACCATCTTGAATCCTCGAGTCCCGGGTCATGGCAATGGGGAAGTAAAAAAGGACAGGTGAGCTTGTTTGTGACAGCGCAAAGACCAGCGGACATCACGCAACCGTTAGGTCCCCAAACATTCGGAACCGCTATTACGCAGCAGGGGAAGGTTGTATCCCAATCGATTTACATTCATTGGACCGGTCATTGGTGGGTGGGTGTGGCCATCCAGGTACCAGCCAAACACGAGAGCTGGCTATCCCGCATTGCTCAAAGCGTTCATGTCAGTTGAACCCTGACGGACCTCTTCCGGGGGGTATATGCTTGACTCGGAAAAGGGATTGTCGCAGGGAACAAGGCACCAGCGGGCGAACGCTGCATTTTCTCTTGAAGTATTTCCACATTCAATAAAGTCCCATTTGTCCGAGCTGCCGGTGCTTCGGGCATGAACAAGATTGGGCAGTATGTTCCGGTAGGAAGGCATAGGAAACAAAGGCGTCGCGTCAATGTTACAGAGAAGAATATCCCAAAGCACGGATTTGTGGCGGTACCGTGTTTTGGGATATTCTGTGCCGGTTCCGATCATGCCGACTTATAGTTGTCGAGCTTTAAGCATCCTGTTCGATACCGGCCTGAGAGTTGTTTTCGGTCAGAGCCTCGGAAGAGGTTCTGGGCTTTCGCGGTAGGAGCCACGTGCTAATCATGGTAACAAGAGCGAAACCCAGAGCCAGCTCAAAGGCATGGTGCAGGCCAGCTGCTGCGAGATGACGCGCCAGCGTTCTCAAAGCAGGCGGCACATCTTCCCGCTTGACCGGATTTAAGAGAAGCTGGGTGGCCTGGTTCGCCGTGAAGTTTCCGTAGTGAGGGAGGTTAATTAGGGTACCCATGAGTGCCACACCGATGGATCCGCCTATTGTTCGGGAAAATTGAGTGCTTCCCGTCACCACACCCCGAAGCTCCCAAGGGACCTGACTCTGCAAACCAATTAATAAACTGGTCAGAGACAACCCAAGTCCGGAACCGATGAGAAAGGTGCTCACGAGGACCACGGTAGTCGGGGGAATTTGAGGGATGGCCAGGAATAAAGACCCCACTACCAGCAAAATGCCACCGGTGACGGCAACAGGCCGGTAACCCGAGCGAACGATGAGTTTACTGGAAACCATCGCAGCAACAGGCCAGCCCACCAGCATGGGGGTGATGACCCGCCCAGCTTCGGTCGCTGTGCCTAATTGCACACTTTGCACGAATAAAGGAACATAGGAAATCAGGCCAAACAATAACATTCCCGCGAAAAGACTGACGCCCGTACTGAAAAAAACAAATGGTTGACGAAATAACGGCAAGGGCAGGATGGGTTCTTTGGCTATGGTCTCTACGCGCAAGAAAGCCCAGATAATGACAGCGCCCAATCCCATAAATACCAGACGTGTCGGTAAATTCCACGACGTTTGCATGAGGCCGACCAAAAATCCGGTGACGCCGACCGTAAGAAGCAAGGTACCTAACGTATCAAGTTGGTGCGGCTTCTTCTCGACGGTTTCATGAAATGTCGTTAGGAGAATCACCATGGCCAAAAGACCCACCGGCAAGTTAATTTCAAAAACCCATTGCCAGCTCATGTTTTCCACAATCCATGCGCCGATGATAGGTCCAATGATGGCGGAAAGACCCCATACGGCTGAAAACAGCCCTTGAACCTTGGCCCTCTGTTCCAAAGAAAATAAATCGCCGATTATGGTTAAGGCCACCGGCAGCACACCCGCCGCGCCCAGGCCTTGTAACGCCCGGAACGCTATCAGTTCGGGCATGTTTTGGGATAATCCCGATAGCACGGAACCTAAAGTAAAGACGAAGGTCCCGGCCAAGAACACGGACTTGCGTCCGTACATGTCCGCTAATTTGCTATAAATAGGCACCGGTGTGGTTGAGGTCAAAAGATATGCCGAAAACACCCAACCGTATATGGCGACCCCGTGTAACGCATTGATGATGCTGGGCATCGCGGTGCCGACTATGGTCATGTCTAAAGCCGAGAGAAACATTGCCAGCAAAATGGCAATAACAATCCATACCTTGCCGCGTGACCCAGTGGTAGGCAACCTCGATCCTTCTTTCTGTTTTGATTTCCGTTAAAGGAGAATGAATACAGACATTGTCTGTCTAATAAGAAAGACACTTATACACTTTACCACAAAATTATCATCTTGTCGTTCCCTTTAGACTTGCCGGGTCTTTGTCGTACATACGTCCTAAGATGACTCAGATTAAAACAGTCTCCTGGGTGAAAATGGCGCCAGAGAAAGCCAATACAACTCGTGGTGGAGAAAACAGGGGATCATCACCGACGCCAACGGCAGCTCCCATAGGACATGGTTTGCCGGCGGTGACCCTGGCGTAGCGGGTGAACGCCATGGCATGAGGACCTTCGAGTGACCTCTTTGCATGACAGTGATTAACAATAATAGTAATTCCTAGGAGATGCGTGTTCTTGTCTTGCATGGTGATCTGTCCTATTGAGGAAACAGATTACACATGTCTTGTCACATGTATTCATGAATCGTTACAATACAGATGTCTTGACATAAGAATCCCAGGGAGGAATTCATGCAACCATATGTGTGGAACAAATTGGCTGAAGACGGTTTACGGGAAGATGTGGGTCATGGCGACATCACCACCGAACTCACGATTCCTACGGACTTACATGGCCGCATGATGTTCAAAGTCCGGCAGAATTTGATCGTGTGCGGCCTGCCCGTTATTGCCGCGGTTTATTCGATATTGAGTCCAAAGATCAAGGTAGAGCTTCATAGTGAAGAAGGAAAAAGGTGCGCGGCGGGCGACAAACTGGCAATGGTGGAGGGGCCTGTGCACGCTCTTTTGAGCGGGGAGCGGGTTGTGTTGAACGTCTTAAGCTGGCTGAGCGGGATTGCCACAATAACACGAACCACGGTGGATTTGGTGGAAGGGCTTGACGTCAAAATTCTTGATACGCGTAAAACCCGCCCGGGGCAAAGAGTCTACGAAAAATATGCGGTAAGAATCGGAGGAGGGCATAATCACAGGTTCGGTCTATTCGACGCGGTGTTGGTTAAGGACAATCATATCGCTGCCAGAGGTAGCCTAAAGCAGGTCCTTGAGAATATTCGGCGGCACGCTCCTCATGGGATCTTTATTGAAGTGGAAGTGGACCGCTTCGACCAAATTGATGAGGCCTTGGGGGAGGGGGTGGATGGAATATTGCTGGATAACATGTCTGGGGAGAAAGTGCGCCAAGCTGTGGCGCATATTAATCACCGTGCGGTGGTGGAAGCGTCCGGGGGAATTACCCCGGCCAATTTGCGGGAAATGGCCGAGACCGGAGTGGACGCCATTTCGTTGGGTTATCTTACTCATTCCGCGCCTCATGTTGACATCGGCGCCGATTGGGAGAGTGAGCCGTGAGTGTTCGTGCGCTGGTAATCGGTGCGGGAATTGCCGGACTGGCCACAGCCCTGGCCATTGCCCGGTATGACAACGTCGTGATTTGCGCACCGCCCGACGGGTGGCGGGAAGGGAGTACCTACCGAGCCCAGGGCGGAATTGCTGCCGCATGGGGAGAGGATGACGACTGGCATCGCCATCTTGAGGACACCCTATTGGTGACCAGGGGCCTTGCCGACCCCGGAGCGGTGAGAATCCTGGCGGAAGAAGCTCGTCAGGCGGTGGCTCCATTAGTGGAAGCCGGTATCTTTGAAATGGCGGACTCTTTTCATCCGGACTTAGGCCGTGAGGCGGGACACAGCCGGTCTCGAATTCTCCATGCCAAGGGAGGTTTAACGGGACGGGTGGTTTCCCGCTACCTCTATCAACAGGCCCTGTCGCATCCCCGCATACGCTTCGTAGAAGGGTTTGCGGAAAAACTGATCGTGGATTCCCGAGAGATCTGCCGGGGAAGCTGGATTCGAACCCCGTCTTCCCGGATCATCGGGATCTTGGCTCCGGCGACGGTTCTGGCCACTGGAGGGTATGCTGCGTTATGGCAGCGGACCAGTAACCATCCCGCTTCGGTCGGGAACGGATTGCTCTTGGCGTATGAGGCGGGAGCAGAGTTGTCCGATTTGGAATTTGTTCAGTTTCATCCTACAATCTTGGCCCAGGATGTGCCGCGGGGCGGGGCGCTGTTGCTTACCGAAGCCTTGCGAGGGTTCGGTGCGCATCTGGTCAACGCTGCAGGTGAGCGTTTTATGCAAGACTACCCCGGACAGGAATTGGCAGGGCGTGACGAAGTTGCCCGTGCTGTTTATCAGCAGGGGACAGCGTATCTAACGCTTCGGCACCTTAACCGGGACCGGGTTTATGATCATTTTGGCCAGTTAGCCGACCTTCTGTCCCAAAGACATTTTGATCTGGCCCAGGATTTATTGCCTGTTGCGCCTGGGGCCCATTTTTCGATGGGCGGGGTTTGCACCGGTTATTTTGGAGAAACCCGGGTCCAGAGTCTTTATGCTGCGGGGGAAGCAGCCAATACCGGTGTACATGGAGCCAACCGACTGGCCTCCAACTCACTCTTGGAGGCCCTGGTCTTTTCGGCGAGAATTGCGCGCCATATTACGGAAAACCTAAAACGGCCGGATAGCTTCGTGCTGCCAGATCCTCCCATGCTGTCACGTAAAGCGGCTCAGACGGAAATTTTGCGGCGTTTGGGAGATATCATGGATCGGCATTTTGGGGTTATTCGCCACCCTCATCTCATGGTCCAAGGTCTTGAACGCCTCAAATCCCTGCAAACTGCAGACAATCATCGAATTTTGCAACTGTGTCTTTTAATCGGGCAGTCGGCTCTGCGGCGTGAGGAAAGCCGGGGAGCTCATTGCCGTTCCGATTTCCCCGAGAGCGAAACCGATTGGGCGGGTCATCTGATCCACTTGGAGAGTAGAGGAATCGAATTCAGAGAAGTGAGCGGCGTCTTAAAACCCCGGTAACGTTCCCGTGCTCGCTGCAGGTAGGGACCGCCAATTAGTGAGAAGGAAAGGACAGAGAAATACATGGAAGAAAATCTGATTGAGGAAATTCGGGCATTGAAAGCGAGGCACAATGCGGTGATTTTGGCTCACAATTATGAACCGGGACCCATTCAGGATATCGCCGACTTTGTGGGAGATTCCCTGGCGTTAGCGCGCTGGGCACAGAAGAGCGCCGCCGAGGTTTTGGTTTTGGCGGGTGTGTACTTTATGGCCGAGACTGCGTCGATTTTATGTCCCGCCAAAACCGTTCTCATTCCTGATCTTAACGCCGGTTGTTCATTGGCGGATACGATTACGGAAGATCAGCTGATCCGGTGGAAGAGAGAGTATCCGGATGCCGTGGTTATCTCCTATGTGAACACCTCGGCCGCTATTAAAGCCCTATCGGATTATTGCTGCACATCTTCAAATGCGGTCAAGGTTGTCGAGGCGATTGATCCGGATAGGGATATTCTGTTTTTACCGGATTTCTTTTTGGGTTCGCATGTGGTGCGGATGACAGGGCGTAAGAACATTCATGTCTGGAATGGAGAATGCCATGTCCATGCGGCCATTGAAAATGAGAACATGATCAACAAAGTGCGCCGTCATCCGGATTCGGAACTGTTGATTCATCCGGAATGCGGCTGTACCACAAGAGCGTTGGCTATACCGCCTAGGGAGGCCACTTCCCGGATCTTGTCTACGGATGGCATGCTCTCCTACGCCCGAACATCTCCGTCCGGGACTTTTATTGTGGCCACCGAAGTCGGACTGTTGTACCGCCTGCGCAAGGAAAACCCGGAAAAGACCTTTATTGCCGCTCATGACGATGCACTGTGTCCTTTTATGAATATGATATCGCTGGAGAAGATTCGCGACTCCTTGCGCGATGGGCAGTATCAGGTCAACGTGCCTGCTGCCGTCGGAAAGAAGGCCCTCATTCCTCTGGAACGAATGGTCGCCGTGGGTTAAACTAAACATTCTGGATGTCGGCCGCTAGTCGGGCCGGCACGATTAGTGTGTAACGACGGCATAACGGACGTTAGGTGGGCAAAGATGCGAATTCGACTGGATTTTCCGAGTAGCGGCACCCCTTTTGTCTTTACGGATCCCGTAAAGGTTCTTAGGGTGACGGCCTATGACCAGGTGATTCCGGCGCTGGAGGAATTGGAAAACTGGACACGGAGAGGTTATTGGGTTGCAGGGTTTTTAAGTTACGAAGCGGCTTATGGGTTGGTGGAAGCGGGCAAGTATGCGCCTTATTTCTCTACCCAATCATCTTTAAGAGAATTGCCCCTCCTCGGGTTCGGCGTCTTTCAAGAACCGACAAAAATGTGGGACGTTGGGAGCTCAGCAGCCTACAGTATCGGTGAGTGGTGTCTGGATCCTCCAATGCCCCGGGTGGAATATGATCAGAAGATTGCCGATATCAGACAGGCCATTGCTCGGGGACTAGTCTATCAAGTCAACTTCACACTAAGGCTTTCGTCCCATTTTGAAGGGGATCCCTGGTCCTTATATGTGATGCTGAGACAGGCACAGGAAGCTTCTTACACCGCGTACCTGGAATGGGATAATCATGTGATTTTGTCGTTGTCTCCGGAATTATTGTTTGCTCAAAAGGGGAGTTCCTTGATTACCCGTCCGATGAAGGGGACAGCCAAGAGAGGGCGTTTTTATGCTGAGGATATGAGGTACAAAGAAGAACTGGAAAAGTCCGAAAAAAATCGCGCCGAAAACATTATGGTTGCCGATTTATTCCGCAATGACCTGGGACGAATTGCCCGGACAGGCAGTGTAGAGGTATCTTCCTTGTGCCGGGCCGAAGCCTATCCCACGGTGTGGCAGCTGACGACGGAAATACGGGCGGAGACACTCCAGGAACTTCCATTCTCAGAGGTGCTGAAAACATTGTTTCCGTCCGGTTCGATCACGGGAGCACCGAAGCTTAGCAGTATGAAAATCATCCGCGAGCTGGAGTCATCTCCGCGCGGCATCTATTGCGGGACTCTCGGGTATGCCGCGCCTTTTGGACAAGCAGAATTTAATGTGGCCATTCGGACAGTGTGGATCGATCGCACACGCCAGGAAGCATTTTTCGGTACGGGCGGCGGAATCACTTGGGATTCCACTGCCGGCGACGAATATGACGAGCTCTTGACGAAATCCCGATTCTTAACTCGGAGACAACAGGCTGTGTCGTTACTTGAGACGATGAAACTGGACCAAGGCCGGTATTGGCTTAAGTCTTATCACCTGGCGCGGCTGGAGGAGTCCGCCGTCTATTACCGGATCCCGTTCGATTCCGCGACACTGCAAGAGCGCCTGCGGAACATTGAAGATCGGTGTCCTTCTGGTCTGTGGCGCGTGCGTATCACCGTGGATGGTTCGGGGAGAATCTCGAGCCAGGTGCTGCCCTTAACGCGTCTTTCTCCCGGTGTTCAGCCTGTGCTCTGGGCTGAGGAACCCATCTTCTCCGACGATCCTCTGTTCTTTCATAAAACAACCTGCCGTGATTTTTATAACCGGGTTCATCCGGCACAATCGGAGAGCTTTGACCATCTTCTGTGGAACAAACACGGAGAAGTAACGGAATTCACGCGGGGAAATCTCGTCATCCGCTACCGCGGCGCATTACTGACGCCTACTAGGGAAAGTGGGCTTTTAGCAGGCACTTTCCGGTCCTTGCTGCTTGAGCGCGGCATCATCCGCGAGGAAAGGATAGGGCCCGGGATGGTGGAAGATTGTGAGCAGATGTGGTTCATCAACAGCCTTTATGGCTGGGTGCCGGTGATCTTGCATGGATCCCTGGCACCCTGAAGTCACAGTGATGAACGTGCGTGGGGTTTTGGCCGGACGAACGAAGTCACTTACGAGCGTCAATGCCTGCATGAGAAGCGCTCTTGTGAAGACGTGATGACCTTGTTAGGAATGGGACTCTTTGTGAGGTGCTACGGTGTCTTCATGTCCCTTTGACTGAGGTGATTGTCCAGTCTCTTGGTCAGACGTTGTTGCCAGTCATCAAATAAGGTTTCAATGTGTTGGCGAAGAACTTGGCGTAGAAGTTCCTCCTCCCTTTCACTCCCGTCATGGGTTTGCAAATCGGGCATTGTGCGTTGAATTTCTTCGAGCTCGTGATATTGAACAATTTTCTCAATGTGGTTTGGTTCCAGTCTTTGCAAAAGTCCCAATCCCGTAGATAGAATCAAAGACATGATATGGGGCCACTGTGCCTCGGGAAAGCGCGTAAACTGGCGTGCGGTAGCGGCATCAATGGGCAAAGACTGAATCGTCAAAACGTAGCGCTTGGAGTCTTGCGATATTTGAATGAAGCTGACAGGGTTCATGACTTTATCTCCTGAATCTGTGCTTACCTCGGGTCGGATTTTTTGCTTTCTTTTTCGGAACTTTGAGACATATCCTCTTTGAACGGAACGTCTGGGATATGCGGAACCTCGTGAAAGGTTACGGGTTCCGCCACAAGCGGGAGATTAAGAGAAGACGACGGACTGTCCGGGGTTTTCACATCGTCGTCGACCTCTTCCTTGTTGCGATTCCACAGGGTTTGGAATTTTGTTGCCACGTTTCCCAGTTTCTTCTGCCGATATGCCAAAAAATCGGCGATGGCTCGCATGCGCTGTGAGGAGAGCCCCCACTCGGCAGGAACAAGACTGATGACGGAGGTTATGTTATCAGAAGACAAGGCACTGATTCGGTTCAGCGCATCCTCAAAATTGAAACGGTGAGGAGACCTGAGGGCCAGCCAGGTTAAGGCGTCAGGTGAGGGGAATTCTCCCTTTCTGCGTTTCAAATCATGAATGGACCATAACGGCCCTGACGGGAAAATGAATCCATGGTCAACTATCATAAACCGGCTCATGCCGTTTTCGGGGACGCACAACACATGGGACAGCTTAACGTCTTGATTAAACAGCCATGTCTCTAGTAGTGCGCACAGAGGGAGCTCCGACCAGTTGGAAATGTCTTGATGCCGTTTGGATTGTTTTATAGGAATGGCGTCTTCGATATATATGGTTCCGAACTGTAAGCCTGGCAGCCAGCGGTATTTCGTAAGATAGGGAATTTGGGCCCTCAGTGTCGAAGGAACGTCAACCAATACGGCTTCCGCTACGGGAGCCTTTAAAGAGTGGCCTAGCAAAGTCCCGATAAGGTCATTGACCAAACTGCGGGTGGTCTGAGGATTGCGTTGAAACTTAACATGGGCAATACGGCCGTCCTCGAGACGCAACAAAAGGGGCTTGGACCCTCCCGATCTCTGTTTCCTTACGAAATCAACTGCTTTCATAATACGGATAGAGTGTTGAGGCGTTCTCATGGTGCTTCCTCCATTCAGGAGTCATAAAGTGACGGGCCAAGACATAAGCAAGAAAATAGGAAAGGAATGATAGTATGATGGACAAAAGCGCTGGGGACACCGCGGAATCTCAGGCCCGTAATGGGAAGGATCGTAGTGGGAACGATGCGACCACAGCCATGAGAAACAATCCATTGCAGGCAAAATGGAAGCCTATGGCGCGCCAGGGTTCCATTGATTCCATTGGCAGAACAGGCGAGGAGGAGAGGCGTCACGGAAATTCTCAAGACGACAGGGCGAATTCTCCAGACTCCCCTCGTCAAGAATCCGTATCCTCACCGAAACACCCTCCCCTTTCCGACGCCGGATCTAAACATGGGGATGATCTGTCTCCCACTCCCTTAAATCCTTCCGAACTGATAAACGAATTGCATGCCCTTGCGTCCTCCCTGGTGCAATTAGCTTACAGCTTGGAACAACTCGAAGCGATTTTGCATCGCAGTTCCACCTCCGGACCACCTAAAGAATCCGTGACGCCGAACTTATCACAGTTGGTTCGGGACCGCCCCGATTTGCAGGAAATCTTGCGTCAGTATCTTTTCAAGTCCTAAGGTGCCTTGAGACACCCGAGAAGGGAGATCCCAGGGATGGGCTATCCTGCGGCTACAGGAATTCGGCCGAATCCCCGGGGAGACGCTAGGAGTGGGATGAAAGTCGCCCGATGAGCGGCAAAATCCGGTCGAGAAACGGGAGACGGTCGATCCCCACCAGATTTGAAATTGGAATAACCACTTCGTCCCGAAACCCTAAGCTGACGCTGCCGGCAATGACATCCCGCAGGACAATGAAATCGCTGCCGACTCGGGTGAGAGTTCCCACCAGGGTGGGGGCATTGTCAACCGGAGCGGACAGGCTTACCCGCACATAGTCTCCCAGGAGTGAGGACAGATAGGCATCAAAACTAGCGGGTATATGGGACTCTTCTTCCGAAGATTCGCTGGCACTGCAAGATCGGTTCTCTCCCAGCAATAACAATAGGGGCAGTAATTCGCGCCGCTGGCCCATGAGCAATAACGGCAACAACTCATCCCATGATGTATTCACAGACAACTCCTCCTCATAATGGGTCTTTCCAATAATGATTTTCTGGAATTTTCTTCGCGTGGTACGTCACGATTCCATAGGGCAGGGCTCCGGACCTTAAGCCGAGAATGCCGGTAAGGTCCGGAACGACCCGACCCGTAAATTCAACCTCCGGGCAAGGTTCTCACCCCATTATCAGGAGCACGAGTGGGAACTCCGGCTTCGTGGAAATTTTCCCAGTAACACCATCAATAAAATCAAGTCCATCGGGAACTGGCGGTGGTGATGATGGTGATGGTGGTGACATGAAGAACTGCTGCGTGGGGTCATTTGGGCCATACCTCCTTGTTGCGACGGGTTGGTTAAGCAATGATAGGTGAGTGAGGCATCAAGGATGCCCTAAGGTCGATGAAAAGTACGGCCAGAAAAAGCAAGTCAAATGGAAAGCGGCGATGATGACACTCATGTGCTGAACTCACAGTTGCCAGCTGTATACCTTCCATTTACTGACTTCATCCACATCATATTCATGCCTTTCTCTCGTGTGACAAATAATGATGGACGACTGCCAGGGTTTTCTCATAGTAATTAGGGGTACGAGGAATCTGCCCGGGGCGGTGCTATTGAATTCCCGCGAAGTGCGTGCTAATGTAGCCAAAAACCTTCACATCCGATAAGGAAATGAAGGAAGGAAGGGAAGGATGTTACTCATCATGGAATGTTATTTGATTCGCCATGCCGAAACCAATCTGAACAAAGAGAAGGTTCTTCAAGGCTGGGCGGATGCGGAGCTATCGGAGGACGGGGTGATGCAGGCCGAACGCCTCCGCGGCACGCTGCCGCCATGGCCTCTATTCACCAGCGATTTGCAACGGGCCGTAAACACGGCGCGGTTGTTGGCTTTGCCCGGTCAGAAAGTGCAACCGGATGCGAGACTTCGGGAAATTGACGTGGGAGAATGGCAGGGGATGTCCAAGGCACATCTAGAAGGGTCGTCTCTGTGGCAAGAGTATCAATCATCACCGGCAACCTTTCGGTTTCCCGGAGGAGAAAGCCTCAAGGATTTACAAATGCGAATGCTGGGAGCATTCCACGATTATCGTATGCGCTACAGTCAGATCATTATGGTGTCGCATCACTTGGCGTTAAAAAGTCTCTTGTGCCATTTTCAGGGCTGGACTCTGGATCGAATACATACCATCAATATTCCTAATACCGCAATCATCCGTGTTCGAATTACGGATGAGTCCTCACATGTGCAAATCGAACAGATTCTTTCGAACCATTGACATTTGGTACGATAAGTGACGAGAACGGCGGAAATGGGAGGAAACCAGTTTTTATCTCAGATGTGGGGACGACAATGCACCTCTTAGTCTCTGTGTACCCGTTAGAGGTTTTGACGGGGGATAAAGTCGGTGGTACTATTACCCAGAATTTACTGACAATGAGATAGGAACACCTCAACCTTTTTTCTCCTAGATTTTATGATCGCTCCATAAGCCGTGGAGTGATGGAGTCTCAGGCTATCCCGTTGAAAACACGATACATCGCCTCCTCCTGAAAATTGTGCACCCGAAGGTCGGTGGCGAAACAATCTCTACAATTTAGAGGGAATGGTAGGTGTTTAATCATGGGAGTGTTGCATATTCCATATCGTCCGTCCAAGCCCAGAGAATACGGATGGACAGTCGTCAATGACCGTGGGATTGGGATTAATGTGTGGATGGATATCGCCAAAATGGCCGGGAGTTATGTTGATTTCGCGAAGCTGGGCATTGGAACTGCGTACCTCATTGAAAATCTGGACGAGAAGATTTCCTGGCTCAAGGCTCACGATATCGAGGTTATTCTAGGCGGCACGTTATTTGAAACATATTGGGCGCAAGACAAGCTTGACCAGTACCGGGTACTGCTCGCGCACAGCGGTTTGAAGTGGGTTGAAATTTCATCGGGAAGCTATCCGATACCACTGGATGAGAAAGCCGCATTGGTCAAGGATTTTACTCGTCATCATCATTTTCATGTTATGGCAGAGGTTGGGCAAAAATCCGACCTATCGTCAATGACAGCAGAGGATTATGCCGAAGAAGCCTTGAAATTGCGCGAGGCCGGAGCCGATAAGGTGATACTGGAAGGAAGAGGAAGCGGTCGCGGTGGAATTTATGGACAAGACGGTCGTCTGGACGTACATATTATGAATGCGGTTCTTGAAGTGCTGCCAATTGAAGAAGTGATCTTCGAGGCACCTTTGGAATCACAGCAAATTCTCTTTATCAGGGAGTTTGGCAGCAACGTCAATCTGGGCAATATTGCCCATGCAGACATCCTGAGTCTGGAAGCGTTGCGCGTCGGGTTGCGCTACGATACCATGGATGCTCTGGGTTTGTCGGCCTACCACGAACATGTCGGGTCCGGGCGGAATAACAAATGATCCTGATTTCCGAAATGATTCACCCTGTTGGCTTGGATATCCTGTCTTCGTATGAGGTTTACTATGATCCCGATCTTCACCAGGACTCGAACGCTTTGTTAAGCCAAATCGCCAGAGCCCGGGCCTTAATCGTACGCAACAAAACCCAGGTGAATGCCGAATTGATTGAGCGGGCACCCTTGTTACAAGTGGTGGGACGACTGGGGGTCGGCCTCGACAACATTCATCAGGAGGTGCTGCGAGAAAGGGATATTGGTTTAATTGTTCCCCGGGGAGCAAATGCTATTTCTGTGGCAGAATATGTGATCGGGATGGCCATTGCTTTTCAGCGCCACTTTCTTCGAATGACATTACAGGTTCGGGAGCGACAATGGGTTCGGGACATGTCCGGTGTGGAGCTCGCAGGAAAGACGTTGGCCGTGATAGGATATGGAGCGGCGGGCCAGGCCGTGATCAATCGTGCGCGGTCCTTCGGTATGAAGCTGAGGATCTTCGATCCGTTTGCCGAGGTTCCCGGATCACTGAAAGCCGAAACCGTGGAGGAGGCCTTAGAGGGGGCAGATATTCTCAGCCTCCATGTTCCTTTGACGCACGAGACCTTTCATCTCCTCAATGAGACCACACTAAAGCGTTTACATTCTCATTCTGTCGTGATCAATACTGCCCGAGGAGAATTAATTGATGAGACGGCCTTATTGCATGCACTGGAAGCAAAACAACTGGGGGGAGCCATTTTGGACGTTCGCGAGATCGAGCCGCCTTTGCAAGACGACAGGCTGCGAATGTTGACGAATGTGTGGAGCACTCCGCATATCGCCGGATTGACCGAGGATAGTCAAATAGCTATTGCTCGCTACGTCGCAGAGGGCATAAAAGAGGTTTTGGACTTGAAGCGATGACTTTTCCCTGTTGATATTTCACGTTACCATTGAAAGGATGAGAGAAAGGGGCATAGGGATGCAATATCGCATGATGGCTGCAAAGATTCACCGGGCTAGGGTTACCGAAGCCAATTTGAATTACGTGGGTTCGATTACGATTGACCAAGAGTTGCTGGATGCTACAGGACTCTTGCCGTACGAAATGGTTCAGATCACCAATTTGTCCAATGGAGAATTGTGGCACACTTACATTATTCCCGGTCCGCCCCATGGGGGAGACATCTGTCTTAACGGTCCGCCGGCTAGACTGTTTCATCCTGGCGACCTCGTTATCATCATCGGATTTCGGTTATATGATCACCAGGAGTTGACATCCCATCGCCCCGCCGTGGTATTTGTCGACGAAAACAACCATATCACCGAAGTCGTGCGGGAAGAAATTGCCTTCCGCACCGTGCCGGAGTGAGATATTCATCCTTGTTATGACTGAAGACATCGTTGTGTGAGAATACATGATGTCTTCAGTCAAGGCTTTTCTTCCTGTCCGGTTTGTCCTCCCCGCGTCCATCTCTTGAGTGGCTCGAAGAGTTTTGATTCGGCTTGGAGAATTCCGGGGATGTTTAAGGGACTGATTTTGATGTCCTCTCACTGCTATGGCCATCTCCTCTTTAATTGAGATACCGTGGCGTCTCGCACCGCTTGTTCGGGTTGCCCGGGTTCGGGTCCGGGGTAAAGGAGGAGACAGTTTCCATATCGCGGCACAATAAGAGTGTGGAAACGGGATCGGCCATCCTGGCGTGTTTGTCTCGCCAGGAAGCCAACATGCCACCACAAGGGATTCCCATGGGGAAGATCGCTGAGCGGGAGGACTCACGGGACCACACATAATGAGGTAACACTTGAAAAATCCGCCTGTGACATTTGTCGGCCCACGCATCATACTCTTACTGCCGGCCGTTCGCCGCCCGCCCTCTGGGAGATTCAGAAGGCTTGCGATACCGGCGGGCGATAGTAGCAGACGTGATCTGGGGGGCCATCACAAAATCCGAAATGACATCCACACGACGGGAATTCTTGAGTTTTAGGACCACATCCCCACTGTTCCTTGGGCACTGTTCACATCAATGGCGGTGTTGCACATGCTGCTGTTTCCGACATATTGCCACATTCTGGCGTAACTCAACATGGTGGACGGACACGGAGCTGGAGTTATGGCGCCTGGGTGCGTCCATTGGGCAAGCCAGTAGAGAAGATGAGAGAGTCCCCAGGGTTGCTCATGAATTGTGGTTAGCTGACTTTGCGACGAATAGACACCCGGCATATATCCTTGGGCCGCGACGGCTTGGGTCCATCCCTGAACATAAGCGAGCCAAGACGGATGAGTTTGATCCGATTCCATTCCCAAATAAATCGCTGTGCCGGCGGGCTGGCCAATCGCTCGGGCCAGTGTGGCCGCAGAATTCCCGTCCAATTGTCCTTGAGTGAGATCTTGCGTTCCACAGTTAACCAGGCTCGTTCCGTTTGCCCCGGAATAAATGCTGGCGACGAGTAGCCCGGCCGAGGTGAGTTGCTGGATCTCACTTCGGGTTAAAGGCGTGCCGGCAAAACAAGGTCCGCCAAGATATCTCGCCACAAAATCATAGCCATGGCTCTTCAGACAAGTTGCCACAGGACCGAGATTTGTGGCCGAATCCACCCCGTTGACGCAAGATGATATGGAAGGAAATGCGACAACCAGACTGCCATCGCAGACATGCAGGGGACTGATAGGGGAGGGATAGGAGGATAGAGTGCTGGGGAGAGATCCGTGGGTAGCATAATAGGCAAAGGCTGCCGCAATGAGAAAAGTTTGGTAGCCGAATTCTCCCGCTGCACTTTCATACCAATTCCGTCCTGGCAGGGTATCCGCGGGTGACGGGGCCAGATCAAAGGGAGTTGAACCCTGGGCTTCATGGGATGGATTGGGCCAACCACACGGATTGTAGTACAACGCGTTATTCGCTGGAGCGCCTACGGCAATGACCAAATAGCTGCCATTCGCCACGGTATTCCAGGCATCGTAGAAATTTCCCATCACCTGTTCCCAGGGAATCCCGGATATCGCTGCGGCGCCCAGGGCAATTTGATAATCAGGCGGGTCGGCCGCATAGAGGTAGACTTGTGAAGGATTTAAGGCCATGATAAAGGACTTCCTTTCCGAGACCCTTGCACGGGCTAATTTGGGGTTTTCTGCAATATGGATTTCTCAATGCCATGGGCATCAAAACCATTATTTCAACCGAGCCCACCCGAAGCAACGTTCTGGGTAGCCGAATACCGATCCTTGCGGAAAGCCACCCACGGCATTGCGAAAGGCTGTCATTCTCCTGAATATCGTTGAGGGTTATTCTTCCTGATGAATACATTGAGTAATGTCCAGCTGTGTGTGCTAGCGAGGGTTATCGCTGTGATTCCATAATATGTAAGATGTGGAAAATTTGTTACCCGTCACCTCCAAGTAGTCTGGGGCGGAATGTCGAAATAAAATACAAATCGAATGAGTGCAAGATGCAGTATTCACCCGGCAAAATCGCCCAAAGAAAGGCCAACAGATGGCCTACGGACAGATCAGAGGGATCTTTTTAGAGTAAGGGCTTGCGCAATCTTTCGGTGAGGACCAAGGTCTTGAGGCGGTACGGCGCTGACCGTGAAACTGGTTAATGGCATCGGGAAGAGCCCGAGCTTTGGCTGCCGCTTTGACCCTTTCTGAGAAGAATCCCGCTACGATGTATTTATTGACTTCCTCTTGGGCCGCACCGATCTCAAATAGGCAGGCGAATCGGATATTTCCGCCGGTATGTGATGAGAAGAACACTTTAAAGTGATTTGAATAATATGGTATCGAGACCAATAAATGGTGATCAAAAATCGCGCACCGAACGTCAAGCATTCACAAGCGAACTGGTCCCATTTTTCCTCATAAAGTGGACTCATCGGTATGCAGTGGCCATAAGAACTCTTCGATATCCCGCTGTTGGTGTCATCACCAACAATTTCACCACTCAAGAATAACGTTGATGGTGGGTAAGGTGAGTAAAGGAGGAACATTTGCCATGAACAAGCGGAGCTCGTTGCACCAGCTCATTGATATTGTGCCGGAACTATCGCTGGATGAGATGCTCTGCCATTTGGCAGCATTGTTGGGCGGATGTCCGGATCATGATAGCCAGCCTGCCTCTTCGCCTTCCTCAAGCGTTAAGCCCGAAGTCATGGTAACGGGAGCCGTGATCGACGATGCCTTTCATTTCTTCGCGGAGTTGGGGGGACCTGGCGGAAAAATGAACGCGCCTTTCATTCTCGATACCGGAGCCTTTGAAATGCTCCTGATGAAAAGCATAGCTGATCAGCTGCAGTTGCCCAATTTGGGCCCCATCGAGGTTGGGGGTGTTACGGGAAGCGTGGAAGCCTACCGAAGTCGTGTTGGGGTGGCGGCTGCGGGACCCGATGGTGTGTTGGTGGCATATCATGATATTCCTTGCGTGATTGATCCAACCGCTACCGGAAATTTGTTCGGATTCCGCTTTTTCATCGTCACCAATCAGGCCGTGGCCATTAACCCCGTCTCACAACAGATGGGTTGGTTCTCCCATGCTGTCTTGTTAAATTAACGGGATTCTTCATTTTCTCGCTGTCCCGACGACTATGAGCACCAGGTGTGCCTAACTCATCCGGTCAGCGACCCCCTACGAACATCTGATAGGCGGCAACCTTGAGGATTGCCCTCAAGATCACGACTAATACGCTCGGGGAATCAAGGGCTATTCGCGCAGGCGGGCGCACTCAACAGTGCCCGGTCTGTGCGGTTGGCCTAGAGCCCGCCGACATTCCTACTTTCATGGTTTTTCATTTGGCCCAGCGCCGGTACTCGTTGATTAGTGGCGGCGTCTGGAGCACCGAACAGGCCTGATGCTATGTATGAATGCGCTGAGTGGATCAACCCTTGGGGGCGGTTCCCTTGCTGTGATAAACAGGGGTGTCGGACTGCCGGAAGATTATGAGCCAGATCCGCGTTATGTCGCAGGTTTCTGTTAACCGTCTAGGTCATTGAAGAGTTCCCGGGTCCATGAATCTTTAGGAATTGGTCACATCGTTTGTCAAATTGTCTTCGTCGTTTTGATTTCGCCGGAGTTGGGATATCGAAGACACCAATAACTTCACGTTAATATAAATGAGGTCGACTTCGGCTACCGAAATTTTCAGCTCTCCTTGAATGACAACCCCATGATCAATAATCCTGTCCAACAAGTCCAACAACGTGACATTCTGTTCGGTTAGAACTTCATCCATTTGTGTCATGACCTCCGGTTCACAAATTGTGTCCGAGTGCTGGGTGATTGGATTTGTCCCCGGTGGGGACAATTATTTCGTCCGACAGAAACTGTATGGAGCCCATGGTCCCGAAACTTTTACCTGCAACTCTTCATATTGTCGCCCCGCATCGTGGATTCGGGTGAGAAACTGATTGCGTTCGGAGCTGGAAACCAAGTATGACGATTTCATCAAACAGACGGAATTACCGGAAATCGGCGGCTCGCTGGCCGCTTTGCCTATTTGATGGGCGTCCGTTGACATCAACAACAACTGATGCACTCGCCGCGCCTTTTCTTTCAAATCCCTTTCCGCATCCCTCAGATTGGATTGACGCAACTGTTTCTTCAGCATATACAATTTTCCCGAGGTCACGCCATTTTTCACGGCCTGGTCTAGTTTCCATTCCACCATCCGTATGGATTGAGCCTCGATGGAACCAAAGATTTTCACGCCCCACTCTTCCTTATTTTCGAGGCGTTTCAACAACTCATGAAATTCGGTCCGCTGCTCATGAAGGCGCTTTTGGAGACTCTCTGGCGTGGAAAAAACGGCCCCAAACTTAAAAGGAATGATCACACGGCGTGAGAAAACGTCAGCAATCACTGCGGCGGAAGCCTGAACCCGACCGACAACCCAGCTGGCATCGTCCTGGTGTCTCGCCAGGGCCTTTTCATTGTAGTCAGCTGCCGGCACGTAACTCGCCAAGGCGGCAAGCGAGGCTGCCCTAATCCATACGAAATCTTCCCCACCTTCGATGTTGCGTTCTTCAGGCCGCACTTCATCGCCCTGGGCCACCACTCCATAGACCCACAAGTCATGCCCTGTCACGGTTTCTCGCTCTTTCTCCGGGAATCGCGGGGTCCAGGCTTCTTCAAAGCGGATTCGAGCACATCAAGTCGCGTCTGAATGGTCTCCAGGTTGGCTTGCCTTAATGATGCCAGTTCCGTTTCCAATTCCCGGTTACGTTCTACTAACTGTTTGGCGCGAATATTCAAATAGGGATCGTCTTGCCACCAATTGACGCCAATCTCCATGGCTTTATCAACTGACGCCACGAGCAACCGGATTTTGATGGTCAGTAACTCAACATCGGCAACTAGGACGGTGATGTCACCGGCAATGACAACCCCTTTATCCAGGACCCGTTCCAGTAAATCCGCTAGACTAGTGCTCTGAGACATGGTTATCGGTCTGTTCCCCAACTTGTTCACCTCACATTAAAGTCCCTAAAGGCCCCAGGTCAAGATTCAAGTCGTGCTCACTGAGTCCGAATATTGCCAGTAATTGGTGCATTTGTATGTCAAGTTGCTCGAAAGCACATCCCATACGCTCAATTTGTGTATCTGTTAGTTGATCCCGATCAATCTGGCGCAAGGCTTCTTGTTCCAACAGACGGCGAAGAAGTTCAATGAGTGTGAGAACGAGTTTAGCCAGCCCTTGTTCCGGTCGTTCTGTATCGGCATTGATGGCCAGGCATTTTTTCCCCACTGATTCGGCAAGGACGTCACGAAATGCCTGATGTCCGTCGTGAGATATTATCAATCGGTCGTCTTCCCAACTCATTGTGCTCTTCCTTCCGTAACAAAGTGGTATGGGGGCCAGGGGCCGGTGCAAAGCCATTGAAACGCCGTAAATTCCCGGATGAGTGTTCGGATCGCATTGGCGAACATAGGCACCGTGTCCTTCTCCACGAGATACGCACTGTTGATTAGGATCGGCGCGGGGCGCGTCACATTCTCATATTTTCGAATGTACCATGGCTCCAGATGCTGCTGAATTCTCTCATTAATGGACTCGGCTTCCCAGTGCCAGGCTTGCTGCCGTGATCGCTCCCGGAGACGTCGGGTCAGATATGAGGAAGGCAGGGCAGGAGTGCTGATAGCCATCTCTTGAGGCCGAGATTGGAGGACTTTGAGACTCATTTCAACGCGCCCGCTCACGGTTTGCAGGGTACGAAACCATTCGTCGTAACGTTCAGCCAGCGTTCTCTCTATCTGCTCGCCGGATACAACTGAGCCAAAGCGAAAGGGCAATATTCGGTAACTGCTGACTTCCGAGATCCATTCCATGATCCGTTCGTGCTTCCGGGCCGTCCGCGAATTCAGGAGTTCGCGGGGAGCCGCCGTGGGCGATACTACGGCGGATAAGTCGCGAAATGCCAACACCTCAAGCGGGATCGAAGTGACGGTTACGGGAAATTGATCCGGGTTAAAGGATATGCAGGGAATAACGGCGTACCAGTAATACAGTGGCCGGCTCATCTTGCCCTCCTCATAGTAACGCCAAAGCTCAAGAAAAGGCTTTTTAAAACCTGTGGCAATAGCCCGGTTATTGTTCCCGGCCCGTAAATAATGCCTGTTCAAACCCATGAAGCAATGTTTAAAGCTCCGGGATTACATCACCACGGTGCCGGGAACTTTTCCGGCGAAATTGTTCTAAGCTTCCTTTCGGATCGAGTTCAAATTCATAGAGTCCGAGAACATCCATGGCGTTGGGAATGGCGGCCCGCTCTAAGACTTCGCATTCAAGAATCCACCCATGTTCCCGCCTGGAACAACCGACCACCCGGTCAATATTCAGACCCGTTACGGTGCCGATTTGTTTGCTTGCAATCTGGATAACCGTTTGGATGTCCATTATTCATCATCCTCCGTATCCCCCGTCAATTCTATCTTTGATGTTTCGTTTCCCGCCGCGAGAAGCTTCTGTCGACGTTCCTGGTACTCATTCTCGCTTACTTTGCCGATATCTCTCAGAACTTCCAACTCCAACAATGATGCCCACATTCCCTCTTGCCCTCCGTCCTCTTTTTCGGCTTCATCTTGGAGGTAGGCAAGAGTCCATCCAATCGATTTAATCGGTAACGAAATGGGCAAAAACAGGATATCCCAAAAACTGAGATGCACATTTTCCATAGGTCTAGCTCCCTAACTTAAGATCGATGAAATTAAAGGGCGGTAGATTATCCACGTAATTGATTTGCAATTCCCGGCCGAATTTGTCTTCCAACTTGTAGATTTGTTCTTGAAAGACATCGCGTTTGGCCCGTGGTATCAGGAATGACAAGTTGCATAGCATATAGATCGAAATCAGTTTCCCGGTCACCGCATCGTCTGCCAACGGTTCAATCATTGTTTCAATGGTATGAATAAGCGTTTCGCGCCATTGCTCAACGATCTCTTCGGCGATTTGGCCGATTTTTATTTCCAGAGCGTATGATCCGTCTCGGTTCTGACCATATTCTTTCTGGGCGCGAGCCAGATCAAAATATTCCAAAATTTTGGCTTGCAGCGCACTTTGCTGCCAATAAATCTTCAAACCTACTTCCATACGCCCCTGGATCTTTCTTAGAGTATCCTTGAGTTTCGTCGAATTGCTGCGGATAATGTTGAATAACTCCAACGATTCAGGGGATACCGTGCCAAATTTAACGGGGATCACTTCAGTGACCGCGAACAGTTTATTAAGAACATTCGAATGGGTGACAACATCTTCCGGTTCCAACTTTTCCAGATGTTCCAGTTCGGATACGATAATATCGTAACCATCGACACTGATAGATTTGATTGGCGAAGGGGGATTGCCAATTCCCGTGTAATCTGCCAGGGAGTTTATGCTGTCCTTGCGGACAATCCCGTAGACATAAAACATTGCATCTTCCTCCCGCTTTTAAGTTACGCTATGCGCCGAGTCCGCTCTATATGTCAGGACAGTTCAGGTCATTTCTCCTTACTCAGAAAATCCTCCACATCTTTCAGAGATGTTCGGGTGAAGGGCCCACACAAATCTTCAACGATTTTGGGAAAGAAGCTCGGATATTCCTTGCGCACCAGTGACCATCCCTCGGCCTGAAGCAATAAAGCCATCGTCACACCGGTGCGGATGGAAGGAAACGGTGGCAAGGACTTCTGATTCCGTGACGAGGTATGCTGGCGAATATGGCGCATGAGCCGAACAACCTGCAAGGATTCTTCCATGGGTAATTGGGAATGAGTGGCCACGATCAAGACTTCCGATTCTTCATCGAGGATATCCATGGTTATGGTGACGATTCGGTCCCACAATCCCTCTATTATCGGATAGATTCCTATTTGATTGGGCAAGCCTGTGGTCATAACCAGCCGGAAGTGGGGGTGCACCGGTATTATCTGGTTGTGCCCTACTCGTGATATCGGCAGGACATGCTCTTGCAAGATGGCGAGAAACACGGCCTGAATCTCGGACGGGGCCCGGCTAAACTCGTCAAAAACCACTGTGTGGCCGTATTTCACAGCTTGCGACAACCAACCTTCTGTCCAGTGGCTTTCGACACGCTGATCGATTTTGACCACATCGCGGATAAAATTGTCTACGACTTTGTGGTAGCGGTAACCTTGATAGCCCCCGACAAGATCGTTGATGGACATTTCGTTATGTCCCTGCACAAAGAGTGCCGATCTTCCCAAATCACGAGCCAATGTTAGGGCGAGAGAGGTTTTGCCGACACCGGAAGGGCCCATCAAGTTAAGCGCGAGTCCGTTTTTTAAGTAATATGATCCGCGTTCCATCAAGTTTGCGAAGTATGGCGAGCGAACAAAGGGTGTTTGTCTTGAGACGGTGTCCAGCGCTAAGGCCAATAGGATCACTCTCCTCGATTTACGGATGCAGGACCCGGCGAGAGCAGTATTTGCTCCCGCCGGATAAATGGTTAAGCGACAACTTCCTCGTCCACGAGTGGATGAGGTTCTAAGAGACCCACGGCTCGGGCATACACGAGCCACGTTTCCACCGATGCAATGACAATACGAGCTTCGATCGACAGCAGTTCAATGCCGACTAGATTGACTTTGACCCAAAGGTCAATTACGGCACCTTTGTCGAGAACCCGATCCAAAACTTCAACGAGGCTCGATCCTCCGGTACTAGTCCTGATGGCCATCATGGATCCGTCCTTTCAAATGAACTAGTTTGCTTTGGAGACAATATCCTCCAGAAGTACTGTATGCGTGACGTCACTGGTTTGATACTTTGTCTCAGGGCAGATGTCACCTTGTTGCTCCTCCTTACCAGTGCGAATAAGTGAGAGACTGGTCCGCCCTCCCTGTTCTCCGTTGGGTTCTTTGGTGTCAGGGTTTCCGAAGGGAAATAGGGGGTGGGGGCGATGAATCCATGGCTGCGGCAACTGAGAGAGATTTGGTGACTTTACGGGCAGTGGTATCCTTCCGGACAATTGAGATTCTGCAGCACAAGGAGAGTTCCCATGCACCTTGATGGGATTTTGGCTTGGTGATTGGTTGCGGAATCTTCGTGCTGCCAGTTGCCGGAGCTTTCAGCTAAATATTTCTTTCTCCCGTGAGTCCTGTCAGTGAGCAATCGGATCTGGTTTTCTCTCTCGCGCCGCGCATATTCACCGGCCGATTGTTTACTCTATGAATCCCGACCCGTTTTCTGTGCCGACTTGGGTGAAGAAGGCCGTTTCGCACCGGTGGGAACCAACGGGAGCCCTGGGGCTGCCATTGGCTTAAAATTGCCCAATCCCTGGGGGTTTAGGGATCGATGATCGGGGGCGGAGGCGGCGGAGGTGGAGGTGGTGGCGGCGGAGGCGGAACCGGTGCCATAAGCTGTGGCGGGAATGGAGACGGGCAGGGGGTTTCAATCCCGCACGGAGGTTCAACGCAATAACCGTAGGCTGGCACCAGGAGCTGGACCTTGGCAGATGTCTTGAGCTCGAGGCAGAGTGTCACGGTGGCATATGCGATTCCGTTTAGAATATTGGCCCCACAACTCACCGAAAATGGGATGCAGGCAGGGGTGGTGCCGGTGGGGCTGTAAATCGTCGCCACTACCTGTGTGGATACGAGGACTGTGCCGCTTCCCACATCACAGGTATAGTTTACAGGCACGGTGACAAGCCATGACAAGGTGGCAAAATCATCGGCGCTGGGGACGCTGTTTAGGAAGGTACAACTGGGGGTGGCACATGTCACGGTTGTGAGGGTTGTGCATGAGATGGGAACAGCGCCCGTCCCGTTCGCTGTCACCACTTTTTGGCAGGAACCAAAGACCTTATCGATCCAAATACAATCAACCCAGTAAGCGGTGGGGACGCCGTCCGAATAATATCCCGGCGAGGGCACTGGGGGCTGAGCAGCCATACGTTATCTCCTCCTTAAGAACCGGTAGCTTTTGGAAGCTGCCTTACCCGCACCATATGCACAATTTAACCAATGGTTCCAATAATAGCCAAAAAATTTCGAGCAGGCCAACGGCGATTCGCGATATGCAGGCCATCGTCAACTTATCGACAGGGGTCGAAGGTTTGATGGGAGGCCAGCCCCCCGCTTTGGGTCTTACCGTCTTTATGACAGCTTGCGGAACATTTTGAGGGTGTACGACGGGAGTCAACCCTATGTAAAGAGCCACGGTGTCAGGAGACAGGAAACTGGCAAGAGATTACACCGGCAACGACGTGAGAAGGGGGAAGTGCCATCATCGCGGCGTAGGAAGAGACGCACATTCTTTCGAGACAGTCGTCTTGTTTGTCCGGCCCATTATGGGCACCCGGGTTGAATTTTTCTCCGGTGGCCACCGGGGTTGGTGGTGTTCACGCCGTTCGCGTCCCAGTTCGCCTGGAATAACGCACCATACCGCGTTGTTTGCATATACTGGCAAGGAAAAGTTTTCTAGTCTAGGGGGGATTTGCAATGTCTTGGAGTCGAACGCTCAATTTGCTGTCCGGATTGAGTGTCTTCGTCGCGGGTGATGACCAAGAAATTATAGCCCGTCTCAAATCGAGCCTTCGGCAATGGGGAGCCGAAATCATCACCTACTCTTTACCTACTTCGGTCGCATTGTATTGCCATCGCAACACATTTCCGCCTCGGGTAACATCCGCATATCCCTGGACCATGAGCGATCGACTCGCGCACATTTTGGCCGACGAAGCCAGTCTTGAGCATGGACATCATTGGTGGCGGGATACGAACAAAATTTCCGTGCATTTTCATAACTTACAAAACGAGGCAATTCATAGTATTATTCGAGGCCTTTTTTTCTGGATGGCGAGTTATGATGGAAGAAGACTTCATGAATTGTTTAATGCATCGTGGGAACATCGGCCCGAGGAATTACCCGCCCCTCAGTCATCTCTCGGTGAAGACCAAGACCCGTCCGTTTCCGTGAACAACCCATTAAACGAACAGGATGCGGGCAAACCCTTGGGCGATGCCGAGGAGGGCCATGCGCCCACAAAGTCTCAAGCTGTTGCCCGCCCGGTGATGGAGGGGCCAAAATATCTGAGGCCGGACATGAATAATGTCGCAGCGCCGTCGTTCTCAAAAAAATTCACCAATTCAGTAACCCAGGAGGGTCTAGAAAGAAAAAATCAGAAGTCGGACGGCCCGAAACCGACGAGTCGTTCTCAACCATCACGGCGAACATCTTATAAACCGTGAGGGTCAAAGTGAGGGATCCGGCGGATCTCATAAGATCTTTCTGGGAAAGCAAGCCGACAGGATGGGAATTGATTCTTTTACGCCAGTGTTTGTCGTGCCCCCATGTTTGAGCGGCTCACTTGCCTTCCCTTCTTTGGATGAGCCCGTCATCGGCCTGCAGATATTTGACGGGTATCAATTTTTCCTGCCTCGAAAGTTTGTGGGCCATGGGTGGCCGTATTGACCCAGGGATAATTCATACGGCATTGCCGAAATCCCCTATGGAGACAAACTCGTGGATTTTCACGGCCGTTAGCGGCGGTGGGAAAGGCTGTGGCTTTATTCTGTCCCTGGGCGGGATCATTTCTCTGTCGTGATAGGTATTTTTGGGCCTATGATCCCGGTGACGCCCCACCATCTGCCGTCAGACAATTGGCGACATTGAGGAAAACGGCGTGGATTATGGCTCTCCCACCGCTGCCCACGATGAATTGCGCACCGCCTGTTGCCTTATGGGCGGCATGGCGCCTATAAGGTCCCATGAACCTGCACCCAGAGAATTCTTTCCGGCAGCCAATGGTGCATTCTGGGCCAACGCACTTGCCCTTTTGCGCATCGGGACCTAGGCCGAAAGCGTCTTGGGGATCAAAGAGCGGGGCGACAGGAGGTTATGCCTCTTCAGATACCGGGATGGCCATGCGGGAAAAGCACAGGGTGATTTTTAGTCTTTTTCGTCTTGACCCAATATGTTCTGCAATTGGGATAGCTGATCCCTGATATGCTGTAACGGGACGTGAACGGCCTGATCGGGAGCCTGTTCGTTCCGGGCCTGTTGATACAGGCGAACCGCCGCCATCCAGTCACCTTGCAGTTTCGCCACATCAGCCAAAGCGACAAGTGACTTCCACCGGGGTATTTGAGGATCATAAGTGATGATCCCCTCATAAAGCGGTGCCTGTTCCCGGGCGGCAATTAAGGCGCGTCGTGCCGACTCTGAGAATTGCCACGCCATCATGAGCTGTGCCTTTCCATAATTGTACCAGCCTGGGGGGAATTGGGGATTGGATTCGACGGCTCTGCGAGACACGGTAATGGCTTCGTCCAGACGCCCCAGTTGGATTAGAGCGTCCGCCAAGTATGCCTGAATTTCCGGCAATCGGCCATACATTGCCACATTCGACGCCATGCGTTCGGCCTGGTACAGTACGTCCACCGCCTCCATCAGATTTCCTTGCAGATATAATTCACGTCCCAAAAACCCCCACGAGGCCACGTCATCCGGATTGTCGTGAATGGCCAGACGGAGGATCCGGATGTTTCGCTCGAGTTTTCTGGGAATTAAATCAGGATGATAGCCGTCATGGTGCAGCCGGATTCGCACCAAAGGATGGTTGTATGCTGCGGCATAAAGATCCCCGTCGGGCGGACCAATTTGTTCGTGGATTCGACCCCGGAACCTCAGTCCAAATCGCGTGGGGAATAAGCGTGAGACGTCAAAATTATAGTGGGTTTCGGACCCCGTGTTATTGATCAGCACCACGCGCAATATGACCGGAGGATTGCAATTATCCAATAATCCCGCCACAACACGGGGAACATGGATGTCGTCGGGATCGAAAATTTCATCGGCGTCAATCCAGAAGACCCAATCCGTTCGCACTTTTTCCATGGCAAAGTTTCTGGCGGCACTGAAATTGTCGGTCCACGGACAAGAATAGACTCGTGCTCCCAGATCTTGTGCGATAGAGGGGGTTTGATCTTCGCTGCCCGTATCGACGACGACAATTTCATCGACGGCGGGTTGAACCGCCTCAAGACACCGCTTGAGGGATTGTGCTTCGTTGCGGGCAATGATAGCAGCGCTGAGGGAGAGCAGAGGGACGTTGAGCAATTCTTGCAGCCAGGACGGAGCGTCTGCTACCGAAACCCGGGGTGGATACGATGGCGTGCGGGAAATCCACTCAGCTCGCGGGTCAAGAATCCATGCCCGTTCGTAAGCCAAGCCGGCGTAGTCTTTGAACGAGGTTTTCTCCAATGCCTGAGCCAGATAGACCCAGGCCTCAGGATCCGCACGGTGAGCCGTCAATGTCCTTCGAATGAGCGAGATGGCTTCTTGAAACCGACCGGCCTCTAAGTGCTTGCGAATATGGGTGAATCGCGGGGACTTCTTCAAGGGTGTTATTCCTCCTCTGTGGAAATGCCGCCAGTTTAGGGCGGTAAACGGCTACGGGGATATTGCCGCCGGTCTTCTTTTCCGGAAATGAGGTCGTGGCGTCATTTCCGGGAAAAAGGGCCCGATCCGGCTAAAGTTTTTGGGACTTACCGGACTGGGCCCGGGGCCGCTGTATCCCGGGATTGTGTCAGGACGAACCGGTGCTCGGCCTACAGAAAGGCGTAAGGTCCCGGGCATCCGGTTCCGGTAAATCCCGACATTGGGGAAGTTCGGTTATCCGACCCCGCGTGCCGCCAATGGCTGCCTGTGGGGAATGCTCAGGATGATTGGCGAGGGTACAGAGCAGGAGTCTTGGATTTTTAGCGGCCAGGCTCTTCTCACGCGGTGATGAGATGACGGTCTTTGCACGCTTTCAATATTTGATCCACGCGGTTGTGAAACGTATGGTGCGCCATGGCGTACTCATGGCCGGATTGCGCGATTTCTTTAAGGTGGCGAGGATCGGCCAGTAATTGCCGTAGTTCTTCTCGAAACTCGTTGTCATCGTGGTACACGACGAGATGATGCCCATCCTCAAACAGATCGGCTAGACCATTGCAGGGATCGGTCAGTAAGCATTTTCCGGCACTCAACACATGAAAGACACGGGGAGGCAAATTGCGGTAGGTGGTCACCATACTGGAGTTGAGAACTATGCGGGACTGGGCGTACACACGTGTGAGGTCTTCTCCCCAAGCGGTTCCAATATAATGTGACGGGAACTCCTCTTGGATGATGTGACACAGCCGGTTGCGGTCTTCGGCGGTGCCGGGGCCTAAAGAGCCCACAAAAGTCACATCATAGATCTCCTCACGCGCCAATGGTCTGGGTTCGTCGCCGCACGCCAACGGCATCCATTGGCTGTCTCGGCCGTGCATCCTAAAATCCTGAACGGCCTGTTTTTGGGACACGAAGACGATATCGGCCCGGGAGGCACTGCCGAGAGCCCATTCCAATCCGGGAGAGAAATGGGGATCGATTACCCACAGAGCCAGCGGGTGAGCCCATGACGGCAATTTTTGGGCGTCGCCATGCTCTCCAATCAGCAGGTATAAATCCGCAGGAGTCAACACCCCTGGGGTTGCGGGGCGCCCCATTTCGTCCCGCAGGATCATTTCATCCGAGTGGGGTGAACACTCCCATCCCTGCGCCAAAAAGGCGTTGCACAACTCGGAAATCCCATATTTTCCTATCAAGGAGACACGCATCTGCTACCACTCCTTCGGCAGAGGGATAAATTAATCGGGCTTCACGGCCGTGAGCATAAGCTGCCACTCCGGTGAGAGATTGTGGCGGGTAACCTGGGTTAATCCGACGTGGCGGAGAAAGTAGGTTAAGATTTCCTCATCGAAGGCTGTTCGGTGGAGATTTTCCTCAAATCCTTGGTCGCCGAAAATAATGCGTGAAAACAAGGTGGCAGACCAAGTTTTATCCAGGTACCGGCGAGCACAGTACTCCAAATCCGGCACAATAATGACCATTTTCCCCCCAGGCGCCAGCACTCTGACCCACTCCCGGAGAGTGCCTTCGGTATCTTCCGGGGGAAGATGTTCCAGGAGGTGAGAGGCCAAGACCTCACGGGCACACGAATTGGGGAAGGGCAGATGCCTCACATCGGTCAAGCAATCCACTCCCGGTACGTCGCGGATGTCGCAATTGACGTAGTTGCTCAAGGGAAAGGACCCCGAACCCAAATTGAGTTTCAAGGGCTGTATCTCGGGCAGAGGTTGGGAACACCGTTGTCGCAAGATGAAGGGCGGGTGCGTCGTTTCTTCTTGGCTGAAGGTTAATAAATCCCAATCCTGGGGGAATTGGTTTGCCCATTTGGCATTGAACCAGGCCCAAGCCTCATTGGCCCGTCCAGGAGTCTCGGGATCCCAGGAGGCGCTGCCCTGGTGCCAGACATACGTATCGTCCGCCATAATAAGGTCATACCCGGCTATGCGCGCTCGCAGCGACCAATCCAGATCCTCTGCCCCAAAGTTCATACGGGGGTCTAATCCACCCACGAGACGGTAGGCGTCGGGAGAGATCACCAGACACGACCCGGACAAACTTTTCACCGTGCAAAAACAGCCACGGCGACTCCAATAGAGGGATTCGACAAACCGCCGGTAGTCATCGCCGGGTGGCCAGGTGTCGTCCCGGTACTCCGCCGGTCCATGGAACCGCGCATAATCCTGACGGCCCCCGATGGCTCGACCAACCGGCCCCACCGCCCCGACGGTATCCGTATCCGTAAAGTGGGCCATTAAGCGGGAAGCCCAATGAGGACCGACGACGACATCGCTATTGACGAGGGCAATAAAACTGTCGGGAACGCGTTCCTCCAGTGCTCGCTGAACGCCCTGAGCAAATCCCAAATTGTCGGGACTGACAATCAAACGGATATGATCCGGGTGCCCCGATGTCCAGCTTTTGAGTTCCTCTACACTGCCGTCCGTCGAACCGTTATCCAGCACAATGAGCCGAAACGGGATATCCGTACACTGGATGAGTTGATCCAGTGCCACCCGGGTAGCCTCCCGGGTATTATAGGAAAGCAGAACGATGGTTAAAACCATGGATGACAAGGGCTTTCCCCCCTTTCTTTTTTAACGTATTCCGTTGCCGGTGGCGTGTGTGAGTGCCAGAACATTGTCTTCGCGCCCCTGGCGGCATTTCAGTCTTGCCACGGTTCCAAGATCGGATTCTCGTCGAGGATGCTGTCGTAATGGGATCGGGGGCTGAATCGGCCCTCAGGATCATGGCGTGTGTACATCTCATACTTACGGCGATGATCTTGGGGGTTGGCGTAGCCAAAATGCTTACACCGCAGTCCGCTGAAGACAAAGGGACCGAGGCCCATAGGGATACGGCCACAGTGGAGCGGCTGAGGCAGCCAGTGATAGACACTTCCCGGTTGGTGGCGCACCAACATCGGAGTGATCTTCATCTGGGGGTTCCATAACTTGTCAACACGGTAGTGCGTTAACGAATTCCAAAACTCATAGAGCCGGAAGGCAATGACGGGGTATTCCTTTTGTGTTAGCCACCGAGCTTTTTCCTGTTTGAAACGCGGTTCCAACATTTCGTCGGCGTCGATAGCTAAAATCCAGTCGGGGTCCTGGGTTAGGACAAGATTCCACAGTTTGATTCGCAGGGCCGATTCGTTGGTCCAGAACAAGCTCTCGGTCTGCCGATGCAAGAGGACCCGCGAAAAACTCTGGCAAATCTGGGGTGTGGCATCGGTTGACCCATCATCCAAAATCACGATGCGATCACAGTATGCTTGGAGATCCTTCAGCACCATGGGCAGGTACCGGCCGGCTTCATTATGAACGATCATGCCGGCTACTAACCGCGGTTCCCTCGTCCCCATACGTTCTCACCTCCTTTAAGAATTCGCCCCACTTCTGCTGAAAATAGCGTTCACTTTCCATGAAGAGCCCACGCAACTGCTCTGGAGTCTTGTCCTGACTCGATGCCGCCACGGCATGGTACATCCGGCTTGCGGGGCAGTATACCACCCGATAGCCGTTGTACCGGGCATTATAGCTGTAATCGGTCTCTTCAAAATAGAAGAAGTAGTGTTCATCGAATAACCCCAGTTCCGGAATAAGGTCGCGGCGAATCATGTACGCCGCGCCGCAGACGCTCAGACAGTCCGTTTGAACTGCGAACCGGTCCGGATCGTCCGGTTCCATCCATCCCCGGATTAAGGGTGACCCATTGGCTCCGACCACCCCGGCACCTACAATTTTGTTGTTGTAATTCACTAACTTGGGTCCCACGACAGCAATGTGCGAATCCGTTTCAAAACACTTAACAAGGGGACTTAACCATCCTGGTGTTGCCTCGGTATCGGCATTGAGAAAGAGAATATAACGCCCGGTTCCCAAACGTGCTCCCTGATTGCAAGCTTGCGCGTAACCCCGGTTCACGGGGTTGGTGATTACGGTGGCCCGACTCAGAGTGGACAGATATTCCTGGGTTCCGTCCGTGCTGGCATTATCGACAATCCATAACGCATAAGGATAATCGGCATAACGCTCAATGCTGTTAATGCACCTTTTAAGGTAATCCACACAGTTATAGCTGATCACGACAATATCCACTCGGTTGTTCACAGGCTTTCGCGATGGAATGCCGCATAAAGACGGTAGGAAAAACCTAAAATCTGGACGCGTTGTTCTCCACCCCTTTCCTTATCCCCATGGGCACCGAAGACGATGGTACCCGGCCATAAGGGGCTTGTTCTCTATTACAGATATTCACCATGATGGGAAAAAGTTCCAAGAATCAAAGATTTTTGTGCCGGTGACGGCCTTTGATGGCTTCTGGCACGGGAACCCTATGATGTGGGGAAAAGAGAAAGAGGCTTTCATTTGATTTTTTGATTTTTCGAGGGAACGGTATCGGATCCCTTTGGTATTCTGTAATTTCTTTGAATATCAGCGAAACCCGCAAAAGTCAAAACAGCGGCCAGGATGAGAACTCAAGCGGCGCCGTACTTGAGAGCGATTAAGGTCGTCCGCGGCCATAAACGGGCACGGAACGCCCAGCAGGTTCTCAATGGCGAGGCAAGTTCAGAAGCAATGGATTATCCTGGAGGAAACCAGAAATCTATGCACACTGAACCCTATTCTCCTTGGGGATATCTGAGCAGAAAATATCTCAAGATACGAAATCACTATCGCTCGCCGATGTAACTAGGCCAGGCGGTCAAAAAAATTCATAGGCTAAGAAAGTATTTTTATAATGTTCGTGATATAATTTAAACTTGAATACAATAAATTGCATGACAATTAACGGGGTGAGCGAATGCTGCCATTGTACCCAGTGGGAGAGGTTAATTGGCTGACCAGTCAGGCATTGTATCATGGGTTGCCGGTATTGGGCGAAGAAGGAGTCATTTTATGCTGGCCCAAAGAATCTTATGTGTCTTTGGGGTGTCACCAGGACTGGGACGAGTTTGACGAATCGTCTAACATTCCCGCCATACGCCGGCAAGTCGGCGGTTCCTTGGTTTATCTTGATAATCAGCAAGTTTTCTTTCAGGTCATTGCGGATCCGTCAAAACATCCTCGGCTGAAAACACCTGAGCAGTGGTACCATTTCGCTCTTTACCCGGTAATTGCTTCTTTAAAACACCTCGGATTCGAGGCGCGGTTCAAGGCCCCTGCCGATATCCTGGTTGATGATCGTAAGATTTCCGGGAATGCCGGCGGTCAGATCGAGGACAGTGCGGTTGTGGTGGGCAACATTCTGCTGGAATTTTCTCCCGAGAATATGGCCCGAGTTCGTGCCGGATCCACCCTGTTGAAGGGAGCCTTTGCCGAGGCTATGGCGCGGCATTTGGTGACCCTCAATGCCTTAACTGCACCCGGACGGGTATGGACCCGCGAAGAAGTTATGCGGCTTTTAGCCCGATTTTTTCATCAGGAAATGGGTGCGGAAATTCAAGACTCTATCCCCTGGGATCGGTGGGATGAGGTACTGGACCAAACGGGGAAGCGGCTTTTGCAGCCGGAATGGCTGCATGCCGCGGGTTACCGTCCCCCCTACCATCAGGTTAAAGTGCGGGAAGGAGTCTATCTTCGCCAAACACGGCGGGACAGATATCCGGAAGTCATTGCCGAAGTAAATACCGAGAGTAAGGTCATCACGGCGCTATGGAATTGTCCGGTCCAATTTTCGCTGCCCTTAAACGCGGCAGGGATTGGCGAACAAATCCAGGACTCTCCGCTCCGTTTGATTCTCTATGAATTGTTGGACGTCCGTACCAAGGACCCGATGCTATCCTAAGCCGGTTTTAGGACAGGAGGCGGGCAGGTTTGTGCCGTGAATGACCCAAAAGGTTTTTGATACGAACGGGAAAGGGGAAATAACTGATGGCTACAGAACCCATGCATCGTTGGCGCATTTTGGGTGACCGTCTCTATGATACCCGCCACCAGTGGGTACTTGAGGATGGTGTATTGCTGACTTTGGGGATTACCGATTACACCCAGGATACGGCTGGCGATATCTTATATATTTCTCTTCCGCAACCAGGGACCATGTTGGAGAAAGGACAGCCTTTCGGAAGCATCGAGTCGGGAAAGTGGGTCGGGCAGTTGTATGCGCCATTTGACGGGGTGGTGATAGCCGCTAACGAACTGGTTTCGGAAAATCCACAGCTTTTGAATCAGGATCCCTATGGCCGTGGCTGGCTGATCAAAGTGAGGCCGTCTGCCGATAATCCCCGGGACTCTCTGTTGACGGATAGCGAGTACGCCCGCTTCTTGGATAGCTTGGATGAACGCTGATGGACATGGAGGAGTGGCGCTTACTGGATCCGGGGCCAATGCCAGCATGGAAGCAGATGGCTTTGGACAAGGTCGTGATCGAGGCCCGGGCTGATGGCCAAGTGCCCAACACCCTCCGGTTTATGGAATTTTCGCCGCATACTGCACTTGTGGGCTATCACCAGGCTGTTGACCTCGAAATTGACCGGGACGAGGCCCGGCGGATCGGGGTCGATATCAACCGCCGCATAACGGGAGGCGGAGCCATTTATATGGACGAGCGGCAGTTGGGCTGGGAGTTGTGTGTCAGGTTCGACAAGGACAAGCGTATCCGTCCCGAAGCGCTCTATCCCAAGTTGGCGCAAGTGGTGATTGAATCCCTGAAGTCGTGGGGCATTGAGGCGAAATTTCGCCCGGTCAATGATGTGGAAATTGAAGGACGAAAGATTTCAGGCACGGGTGGATCGGATTATCGCGGGGCAGTTATTTATCAGGGAACGCTGCTGTTGGATTTCAATGTCGAAATCATGCTGCGGGTTCTCAAACTCCCCATTGAAAAGCTTACCGACAAGGTTATTGACTCATTTCAAAAGCGGCTGGTAACCATGCGCGAGATTCTAGGCTACATGCCCGCCATGGATGACGTGAAACGGAGTGTCAAAGAGGCTTTAACGCGTGTGCTTGGAGTAAAGCTGACACCTTCCGAGTTGAGCCCCGAAGAGAAACGGGCCTGGGATGCTATTCAGCCCTTCTACCATACGGACAAGTGGATTGATTTGCGCAAGGTGCCTAATCCCATAGAAAACTACCCAGTACATTCTCTAACTTATAAAGCTCCGGGAGGACTTTTGCGCATTCTTTTGCAAACGGATGTGGGCCAAAAACATATCAAGAAGGCTTTTATTACCGGAGACTTTTTTGTTTATCCGGAACGCGCCGTTCTCGATTTGGAGGCGGCTTTAAAGGAAGCTCCCTTGAGGCTCAAGGACCTATCGGACATTCTGAAAGCGCATTATCGGCAAAATTTCAACTATATGGGTGTCGGCGTGAATGATTGGCTTCAGGCACTGGCTACAGTGTGTGACCAAAATCAGGAGGGATTGTTGTGAGTCAGGAGAAAAGTCAGAAACAGGATTTTTCGGATGCGATTGAACTGCGCCCTGTTCAGGAAGACTTCCGGGAGAGCCCCGAATATGTGATGACGTCGTTAGCGGGGGCCATGACTCTGGGTTTTGAAAAAGGAAAATTTGCCCGAGAAGAAACGGTCTTGCGTGGTCTCAATATTTTAACAACTTATCCGGAAAATTGCGTGGCCAATTGTTCGTATTGCGGGATGTCTCGCGAAAGGCGGGTACCGCGGGAAGAATCAACCTTTATTCGCGTCAAGTGGCCCATTGTTCCCGTGGACGAATTGATAAGACGCAGCGTTCAGGTTCCGCACCAGATGCGAAGACTGTGTGTGGGAATGCTGGCCAACAGGCAATCGTTTGACCATTCGGTCCAAATCATTCGCCAGTTTCACGAAAAGACACCCTTGCTGATTTCGGGGCTCATTACCGCGTCGCTCATAAAAAACCGGGAGGATCTGGAGAAGATTCGCGATGCCGGAGCGGATCGGGTCGACATTGCGATTGATGCGGCGACCCCCGAATTATTTGACAAACACCGGGGGCGTCCCGTGAAAGGCCCTCACCGCTGGGACCATTTTTGGTGGGTCACGGAAGAAGCGACGAAAGTTTTTGAAGCGGGTACCGTAGGTATTCATTTAGTGGCGGGCCTCGGAGAAAGTGAAAAAGAATTGCTGGAGGCCTGTCAGAAAGCTCAGGACATGAATGTGGTAACGCACTTATTTTCCTTTAATCCTGAACCTTCCACCTTGCTGGGTGACTATCCCCAGCCTCCCGTCGGACACTACCGCCGGTGTCAGCTGGGACGTTATCTGATCAATGAGCTGGGCATTCACATTCATCATTTCCGTTTCAATAGAGCGGAGCAGGTGGTGGATTTTGGTTTGGATCAGGCAACTCTGGAAAAGATCGTGGAGTCCGGCCGGCCGTTTATGACGTCCGGGTGCCCGGACGAACATGGAGAAACCGCTTGCAACCGTCCGTACGGTAACGGCCGGCCGAGCGAGAAAATCCGTAACTTTGCATTTGATCCCACACCGAGAGACATCGAAGACATTCGTGCCCAGCTGTTTACCGGGTTGGACGAAGACCTGAGGCCGGAGGTTTTCGAGGTAGAAGAGACTATGGAGGTCCTAGGGACAGGGAGCGTGAGGAACAAAGGAGGGAATTTTGCTGAACTGGGAAAATGAGCCATTAAGGGCACTGGTTGAGGAAGCTTCGCGTTTATCCCGGAAAAATTTCCCGATGCGCTTAACGGTATCGGCCCCCAGTCAAAAGCACTACGACACCGGGATTTATCAGAATCAGCGCAAGAGCTTTATGACAATGAGTGTGACGGGTTCTCACTGCGCTTTGATGTGTGATCATTGTGGCACCCAGGTTTTGGAAACCATGGCGGTGGCCAATAGCCCATCCCGATTCCAAATGGTTGCCGACGGTTTGGTTGAGTCGGGAGCGGAAGGCGTGTTGATCAGCGGAGGGTGTTTGGACGACGGTTCAGTGCCCTTGGAACGGTTCGTGGCGGATATTGCCGGCATGAAATCCCAAGGATTGACTGTTCTGGTCCATACCGGGCTCGTAAAAAGACATGTGGCCCGGGCCTTGAAAGAGGCCGGAGTCGATCAAATTCTTCTCGACATTATCGGTGATGACGAGACCATTCGCCAAGTCTACCATTTAAATAAAACCACTGAAGCCTACCGTGAATCTTTGGCTATTCTCCGGGAGGAAGGGCTTAAAGCGGTGCCGCATGTCATTGCTGGATTGCATTTTGGACGCCTCCGGGGTGAATTTCATGCCTTGGAGATGATTCGCGACGAAGGGTGCGCACAACTGGTCATTGTGGCGTTGATGCCGTTGCCCGGAACAAAAATGGCTGCCGTTCCGGCCATTTCGGCAAAAGATGTAGGGCGGGTTTTAGCGAGTGCCCGGCTCATGATGCCCTCCACACCGATGTCGCTGGGATGCGCCAAACCGGTCGGAGACCAAAAAAAGGGCATGGAATTTTATGCAGTCGACGTGGGCGTGCAGAACATCGCTTACCCTCTGCCGGAGACAATTCGCTATGCCGAGGCACAAGGTTACGAAATTTGCTACCATGAAAAATGCTGCTCGCTTCCGGCCTGAGATTGAAGAACCCGGCAAAGAGGCCCCCAAAGAGGCAGTGCTGACGCATGAGGGTTTAAAGCTAACTGCCGCGCGGATTCTATGAAAAATTTATTCCACAAAGGGGGTGGACAGGCACAGCACGACGTGAGATGATATCCTCAAAACGTGTGTGGGAGGAATCATGCGGATGCCGACAAGGTTTGATGCGCCCTTTTGGATTGGGGATCGGTATTTCTCGGAAGACGATATTCAGGTACTCCGCGA
>PXYT01000032.1 GCA_003023725.1 Sulfobacillus benefaciens | reverse complement strand
AAGTCGGTCACCCAGGCCATAATCATGTTGACCTCCACCGTGTCGGGAACCTCGTCTCCGCTGGCCAAGACGTCTAGTAACAGAATTTCGTTGCCCTCTCGATCAACACCAATGGGACTATAAATGCTCACTTCACTTTTGAGCTTCTTTTGATTTCGTAGGTGCATCAATACCTCATTTTCGATACACCGAGCACAGTATGTTGCCAATCTCGTACCTTTCTTCTGATTAAAGGTATCAACGCCTTTTATCAGTCCAATGGCTCCAATGCTTATCAAGTCGTCTGATTCGGTTCCTTTATTAGCGTATTTTTTGACCACATGTGCCACAAGCCGCAGATTATGTTCTATCAGTCGCTGACGCGCTTCTTTGTCGCCCCCTTGCATGGCTTCCAAGGCTTCCTTCTCTTCCACTTCGCTTAGAGGTTGTGGAAAAGCATTACCGCCAATATACCCGGCAAGCCAAATGGCACCTTGTGCAGCCGCCACGGCTATCAAGACCATTAAACCGATGCCCATCGGTCCATCCTCCCGATCCGTCATTTTTGCGCGAAAGTCCTGCTTGACGATCTTATGAATCGTTGACCCGAGCTGTGCATGGCCACACAAAAATTCCCCGCGAGAGTCGTGAGCAAACGAGCCATGCATGTAGAACGGCAACTTATGAAGAATCGGGGGGTGAAATTTTTCTACCAATCATGCTGATATTTTGAGGGCATTATCGAAATTCGGATGCAAGATGGAGAATCCCATCTCGCAGTGCCCAGGTCGATAGAAAACACTCT
This sequence comes from Sulfobacillus benefaciens, assembly GCA_003023725.1. GTDB lineage: Bacteria > Bacillota > Sulfobacillia > Sulfobacillales > Sulfobacillaceae > Sulfobacillus > Sulfobacillus benefaciens. Next base: position 39,780 of record PXYT01000032.1, on the reverse strand, counting down.
GCAATCCCGCCGCGGGTGATGTTGTGTTGTGGCCTATCTATAATGCCGAAGGACCAACGAGGAAAAGCAAGCCGCGAGAACCTTGCCTCCGGATGAACGGTGAATCGCTCCGATATCCGGTAAGGCAAATGCAGGCCCACGTGTTCATGAGGGTGTTGTGCGATATAATGGCGATTTAACTAATGTGATTTAACTAATTTGATAAAGATAACAGGGTCTGGAATCCTGGGGAAAGTCAATAAAGCCCATAATCCGTCGAGTGTGCCGGAATTTCCTGTTGAATCAATCCGGCTCCAAGGCATGACCCGTCCCTTTTTCCAGTGCTGAGCGTATTCGGTATTGCACTCTTTCTTCAGCCGCGAAATTGGCATGTTTTTGATTAGGAATCGTGAGCATGGCGCATCCGGTCGCAACCGGGCATACCAGACATTTGGGCTTGCGGGCGGTGCAGATTAGTGCACCCATATCCATAAGCGCATTATTAAATTCCCTTGCCTGTCCCGATGGAACTATCGCTTCCGCAACGGACCAGAGTTGATGTTTGACTTCAGCCTGAGGATTTTTGTAATTAATAGCGAAATACCTTCCTATCAGCCTGTTAACGTTCGTATCCAAGATTGGCGCATCATAGCCATACGCGAACGACAAAATCGCACCAGCCGTATAGCGTCCCACGCCAGGAAGACGCAAAAGCTCTTCTAAACTATTCGGAAATGTTCCGTCAAATTCGTTGACCACAACCCCGGCTATGTCATGAAGCCATTTCCCGCGAATTTTGTAACCCAAAGGATCCGTTATGGCCTTAACTTCTTCTAAGGAAGACCTCGCTAAATCAGTTACCGACGGAAACCGCTCTAAAAACCGGCGGTACACAGGCTCCACCGTTTTCACGGTGGTTTGATGCAGTAAGATTTCCGAAACTAAAATATGATAGGGATCTGTGGTATGCCGCCAAGGTAAATTCCGCCCCTCTTGACGGTACCATTCTTGAATACCCGATTGAAAAATGTGCAGAAGATTCGTGTCCACCGCAGCATGATATTTAATGCGTTTCATATAAATACTCTAGACGACTCACACTCAAATAACAAGTTCCCATTGTTCGCGCCAAATCCAGGTGCTGAGAAGGTCGCAGGGTTGTGTCTCACTACTCCCTAAGGTGTGCCCATAACGCGACTTGTTGCACCAGGGACACAATTTGGGCAGTGGCCGAGCCCTGGATTACCATCACGAGGCCCCCGCCTGCATGCGTGTAGGCTACTGCCATGTGATTGCCAGGCCTCCATACATAGAATGGATTTTTTCCTACCAACTCTTGGGGAAGCACCTGCTCGATTTCGTTCACCGCTCCTTCAGTCGTCAGGCGTTTTAACGCTTTTTTCCCCTCCGCCTTATCCCAGCTCAAATGAGGGACATTTCCCGTATCCGCCAATACCAGGTAAGCTCTAGCCACCTCGTCTGTCGTGGCCCACAAATTGCTTCCGGCGGGGAATACCGATACAGGGCCCTCGGGAAGTGAGGGATTGAGAACCGGCTGTCCGCATACCGTCTTGCCCCTCCCCAATCCCAATGCCTTCAGGGCATTATGTATGGACACCTGACCCCAGCGCTTGTCGATGACATTCAGCAAACCTGGTTGTTTCGGGCTCAGTCCGGAAAACAGCCTAGGGTGAGCGAGTGCCATCGCCAGTAACGCGGGGGTCAGAATTTCACCGACGGGACGCGGCTGCCAACTGAGTTCACGTCCTGTCGGATTCGCTAACTGAGCCAGGATTTCTCCCTGGCCATTCACGACGCTCACACTGCTTCCGGACGGCATCAAAGGAGAGAGAGTCTCCATCAGAGACGGACTAAGAGCAACATGTACGGTTTTAAGCGGCGCTTCAAATCCGTGGTGAGTCCACGTCCATGCTCGCCTACTCCACGCACCGTGTTGGCGGGCAACCAACGTGATCAAATCGTGCGGTATGCCCGTTGCCGGAACAACAACATGAGTGCGAACAGGGTACAGTCCGGAAACATTCCATTGCAGAGCCTTTTTAAAGAACGAAGAATTCCCGTTCCATAAGATGGTCCGGGATGAAGACATAGCCTTGGGATAACGGCGGTGTAATTCCTGACGGGCCCACCCAGGCAACCGGGATGGCACCACTATAAGGGCCTTCTGGTTCACGATCCGCGTCAGTGGCTGCCCCGTGCGCCCCACTACCATCGCCGTCAAGGCCGGATGAATTGGCGTCACCGATTGGGTGGTGAAAAAGGAGCGAGATTCACCGGAGTTCCACGTCAAGGACATAATGACACCTAACAGCCCAGTAGCCAGCAATATAGACGCCGTGGCCCAACTGCGAAGAATCCGATGCACTCCAAAAAACTCCCTTCGCCATAATGTTCTACAGGGAGTTTTTCCATTTTTTCACAAATTTATACGAATTTGCGAAATGCTTATCAAAAGTGTTGATTGGCGTACCGAATATTGGCTAATTGTTGTGCATAGGTCGTGGCAAATAAAGTGCGGCCATTGGGAAGAGCAATGAAATATAAATAGGGGACCTTGGCCGGACTCAGAGCCGCTTTTAACGACAGCATTCCGGGATTGCAAATAGGTCCTGGCGGCAAGCCTTTATGCCAGTACGTGTTATAGGGCGAGTGAACCCCAAGATCTCGTAAAGTGAGAGGCCCGCTAACCGCGCGACCAAGCGCATAGCGAACCGTGGCGTCACTCTGCAGGGGCATTCCCCTTTTTAACCGATTCGCGAACACACCGGAGATTTTGGCCGCGTCCCGGGGATTCTTGTCTTCTTCCTGAATGATTGATGCCAGCGTAATCCATTGTTCCATGTTCACAGATGAATGACTCTGATCATAAAGAGCCATCGCCCTCGCCTTGAATGTCTGCCACATGATCAGCAATGCCTCTTGGGGCGATGTTCCGTAAGGAAACTGATACGTTGCCGGGAACAGATATCCTTCGTATGGGTCTCGTACTCCGGCTGAGGCCGGTGGCATTCCCGGCAAGGGGTGAGCAAGGAGCGATGCAAACGCCTTTTTGCTTCCAATGTGATGCTCGACTAAACGCTGAACGATTTGTTGTACGGTAAATCCTTCCGGAATCGTTACCCGGGTGGTGACAACCTCTCCGCGTTCCATCATTATCAGTATTTGCCCAGGACTGTCCGCGGGCGTAATGCGGTACACTCCACTTTGCAGCATTCTCGACTGATGGCCAATGAGACTCGCAAGACGAAAGGCCCATGCCGAACGTATCAATTTCTTGCTGTATAAGAGCTGTCCAATTTGGTCAGCAGATTGGCCCGGTGTGATTCTAACGTAAGTTGAGGTGTGAGTTCTTGGGTTCAGAGGTTGAAACTGCAACCACAGCCAGCCGCCCAGCAAAAGGACGGCTCCTGACAAAGCCGTCCCCGCCCACCATACCAGCCGCCGCTTGCGAAGCGAGGGTTCTCCCTTCACCCTACGCCCAGTCATCAATAGTGACTCGCTCCTGTTCCTATAGGCCTATTCGTCATCATCCAATAATTCTTCATACGCTTGAGCGACTTTTTCCCATTCCTCTTCCGCTTCGATGTCCACCAAAATGTCATCGCCGTCATCATCTTTTTCCAACCTGAGTATTACCGCTTCTGCTTCTTCGTCCTCGCTGGTATCAATGGGCAGCAAAATGGCATAGTCCTGTTCTTCGACCTCAATAACATCAACTACCACGAACTCGTGTTCATGTCCCTCTTCATCAGTCAGGGTAATAATTTCGTCTTCTTCCTCAGGCCCATGCCCTATCAAGTTTTTGTCATCGTCCATGAGAATGTCCTCCCTTGAATTGGTGTGTTGTTTATGGTCGAGATACCCCTGCAGGATTAGTGCGGCGGCCAGACCATCCACCACTTTTTTTCTTTTGGCACGGCGAACGTTTTGTTCGATCAACAACCGCTCAGCCAACTGAGTGGTGAGTCGTTCATCCCACATCGTCACATTGCAAGGGGCCTCAGATTTAAGGTCCTCAACAAACTTTAAGGTTTTCTCGGCCTGAGGACCGACGCTTGCATTCATGTTCAATGGTAACCCTACCACAATTTGCTCAACATCCCAAGTCGTGGTCAAGTCTAAAATTCTCTCAACATCAGAAGAATGGGAATGCCTTTTGATTGGCGGCTTTGCCGAAGCTAATAATCCCAGTTCATCACTGATGGCAACCCCAATCCATTTATCCCCAAGGTCGAGTGCCATTATGCGTTTTCCCATTTTTTACGAGCTTTTCTCAACCTGGGCTACGTACTGCCGTAAAAGCTCCTCGAGCAGCTCATCGCGTTCAACGCGCCGTATAAGGTTACGTGCTCCTTGATGACTCGTGATGTACGCAGGATCACCAGACAGTAAATACCCAACCAGCTGACTAATTGGGTTGTATCCTTTATCCTTGAGGGCACTATAGACTTCACGCAAAATTGCGTCAGCCTGATTGGCCGCTTCCCGACGCCCCCACAATCTGCGAGTTTCATCCGTCGGCCCCATAATCCACGTCCTTTCCTTACTTATCCTGCACTTATCCTGCAGCCACCAATTTTTCGGAAAAAAGATGACGCGCCTCATTAAGCATGGGCTGGATGCCCGTTACGTCCCTGCCACCAGCCTGTGCCAGATCGGCTCGCCCTCCTCCGCCTCCATTTATGTGTCTCACCAATGTCTTAACGAGGTTTCCGGCATGCAGCCCGCGAGCTACTAAGTCTTTCCCTAAATATACAACTATTGACGCCCTCTCACCATGGTTCGCCGCTAAAACCGCACCGGACACCTGCTCCTTAAGGCCGTCGAGTATTTCGCGCAATTCTTCCAGAGAATCGGCCTCCACTTCCTTGACAATCACTTTCACTCCGCCATAAGCTTCAGCGTGCGTCAGCAACCGGCGCCCCCGTTCCCGACGGTTTACGCGCCGCAACTCCGCCAATTCAGTTTCAAGGCGCTTGTTCTCTTCCATAAAACTCCTAACCTTATCCCCTAAAGAATCCATCGGCGCATGAACCTGTTCAGCAAGTTGTTCCAATGAGCGGTGAAAGCGGCGAAAAGTTGCCAAGGCGTTTCGGCCTGTTACGGCTTCAATTCGCCGAGAACCGGTCCCTATCGACGTTTCCTCGGTAATGGCGAATAATCCTATTTGGCCAGTCCTTTCGCAATGCGTCCCGCCACAAAGCTCCCGGCTCGCTCCAGGCACACTCACCACCCGCACACGTTCGCCATACTTGTCTCCGAAAAAGGCCAAAGCCCCTTCGTTTAACGCTTCATCCTTATTCATTTCACGAATATCAACCGGAATATCCGCAAGTATCCATTGATTGATCAGATCCTCTATAGCGTCCTTTTGCTCGTCCGACAATTGACTATGATAGGAGAAATCGAACCGCAATCGGTCGGGAGCAACCAAAGATCCGGTTTGATGGACACCAGTGCCTAGCACGGACCTCAGAGCGGCGTGCAACAAATGAGTACCGGTATGGTTCCGCATGGCGTCTTCCCGCTTATTCCGATCTACGGACAACGTCACCCGCTCCCCAGTGCCGATGCTGCCTTCCGTCACTGTCCCATAGTGCCAAATATTACTGTTAAACTTGACAACATCCTCCACCTGGTAAACACCATGAGGTCCTTGAATCAGGCCAGTGTCCCCGACCTGCCCTCCCCCTTCGGGATAAAAAGGCGTTAAAGGAGTATAAATCCAGCCCGATTCTCCAGCGGTCAGTCGCGTCACATTGTCAGCGCCAATATACAAAGAGCCAACGGGCACGTCCGTCACAGTCAGCTGATGATAACCGACAAATTCGTTGGGCGTCAGTAAAGGAAGCTGCTCTGCTTCCTGACGTTGGCTTCTGGCCCTGCGAGCCCTTTCTCTCTGCCGACGCATAGCCTCGTCGAATCCGTCGCGGTCTATCTTGATGCCTCGTTCCTCGGCGGCATCCATGGTCAAGTCCAGTGGAAAACCGTAAGTGTCGTATAAGACGAATGCCTCTTCACCCGGAAGTACTCCCCCGGAAGGAACGGCCCGCAGTTTGGATTCCAAGACTTTCATTCCGGACTCCAAGGTCACCCGGAAACGCTCTTCCTCATCCCGTACCAGCTCTTGAATTAAGGTTTCTCCGACCAGAACCTCAGGGTAAGCCTCACCCATAATCTCTCCAACCACGGGGACCAATTCATGCAAAAAGAGACGATGAAAACCCAACAACAATCCAAATCGTACGGCCCGTCTTAAAATGCGGCGCAGCACGTAACCACGATCGGAATTGCTGAACGACACACCTTCGGCCAACAGAAACGTAATGGCACGAATGTGATCGGCAATCACCCGGAAGGGCATTCCCTCCGCTCCGGCATGATACTTTACGCCGGACAACTCTTCCACCCGTTGGATTAGTGGCCGAAGCAGATCGGTATCGAAATTTGAGTCCACCCCTTGAAGGTAGGCTGCAATCCGCTCGAGCCCCATCCCTGTATCAATCGACGGCTTGGGCAAAAGGGTCAAGTGGCCCCCTTCATCCCGGTTATACTGCATAAATACCAGATTCCAGATTTCTTGAATACGATCACATTCGCACATTCCCAAGCCGCAATGATCGCCACAGGCATATTCCAGGCCGCGATCCACAAAAATTTCTGAAGAGGGACCGCAAGGTCCCGTATCGCCCATGCTCCAGAAATTGTCTTTTTCACCGAGTCGAACGATACGTTCCGCAGGAATTCCCGCCACGTCCTGCCAAAGTTGATAGGCCTCCTCATCGGTTTCAAATACACTGATCCACAAGACATCCGGACTCACACCTAATATTTCCGTAAGAAATTCCCAAGCGTAGCGGATGGCGTCGCGTTTAAAATAATCTCCGAAAGAAAAATTCCCTAGCATTTCGAAAAAAGTCTGGTGCCGGGCGGTCTTTCCCACCTGATCCAAATCGTTATGCTTGCCGCCGGCCCGCATACACTTTTGCACAGAAACCGCCCGGGAATATGAGCGCGTTTCATTGCCCAAAAATACATCCTTAAATTGCACCATTCCCGCATTGGTAAACAGCAAAGTGGGATCTTGTGCAGGGACCAAGGGAGAACTTGGTACTTTATGATGTTCGTTTGAGGCAAAATAATCGAGAAATTTTTGCCGAATTTCAGCAGAACGCATGGAAAGTCCTCCTTGCCTTGGCGAGCAGGCTTTGACTAATCTTATTCATTGTACTTGGCTCATTCTGCAGCGGTCAAGTCAGATAATCAGGTGACGGTACAAATGACCTAAAATAACTTTAACCACAGCCGCCGTCGGCACAGCCAGCAATAAACCGGCTAATCCCCCAATCTCTCCCCCTACAAGAATGGCAAAAATAACGACCAAAGGATGGAGTCCCACGGAATCCCCCATAATTTTGGGTCCAATCACCGTGCCCTCCAATTGGTGAATGGCGACAAATCCCAAAACGGCATATAATGCCTTAATGGGGGATTGTTCCAAGCCCAACATCACAGCCGGAACGGCGCCTGCTATGGGTCCCACATAAGGAATGACGTCCGTGAGAGCGGCAATGGCTCCAATCAAAAGCGCAAGAGGAATTCCCAGAAACCCGACCCACAGCCCCGACAGAATTCCGACAAACAAGGCAACAAGAAGTTGGCCACGAATAAATCCATTGAGAGCCCGATCAACATCCAGAGCCAGGACGTATACCGGAGCGTGCCACCTGATCGGAACCACTTGCCAAAATCTCTCCCGGATTCGGTCCATGTCTTTAAGCAAGTAGAAAGCCAAAATGGGCGAAACAACAACACTTAAAACCCCGGGGAGTACTCCGAAAACAGCACTCACCAATTGTCTAGTCAGGGAAAACAGCTTGTTTTCCCAACGAATACCCGCTTCGTCGATGGCCTTTCGCACCGATCCCGGAATTGGAGCCTGATGAAAGCGCTTAAGCCAGTAATTCCAGCTCAGTTGGATTTGTTTTGTCAGCGTGGGAACCACATGAATCATCTTCCCGGTCTCCTGCACCCACAAGGGCACCATATAAACGACCGTAGCAGCAAGAATCAGAACCACTAGGGCATAGGATAAAAGAATCGCGGGCACACGATGGATCCGATGTTTCACGAACAGTTCGACCAAAGGAGCCAAAAAATATGCCAAAATGATCGCAAAGAGAAACGGCAACAAAACGACTCGCGCAGCAGACAGGATTCCCACAACGCCCACCACGAAAACCGCCAGGAGTCCCCATCGATAAAACTTTCTGGGGTTCCCGGCGATATTCGGATATCTCACATTGCCACCCTCATCCGCAAATTGCCTTAACTCAGGCGCCGTTTCGCCATGTGAAAAAGCTCCCGTCCTCCAACCTTGGCCGCTCGCCACGCCTTCGGCGTCATGTGGCGGGCCTGGCGCCAAGCCAGTCGATAGACACTACCGGAATCGGTTTTCCGCAACAACCAGACCCCGGCCATCACCGCCCCCACCAAAGCGCCCGTGACCATCCCGGTGACATATTTCATTTTCACGACATCACCTCTTCTGGTCCGAATTCATCCAGACGCGACAATTCTCCATCCGCTTCAACCCGAAACATACGGACGCCTCGAGGACTCAGCGAAAACTCAATGAAGCATTCCCAGCAATAATACTGCCCGGTACCCACACGACCCACATTGCGGCCCCCACAAGCAGGGCATAAAGGATCTTTCATGTTACATTGCTCCTTTTGGCGTGATACCGCTATACTGCCCTGTTCGGGACAATTTTAATCCTGCCATCGAGATCAATTTGAACTTCGCGCGTCGAGACCAACAAGGCACCATGGGTCAGGTCTTCCAATATCCCGCGGCTGACGACAATATCATGAACTGCCAAACTGGTTTCATCAATCATCAAATCTTTTACCAACCCCACAATTTCGCCATTTTTCCCGAAAACCGGATGGTTCATCCCAATCTTTTGCCTGCCGAACCCTTTCCACCAAGAACGCGAGCGCTTTCCCACGGACTGTTTTTTCAGTATTCGAACACCCATGTTCGTGATGCTTATCGAACCGGTAGTGGCCGGAACGTAATACCGGCGGACGGCCGTACGCACTCCAACACCTTCAATGACACCTTCCGGCCAGCGAATCAAGACATCCTCAACCCATCCCCACGGACCTGTTTTTCCCTGGAGGGTCACCGGCAAATGTAATAAATGCCATCTGCTAACCATTTCTCGCCATCCCTTAAAGATTAAGTTTGCTTTCGAATTCTTCCTCCTGCCATCAATGTGTCCTGTTGATATAATGCAGCAATTTGTCCGGGGGATATCGCCCATTGAGGATTGAGAAAAACGATGTCTGCGTCTGATCCGTGTCCAACCCATTCAGCAGGTTCCGGTTCCATATTATACCGAATTTTGGCACAACCCGTGATTTTCTCCGTGTAAATTGGAACAACATAATTGACCTGTTCGACAAGCACAGATTTCTGAAACACTTCGTCTTGTGCCCCAACCACAACCTGGTTTTTTTCTGCATCCAGCGCGACCACATACCGCGGCTCATTCGAACTGATTCCCAGTCCCCGTCTTTGTCCTACGGTGTAAAAGGCTACCCCCCGGTGATGTCCCACAATGTGCCCTCCCGTATCCACAACCTCGCCAGGACTGATAGCCTCGGGACGATGCATTTCCAGATAACCTTGATAGTCATTTTTAGGCACAAAACACAATTCCTGGCTCTCGGGTTTGTGCGCCGTAACCAACCCATAGCGCTCTGCAATGGCCCTGGAGTCTTCTTTATAATATTCCCCCAACGGAAACAGCAAATGCGCCAAATCGTCCTGCTTCATGGTATATAACAGATAACTTTGATCTTTGCTCCGATCCACACCGCGCATGATATAGAACAAACCGTCACGTTGGACACGACGAACATAATGGCCCGTTGCCAAAAAATCCGCGCCTTGGCTGGATGCCCATTCCCACATCGCACCAAATTTGATATAGCGATTACACAGAGCGCAGGGGTTGGGCGTTGTCCCGGTTAAATATGCTTCCTGAAAGGGTAAAATGACCCGTTCAAAGAACGGCTGTTCGACATCAACAAGGTAGTGCGGAATCCCCAGCTTTTTCGCTACGCGTCTGGCATCCACAATGGCCTCCAGCGAGCAACAACTGTTAGTGGTTTCGGCCGGGAGATGCCGCATCGTAACCCCGATGACATCATATCCCTGCTCTAAAAGCAAAACGGCCGCTGTCGATGAGTCGACGCCGCCGCTTAAACCCACTACCACGGTTTGAGCCACGTTATCCCCCACCTTCTAGTAAACTTGCCACGGTTTCTTTAAAGTGCTCCCGTTGCAAATCAATCAACATTTGAAAACTCATGGAAGACATCGTCTCGATCAACGCTTCCTGGACACGGCTCCAAACGTCCGGGCCCACACAATAGTCGATCTCAGGACATCCCTGTCCCTCAAAAGAACTGCAATCTGTTAACACAATAGGCCCTTCCACTGCGTCAACGACATCGCTGACGGAAATCTGATCCGGAGGCTTGGCCAGCATGTATCCTCCCTGCGCTCCACGCAATCCCCGAACCAAGCCGCCTTTTTTTAAAGGGCCCATCAGTTGCTCTAAATATTGTTCCGAAATGTTCTGTGCTTTAGCGATCCAATTCACAGCAACGGGTCCTTGCCCGTAGTGCAAAGCCAGTTCATAGACGGCTTTTACCCCATAGCGACCCTTGCTTGAGATCTTGATCATAAGACCCCCACCGTCCTTACAGTCTCTTCCGTAATTTTACGTTATCATGGTCAGTGCGTTCGGTCAATGGATCTCGTGACGAGCAATGAGCTAAGTTTCGCCCTTATGAACCAAAAACAAAGCATACCCATCCCAAATGACTAATTAAAACACTACAATCCTACGCAGTAATGCCCGAATTTATGGATCGGTCCTCACCATTTCGCCCATGCCACGAACAAGCCTAGGATCTCGCCGCCAGACCCAGGCTGCAGAGGAATTCTACAATTCTTCATCTCGAGTGCGGAAACACGTCCAAAGTGTTACGTCTTGGACCGCGTTCGCAATAGCCAGGAATTTTCCGCAGCTTTAACCAGGTCCCTTCCCATCCTTTGTGACGGACGACAAAAGACAACAGGCAGCATATCGCATAGCTGTTGTCTTTTGCACGCAAAGGGACTCTACTTAGGCTTTGGAAGGAACAGTGGACGATGACGATTCCTCTTTTTTGGTAAGACGCCTGATCAAATTCCGAATCGGGTCATAGTATCGATCCGCCACTCGCTCTTTCAAAGGAATAATGGCATTGTCCGTGATATGAATGTGTTGCGGACACACTTCCGTACAGCATTTGGTCACATTGCACATCCCGATTCCGCCTTCATTTTTCAGCTGTGGAATGCGGTCAGCTCCATCCACAGGATGCATCTCGAATTCTGCCATTTTGACCATGAAACGCGGTCCAAAATATTGGTCCTTGGCATCATGATCGCGCAAGACATGACACACATCCTGACACAGGAAACACTCAATACAGTGATGAAATTCCTGAACTCGGTCCACATCCCACTGCTGCATGCGGAATGGCGCCGCATTCACGGGAGTGAACGTCGCAATTTTTTTGGCCACCTCATAGTTCCAGGATACATCCGCAACCAGATCTTTCACGATGGGAAATGTTCTCATTGGTTGAATGTGAACCACTTGTCCCTGATATTCATCCAATCGCGTTTTGCACATCAGCTTGGGCATTCCGTTAATCTCTGCGGAGCACGAGCCACAGTGCGCCGCTTTACAGTTCCAGCGCACTCCCAAATCCGGAGCGTCATGGGCTTGAACATAATGAACCGCATCCAACACCACCATGCCGGGAATAGCCGGAACCTGATATTCCTGTTCCTCGCCCCCATTTTGGTCTCCACGAAAAATGCTCAACACATATTGCTCACTCATGACGACGCCCCCTTCCGCTGGTCTAAGTTCTTGGAAGGCTCTTTGCCGGGAGCCACGGGCCGAGAACATATTTCCTGAAGGGCCGGAGGCATGATCGGAACCGGTACCTGCTTAATGCGGTCACCATCTGGCGATATTTCATGAACAAAATTCCATTTTCCCATTTCTTCAAGCTCTTCAGGATAATCTGTCCGCCAGTGACCTCCCCGACTTTCCTTCCGTTCCAGTGCTCCGCGAATGATTAGTTCCGAGAGCAACAACATGTTTTCCACGTCAAACACTGCGTGCCAACCCGGGTTATAAGTCCGTCCGCCCTGAGCCCCCATATTTTTGGCTCGTTCCTGGAGTTTCAAAATCTTTTCAAGCCCGTCTTCCAATAATTTCTGATCTCGCACAATCCCGACATGCGTCGACATCGCTTCCTGTAATTCTTGATGAATGGTGTAAGGATTTTCTCCATCAGGGCGGGTAAAGGGTTTCAAAACACGTTCCGCTTCTTCCTCTATCTCCCTCTCGGATATAACAACATCTCCCTTTCGGGAACCCGCAAAGTCACGAGCCGCTATTCCTGCGCGTCGCCCAAAGACGAGAATGTCCGCCAACGAATTCCCCCCAAGGCGATTAGCCCCGTGAAGTCCGCAAGCCACCTCACCAGCGGCGAATAAACCTGGGATATTCGTGGCACAGGTTTCAGCGTGTGCTTTGACGCCACCCATAGTATAATGACAGGTTGGCGCGACCTCGAATGGGGACTTGGTAATATCTATGTCTCCCAGCGTCAACAACTGTTCGTACATCCCCGGTAATTTCTGCTTGATGAAATCCGCGCCTTTTTGGCTAATATCTAGCCATGCTCCGCCGTGAGGGGTTCCGCGGCCTTCTTGAACTTCCCGGAAGATCGATCGGGCCACGACATCACGGGTGGACAGTTCCTGACGTTCCGGATCGTAACGCAGCATGAAACGCTCTTTTTCCGAGTTATAGAGAATACCGCCTTCTCCGCGCACACCCTCCGTCACGAGAAGCCCGGCGACCCCAGGAGGCCATACCATCCCCGTCGGATGAAACTGAACCATTTCCATATCCTGCAGTTCGCCTCCCAGGCGATAGGCCATGGCCGCGCCATCCCCTGTGCTTTCCCAGGAATTGGAGGTGACTTTATAGACTTTTCCCCATCCGCCGGTGGCAAGAACCAAAGCTTTGGCCTTGAACATCACGAAATGGCCGTCTTCCCGGTAATATCCGAACGCTCCCGCAATACGGTCTTTATCCATCAATAAGCGGGTGATGGTGACTTCTTGAAAAATCTCGATGTTCAAGGAGATAGCCCGGTACTGAAGCGTTCGGAGCAGTTCCATGCCGGTTCTGTCTCCAATATGAGCCAGGCGGCGAAAACTGTGCCCTCCAAAGGCCCGCTGCATAATCAGTCCTTCCGGAGTACGGTCGAAGACCGCCCCCCATTGTTCCAGCTCCAGAACGCGAGCGGGTGCCTCTTTGGCAAAGACTTCAACCGTCCGAAAGTTGTTAATGTAATGGCCACTTTTCATCGTGTCGTAAAAATGGGTCTGCCAACTGTCAGGAGCGTCCACATTGCCGATAGACGCCGCCGCACCACCTTCAGCCATGACTGTGTGAGCTTTTCCCAACAAAGATTTGCCAATCAGCCCTACCGACAACCCGCCGCCCGAAGCCGCCTCGACGGCGGCCCGGAGCCCTGCCCCGCCAGAGCCGAGAACCAGAACATCAAATGAGTGGGTTTCCATCGTCTCTATATTCATCAGAATAACCTCACGTCATGAATTACGCCCATAATCAACAGGCGAACATAAAGATCCGCGATCCACACGGAAAATAGTGACGCCCATGCCCATGTTCCGTGAAAGACATTAGCTTCGGAAATCCGGTGCCATAATTTGTAGCTTGTGGTCTTTTGACTTTGACCATGAGCCGTGCAGGAAAAACAGTCCTTACGCCCCCCAATCATGTTGCGAAAAGCATGACAGGAAAAAGTGTATCCTGTCAATAAAATCGCGTTTATGAGCAAAATCAAAGACCCTATGCCCACGCCAAACCCATTGGGAAAAATGAAGGCTTCTACCACATCTTTCCAAAGAAAAATGAGGACAATCACAGCTAAAAACCACGTATAACGATGCAAATTATTGATTTTCCATTCACCCTTATACGAGCGGTTACGATGCGATTTTGGTTCGGCAACCGCGCAACCGAACGGGTGAAAAGAAAAAGCGCGGTAATATTCTTTTCGGTAGTAGTAACATGAAAACCGAAAGATAAATGGCACCCACACCACATAAAGGGCCGTGAGCACATGGAACCCGAACCAGCCCGCGACACCTGGAGAAAAAAACGGCGAAACATAATTATGATAGGTCCCAGTATTGTGAAACAACACTTCCCATAAGGAATAAATGATAAAGCCGCCAAACGCCACGATAGTGAAGGCTGGTTCTACCCAATATGGGAGTTTTCCCGACGGCTTTATCGGCCGGTTCATACTGGGCTGACTCGCCTGGGCCATTCGCATCCCCCTCTTTAACAGCAACCGTGATGCTGCATTGATTTCATAACTGCGTAAACATGCCAACTACAAGGTCAAGTATAGCGCAACCCGACAGGCGCCGACTTGAAGGTCATTGTAGCCAAAAGATTCAGACTTTACTCAGATCCCTTGCCGTGCAAGGATTGCAGGTACTTCCTACCCTCTTTTTCCAATCCCTGATCGGTAGCGTGGTAGAGGCTAAGCTCGCCCATTTCATCGGGAAGATAGCGTTGACTCACGTAATGACGTGGATAGGCATGAGGATAGAGATAAGGAGCATTGGGGAGGGGGGAGTGATAATGCGAGTCCCGAAGGTAAGGAGGCACGTCACTTTGTGGATATTTTTCCAGCGCCTCGTCAAGTTTACTCAAAGCCGCGACCACACTATTGGACTTGGGAGCGGACGCAATATATAAGACAGCTTCCGCCATGGGAATACGGGCTTCCGGCAAGCCGACAGCCTCGAGAGCTGTCCAAGCGGACTGAGCCACCACGAGCGCCATCGGGTCAGCTAAACCGACATCTTCCGCCGCATGGATCAGAATACGGCGCATCACATAACGCGGGTCCGTTCCTCCCACCAATAAGCGGCCAAACCAATACAAAGCCGCATCCGGATCGGATCCTCTCATGCTCTTAATGAAGGCAGAAGTGAGGTCGTAATGCATATCTCCCATTCTGTCATGATAATGACGGCTGCTATTCATCACTTGATCGAGGAGAGCGTTATCCAGTAACCGACTGCCCTGAGCCTCGGCCAGCAGTGTCATCTGCTCCAAAATAGAGAGAGCAAGCCTTCCGTCACCGCCCACGCGCACAGATATCCGGTCCACCACTCCATCCTCAATGCGCCCATCCTGATGCCACCAGCTCTTCCGTCGCTCCCATGCTCGGTTTAAGATCGCCTTCACTGCCTCTTGGTCTAGAGCTCTCACTTCAAGCAAAAGACAGCGGGATAGCAATGCTCGGTTTATGGATATCCACGGATTTTCTGTGGTTGCGCCAAATAATACCAGAGTACCATCTTCGACAAACGGGAGTAAGACATCTTGTTGAGCCCGGTTAAATCGGTGAATTTCGTCCAAAAAAAGCAAAGTGCCGCGACCGTGCAGATTCCACTGCTCACGGGCGCGTTCGGAAATAGATCGTACTTCCTTTACACCGCTGTCAATCGCCGACAGTTCGATAAAGGACAGGCGCGCCTTCTCCGCAACAATTCTTGCCAGGGTGGTCTTTCCGGTTCCCGCCGGCCCGTGAAAAATGATTGACCGGACCTGGCCTTTCAACATGGACCGAATTACCCCGTGAGGTCCGCTCAGATGTTCCTGGCCAATTACCTCATCCAGGCTCCGCGGTCGCAGCTTCCATGCCAGTGGCGCGTTCTGTTCCCGGCTGGCCTCTCCGGCACTGGTAAATAAATCATTGGGCACCTGGAATCATCCTTTCAAGATCAGAAAAGCCGTGAAAAGGCCGCAATAGTACGCTCTATTCCCTCATCATCGACATCGAGATGCGTGACGAGCCGAAGGCGCTTTGCCCCCATAGCCCCCACAAGGATTTCTCTGGTTCTCAAAGCGGCGATGAATTCGTCTGCCGATCTGTCAAGGTCCACCATGACCATATTGGTGGGCACCAAGGGCATATCGACGTGGTAACCCAAAGATTGCAGCTGTTGAGCCAGATATCGTGCGCGCCCATGATCCTCGGCAAGACGATTTATATGCTTGTCCAGTGCGTAAATCCCCGCAGCTGCTATGATGCCGGCCTGACGCATGCCTCCCCCGAGCCACTTCCGGTAGACACGGGCCTGATCAATGTAATCCCGCGTCCCCGCCACCACCGACCCCACAGGTGCGCCCAAACCTTTGGACAGGCACATGGATACGGAATCCACATCCTGCGTCAATTCCCGGATATCGACGTTCAGAGCCACTGCCGCATTGGCAATGCGTGCTCCGTCCAGATGAACACTCAGATCATGACGCCGGGCAACCTGAACGAGGGGAAAAAAGCGTTCGCGAGAAATGGCGGCTCCTCCGGCCCGGTTATGGGTGTTTTCCAGGGCCAACAGGCGCGGACGAGGGTGATGAATGTTGCGAGGGCGAATGCTGGCCTCCAGCTCATCCGCAGTCATCAAGCCTTGTGGCCCATTTAACTGGTTGAATGTGGCTTGCGACCACATCGCCGCCGCTCCCCCCTCATAGTAAAAGATGTGGTTGTCGCGATGAATGAAGACTTCGTCTCCGCGCTGGGTATGAGTCAAGATGGCAATTTGGTTGGCCATCGTCCCCGACGGCACAAACACACTGGCTTCCTTGCCGAGTATGTGCGCTGCATACTCTTCAAGCCGATTTACCGTCGGATCTTCCCCATAGACGTCGTCGCCAACCTCTGCGCGGTACATCGCTTCACGCATGGCTGGCGTTGGACGTGTTACTGTATCTGAACGCAAATCAACATAAGTGTGGGCGATATTGTTCATAATCCCAACTTCTTTAGCAATTGGGCCTTTGGCAACGCCCCCACGACACGGGCAGTCTCTTGACCGTCTTGGAATTTTATTAATGTCGGTATACTCATAACGCCGTATTCGGCGGCAATCGTAGGATTCTCATCAACGTTTAGCTTGGCAATCGTAATGGCTTCCTGCCTTTCTCGAGCCAATTCCTCCAAAATCGGGCTTATCATCCGGCAAGGAACACACCATGCTGCCCAAAAATCCACCACCACAGGATTCGCAGAGTCTTCAATTATCCTGTGAAAATTTGCTTGACTGACTACAACCACATTATCTGTCAAAGAATTCGCCTCCAATTTCACCCTCGATATTACCAGGGAAACGAAAGAAAGAGAAGATAGGTTACCCATCTTCTCTTTCATTTCCCGCCATGCCGTGCAACACCGACGTTTTGAACCTGCTCTTAAGCAGGTGGGTACCTCCCGTTAACTTTCGCAGTCCCCTCAAGACGGGGCAGGACGGCCATTAACTGAGGATCAGGTTCCCTATGTTCTGGTGTTGGCTCAAAACATATCGGTCGCCTTCACGCACACAGCCGGATTGTTACCCTTTATTATAGTGATCAGCTGGTCTATATGCAACCATTCATTCGATTAAGAATTCCCGCCAAAGCAATAATTTGCCTTGACGGGAATCGATTCGGAAAGGAGGTTATTGTTAAGACTTCTCGTTGTCATCCTTGGCCATGCGGGTGACCATACCGGCCAATGCTTCTTTTTCCCGAGGTCCGCTATTTTTCCACATCCGTTTTGCCACACGGTCCTGCGGACTCTTAGGTTCCACCCCGGCATTCAGCATAGAGTTACCCATCTCAACCACATCCTCGGGAACGTCATTTTCCCCTTTTCGGAGCTTTTCAGCCGTACGGGACTTTAAGTCCCGAAACGATCCCGGAACACCCTTAGCCAAAAGAATCCCTCCCTATAAAAGTGTCAGAAACTCTTGCTTTTTAGAGCAAGGTTCCACAGGTAGTCTGTTCACTTTACGGGCAAACTATGAGAGGAATAATTCCAGTGCCCTCAAGCCACACTAAATCGCAGCGTAAAGGAGGTGAGCGAAGTGAGTTGGATTGGAATGATTGTTCGGTTCGTCGTAGCGGCACTCGTGCTAATGGTAATGGGCTATATCGTGCCCGGGTTTTCGCACTTAGGGTTTTGGTCGGCATTACTGGCAGCATTGGTTATTGCTTTGGCCGGATACATTATTGAAGCGATATTTGGCAAATCCATTTCTCCCTATGGTCGTGGTCTAGTAGGGTTTTTGGTTTCGGCGGTGGTGATCTATTTTACCCAGTTTCTTGTCCCCGCCATGCATGTCTCTATTCTCGGCGCCTTGATTGCGGCTTTCGTAATTGGGCTCGTTGATCTTTTCATCCCGACAGCGGTCCGGTAATGGCGGGGATAGCCGCCCCGCGGGATCCCCGTCGAGGGCGGCATTCCCTCGTCTTATTTGATCTGTACCGTCGGTTTTGGCACATTCTTGACAATTATATAATCCCACATCCCCGAAGTCGCCTGTCCGTCGGGAACGGCACTAACGACAGCGTACCGACCGCTATGCGAGGCTACAAAATGAAAGTGCTGAAACACACCGTGTCCCACGCCCTGAGTCGGATTAGGACTATTGGCTCCGTTGAACGCCGGAGTAAAAGGCCCTCCGTGCCGCAACTGTGAAAAAGGCACAATCATGGCACTGTTCTTCAAGATAACCTGCTCGTTCACGAAGCTCGCATCCACTGTCCAGCCCGTGGGAATGGTAATAGTGAGAAAACCATTGGCGTATCCGTCAAAAGCCAATGAGCCAAACTGGTTGACGGATGCCTTTAACAGTAAATCTACTTGATGGCGAGACGCATTATATTGCATCCACTTTGGAGAATGCATCAGTTTTCGCGAGGAAACGGGGTGTCCGGAAGAATCCGGCGAAGTTTTCTTCACAACCCGGGAGTGAACGACGGGTGCAGGCTTGTCGCCCTGGGCGACAACAACTTGAGGAATAGCAAAACCCAACACCAAAAACAGGGCCGTTACGACGCCGGTCGAAGCGATGCCGAGGGTGGTGAGGTTTGTGCTGCGAACACCGGTCCGCATCCTTTTCGAGGAGATTGTTTCAATTTGGCTGGCATAGTGCCACCCTCCCAGCATAAATAGCAGGGCAAGGGGCGCGGACTGGGGGTCTGTTCCCACTCCCCCTACGATGCCAAAGTCCTGTCCAAGCCACCAGCTTGCCAGTAACCATGCGACACTGGCGATCCAAAACGTCTTGCCTGTCTTCTTAAACAGCATTGCCAGTCCCATGTATGCCATAATCGCAACCATGATCCCGTTGTAGAAAACGGGGTGAAGACGGGACTGATGCATCATCCACACAATCGGGGCCAGCAAGATCCCAGGCTGAGGCATAAGGGTATTAAGCCGAAAAATATTATAAAGTCCGGTGGACGACCAATAGCCCGATCCCGGCAGCGCTTGAAACACAGCCAGGAGCAGCCAAATCCCGGCCATGATGTAGCGTGTCCAGCGTCCCACCTGTCCCGATTGCCAGTACCTGGGCGGCAGCAACAGCCAAATCGCCCCCAATATGTAAAACACCACGGCACCCGGGGTTCCCGTCAGCCATGAGGCTCCGGAAGCGAACAAATTGCCCAGTCCTTCCCCATAAATCCAGACCGGTATGCTCCAAATTAAGGACACATACAGGCCAATACGGCCTAGCCGGCGTCTATATCCCAGCAAAATCGCCATACCAATAAATATCTGAATGAGCACCGCAAATATCGCCGAAGCTATCTGGTGACTTGTCCAGGCCTGGATGCCGGCGCCCAGCAGTACGATGAGCCAGTGTGGCTGAGAGGACACATTCGTTGCCACGTCCATATCGACGAACATGCTCGTTGCCATCGGAGGTTGAGCCTGCAGTAGCCCGTCAATCAGCCAAAGCAGTCCCAGTCCCCACCACAAAATGCGGTATCCCTTAGGATACTCCGCACTTTGATTCAAGGAATCCTCTCCGTGAGATTTTGGTGACTCTCCATTAACCCGGTATTGCATCCGCGTCCAAAACCATCCCAGTAAAACGAGAAGAAGGAGGACTCCGGTAACCTGAAACAGGGAGACATAAAATACATGCAATGTGACCGGATTGATATGATCCAATAGTGAATAGGGCATTGTCCGTATCTCCTAGTTCAATTTGCTTTCGTTGACATAATAGATTGTATGACAAGTTAGCGGGGATTGACAAAAGGATCTCACTTCGCCCACTGTTAGCAATCTAGCCCGGGAAATCCATGACTTCCCCTAATTATCTTTAAACATAATCCCCATTATGAACTATTAGGTGCCAAGGTGCGGTTCCTAACGCCATTCGATTATCCATTAGTTGGGTTATATTGAGGCAATCCCACATCGGCCTACAAAACGGAGCCGTTCGGGTGGAAGGCTCCGTTCCGTTTTGCGTCCGATATTGGGTCGAGGTTCGCTGTCTTCATTTCTTGATTTGTATCCCGACTTCCTCCAGTTGAGCGAGGGCCACGGAACTGGGAGAATTCATCAAGGGATCAACTCCCCGCGCCGTTTTCGGAAAAGCAATCACTTCCCTAAGGCTTTTGGCTCCCGCCATTAACATCACCATTCGATCCAGACCGAACGCAATCCCCCCATGCGGCGGCGCTCCGTATTGGAATGCCTGGATGAGAAATCCAAACTTTTCTTCAATCTCCTCTGGTTTCAGTCCCAGTGTTGAAAAGATCCGGGACTGAAGTTGAGGCTGAAAAATCCTCAAGCTGCCCGAAGCCAACTCGGTACCATTGAGTACGACGTCATAAGCTTGTGAGCGAACAGCCAATGGTTCAGTCTCAATAAGGTCAATGTCGCTGGGGTGCGGCATCGTAAAGGGATGATGCGCCGATACGAGACGGTTCTCTTCTTGTGACCACTCGAACAAAGGAAAGTCAGTCACCCAAAGAAAGCGCCACCCTTCATTCAACCGATCTTCCCGACGAGCAAACTCCAGACGCAATTGGCCTAAGACACCAAGGCTCGGATATTTTTCACCTGCAACGAGCAATAAGACATCCCCGTCCTGCAGCTCCACCGCATCCGCCAATTCCTTCACTTCTTCCGGACTCAGCCATTTCCCTGCGGATGATCGTGTTTGTCCTGGTGACTTGACTAGCCAGATGAGCCCACCGGCTCCGAGATCTTTGGCCATATTCGTCCAAATGTCCAGTTGTTTTCGTGACGGCTGGTAATCCCGAAACACCACACCTCCCACAAAAGGCGCCTCGCGAAGAATCGGCCATGAAACATGAGCCTCGACCACCTTCGTTAGATTCCACAGTCTTTCTCCTGCACGTAAATCGGGTTTGTCGGATCCATAACCCTCCATGGCCTCATGCCAAGTTATGCGTGGAAATGGATCCAGAGTCACTCCCATACTTTCCTGGAAAACGAAATGAACCATGGACTCCATCATGTCAAGGATTTGATCCTGAGTCATGAACGACATTTCCACATCTATTTGGGTAAATTCAGGCTGGCGGTCGGCCCGAAGATCTTCATCCCGGAACACTTTTGCAATTTGATAGTAGCGATCGAATCCCGATACCATTAATAATTGCTTAAAAATCTGGGGACTTTGCGGCAAAGCGTAAAAAGTCCCTGGTTGCAGGCGGCTCGGAACCAGGAAATCTCGAGCCCCCTCCGGCGTGGATCGTGCCAAGGCCGGGGTCTCGACATCCAAAAAACCATGGTCGTGAAAAAACCGACGGACCGCCATTAACACTCGATCCCTTAAAATAAAGTTATTTAACAAGCCCAAACGCCGCAAATCGATATAACGGTATTTAAGACGCAGCATCTCATCCACTGACTCGGCATCTTGCGGCATAAAAGGAGGCGTCTTGGCTTCCGATAAAACCTCTACCCGGTGCGGTTCAATCTCCACCAGACCCGAAGGCAGTTCCCTGTTCTCCATTCCTTCCGGCCGCCTTTTGACTTCACCCTCTACTGTGACCACGAATTCCGAGCGCACGCGGTCGAGTTGCCGAAAATTTTCTTCTTGGGCGGGTTCGGCGACCACTTGCACCAAACCGCTGCGATCCCGCAAATCAATAAATATTAGTCCTCCATGGTCACGGCGGCGATGCACCCACCCCGCCACTGTCACGGTTTCTCCCTCGATTTTTTCGTTAACCTCCGCGGCATAATGTGTGCGGCCCAACATATAAACCCGTCCTCCTCAACGTAATCTTTCAGCGCTTTTATTCAGATTGCCGGCGCAACAAATCACTGAGTTCCTCCCGCTTTACCGTCATTTGCACGCCGTTTTCCAGCCACTTCACACCGACTTCTCCCTGTTCCCATTCCTGACCCCCGACAATCACGACCACACCGCTCCGCCGTCCCGCATCACGCAACTGAGCTTTAAGACTCCGGCGCAGTAAATCGGATTCCGCGGGGAAGCCTTCACGACGTAACTGTTCCGCTAACACGAGCGATGGGCCTTCAAACCCCGGCAAGTGTGCCACATAGACCCGGGTCAAAGGCAGGATCTCAAAATTCTTTTCCACTACGGATAATAAGCGCTCGATTCCCATACCAAATCCGACCGCTGGCGTCGACTCGGGACCATCCAGAGCAGTAGCCAGACCATCGTACCGTCCTCCCCCAAACAAAGCCGCCTGACTCCCCATACTGGGATGACCAATTTCGAAAACGGTCCGGTTGTAATAATCCAGACCCCTGACCAAAAATGGATCTCTCGACACTTGCCGTCCGGAGAGAACCAGCAGTTCCGTTAACTGACTATAGTGCGCCGAGCAGTCTTCACACCAAAACTCCTTGATATCGGGCGCCTGTTCCCGAATGGCTATATCAATTTTGCAGTCCAGCAATCGAAGCGGATTGGTGTTAATACGTGTTTGACAATCCGGACATAACTGACTGCGCTGTTCCTGATAATAGCCGATCAGCGCTTCTCGGTAACGGGGTCTGCATTTAGAACAACCGATGGAATTCACGCGGATCACCGGATCGGGCAGTCCCACTTTTTCTACAACAGCACAGGCCAATAAAATCACTTCGGCATCAGCCTCGGGCTGAACCGACCCGTACAATTCCGCTCCGAATTGTGTGTGTTGTCGGTAGCGTAACGCCTGAGGTCGCTCCCGGCGAAACATCGGCCCGTAGTAACACAGCCTCACAGGCTGCGGTTGGTTAAACATGCCGTTTTCGACGTAGGCCCTGGCAATCGCAGCCGTTCCTTCGGGACGCAAGGTCAAATCCACGCCTCCAGTGTCAGTAAATGAATATCGTTCATGTTGGACAATATCCGTGGATTCTCCCACTCGCATAAACACCGGGGTCTGCTCGAATACCGGGGTTTCGACAAGTAAATACCCAAATCTTTGGGCGGTGTCAACAGCAATACGCCGGATTTGTTCCATTTTTTGAGACGTCGGCGGAAGAATGTCCTGGGTTCCCCGGGGTCTTTGAAATTCCGCACGCATAAGTTGGGAAACTCCTTTCTAACGATTAGTCGAGTTTTTCAAACTGTCAAGCCATATTGTCACGGGTCCCCAGTTGGTCAGTGTAACGTCCATATCGGTTCCAAACCAACCCGTTTCCACCAAAGAAACCGATTGCCTGCACAATCGCACAAATTCATCGTAAAGAGGTTCGGCCGTCTCCCTCGAGGCAGCCTGGGTGAAACTAGGCCGCCTCCCCTTGGCTACATCTCCATAAAGGGTAAACTGCGAAACAACCAGCAAGCCGCCAGCTACGTCACACACACTTTTGTTCATCTTTCCTTGGTCATCCGAAAAAACTCGCAAAGACACAATCTTATCCGCCATCCAACAGACGGCTCCATGGTCATCATCATGGGTCACGCCTAAGAAAACCGCCAAGCCCTGACCAATGGCACCGATAATCCGGTTGTCGACGGAAACGGTCGCACGTTTTACCCGCTGAATGACCGCACGCATCAGGATTTCTCGTGGCTCACACGCTCCACCCTCTCCACAAAAGGCAGGGCTTCCAGCCTCCGAATAATTCTCGTCAATTGGGTCAAATTCTTCACTTCCAATCGCACATTGACAATAGCCGTCCGGTCCTTGAGACCTCGGGCTTTGGCGGATATAATATTGGCGTCAGCCACTACATTGGCAACATCGGCCAAGAGCCCAGCCCGATCCCAAGCAAATACCGCCAGTTCAACAGGGTGAGGAGCCAGTTCCGCCTCCTGAATGTCCCAGCTCACTTCTATTAACCGCTCGGGATCCTTACTCAGTTCTTTCTCATTGGGACATCCTAAGCGATGGACTGAAACCCCGCGTCCGCGTGTTAGGTAACCAATAATCGGATCCCCCGGAACGGGTTGGCAGCACCGGGCCAAACGTGTCAGCAGGCGCGACTGCCCGCGCACCAAAATTTGTTGTCCAACCTGAGCCGGGCCCACTTTGCTTCCCGGACCGCGTTTAGGCGGTATGATCGGCGTTATCACCGGTTCAATTTCTTTTGTCAGTTCGTCTTTAACCCGGTTCACAGCCTGAACCGGGTTAACCATCCCGTCACTGATTCCGACAGCCAACTCGTCTACTGTACCATATCCGACTTTTTTCACCAATTCCTGTAAGCGCTCATGCTGCAACGACAAACCCGCCCGCCTTAACTCTCGTTCCAGAATTTCCTGGCCCCGGGATAAATGCTCTTGGCGGCGCTCTTTCCGTATCCATTGGCGAATGCGATTCTTCGCCTGCGAGGTCTGCACGATATTTAGCCAGTCAACACTAGGACCCGGACTCTTACGATTGACCAGAACTTCCACGATGTCGCCGTTCTCAAGTGTCGTTGTCAAGGGAACAATGCGTCCATTGATTTTCGCGCCAACACAATGGTTGCCGACATCCGTGTGAATACGGTAAGCGAAATCAATGGGTGTAGAACCCGTCGGTAAATCTAAGACATCCCCTCTGGGAGTGAACACGAAGACTTCATCGCTGAACAAGTCAACTTTTAAGGTATCCATGAATTCGCGGGCATCCCGCATATCCCGCTGCCATTCCAAAAGTTGCCTTAACCATGATAGCTTTTGTTCAAATTCGCGGTCTTCCTTGCTCCCTTCCTTGTATCTCCAGTGCGCCGCAATTCCGTATTCCGCCGTATGGTGCATCTCAAAGGTGCGAATTTGCACCTCGATGGGTTCCCCTTCGGGTCCCATTACCGTCGTGTGCAAGCTCTGATACAAATTGGATTTGGGCATGGCGATGTAGTCTTTGAATCGTCCTGGAACCGGTTTCCACAAGCTATGGACCAAGCCCAGAACGGCATAACAGTCTTTGACCGTTTCAACCATCACCCGAATAGCAACTAAATCGAAAATTTGAGAAAAATCCTTGCCTTGTTTGTACATTTTCTGATAAATGCTATACAAATGCTTGGCCCGCCCGGAGAGTTCCGCCACCATGCCCATTTGCTCCAAACGTCTGGTTAATTCCAAGGTCACCGCCTCTACGGCGGCTTCGCGTTCCTTGCGCTTTTTGGCCACCAACTCCTTCATGGTTTGAAAAGATTCCGGCTGCAAATGTTGAAAAGCCAAATCCTCCAGTTCCCATTTAATTCGATAAATCCCAAGGCGATGTGCCAGCGGAGCATAAATTTCCATGGTTTCCTTAGCAATTCTCTGAACCCTGTTAGCGTCAAGATGTTTGAGAGTTCTCATGTTGTGCAGTCGATCAGCCAACTTGATAAGAATGACGCGAATATCCTTAGCCATGGCCAGAAGCATTTTACGCAAGTTTTCTGCCTGTTCTTCTTCCCGTGTCCGCACTTCCAACCGGTCTAATTTTGTCACTCCGTCCACAAGCTGCGCGACTTCCGATCCAAAGCTTTGTTCAATGTCATCCAGTGTAAAGGGTGTGTCTTCCACGACATCGTGAAGCAATGCGGCGACTATCGTAGGCACATCCATTTTAAGGTCCGCCAAAATGGAGGCGACTGCCAGCGGATGCTCAATATAGGGGTCACCAGAAGCCCGGCTCTGGCCGGCATGAGCCCGGCGGGCAAAATCAATCGCCTGGGCGATTTGCTCCGCTTCCGCAGAATCCTCGGTAAATCCAAGCTTTTCCGCCATACTCACCTGCTCCACGTTTCTCCCCCCTATTCACTTGTTAAAGTGGCAAAAGACTGGTTATATGAACGCCGGAATCCAACCGAGAACGCCCTCCCAAGGCCACCAATTCAATCAAAAAGGCAAAACCGACAACCTGTGCCGAGAGTCTGGACGCGAGTTTGGCCACAGCCTCGACCGTACCGCCTGTAGCCAAAACATCGT
The DNA here is from genome assembly GCA_003023725.1 of Sulfobacillus benefaciens. Classification (GTDB taxonomy): domain Bacteria; phylum Bacillota; class Sulfobacillia; order Sulfobacillales; family Sulfobacillaceae; genus Sulfobacillus; species Sulfobacillus benefaciens. The sequence continues at coordinate 13,392 of PXYT01000032.1, read as the reverse complement.
CCACAATAATCACACGTTTTGTTGCCAAGTCCGAATCCAATTCCACATTCAGTTGGTTTTCACCATATTCTAACGAATATGATTCAGATATAACAGGGTCTGGCAATTTTCCGGCCTTTCGCACCGGCACCAGCCCGACGTTTAACCGGTCTGCCAAGGGGGCTGCAATAAGAAATCCTCGGGCCTCTGGAGCCAGAATGGCGCCGGGAGCCAATGGCCTTAGCCGGCATTCCAATTCGTCCAACACTTCTTTCCATGCCTCGGGGCGTGCCATGACCGGCAAGACATCCCGGAACAAAATGCCCGGTTGCGGGAAGTCCGGAATTTCACGCAGCCATTTTACCCATTCCACAATGACGCAACCTCCTCGAATTCAAGCAATTGCCTTATTGTCTTCCCATTTTGGGTTCCTACGCGTTAGGTTTCCTGGTTCCATCGAACCAACGGATATTGCCAACTGGATCGGATTTCATCTAGACGGTTGTGTGCTCGCTCATAAGACGGACTGTCCGAAAGCTGGCGCCGCACATGAGGTCCGACGCGAGGATCCAGTTCCAGCTCTTCAAATATACGCTGTCCGACGATCAAGGGATGCCGACCTAGCTTGCCCTGCCGCCACCAGCGTGCCAAAGTGTCGCGCGCCGGTGTCAATCGCGCCGCCTTGCGCAAAACCTGGTCCCCGCTCTCCCGTGGATCGATCCACATCACACCCTTGTCCTCCAAGATAGACGCTGCCATGGCAACACATTCGTGGCTGAGAGGAGCTGTAAGCCAGATGACGTGCTGGGCCCAGCCGTCCAAAGAAGGCCATAGTCCCCATTGGTTAACAATAACTGACATGGTTCCGGACCGTCTAAGCATTTCTTCATATGCGGCTTTCATACCGTAATCCCAATGACGGTCAAAACACATGGCACTGAGCTCTTTGGCTAAATGACGTTGATCGCGCGTTGTCCCCACCACATACACAACCCGGCCATCTATGTGTTGGGACGGTTTTTCCCAACGGACCAGCTTCCGCCAATCCTTTCGTTGCGCGCGGATTTCTAACAATTTGTCGATACGCCACTGATAAGTCTCGCGTCCTTGGTAGAAATTGGCCATCAATTCCCCGATGAACTCCACGGCATTGCCGGATTCCATTCCCGTGGATTGTCTTCCCTGACCAAAAGCCACAGCCCGTAAGGCACTGCGTTCCAACGTCAGTGTCAAATGTTGTTGATTCTGTCCCACCGTCCTCCATGACCGGGCAATCCCCTTGACGGCAAAACGCGGGCGTTCAAAACCGTGGCCGAACGGTTCCAGATTTCGCAGTTCATTCAAAATCGCAGGAGTCAGGTCTTCCGCTCTAATGCGCACATCCACCATATCCGCCGCATACCGCTGTTCCCGGGCTTGCGGAGGTAGAGATCGGGAAAGTGTCAGCGATAGGGCATAGGCATCCTGTTTGATTAGACTAAATCCGCAAGCTCCTGGGTGCCCACCCAACTTAAGAAACATCTCCCGGTGTGTTGCCATGTGTTTCAACAGGTTAAGACCCTGAATCCCCCGTGCAGACCCCTTGCCTTCGTCCTGTTCCCATCCGATTACTGCCACGGGACGCTTCAGCAACTCCCGTATCCGGGACGCAACAATGCCGACAACTCCGTGGTGCCAATTGTCCTGGGCTAACACCACAAAAGGCGGAAGCTCGGCGCGGCTGTATTCGGCCACTTGCTCAAGGGCCTGGTTCAAGATATCGTGCTCCAACTGCCTGCGCAAGTGGTTTTTTTCCTGCAACTCCCGTACAAATGGCTCGGCTTCCCCGGGAGTGGACGACAATAACACCGAAACCGCCGGCTTAGCATCCCCCATCCTGCCTGCTGCATTGAGATGGGGTCCGACATAGAATCCTAGATCATCAACCTTCAGGTCTTGGGGAGTTCGAAGCCGGTCGCCGAGCAGTAGCTGGATGCCCGGAACACTTCCCGAACTCAAAGCATGTAGTCCGCGCTGAACGATGCGCCGGTTATCTCCCGTCAAAGGTACGACATCAGCCACCGTTCCCGTGGCAGCAACCCCGTAAGCCCACTCAGGCAATGGACCTGGTAACAAGGCCCGTAGCACCTGTAAGGCCACGCCGGATCCGGACAAGCGATTAGGGTTTTCCATCCGTTCCGGATTCACCAGAGTCGCTGCCTTCGGCAGCACGGGGGGCAGTCCATGATGGTCCGTTATTATCAGATGAATCCCAAGGCGCTCAGCCAATTCAGCGGCGTCCAAAGAACTCGACCCACAATCCACCGTAATCAAGACATTGATACCGTCTTCGTAGGCCTGTGCCACAGCATCAGTATTCAATCCATAACCTTCATCAAAACGATTGGGGATATAATAATCCACATGGTCGAAGCCTGCCCACAACAACCCCTGGAACATCAACGCGGTTGCGCTCACCCCGTCGGCATCGTAATCCCCATAGACTCTAATCGCCCGCTTGTCTCGGCCAAACGCCTCCAGCATGCTCACAGTTCTTTCCATATCGGGCAGGAGAAAAGGATCGGACAACTCCCCGCTCTCCCATTGCAATTGTCTAAAATCATCATAGGAATGAATATTCCGTGCCCAAAGAATCCTCATAGTCACTTCCGATACGCCAAGGCGCTGCTGCAGCGAACGAAAACGTTCTTCATCCTCGTTTCGTGGCGATCTCACAATATAGGGCCGATTAAGATACCGCGTCTGTCTTCACCAATCCATTTCCGTCTTAAAGTCGTTTAATCTGGATTCACATGCACCATAACGTCTTGAATACGCGGCAGGTTCATCACCGCGTCCTTAACCCGGTGCGCAATGCCGTGTGCTTCCAGCAAGGATAAATTGCTATCCACCACGATTTTCAAATCCACCAGCACTTGAGTTCCGGCAACTCGAGTCCGAATTTCGTCAATCATCTTTACGCCGTTCACATTCAGGCAGACATCGCGAATGCTCTCAACAGTTTCAGTGCTGGCAGCTCGGTCCATTAAATCGTTTGCAGCCTGAGAGAAAATTTCCACTCCCAGCCAGACAATTAAAGCCGCCACGGCCAGCGCCCCGTAAGAGTCAAAATGGGGAAGACCCCATTGCGCTCCCAAAATTGCCGCCGTCGTAATCCCGGACGAAATGACGTCCATCCGGTTATCCAGAGCGGACGCCATCAAAGAATGACTGCCCGTTCTCAAAGCCATTCTTTTTTGCCTAACGTACATAACCCACTTGATCAGCATGACTCCGGCCGAGACAATGAGGGTCAGGAAATCGGGGCGTTGGCTGTGGACGCGTCCCAGTGCCCGTATAGCTCCACTGCCCACTTCAAATCCGGCTAAAATCAGCAGAAGAGCAACAACTTTCTGGGCGACAGCTTCGGCTTTCGCATGTCCATAGTTATGACTTTCGTCGGGCGGTATCCGCGAAACCTTCAGGCCAATAATGACAGCAATAGAGGAGCCCAAGTCGGCGCCGGAATGAACACCATCCGCAATCAGGGCGCGTGAGTTGCCCATGACGCCCACGATAAGTTTTAGAGCCATGAGAAAAAAATTTCCTACCGCACCCCAAAAAGCGCTCCTGGTACTAATCTGCAGTTGTCCATCCACGTCCATCAATATTTTCACCCGTTTGCTGAACCTGTCGTTATTATTGTACCATGACAATCCATCATCCTCCCCTCAGTCGCATAGAAGGCCCGGAGTCTGATGTCCATTCTCTAAAATCCATATCGGAGAGAGGTGGGGAATAAAGATTAGGACTTTCGGGGAGAATACATAACGGGTAAAAGAGGACCCCTGGACTTCTCTTCATCTAAAGATCAAGCCATCCTCGCTGCCTTTTCAAGAGAGATCCTCTCACAAAAAACTCAGCGTACGGAATTGTTAGGTCCATGGTCCCGTCCAGAGGATCAGCAAAGCCAGTGCAATGATGAAGAGGACTTTTACAGCCCGAACTCTTAGGATTCGCGATACGTCACGGCTTAGGCCATAAATTCTGCTTGCGGCGTCAAATCCCACTACGCCCTGCCAGACAATGAACCCAGGGACGGGACTCAGCAGAAGCGAAAACGCGAGCAGAATCCAAGATTCTTTCAGTAGGCGCTTGGAACTCCGTTGAACCGAAGGTGCCGGCAACCACTGGCGTGAAGCCCATTCCAACAGACCGAGAATCAGCAATTCACCAATGAAAAATACCGTGGACCACTTTGGCACGCCAATCCCTAATAGCCATTGCAATCCCATCGCGACAATCAGCCATGGGCCGTCCCAGACTAGTGCCCCGGCAGCAGGAAGCACAAAACACCAAATCACCAGGCATCCCCTCAATCACAATAAAGTTATCGGCGAGCAGCACTGCACAACCAAGCCCTTGCTGAATTTCACGTAGGCAGGATAGCCATGGAATGAAAGATTCTCTATTCCCGAGGCTCTCCCGTGGCAAGCCATCACCCTGACTGGGCCAGGGTGATGGCTCTGATCTCAAACGAAAAAAGATTGGTTCTCATACACGCGTCGTCACCGTGTTCGGATGTCCCCCATGCGAATTATGGGGCCTTCATGGGAGCGGAATGCAATTAGGCCCATCAGAGAATGTCCTAAGACAAAATTGTTTGGGATTGCATCAGGAGTTAGGATGTGATCAATGGTGACCGGCCAAATTCATGGGAAAACCCGCGAAGGCACGACCCAATAGCAACCCTCTCGCCCAACAGAATCCAAAAATCGCCTGTCCGCCTTTTATTCCGGAACCATCACGGAAAGAACAGATACGAAGGACAAAGGCGGTTTTCGGTCCGTCCCCGACAGAAAAGCGCTATTCCCGGTGTTACGCTCTTAAGACTTCAGTGCTGAACCGTGCTGTTGGTATGCGTCCGTTCCGAGATTTCTTTCAGAGCCTGGCCGCTCTCACGAACAAAGATGTTAACCCTGGCCAAATCGGCCATGGCCAAAATTCCGACGAGTTTCCCATTTTCCACTACCGGCAAGCGCCTAACTTGATGATCGGCCATGATATTGGCAGCTTCCCGGGCATCCGTCTTGGCATTGACCGTCACGACCGATTTTGTCATACAGGACTTGACTGGGAAATCTGCCCCTTTACCTTCGGCGATTGCATGAATCGTTATGTCGCGGTCAGTGACCATTCCCACCGCCCGGTCATTGTCCATCACGGGAACGCTGCCGCAATCGATTCGTTTCATGATTTCGGCGGCTTTCTGAATGGTGTCGGACGGTGACACGGTTTTCACCTGGGTCGTCATAATCTCACTTACTCGCATAGTGTTCTCTCCTTTGCCGTTGCCGTCAACAGATCCCGGCCATATCTTGAGGGATGATACCCCATTTCAGCATGTGCACAACACCCCCGACTTATACGACGTTTTCTTGCTACCAGGACTCTTCCTCGTAACAATCCATCGCCTCCCAGAGCCAGTCCCGAAATCCGGCCACATCGACATCGGTGGCCACCCTGACGGGTGAGCGCCTCACATCAATAGGACTCAACACGACAGTACCGCGAAGCGGCCCTTCTCGAACTACTGCCAAAGGCATTTCTCGCCATTCAAAGATTTCCGGCCGGACAACGGCAGCCACGGCCACCACATCATCAATCGGAAATGCCCTGGGATCTCCGCCTTCTCCTCGAGCTCTTTGACTGTAAAACTTCAGCATCTTTTCCAGCATATGGCCCACTTCTCCCATTCGGTTCAAGCGATCGAGATCACTCATCGGAATAACTGCCTTGTGAGCCACGTTAATCCCAATAAGCTGAACCCGTTGAGCCCAATGAAAAACAATGTCCGCCGCATGGGGATCGGTATAGACGTTGAATTCCTGGGCCTTATCCATCTGAGCACCTGGCAACGCCCCACACATACACGTCACCGAGGCCCAGATTGTACTTAAGTGCGGGTACGCCAAAAGACTAATGGCAATATTAGTCAAGGGCCCCGTGGCAATGAGATGGGTTGAATTCATTTCCCCTGCATGTTGCGACCACCAGGTCCATACACGGGTCATCTCGGGGGGTATGATTTCTGTTGAAACGTTCCACTCCCCCATTCCACCCTGACCATGAAATCCCGGGGCCGTGGCCAAGGGTGTCAATAAGGGTTCCGACGCCCCGGGAACAACAGGAACTCTCCTCCCTCCCACAACTTCGAGAACACGTTTGGCGTTGGCATATGTGTTTTGCAGTCCGGCATTTCCTGCCACTGTGGAAATACCGGTCACAATAGACTGATTCATGGCCACCACAAGAGCCCAGGCATCGTCAATCCCCGGGTCCATGTCCAACCACACTCGGGGTTTCATAACTTCGGACATCCTTTCCTCAGAATAATCCAAGCATCTAGGCATCTAATCACTGTACAGTGTGCCCATTTACTCCAAACCTTGTGCGTCTTTGCGGGATCGGGAAACCACCTATCGCGGCTCATCTAAGGAATGGAACCATGGTGTTGCACACCCTAGTCAGGATAATCTCTGTGCCCATGTCTCGAATGACCATTTCCCCCCGACACACAAAAAGTCTCCCAGGCATCGCCGAGGAGACTCACAGAATATGGCCGCTCTTAGGCCGACGCGGTTCGCTTTCTTTTGTTACTTAAATCCCGTTTTCGCCACAGCAACCAAATAGGACTTGCAATAAAAATAGAGGAATAGGTCCCGAAAATAACACCGAATAACATAGTCAGAGCGAAATCGCGTATGCTGGTTCCAGCAAAGATTAATAGGGCCAAGAGGGCAATAATAACCGTGGTCGATGTATTGATTGAGCGTACCAGAACCTGATTCAGGCTCTTGTTGACCAAATCCTCTAGGGCGTCCTGTTTCTTTTTCTTGGGAAGATTTTCTCGAATTCGGTCAAACACAATAATTTTGTCCGTAATAGAGTATCCAAATATTGTCAGTACAGCCATAATAAAATATTCCGTAATTTGAATATGAATCAGCGCAATCAATCCCACCGTAATAATCACATCATGGATCATGGCGATAATTCCTGATAAGGCGAAACGCCATTCAAACCGAATGGCGATATAGGCGATGATCGCCACAATCGCGAGCAACACCGCAATCAACGCCGTGCGTTCGGTTTGCCGGCCAATAATGGATGAAACCCGGCTTGTCGAGATCTCATGAAAGTGGCCGACTTTCGATCCTAACTGGGACAATAGGGCCGTCCGTTCGTGTTCCGATATCGTGGGCGTGGTAATTAAGACATTTTGACTTCCTTTGCCCACAAACACCACGGTACTTCCGTAAATGTGATCCCGCGTCAGCACGGTTTTTATAGCTGTAGCGGTGACAGGATGCGTAAACCGCAGATTCATCTGGGTGCCGCCCGTAAAATCAATGCCATAATTGAGACCTCGGATGAAAAAAGCTCCCAGGGCCAAAATCACCAACAGACCGGAGACGATGAACCAGGTTTTCCAGGGGCGCACGAACTCAAAATGGTAACGCATGTCATTCCTCCTAGCCTACAAATATTTGACGGACTTTGGCCCAGCCCGCATCTGCCACCCACCGGATAACAACACCTGTTACCGAAACAGCCGTCAGCAACGAGACACCTGTCCCAATCATAAGAGTCAAAGCAAATCCCTTGACCTCTCCCGTACCCAGGAAAAACAGAATCAGTGACGATACGAAAGTTGTCACATGAGAGTCCAATATGGCCCGAATTGCGTGGCGAAACCCGGCAGCCACCGATGCCCTGGGTGTTTTGCCGTTGATGATTTCCTCACGGATTCGGGAAAAGATTATGACGTTGGCGTCCACGGCCATCCCAACAGAGAGAATCAACCCTGCAATTCCGGGCACCGTGATGACCGCATGAATCGCCCATAACGCTCCCACGACCAACAATAGATAAATGACCAAAGCCATGTCTGCTACAAACCCAGCCAGGCGGTACCAAAATACCATGATGACTCCAATCAGAGCAATAGCAATGACGGCAGCGACTTTGCTGGCAACCACCGAAGCGGCACCGAGGGTCGCGCTCACGGTACGCACGTCGAGGACCTTCAGGTTCACCGGCAATGCCCCCGATTGAAGCAACAGGGCAGTTTTCTGGGCACTTTTCAAACTGGAAAAGTTTCCGGTCAATTGGGCTTTGCCATCAGGAATAACACTCCGTACAACCGGAGCTTCGACTAATTTTCCATTTAAATAGATAGGAAGGGGCTTCCCCAAATACTTTTTGGTAGCCGCCGCAAAAATGGTTGTTCCCTTGGCATTGAAAGTCAAATTTACAACGTACTGACCTCCCGCTATGCCGGCCTTCGCGCTGGAAAGATCACCCCCGCTTAGAAGCACGTGACCGGAAGGGCTCTTAATTTGCAAAATTGCGGTTTGCCCCAGAAACTTGAGGGCCTGTTCCGGATTTTTCACACCCGGCAAGTCCACGGTTATCTGGTTGGATCCGACTTGTTCGATGACCGGTTCCGAGACACCCAACGCATTCACCCGAAATCCCAAAATCGACATAGCCCGCGCCATCGTCTCCTTGTTAACCGGCTGGCCTGGCGACGGCTGCGCCTGATAAGTCGCCGTCACGCCGCCTTTCAAGTCCAGCCCGTAGCGGAGGTGGTGGGCAATAGGGTTCACTTGTAAAAAATAATAAAGGGCTGCGATAATCACCGCAACCAGGGCGAAAAATTTTGCCATACTCTTTTGACGCATTGTAAACCCCCCGGTTCAAAATCGTTTCATTATATCCCGGGCTCTAATCGCGTGTCAATTTGTGCACTTTTGAAACAGTGCTTAAGCCACGGCCGGAAACTGGGGTTTGCAGAGAATTCCCCTTCCCCCCGGTCCGGGCATCTGTACCCCCACGTTACTTCACGCCGGAACTTGGCTCGTTGCCGCCAATCTGCGATGTCCTTCGTAACCCACAATTGACTCAACCCCGTAAAAGCATCAAACCACAGCACGATCTGCCGCGTGACCTCGCCGGGATCGAGTGGATCGGTGCGAACAATGAGATGGGCTTGATTGCGGGCAACACGGAGCCGTCTCCATTGCCGTTCATACTGTTGGGCTGTCCATTGCCTTCGACGTCTTTTCCTGATAGTAGGAAGGCTTGCGGTCAAAACAACTATAATGGCTGGGCCCTGGCGCAAAAATAACGTAGAGCATTGTGAATGTTCCTGAGCCACCGAACGGCCTACCATACCGAAAGGCTGCAACAATCGGGCAATCGTCGACTTCCCGGCCGCACAGACGCCTACCAGGATAATTCCATTAATAGGGAATACTGGCCGACAATGTGCGTATGGCATTTTGGACATCACTCCTTATTCCCAACGCGACAATGCTCACATCGTCGCCAGGCCGGTCCTTATCCAGTGCCAGTGTGCGGGCCATGAGATCATCGACCCATGCTTGCAATTCCGCTAGGTCCAGTGTTTTCAATTCTTCTTCTATCATATCCCATGGCAGTGATTTTCCAAAACGCTTCCCGGCATTGACAACCCCGTCCGAAAAGGTCAAAATGACAGTTTCGGGAATGAGGGCGAGTTCTGTCATCGTAGGCCGGGTTCGCCGGTACGTTCCGATAACCTCGGATCCCCCTTCCAGCCGGAATACTACGTCTTCTTGGCGAATCAGCACGGGAACGGGAGTATTGCGTGCAATCACAATGCTATTCGTATGCATATCACACGACAACACGACCAAGGTCGCCGTAACCCGCCCCTCTCGGGCGGTATAGAGCATATCTTGCACCGCCCGGGCCACGGCGCCGTCACGGGAACCGTCGGCAATCAGGCTCACCGCTTTCATAGACACCAGGCGGCTGATGCGTTTGGCAGAAGCTCCGGAACCTTGACCATCAGCCAAAATAACCGAAATGCCTCCTAATGGGCGTTCCACAAGTTCGATGGTGTCTCCGCTTTCGCCGAATCCTCCTTTGGGCATTTTCGCCCACGTGACATCTATCCGCATAATTACCCCTTGTATCTGCGCATTTTTGGCCTGGTGACTAGCCTTCGGCGGGATTTTGTCCCTTAACAAGCGTTCTGTTGTCTCCCACACGTCTGGTGACATGGAGAGAATCCAGTAACTCTAAAACCAGGACCGTAAACCGGCGGTTGGCTCCCAGTACTTCCCGCAGCTGGCTGGTGGACAACTCAGCCCCGGACCTTAAGGCTTCCGTAACATTACGCCGGGCGTGTTCAAATACTATATCCGCCAAGTAAATTCCTTCATCCAGCCGCACGATTCGTCCTTGTTGCGTGAGAAATTCCATGACGTCAAAAAAATGATCGGTGTCAATACGCAGTTGTTCGCGCAGTAGATCTATCGTCAGCGGTTTTAATCCGTAGTCCTGGATAGCCCGGTATATCAAATCGATCTCAGATTGCCAAGGTTCCGGGGCAGAAGGCGCAAAATCCGTCAGACGTACCCATTCGCCAGCGATTGTCGCTCCAGTGGTATGAACCACGACAAACAATGCCTGTTTTACCGACCAACTGGGCCACAATGTTTCACGCAATTTTTCCCGTTCAATGCCCCGGCGCAGAGGATGATTCCGATGATAGTGCCTAAGAAATTCCAAAAGCTGGTTCGAGAAGGGTTGCAGCCGTGATTGCTGAAGAACCAGGCCGTCCGATCCCAACAGCACATCGGTTATCCGTTCACATGTTTCTGCCACTTCTTTTACGCTCAACCCGCTCTGCCAGGCGATGTCCTCCACGTCTATGGGCCGCGTAGCATGGCTCAACACCGCACGCACCAAACCTTCCGAGTCTCCCGCGGAAGCCAGGCTAAGAAAATCCATTAACCCCGGCTCTTTCTTTTTGTGATGTCGTCCCACTTCGATAATGCGGCCTCCCCCGATGGTTGTCATGGGACTGTATGACCGAATCAGAAAGCGGTCTCCACGAGTCGCGGGAAGTATAGATTCCAAGCGCATTTCGGCGAAAGCCATGGCCTTAGGCTGCAACTCGTCTCGGTCGTACCAATAAAGTCGGCCCGTAACTTCCGCTGTTCCGAGGTGAATATGCACTCGGGCGCGCTGAGCAAGCACAGGGCTAGTGGACAACAACGTCAACTCTCCGACCATAACGTCGTGAGCTTTAATTGTCCCGGGTTCACTCAGCACTTGCCCCCGGTGCATGAACTCTTTTTCAAGTCCGCTAAGGTTAACTGCCACCCGCTGTCCCGCCACGGCTTTACCGACTTTATGGCCATGCACTTCCAACCCCCTCACTCGGACGATCTGACCCCCAGGAGTAATTTCCAGAGACATTTCGTCCTGAATCGTACCGCTAATGAGCGTTCCCGTCACCACCGTTCCAAAGCCCCTGACCGAAAAGACTCGGTCAATAGGCAGCCGGACAACTCCGCCCGCGTCCCGTCCCGGTACTTGCTTCGCCAGTTGATCCAAGGCTTGCAGCAATTCGTCAATCCCCCGGCCGCTTACCGAGTCGACGAAAATTCGTGGAGACTTTTCCAGAAACGATCCCATTAATGCTTCTTTCACAGTATCGTCCACAATAGGCAACCATTCAGGTTCCACGAGATCGGCCTTGGTTATGACCGTCAAGCCCCTTTGGACACCTAACAAAGTCAAAATGTCCAGGTGCTCTCGAGTCTGAGGCATAATCCCCTCGTCCGCCGCCACTACCAGCATTACGGCATCCATCCCGTGAACTCCCGCCGCCATGTTGCGAATAAATTTCTCATGCCCAGGCACATCAATCAAGGCGGCATGCCTGCCGCTTGGCAACTCAAAATGGGCAAATCCCAAGTCAATGGAGATGCCCCGGTTGCGTTCCTCCGGCAAGCGGTCGGTGTTCACTCCCGTTAGCCTTTCCGTCAGTGTGGTTTTGCCGTGGTCAATGTGTCCAGCGGTGCCAAAAATGACGGGCCGGGTATCAGTTTCCGGCATGTAATATTCTACCCCTCCCGAAAATGTCGTGTGTATCCCCTGTCGGTTAGATATTTGCGAATATCCAACAGTGCCGTATATGTCGGCAAAATATAATAACCTTGATCGGAGGTGGCATAATGCGTCATCATCTCTAAAGCCTCTTCCGGCTTCTCCACCACATGCACCCGATCCGGCGGGAGCCCGGCATACAGCAAACGCACAGCCATATCTTTGGCCCGGATACCACTCACCCATGCATTCCAGTCCAATTCTACAAATCGTTCAAAATCCACGTCCCACAACCATGATACATCCTGTCCGTCGGCGTAGCGGTCATTGATGATAAAGAGAAGATTTTTAACCCGGCGTGTGTCTTGACCGACAGCCTCAAGCACCTGATTAAATCCCACCGGGTTCTTGACTAACGCCAGCCAAAGCCGGCATCCATCGATAACAATTTCTTCCATTCTTCCGAAAGCCGGGCGAAATGATGCCAACGACTCGGTTACGCGATCCAAATCCGTGTCCAACAGTAAAGCGACTGCCATAGCGGCCATAATGTTATACGCATTATACAGCCCGGGAAGACGGTTGGGTACCATGAGTTGCTTCCCCCGGTAATCAATGCGCAGTTTTCCATTTGATCCGGGCCAGTCAACAAGCAGAACATCCGGTACCGGACGGCGATATTGGCAAACTGGACAATGATAATCTCCAAGATGGGCATAATACTGGCGGCGGTACCGGAGCTCATTGCCGCAGCGTGGGCAAAAACGGGCATCGGCGACGTCATGCGATGATCCTTTTGTCGGATAGGCAGACAAGTCCGCTCCGAAATACACTACTCGCGAGACGGATTCTCCCAAATAGGCCACTTGCGGATCATCGGCATTAAGAACTAGCCAGCCCTCCGGATCCAAGGACTGAATACCTTGTTTGACAAAGTTTACCGTTGTCGACAACTCTCCATAACGGTCCAGTTGATCACGAAAAAAGTTGGTCACCATAATGATTCGTGGGTGGCTTTCCTCCGCAGCCCGAGGCATAGTCGCCTCGTCCGTTTCCAATAATGCGAGATCCTGGTCAGGATACAACCGCCATCGACTCGCCTGAACCAGTGTGGCTGTTAACCCCACAATCAAGTTGGCTCCGGATCGGTTATGAACTACCGTCAATCCGCTCTGACGAAGCAAATAACTAACTATAGCCGCCGTTGTTGTCTTCCCGTTCGTTCCCGTCAATAAAACCACGCCACCGGGGAGTCTCGCGGTTATTCGCCGGAACACCTCGGAATCCACGCGCCTTGCCACGAGTCCCGGCAACGAACTGCCTCCGCGTCCCGTAATGCGACTGACCCATCCCACAATCCGTGCCAGCCATACTGCTAAGAAAAATCTCATCCGCGGGGCAAATCCTTTCCTGCCATCCCATATTGCTGTTGATAATACGTCCGGTATTCTCCGGATTTAATCCGTCGCCACCAGGACTCATGGT
>PXYT01000031.1 GCA_003023725.1 Sulfobacillus benefaciens | reverse complement strand
AATATAAGAACATATGTTCCAATCCAACTCACTGTTTTTGGAGGGCAGCAGATTTTATGATGAATCGGCTGCTGTCATCATATCCGTCAAGCGGATGCTAATGCAGATTTTACGGTGGCCCAAATGAACGATCATCTCAGGCCAAAACCGGATTGTATAACGGAGCGAAATTCCCGTAAAGAGATTTTTCTTATCGCGGCAGAACCAGGCATGAGTGTTGATGTATTCTGAAATTGGCACTCCTAAGGTGCTAACGGGCAAAATGATACTTAGGGTGTTGCTCGCTAGAGGACGGCGAGAGAATTAGGGACACTGGGCGCCGCTGCTTGGGAGCAGCAACACCCAGCAGCAAGCTTTCGTTCCAGAGTGTAGAGTTGGGATTAAATGTGAAATGAGGGTATCTTATGCCACTGCGTATGTGGGCCGGGATCGGCACAGTCTGTGTGCTGCTGGGTGCTTGGTTTGCCGGTTATCGACTGACTCCATTGGCAGCCGCCAAGGTGAACGATGGGCCAAGCGTCCATGAGTTTGGGGTCGTCTCTTACCCTTGGGGACGAGTGCTCCTGCTCAATACACCTAAGGGCTCGCGCACGGCTTTAGTGTCACGGAGCGTGATTCTTTGGCGGAATCCGGCCAATTCCGTCGTCGGCCCCGAACGGACCGGGCCCGTCCATACTGTTGGCTGGATGAGCTACACGGGGGATGGGGGCCGCCAACAAGCTACGGTGGTTGCTGTGAAAGTTTCTGACCCCGCTATTGCCTACATTGCGGTCGGACCTTCTGGTTCCCGGCAAAGAAAAACGGTTGAACTCAATAAACCTCTGATCTTTTCGTGGAACCGCATGATCGGATTGAATCATCTGCGGCCCATTGCCCTGTCAAAGACCGGGAGAGAGCTATACCGATACGGATATCCGCTTAACACCAGTGTCTTTGACACATCGCTATTGCAGTGGTACCCGGTCCCAGCAGCCAACTAATCGACACCGCCGTGTGGACTCGCCTGATTCTTGCAAAACATGGACTGGCTTGTCGTCGTGCTGCCTCCGGTTATCAACCTCTGAATTGAAGTCTTAAGGGCTAACCGGGGCAGTGCATTAGTACACACCTCCCGACCAAAATGATTTGGGTTGATTATCCCGGCACGAATGGATCCGATCCCCATGTCAAACTTTGGCGTCCGGAAGGTGGGGTTGTTGTCGTTCCTAGGCTACGCATCACGAACGCACGGTGGGGCTGTTGCACTCGATTTTGTGTTATGCCAATGGACTGCCGAAAGGTTAGGCAAGTTTTTGTGAGGGATAATCGGTCTTCTGTGATGAAAGGTTCCTCACCATGGCTATTTGATCAGTACGAAAAGCCACGGCAGGATTGTCACCACGCCGTCGAAGAGGTTGTGGAGCCATGCAGTTCCGGCTAAATCCTGCGTTTTATGGTAATATTGGCCAAACACAAGGCCGAGGCTTGAGGCTGTTAACACTTGCATCAGGGTCGTGAGGAGTGGCTGGGAATCCAGGTTGACGAGATGGGCCAAACCAAACAAACCGGCACTCAGCCAGACGAATGCCGGAATTCCCAAGAACGGCCTGGAGGATATGGTCTGGCTCAGCACCTCTTGGATCACACCGCGGAAATAGAATTCTTCTGTCCAGCCGACAATTACGCTCTGAAAGAGGATCCATGCCACCAGGGCGACGATGCCATGGCGGTACCACAGAAACTGGCCGCTAGAAGGACTCATCACGGTGAGCCCTATTACGACGAGGCCGAGGATGGTTGCCACGCGAAAAAAAGCTCGCGGGGATCGGGGCCGTATGGTGAGTGGTGGGCGGGGCACTCCCGTGCTGATCCAGACCAGATAGCCGACGATGACCATGACCAAGTGACCGACCAGAGCCGGAACCCAAAACCAGCGCCCGGGACTCGCCGGCCACAGCGTGGCGGCGATGATAATAAAAACCAAAGAAAGCATGGTGATCAGAACACGGCCTCTTGACGATTGTGTGACCGGGAAAAACGGTTTATGAGCTTTCACGTGTGGATCCAGACGTCTCACCATGCGCCCGGAAACATCCGCCATGTGTGCCGCCGGTAGTCTCTATAGGCTGTGCCCAGATGCGCCACAAGCGCCTGCTCTTCCACGGAAATGCGGTAGGCATAAATCGCAAATAGGCCCACTGCGATGATCAGGGTGCCGATCCACGTGTCCAGTCCCACACCCAGTCCGACGGCAATGAGCCATCCTCCGGTATATGCCGGGTGGCGGACAAGCCGGTACCATCCGGAATGAATCACCGTCTGATCTGATGCCACTTGCACCGTCGTGGAAAAGAAGCGTCCCAGTTGCGTGATTGCGCCATACCGCATGAAGATGCCAAAAGCCATGATCACATTGCCGAGGTAGGGAACCCACCCGGGCATCAATCCCAGACCCTGAACCGATAGGAAAAACGCAATAGCAATCAATATGTACATCCCGATGACTATGAACCAGATGGAGCCCTTATCGGCTTTGGTGGACGATCCGGATTGCTTTTTGCGGAGCCGGCGGGCGTGCATGATGACAATGAATTCCATCCCCAGCCAGACGACATACAGCAACCAGAAAATCAATTGATGGATGTTCATTCGCGTTCCAACTTTCATGGATTTATGGGCAATATCATGAGATTCCCGGAAACTGGCGGGCCATGGCTGAATTCTGCAATTACGGTCGGTGTCACAAAGCTCTCCGGGCGTAGTGCCTTAGCTCCGCCTAAGATTATTGCGCCCCCCCTCCCCCCTGTCCACTGACGTTCACAAACGTTCGCTAGGCATTGGCACATGGGTCCATGAAGTCTTCTGCCATGGGTAGGTCGCTCCACACATGCGCCGTTGTCCATCCCGCGAGCGGAGCTTGGCGTTATCACTCGTCATCCGGATCTGCCGCCTTTATTCTTTCGTTAGAGACTACCGTACCGGTGACGAGGTTTCTATGAACATCTGTACTTTGAGTACGGGTTATTTCAACTTCCAGCCCAATTAAGTGTCCACAAATTCCCATTTTCATTATACGTTACCGTGATCGGGGGCCTCGGTTTGAATGTGGTTTTTATTCACTTGGCCCGTTTTGCTAAAATTTGTGTTGATCCCTTATCCTTGTCCATGCAATGATCCGGGGCTGCAAGGTAGTGGTCTAGTCAACCAAGAACATGCCAAGAGATTGCGGCACAGACTCTGGCCTTCCGACATTCTCACTCGTGAATTAGGCCAATTTGTTTAGTACGGAAGGCAACGCCATTGTAGCCGGCATATGTTATGCGGAGTTCACAACAGAGTTTAATCCCTTCTACGTTTTTTGTTGACCATACGACCCTCGGCCGTGAGACCCATCCGGTTACATCTCCAAATTTTTGATTCGCACGGCGGTTTCATTCATTGACCAAAGTTTCCGTGATGGATACTGGCAATAAATGAGCACAGGGGGAAAAGTCGAGCTTTCGGTTCGATCTCGGGATCGCCCCAACACGATTAAAGAGCAAGGAGACGAGTGTACATGGTATTGGAAACGGAACGGCTGATTCTTCGGGAGCTTGTCATCGATGATTGGCAGGCCATCCACCTTTATGCTGCGGATGCCGACCTCGTAAAATTCATGGAGTGGGGGCCCAACTCCGAGGATGACACCAAGGCTTATGTTCACCACATAATCTCCACGCAGGGACAGACGCCGCGAAAAGTCTATGAAGTCGCCATTACGCTCAAAGGGGACGGATCCTTGATTGGCGTATGCGGACTGCATTTAGAAGAACATTCCCAAGCCTCTTTGGGATATTGTCTCAATAGGACATTTTGGGGACGGGGATTCGCAACGGAGGCTGCGTATTCGTTATGTCAATACGGTCTCTGCGAGATCCATCTGCACCGAATTTTTGCGACTTGCAGACCAGAGAATACGGCCTCGGCGAGAGTCATGGAGAAACTTGGAATGAAAAAAGAAGGGACGTTGCGAGAACATTTCTATGCAAAAGGAAAATGGCAGAACTCCTTTATGTACTCCGTTCTTGCGGATGAATTTACCGAGTGATCAGAAACTCATGGGCCCTAAAGATCGGGGCGGAAAAACAATGCTGCGACACTGTTTCAGAACAAGAAGAGTGGCGGTGATGATTGCGTTGGCGGGGGTATGGTTCCATGCAGCCTCAAATATTAAGTGGGCAAATCCCCATCCGAGTCGCGCCACCGCGCCGTGACCGGGAACGCGACTTGAGACCAGTTTACTGATGCTAAGGCAGGAAAGCCTATTCCTAAGAGACAGATGACAGCTGTGGGGAAGAGGCCGGAAATTCACAAGGCATTGAAGCAGATCTCACAGCACCAGCGGCCTCCCTGACGGTTACCAGTCCCGAACCGGCATCTAACACTGAGGCAGCGAAGGAAAGTGGTTCGGTGGCTCCATAATTTCTGTTTTATTATTTCCCCCTATTTCTGGAGAGTTTGTTTAGGAGGTGCGCTGCAACTGTTCTCATCCGCGGAACTCTTCCAATGAAGTCGATGCCAGCGCGTCCGTGTGGGTTTCTGCGGGGAAAATGTATGAATTGGTAGCCTACCCGATCTATGACGTATCATCTTATCAGGTCAGGTATCCGATTTGGGGTTCGGCATATCAAGTGGGGACGGGAATGGCAGCAAAACCTCGAACGAATGAAGTCTGTTTTACATGGTATCAGATTGAGCTTTGCCGTCGATGAGGGGAAGGGAGTCAGATGATTCGTAACTGGGCGTGGCGTATAATGATAATGTTGGGATTAGTAACATTCTTGGGATATGGCAATCAATTCCATGGTGCTTCCAATCAACCGACGCTTAATCGTCATCCTTACGTGCCGACCGTCCATGCCTCAATTCCTGCGGCCGTCGGAAAGCCCTTGATGTCTCTGTCTCCGCTTCCTCCTATTCGATTTCTCGTGCCATGGTCTCATCACATTACCGTTGTAGCCATGTCGCCTCAATCCCTTCACGTTATTAACTTGACGCAAGAGACTCCCAAAACGTGGAGAATGACTAATTCCATGGAACTGCATTATCACCAATCGTCGATGTCTTCTAAACACCCTCTTCTCTTCACGAATAGTGCTTCACGGCAATCTTTCGGAACTTTGTCGATGCCGGCTACGACACAGGGATTCGGTTCGATTATCGCCGCGTCAGGGTCTTCGGCATTAATCGTGGCTATTTCACGGCCAACCGCAAACCCGTCGACAAAATTGCGTGTACAGCCGACATCTTGGGGTCTTTTGTGTACACGCCAAGAGTCGGGAACTAGTGTGACGGTAGCTATTGCAGCACATTTCCAAGAAGCACGCACATTAGTTGCAAAGATTGACTGGCCCTTGTTCTTCGGTTGAACGTACGTTCGGTTGCGCTGCCAAACGTTATACCTAGTCACTTGTCCGCTCGAATCCACTTGTTGTGGAACCGAATTGAGCCACACGGATTCGATGCGAAGGTGGTGATGATTTGCGGCCCCGATGGGCGGAAATGATTTGCCATCAAGGCAATTCAATAGAGCCAACGACCGCGATGAGGCTTGTGCCTGGCAAATTCCTCCTTATCTTTCAACACAGCGCTACCGTTCCCCGCCTGTGCCGATGCCAACGCCAGGGGCCACTTGGATTTGGCTGACGGAGGCGATCGGCTCTTGACCCACGGTCGCCCTAAATCAGTTTCTCTATTTATTGCACTAAAAATCTTGACGTCAAACGTGTCATCCCGGAGACTCTTCAGCCAACCACTTCCGCCGAAGTTCTGCAGACCGTTGAATGATCCAGTCGCGAATCTCGTTCTCTTGTTCCAATTGTCCTTTAACTTCGGCTACCTGGTGAGCCTGGGTATCTGAAATACGGTTGTTGGCTTCAGGGGCGATATGCTCCGATTCCAACCGCTCAAACACAAGGCGCATTGTGGCGTCCGGGTTACGGAAGAATTGAGTGCCGCGAATCCGAACAAAGCGCCAACCGAGCCGTTCTAGGATGGCTTGGCGAGCCATATCGTCGTCCCACTTATCCCATGGATGCCACCGATCTCCGTCGCATTCGATTGCTAAGCGTCTTCCGCTTCCCTCAACCACCATATCGATGCGGTAGGCGCCCACCTTCCATTGGGGCGTCACCCGATACCCGGATTCGACAAGACGCTGTAGGACTTGCCGTTCAAATTCCGATTCAGTGCGTTGTGCGAGGGAGTCCAGGTTCCGATCAAACTGGTGCGGGTTCTGAGCATGCAAAATTAGCTTTCTGCGCAAGTCATCTTCCTTCAAATCGTTCAATGGATCCACCGAATGAATGACCAACATTTGGTCTCGTGCCCGACTGGCGGCGACATTATATCGCTTGCGTGTGCGGTTATCTGGGTCTGATAGCCTACGCAAGGGCCCATTTTCTCCGGGGCTATATACCATGGAAAGAAACATCACATCGCGTTCGTCTCCTTGAAAATGCGCGGAGTTTCCGCAGCGAATGAGGTGTTTTTGATATGTTGTAGCTGACAGATGCCTGCGAATTAAATCATCAATGAGTAAAGCTTGGTCATCCCCTAAGAGCGAGATCACTCCAAACGTGGCTTCCTCGTAAGCCGGATGTTCGGTGGCTGCCACCAAGAGAGAAACCAGCGCGAAAGCTTCTTCTCTGTTGACGGTGCCATTGAAAATGGCAGAAGTTCCTTCGACCCGGTAGGCTACTGTGGCTGGCTTTCGCATTACTTGGCTGGCATCGCGCAAGGGCCGAATCTCGCCGTTGTAGGATAAATGATTGCTGAACTGAATAATGGGTGACACACATCTAAAGTGCTCTCGGAGGCGCACTTCCGGAAAACTGGTTTTAGCGAGATCGTAGATTGACGATTTGCCGTCGTACAATGATGCATTGGGTACGTCAACCAGGTAAGTATCAATGAGCCGCTGAGTCTCGTCCAAACGTTGCCCTACGGCATCGGGGCTCACTTGTTCGTCATCGCCAACCACCAATACTTGTTGGCCAAAGTACAAAGCTGTCAATGCCATAACATCGGCCTGGCTGGCTTCATCAATGACTACGACATCAAACTGATTTTGTCCGGGAACAAAGTTCTCAACCACACGGCTCATGGGCATAATCCATACAGGCACAGCACTTTGGCACACGGGCATGAGTTTTCTGGCTTCGGCCCGCAACCGCGGGGCTCGAATACCCGTTCCTTTCCCTATTTTCCGCATTAGTTGTTTCCAGCCCTGCAATGCCTGGCGTTGGGGGAGCGTGGTGCGTTGCACCTGCTCTCTCCAGGCTTTCTTTTCAATAAGTTGTCCGGTAATTTCGCGCAGATGTTCTGTCCTCTCCGCAATTTGACGCTGCAACTCGTCCATGGACGTTTGGCCCCGTTTCTCGAGCTCATCATGCAATTGCCGCCATGTCCACGCGGCCTGAGGGTCTCCCGGTATCACACCCAGAGCATGCTTTTCAGACCGCGTGCGAATATTGGCAGCCCATTTTGGTGCTACAGCCTCCAATTTCGAGAGGAGTTCCTGTCGGCGCTCAAGCAGGTGGGCTGTCCGGTGAAATTTCACCAGTTCGTTTACGGCCAGCCTGTACTCCTCAAGATTACGGGCTGTCGCGGCGTCATACAGATTTTTAAGGATGAGTGAACCCGGCGCGGCGTCTAAGGCCTTACGAAGCTGGCTGTGTATGACCTCAAATTCATCAAAGACCTTGTGTGAAAGAATGCGGTTTATGTGGGCATCCACAACCGGGGGCAAAATCTCGCGAATCAGTACGGACAAACGCTGCAATTGTGCGTGATTGCCCAGTACCTCGGGCGTGTCATGCCATAAGGCCTCGACATTTAATCCATGCTGTTCCAATTTCCGTTGCAGCGGGGTCCATTCATCCCGAAACCAATTAAGGTAGCGGGTAATGCGATAGGTAAACTGGAAAGCCGCCTCTTCAGGCCGATCACCTAAAGCATCTGCCGGAGGACCTCCAGCTAGAGTGATGTGTCTGTGCCATCTTTCTTTCAAGCGCAGGCGGGAATGTTGCAACTCGATGGTAAGCTGGATTGCTTCGAAATGCTCAGGTTCTGAGGGGGGGTGATTGTTCACGGTGACTTTCTCTTGAAATCTTCTCCATTCGGGTTTCAGGAGGCGGTTAAAGAACGTCAGTTTCGCGCCCCTTTGGGCATACTTGAGAAGTTCCGTAGCTACCCTAGATGATTGATCAAGGAGGATATCGTTGTCGATGTGCACATCGTATTGCATGAGAAGCGGCTGCGCATCCACGAATTGATGATGGACAGCATCAATCTCATGCAAAAAGTTTTCCCATGTCGTACGCAATCCCCAGCCTTCCAATCCTGCCTCCATCACCGCGTTTTGCCATGGATCTTTCTCGGCCAAAAGTTCACCCACGGATGAGAGTTGTGCACGTAAATTGACTATTTCTTGATCTTGATCCGACATTGCAGAGGCCTTAGGGTTCTTCCACATATTCTGCCGATAGGCAATATCCGTGCCTTGCAACTCATTGAGCCGATCGATGAGTTCCTGAAAGTGTCTGACAGACGGAATTTGTTTGGGGTCGGGCAATGTCCTGTGCCATTCCTGTTCGAACAGGGGATCAATTTCGATGTTGGAGGCATATAACTCGGCCAGCTCACCTATTGATAGCGGCAGGGGTTGAGCTAAGTCGACAGGACCTGGAATCCAGCTGTCGTATTCTTCTTTGGCTCGGACCAGGCGGGCTGCTTGGGCAGGATCAAATGATTCACCAGCCACGATAATCGGCGCATACTCCTCTTGCCGGGCTTGTCTTAAGTTCTTGCGGAGATCACGGATTTCATGAAGAAGCAGGCTTCGTTGCCGGCTCAGCAAAGAGGCTTCGTGTGCGAGCTCTGCGTCATGAAGCGTAGAAAGACGTTCCGCTATCGCATCAACAGAGCTCTCCATTTGCTTGCGGCTTTCCTGGTCGTTTTCCAAGACACTCACACACAAAGGCTGCAAGGATGGCGCAACCTTATCCCGCAAAACACGCAAGGCTTTTGCCGTATGGCTCGTGACCAACACACTTTTTCCTTGCGCCAATAAATGCCCCAGCAGGTTTGCAATGGTATGAGTTTTTCCTGTTCCTGGAGGCCCTTGCACTAAGACGGCGCCGTACTCGTCCAGACGTAAAGCAATCTGCAGTTGTTCCGCGTTCGATTCCTTACTGAAAAGAACTCGGTCATCATCTCCATTGACGTCTAAAATTTCTGGCTTGTTCGGGCTTGGCCGGAGAATGTTGTTGGATTCCACGCCCATAAGGTTTAGCACAGCCGTTGGCAAGATGTTGGCGTGGTCCAGATCGACCAAAATCCGTTCTAAGGCCAAGGCGAAGCCCATGTTTCGCTGCCTAAGAAATAGCACGGGCTGTCGCGTAATGATGGGAACGGTTTTGTCACCTAAAGACGGTGTGTCACGATAAAACTGTCCATGAGGTGAGATCTGTGTCACAATTTGGGTTAAGAACGTATCTGTTTCACTCGTGCCCAAGGGATGGTAGCCGTGTTCGTCAAGATCACTCAGCAATTCGGAAATGGCGGTGGCCCGTATTTCCGGCAAAATGCGCAGGAGACTCGAATAAAGTTCAGGACCCCGGTCTGTCTCAACGACAGTGAATTCCGGCACTGCAGGATTAAACCGGAGCTGTACTCGTTGCAGAAGCACGGGATGGTGAATAGAACGACTCAGGCCAGATGATGAGAGAGTCCAGGTCAACATGCCAGAGCCCAGCACCAGCTCGACTTGCTCAGCTTCGCGCTCAATTTGGTTATATAGATTATATAATTTTTCGTAGATTACCAGAGCGGCTTGGAGGGGCTTCTCGAGCTCGGCCCAAGCACTCCATTCTTCGAGCCATTCTTGAAATGCCTGCGGTCGGCGAAAATCATGTTCGAACCGGACAGTTTGGATGTCATCTTCATTTGTACTGTCTGGGACTTGTCGTTCTTCAAAATATCCAGGCGTCCAGTCGGGAAGATGCCAGCCTTCATGAAGCCAGTCTGTGAGGATGGCAGGGGGCTCAGGAGCTGCAATCAGCTGTGGTCTGCTTACGCGCAGTAGTGGCGGCAAGTCTTCTGGCTCCTGGGTTATATCCTCCAGTCCCACATTGGTGTCGTCAGGCTCATTCTCACGGGTTGCCAAGGCAATCCAGGGAGTTTGAGGGAGAGTACCAAGGTTTAAAGACCATAATTGTTGGTCAAGACGGGTTTTTATGGGGTTTTTTAAACGGTAAAGCTCTTGAAGATATTCATATACCTGTTTCATTTTGCGTCGAGCCTCACCGGATCCCAGTCCAGAAACCACTTCCATATGGATTGCATTCCTCCATTGTGTTTAATGTTATTTAACCATGTCTGAGTACACAGACATAAGATTTATTCGCCATAGCATCTGTCTGCGATCTTACTAGGGGTGATGGTGAATTTCGACGAAGCGCACAGACATGCTGGGACGCAGCTTTAAATTGAGGAATGTGCCAACAAAAATCCCCTCCCTACTATATCAAAGACGCGGAATTTAATGGACTTAGAACATCGGACAATGCGAGAAGTCCCATCTCTTCATTCTTTTACCCAAACAATTTCGCTTTAACAGAGCCAAGCGATGCTCATAAAACATATCAGTAAGGCAGTCGTTTGTTGCTTATGATGATGCTTGGGACACAGTGGCTCAAGCGCTCGCGTTATTGACAGACGATTATATGAACGAAGAACCCACAACAAGCCGAGATTCACTGTACGTGGACCCCTAAGGTGGCTTTATTCTGTTGCATACCACGATCTATATATTTCACCAAGCCGATGGAAGTTATTCCCAGGGGAAGTCTTGCGGGTTGCTGGCTTCAAACCCCAGCTGTGTGCGAGTTCATTGGGCGTACCGGCATCGTGAGACTGCGTTGGCAGAGTCGTCCGGATCTCCTTCAGAGACAGTGAAATACCAGAGGACCCTGACGATTAATATTGGGTAAATTGCCTGATCGACGCTCGTTTCCGCGGCTGGCTGCAGGGATCGAAGTGATAACATGAGATCAATAAAAAATGAGAGAGAGGAACCAGAAATGACTCGACAGGTGCGTTTATGGATCCTCCGCGGCGGAGGATTAATTGGAGGTGTGTTGATTCTCACTGGCACGCTTAAACATGTTTCATGGGTCGCCTATTTAGGGGGCCTGGTGGTGATCGCCCTGTTTTTTGTGTCTCGTCAGTGGCTGAAGGACGAAGAGTGATGACCCACAGTTCCACGAGGCATCTTGCCGCTACTGAACGAGGCTATTTTGTCGAACTTTAACGGAGGCCGCACTCGGGCACATGATTCAGGGGCGGCAATCCCAATTTCTGTGCCGTGGCATGTGGGATCCTCCAGCTAGTGAGGTTCATGGGCGGAGTGGGTATCCCTTTTGGCAAAAGGATAGACCCTTCGTAAACATCATCGACTTAAAATCCGATACGTGGTTGGGGGCTTCGCTACAACGTCGGCGGAAATCCTGTCATAATAGGCGTGGAATCGACAATAGGCTTTCGCCGATACCTCAGCATCGGCACCGGTTACGGGGAGAAAACGACCGGAATGCCAACGTAGAGGGTACCTGACACATTGCGTTAGCCCTAAAACCTCGGATATTTAAAGATTTCAGTCCTGTTATGTGAATTTCTCCATCAGGTCTGTAAACAATGGAACGGGTGGAAGGTTTTTATGAGAGCGTGCTAATCTCATCGTTGGTTTCGGACTGATTGATTCCATGTTCCACATACACACTACATAATCACTACGTAATGAGGAGGAAAATTTCATGCCCGCAGTCACTCCCGACTTGATAACCCATGTCGACAATTGGTTAGATACCTATTCAACCTTGTCCCCCGCCGATCGTTGCGACTTCATCAATCAAACCTTGGACTACCCGTTGACCGAGGACTTTCTGGAAGACACGGAAATGAGTATTCTCATCGCGGAATTGGAAGACACCGCCGGCCCGACAGCGGTGGTCCCTCTCGTGGAAAAGCTCCGGCGGGCGTGCCCCGCGTTTCATCTCCAGGAACTAGGGTACGTAGAGGACATCATGCTCGCCTGGGGACTCTTTCACGACGACCCGGCCCAAATCGCTACTGCAGCTGGCTATTTTCGGAAAGATCCGGTGAAATTCGTGACGAACTTTTTAATGACGTTCCGGTGGCTGTGTCTCTATCAAAAGCGAGACATCGCAATCGAACAGGCAAAAACAGGTTACCCGCTGATTCACGCCTCACCAGACATTATTCACGGTGTGGAGAGCGACTTAAGCGAATTTCTTATATTTGGATCAATGTGAGGGCCTCTATGACCAAATTTCGTGCGGAGAATCGCCAAATGCCGCATCTTTAGCGGAATTGGAGCACGAGTTATATGGCGATGAGGCCGTGGACTTTGGCTCGCAAGTAATTCCCCTGCTATCCGATCCAAATTGGCCGCAGCCCACGTCGGACTGGCGCAACAAGGAACGGCGTCCCGCCGTTCTCAACGATCTCTTCTGGTTTTTCCTGCGGGATCAACGAGAGGCAAAAAATCTCCCGTTTACGACTTCGTCCTATATCTGGGACGGCCTGTTTCGGCTGTTGGAAGGTCGGCAGGATATCCAACCCGATACCTATTTTTATCCGACGGAGGAGGAACTCCTTCAATATCTGAGCGCCTATTCGGGATTTTTGTCATCCGAACAGGACAAGGCTTCCTTACACTCTGGGGTATTCCTTATGTGGCCGACTTCTTGAAAAACCACGGGTGGATGACCACAGAAGAGCACGCCCATTTAATATCTCTGGCTGAGCACTCCAAATCCATGTTAATCGAAGGATATCAGTCTGATCTGTGGAGATACGATTTCGTCCACCGTTGGACACCGCCCGATAGCGCGGATCCGGACATGTGGGCGAAAGAGAAGCAGATTTTTGCGGATAGTCTCACAGCAATAAGAAACATTGACCAAGACCATGTTGCCGATCCCTTTGACTCTTTATCTGCCGGGGCAATCCCAAGCCTTGGTTCGCTGTTTGGTGAGAACCACAGATGGCCCGAACGTTCGGCCCACACATCCGGATCGAAGCACTCGGGCCGAACAGAGCACAAAAAACCCAAAAACAGAAAGAAAAACAAGAAACGACGTCGTCATTGATTCTGCACGGGTGCAACACGCCACAAGATCAGCAGGTTCTCGCCTTTGAATCCCGCAATGCGGCGCCCACCGGGAATGAAATGGGTATGATCACCCGCACTACGGGGACAGGGGGTATGAAGCGACGTGCCCGGACTGGGTCAATACGTCGCAGTAGGGGGCAAGCCATGCAGGATAAGGAATGTTTGTCACTCGCTGTCTGCGCCGTGGTTCGTGAACAGCTGCGGATTTCACCCACAGGTGGTCGACCGGGCCTCCCCCAATTCGACGTGGTGAGTGTTTCGGACGTGGGGGATGTGATTTGTGTCGCGTTCCAGCAAGAACAGGTCGATCCCGCTCGGACATTCGTCTGGACCATTGCGTGGCCGCCTGGGGATCAGAACCTCTGGAGTGCCGAAGCGATTATCACGGAAAACTTTCTTGAGGACATGGCGTTTGAGGGGACGCGAAACTGAGCTGGCAGGACATGGCTAGAAATAGCGTCTCTCACGTTTCTAGGTGATCTCAAGCGTTGAGAACGAAGTACAGTGTGACGTTCGACGAAACCGCCTGTGGCCTCATATGGGACTGCAAGGCGGTTTGCATTTGGTATAAGTCACGCTGACCGGACAATTGTCGCAATCGGTCCTCAAGAAACAAACTGGCACTCGCCAGCCAGCGGAGAACATGCATGCCGTTGAACCAGCGCTTTACGTTCTGGGCATGGCTCTGAAACTGGCTATTGACGGGCTCGAGGGGATTGGTCGTGGCTGGCGAAAGCCGCAGCGTGCCCGACAACCCGAGCCGATGGACGGTGAGCGTGCTCTCTAGGCCTTCCCGTAGACGGTTGGCCGCTTGGAGGTAGTCCCGCTCGATCTCGAGTTTCTGCAACGCCTTCAAGGTTGTAGCCTACCTATTCTCCCTATGAGAAAGTGAACAACACCTCTTCCCATTTAGGAAGACATGGACCTAGCAGGCTTTGCGAAAGAGGCATCTTTGTTCTGCCCATTCACCAGGATGTTATTTGATCGTCGTCAGTAACCGGGATCCGTCGGCAAAAGTGATCCAGGCTGTAAAAGGCGAGATGAACGATACCCCGTACAAGGGATTAGACTGCCCCGTAGCGAGGGATGTCCAGTTTTTGCCGCCATTATGGGTGACGTATAAGGTCGTAGACGTCCAAAAATAGCCGAATTGGCGCGATGTGAAGACCAATCCCAGAGGCTCATTGGATGCGCTGACACTCTTGGGGAGCAAATAGCGTGTCCACTGCCCCTGGGAATTGGCATGATACAGATAGAGTGTAAGAGGATGTTTCACTGTATACTGTTTGACAGCCTTCGGATTATTGGGGTGGGTCCGCTCAAATTGGGCCAGTGCCCGGGATGCGGTGATATCGGTACCGATAGCCCAGACATCATGGGAGGCGGGAGTGCTGAACCAATCGGGACTCACGGGCCAGCTCACTGCCTGCCAATGGCCTGAGGAAACAGATTGGGTCCCGGAAGGCAACGGCATGCGGAAGACAGTCATACCCTGAGCCGTGTTCATTGCGGCTGTAATGGTTCGGGTCTCGGGATTAATGGCCAGGCTTTCAATTCGATCATGTCCAGGAAGAGACACGGGAGAAAAATGGCTTCCTTCATCGGCACTGTACCACAACTGCCCGCCAGCAGTGCTCACCCATAGAGTATGATGCGGCCCCCAATACGGTGAGCCCCAGATCCGGAGATCTCTGTTGACAAGGGTCCAGGACCTTCCCCCATTTTTGGTCAGCAGGACTTCCGACGATTGGTACCCGGTTGTGTCAATGCCTGCGCCAAGTTGGCGGCCGGCGAAGGCGGTGGGACCATTGGGTTCGAGTGGGGGATAGACTACGTTCCAGGTCCTCCCGTCGTTGGCGGTCCGCCATAACGTATTCATACCGGAGAAGGTTGTCAGGACATAGCCGGTTGTGGCAGAGGGGAAAGACAGGCTTAGAACCATTGAGGTGCCGGGGGAAAAGATTTGGGTCCATACGGGGCGGAACTGGCGACCTCCGTCATGTGTCACCAAAATCGGACCCCGGTTGAGGGGAAGATATCCCTGGGAACCATTAAGAAAATCCAGGGTGTCGACGTATCCGCCACCAGGAAGAGAAGTCCGGCCGGTTGGCGATCCCAATGGTCCGCTACTGGCGATCCGTTTCCAGCTTAAGCCGCCATTTTGCGTTGCGTATAAAGATTTCCGCTGATAACCTGCTGAGGGTTCGCCTCCGGCCAGGAGCCATCCATCACGGGTGTTCACAAAATCTATCGCGGCCCCTAAATTACCGGGAAATTGTATGGGGGAGGGGAGCCGTGTCCATTGTATGCCTCCGTCTGTCGTCTTTATGAGGCTTGTTGTTTGACTTTGAGTGCTTTGGATGGTGTCAACCATAAAGCCGGTGTTTGGTGTGACGAAATCAGGGGGGCCCATCAGCATGTGAGATCCAGAACGATAGACTGTGTGCCAGGTTTTTCCGCCGTCGACGGTCTCTTGAAGTTCGTCCGGATAGGAACACCCGGCTTGTCGGCATGTCGTGGCCCATCCCTGAGAGAGGGATAGCATGTCCAGGTTAAAAATTTTGGGCAATGTTGACAGTAACTGCCAGCGCTGCCCGCCGGTTGTGGTGCTAAAGATTCCGTAGGATGTCCCGAAAGACCCGGCTGCAATGCCTTTCCGCGGCCCGAAAAACCGGACCGACAAAAGAGACACGGTATTGTGCCCGCCAGATTGCCAGTGAGGCTGGATGGAACCCTGTGTGACAAAAGGCCGGGTGAGAAGTTCCTTTGATGTGGCAACATGATTTGACCGGCCGCAACCGGCTAACGCTACGAGGGCGATAGTTCCCAGTGAGACCCACCGAGTGGCACGCATACCTTAAGCTCCCTTCGGAATTCCAGGATAACCCGTATATTTATTTACCATCTATAACGCGATACTGGCGAAAAAGTTACCGGATGCTTTTCTCCTTCCCGCTTTTCTCCTTCTTGAGATGAAATCAACCGTATGACCCCAGGAGCAACCAAATACTGGACGATATTCTATCCGTATAACACATAAAAAATATCTCATGAAATAAAAATATTTAGTAAAGAAGCAATATACGGATTTATGCAGAGAAATCGAAATGGGGAAGCGAATTTATTGAAGTGCATGACTAATATGTTCATTACGTGAGGTTAAATCTGGCTAAGGATTCCAAGGCGGTTTGAATTGAGGATGTTGCCGATTGTTCACGTTCAACCAGGCCGGGGTAAGACTTGTATGAGCAGATGCGGGCGTTATCATGACCCTGATGATCGAATGCCCGTGTATTGTCTGTCGTTTGAACCACTCCCGTCGCGAGCGATCGGTTTCAAACCGTGGTTGATTGACGCATCGGAACCGGACGAGTGGTTCGAAGTGCCGATGAAATGGGCTTTGCCCTCGGAATGGCGGCTGTCGGTGGGAGCCGCCTTGGTGCTATGGCCTGAAATTGAGATGGACAATGTTAACTTGGAAGCGCCTTGCTAAGGTCAAGATAGAGCTCATCGTCAAGCAAGGACGGGGGTGGCACTGTTGGTATCATCCCTTCTTTCCTGAATACGTTCGCTGGTTTCGAAAGAGGCACACATAGGGCAGAAACCTCCTGCCATGCCATTGGTGACTCGCTCCCATAGGTCGCAGGCAGGTTCCGCTATAAACACTCACAAGCTTTGTTCGCTCTCCGGCCTCAAGGGGTTCGGCCCAAACTCAAGGTGCGCTCATGCAAACTGCGTTCATGCAACCTTTCGGTCGACACCTGTTCGGAATAAGCGCGAATGTAGTTCATGAACACATCGACAGCCGGCGTGATTTCTTCCCGCGAGCGGAACACCATGGCCAGGCGGCGATGGGCTGAGGGAAGCAGACGCGACACATTGACGAATCCGGCCTTGGCTTCCAAACACACGGTATCCCGGGGCACGATGGCGATACCCATGCCTGCGGCAACAAATCCTAACAGCGCGTGAATACTGCTGGCTTCACTGATAATTTCGGGGACAAACCCAGCTCGCTGCGCCAACCGAGCCACTGTCAGATTGAGACTGTACCCCTCTTTCATGAAGACAAATTTGTGATCACGCAGTGAAACCATCGGTACGGGATCGGGGAGAGTGTCTTCGGGGTTCGAGATGACAACAAGCTCCTCACTCCACAACGGCTCAAACTGGGCTTTAGTGGTAAAAAGGGGAAGAGGAGTCAGCGCCAGATTCACCCGGTCTTTGCGGACTTCATCGGCCAGGTGCAGCGCCTCGATCTCAATCACTTCAATGCGAATTTCCGGGAAAGCCTTGTGGAAGGGCTGGTAGATACGGGGAAAATGTTGAATGGACACCGGAGATAACGGACTCACGCCGAGAACAATTTTGCCGGTAATGGAATGCTTCATTTCCTCGAGATTCATGGGAATACGTTTGACCTCTTCTAACACCTTTCGAGCCTGGAGAACGACTTTTTGTCCGCTATCCGTTAAGGTGGCACCCCGGACGCCCCGGATTAAAAGAGGTGTAGTCAACTCCTCTTCCAAAAGCCGTATCTGGTTAGTGACGGCGGGTTGCGTCACGCCAAAATATTCTGCACAAGCGGAAAGGCTGCCAAGATCCGCGATGCTGATCAGAAATTCCAATTGGCGCAGCGTCATAAGTATCTCTCCCATCAGGTATAAGGAATTCCTTTGTTGCCATTATAATCAAAATATTTACTCCAAAGTGAGATTACTGCCACGAAACCATACAATCTTAACCTTAACACAGCCTTCGGTCGGCCAATGGTATTCGTGCGAGCTTGGAAAAATTCAGAATAGAACCGAAAAGCAGAACGGGACAGGTATGTCATCACCCATAATAAATTTATAATATTATCATTTGTGCCATTTGTATATGACGTTTTGCGGGGTTATATGCGCCAGCAGCTTCCATGCTCGGCTGTGTGGGTCGGGCACATTGGCCATTTCGGGAAACAATGGGGAGAAGGGTTTTAGGCTCTCGCTGCGTGTAAAGATTGCCCTGATGCCTAGGGGAGCCATCCGGTTACGGTGAGCGGACTGTGCGGTTGCAGTCATGGCTCGCATGGGCATGGAGCGAAGGGGTGGGCGCACTCAAGGCTTCTTCTTCTCTTGCGCCCACCCCTTCGGAGGAGAGGTCACACCGTCTCTGAGCCGGTCGGGCGTGCCAACGCGTTCCGGAATAGGGTGCGCGCGCGCCGGTTAAGCCAAGAGGTTTGCGCCCGGATCTCTGGGGGGACTGGTGGTGAAATTCTTCCACTCTATCTGCCGAGGGTGGACTCCTAGGAGCGGGGTTCCCACCGACTCCCCCTCTATAACTAATTATTATGTCGACCGATAATACACCTTCATTGAACTAATGGCCTGCCCATCATAAAATAACATCGATTTATCAACCACTTGTCGACCAAGTAACCGCCTGATGCCGCTCGTCTTTCCACCATAGCCGAAGGCAAGATTGGAGTTATGTCCTGTCCATGGGAAACCCAAGGCATTGGATGGATGTAAACAGGGCATGACCAGGCCCCTTGACAAGAGGACGCGGAGCAAGCGGGAACACGGCCGTAAACATCCCGTTCGAATCTGGCAGGATGATTGCGACTACGCCAGGAACGCGGGCCCAAATGCCCCATCCTGTTGTGCCACTGAACACTGCCTCACGGCAACTAGACCCCAACGGTCCGTGGTTTGGTACCGCGATTGATCGCGTGACAACCCATGAAAGTGGGGAAAGAACAGGTTTTGAGCAGACATTGAGTAGTAATCCTTACACGGACAAGACAAACAAAACGAGGGAGTGAGTCTATATGAGTCTACCGCTAGAAGGAATCAAGATAATCGACTTTACCGGAGTACAGGCCGGCCCTTCCTGCACGCAATTGTTGGCATGGTTTGGTGCCGACGTATTAAAGGTGGAGCGGCCCGGAGTCGGGGATGTGACGCGCAATCAGTTACGGGATATTCCGGATATTGATGCTTTGTATTTTACAATGCTGAACAGCAATAAGAGGTCCCTGGAATTGAACACCAAGACGCCTGAAGGCAAGGAAATCATGGAGAAACTGATTCGGGATGCCGATGTGTTGGTGGAAAATTTCGCCCCGGGCGCCATGGATCGTATGGGTTTCGGCTGGGAGCGGCTTCAAGAACTGAATCCGCGGCTCATTTTCGGTTCAGTCAAAGGATTTGGCGAAAACTCCCGGTACTCCGATCTCAAAGTATATGAAAACGTCGCGCAATGTGCTGGCGGTGCCGCCTCGACGTCAGGGTTTTGGGACGGACCTCCCTTGGTTAGCGGAGCAGCTCTGGGTGACTCCAACAGCGGAATGCATTTGGCCATTGGCATTCTGACGGCTTTGATTGACCGCGAAAAAACCGGAAGAGGCCAAAAGGTCACCGTGTCCATGCAGGATTGCGTGCTGAATCTGACGCGGGTGAAACTCCGCGACCAACAACGATTGGAGCGGGTGGGGTATCTCGAAGAATATCCGCAATATCCGAATGGGACCTTTACGGACGTCGTCCCCCGCGGCGGCAACGCCGGTGGCGGAGGACAGCCGGGTTGGGTGCTGAAATGCAAAGGCTGGGAAACCGATCCCAATGCGTACATTTACTTCACCATTCAAGAGCAAAACTGGGCACGAACTTGTGAGGCTATCGGCAAACCCGAATGGGTCGAGGATCCGGAGTACGCCACCGCTAAAGCACGGCAATCGCATATTTTCGAGATCTTCGGGCGCATCGAAGAATGGCTTTCCGACAAGACGAAATATGAGGCG
The DNA here is from genome assembly GCA_003023725.1 of Sulfobacillus benefaciens. Classification (GTDB taxonomy): domain Bacteria; phylum Bacillota; class Sulfobacillia; order Sulfobacillales; family Sulfobacillaceae; genus Sulfobacillus; species Sulfobacillus benefaciens. The sequence continues at coordinate 22,549 of PXYT01000031.1, read as the reverse complement.
GTCGATATTCTCCGCAAGTATGACATTCCCTGTGCGCCGGTCATGAACATGAAAGAAATCGCGAACGACCCCGACTTGCGCGAAAGCGGCACCATTGTGGAGGTTAAGCAAAAAAAGCGCGGGAGTTACCTGACAGTGGGCAGCCCGATAAAGTTTTCCCGGTTCAAACCCGAAATTCAAGGATCCCCGTTGTTGGGTGAGCACACGGACGAAGTGTTGAGAACCCTCGGCTACACGCCGGAACAAATTGCCGAGCTTCGTGAAAAGAGAGTCGTGTGAAAAGAGTCGTGTAGAGAGTTCTCCCCATATTCACCATTGGCCAAACTATAGTTCCTGGCACCGTTCGTCCATCTCCGCAGAACACAGGGAGATGGACGCGGTGACCAATGGCACCGTGTTACGGTGTGAAGATAAGACAATCGCCAAAGAAGACGGTTGAACAGTAGACGAGGGGGGACAAAAATGGCATTGCCAGACTTGACTGATGGCTTTCATCTGGTTGTCGATGCTCTGAAACTGAATGGGCTGGATACCATATACGGGGTCGCCGGCATTCCCATAACCGATTTGGCCCGTTTGGCACAGGCGGAGGGAATCCGGTATTTTGGTTTTCGTCATGAACAAAGCGCAGGTCACGCGGCGTCGATTGCCGGGTACTTGACCCAGAAACCCGGAGTTTGTCTGACGGTTTCCGGCCCGGGATTTTTAAATGGATTGGTTGCTCTGGCCAACGCCACGACCAACTGCTTCCCGATGATTCTCATCAGCGGATCCAGTGATCGGGCTATAGTGGATTTGCAGCAAGGAGACTACGAGGAAATTGACCAGCTGAATGCTGCTAAACCGTTTGCCAAGGCAGCATTTCGTGTGAATAACCCTGAAGATATCGGCGTAGGGGTGGCCCGCGCAATTCGCGCGGCGGTTTCCGGGCGCCCAGGCGGAGTCTATCTCGATCTGACGGCAAAGGTGTTGGGCTCCACGATTGACGTGGAAACGGCCAGACACTCGCTGATTAAAGTTGTCGATCCGGCACCCAGTCAGCCGCCGTCGCCGCAATCGGTGAGACGAGCTCTGGATTTGTTGAAAACAGCCAAACGTCCTCTGATTATTCTGGGCAAAGGCGCGGCTTATGCGCAGGCGGACCAAGATATTCGCACATTTATCGAAACCACAGGGATTCCCTTTCTGCCTATGTCGATGGCCAAAGGGATACTGCCCGATACGCATCCATTGTCTGCTGCGGCTGCGCGATCTTTTGCCATAGGACAGGCAGACGTTGTGATGTTAATCGGAGCACGTCTGAACTGGTTGTTGTCGCATGGCAAAAGTCCTTTATGGTCGGAAAGTACTCAATACGTGCAGATCGACATTTCGGCGGCGGAGATGGACAGTAACCGCCCGATCGCGGCACCGGTTGTCGGCGACATCAAGTCATCCATGGCCGCTTTTCTTGAGTCCCTCGAGCCGAATGCCATTCAGCCTAGCTACGAGTGGCTCGAGGGAATTACCCAAAAAAAGCAAAAAAACATCGAAAAAATGGCCGTGCGCCTCAATGCTGATCCCAATCCGATGAATTTCTCCAGTGCCTTGCGCGCCATCCGTGATGTTCTGTCCAACCGGCCTGATGTCTATGTTGTCAACGAGGGCGCGAACACACTCGACTTTGCCCGAAACATCATTGACATGTCCGAGCCGCGAAGGCGCCTAGACACCGGAACCTGGGGCATAATGGGTATCGGCATGGGCTATGCTATTGCCGCGAGTGCCGAGAGTGGACAACCGGTCGTCGCGATCGAAGGAGATAGCGCTTTCGGTTTTGACGGCATGGAACTGGAAACCATTTGCCGTTACCATTTGCCGGTGGTTACCGTGGTGTTCAATAACGGTGGTATTTACCGGGGAGATCCGGAAGGCAGCCCTCCCTCGCCGACGGGGTTACTGGCCACTGCACGCTATGATAAAATAATAGAAGCTTTTGGTGGCCGGGGATACCACGTGAGTGACACTGCGAGCCTCTCGCGTTCGTTATATGAGGCCTTGGAGTCCGGGGAGCCGACTTTGATTAACTGCGTCATCGACCCGACGGCTGGTACCGAAAGCGGACATATACAGGGCCTGAATCCGAAAAGCGGGTTAACCAAGTAGGGGGTTTTCCGCACGGCTCAGGCTGTTTTTTCGTCGGTAAATGCGGATGTGGACACTGGTTCGCGGAATGCCCCTGTTTTCGCGTAAAACCGGAACACAGGGCGAAGCTGACTGAAGAGATCCGGAACCGGTGAACCCACCCCTGCTACCGGGTGATGGCTTTACAGGGGACGGGAGGCAGTCGTGAAGATGCGTTCCGGCACAAAGGGGAGATTTACATGGATTGGGACGAAACACGATTCGCGGTAAGCCTGGTTGAACACATGTCCGACGCAGTCGTCTATGCCAACGCAAGCGGCAATATTCTCTTCTGGAATGAGGGTGCCAAGCGAATATTCGGTTTTGAACAATCCGAAGCCCTAGGACAATCGCTCGACATTATCATCCCGGAAAATTTGCGTCGCCGGCATTGGGACGGTTTTGAGACCACCATGCGTACGGGCAAAAGTCACTATGAGGCGGGGGCTTTGCTGGCGGTACCGGCTATTCGCAAGGACGGTTCCAGGATCTCGGTCGAGTTCACCATTTTGCCATTTCATGACGACTCTGGACAAATGATGGGCATTGCCGCGGTAATGCGGGACGTGTCCCAACAATTTCAGGAAATGCGCAAGTTAAAGAAAGATCTTGCGTTGTGTCAGGCGCAGTCTACTTCGAAGTGATTGCGCTCTTATGGTTGGCAAAAACTGATCAAGCAAAACCTACCGGGAAAGGGGGAAGAACAGTATGGCTTTGAACAAGCGAAAATCCGGACAGATGAGACTGACTACGCCTTTGGTTCGGGATAACGGGCAATTGCGTCCGGCTAGCTGGGAAGAGGCATTAACGAGAGCCGCTCGATTGTTCGAAGGCGTCAAGAGCGAGTATGGCCCAAATGGTTTAGGGGTATTCAGCTGTTCCAAATCGACAAATGAATTAAATTATTTAGCTTCGAAATTTGCCCGGGTCGTTTTCGGCACACACAATATCGATTCGTGCAACAGAACGTGACACGCTCCTTCGGTCGTGGGTCTCACGGCCGTATTTGGAAGTGGCGCAGGAACAAGCTCTTATGAAGATTTTCATCACACGGCATTCATTTTGCTGGTGGGTGCCAATGTGGCGGAGGCGCATCCTATTATCTTCCACCACATCATGAAAGGGGTGCATAACGGCGCCGAATTGGTCGTGGTGGATCCCCGCAAGACATTGACGGCCCAAAAAGCCCGTGAGCACCTGCAAATTGCGGTGGGATCGGACATTGCATTGGCTAATGCTTTGGCTCACGTCATTATACGGGACGGCTTATACCATAAGGATTTCGTCAACAGGGCGACAGAAGGATTTGAAGAATATGCCGCCAGTGTTAAGACGTGGACGCCACAGCGGGCTTCTGCCATTACGGGAATTTCTGCGGAGCAGATTGAGTCCTTGGCGCATCGCTATGCGCAAGCCCCGACGGCCATCATCGGCTGGACCTTGGGAATTACGGAGCACCATAATGCCGTGGACAATGTGCTGGCATTGATTAATCTGGCCCTTTTGTGCGGCAACGTCGGGCGCCCAGGTTCGGGGCTCAGTCCTTTTCGCGGACAGAACAACGTGCAAGGCGGGGGAGACATGGGCGCACTGCCCAACAGATTGCCAGGGTTTCAAGATTTGTCGGACCCGGCCGTCCGAGAAAAATTTTCCCGGGCATGGGGCGTGCCGATTGCGGAACAGCCCGGATGGGACCAAACGAGAATGTTTGAAGCCATCGAGCATGGACGCATGCGGGGGTTGTACGTCATTGGTGAAAATCCGATTCAGTCCGAGGCAAACAGTGAGTATGTGCGGCATTTGTTTGAGAGCCTGAATGCATTGGTTGTCCAAGATATATTCTTGACGGCGACGGCAGAAATGGCTGATGTCGTGTTTCCCGCTCGCGTGTCGTTCGCTGAAAGTGAGGGAACTTACACGAATAGCGAACGCCGGGTTCAAAGGGTCAAAGCGGCTCGCCGGGCGCCTGGTCAGGCCCAGGACGATTTGTGGATTGTGGCGTCCTTGGCGCGTAAAATGGGACATAACTGGCGTTTGCAGGAAGCTGAAGAGGTTTTCGACGAGATGCGGCTTTTGACTACCAATTACCGGGGTATGACTTATGATCGGTTGGAAAAGGAACACGGATTGCAGTGGCCAGTTCCCGAGGAAGGGCATCCCGGCACAAAAGTGTTGCATGAGCGGCTGTGGGCCGAAAACGTTTCCCAGAAAGCTCCCTTTAACCCTGTGGAATGGATGCCTCCGGCCGAGCAAGTTTCCAAGGAATATCCTTTTCTTCTGACAACGGGGCGCCGTCTCGCTTTCTATAACACGGGCGTGCAGTCCAATGTTTATCATCATCCCCACAACACAGGCGAATGGATGGAGATTCATCCCCAAGATGCTCAAATGCTGGGCATTGAGGATGGCGAAGTCATTGCAGTCGTTTCCAGGCGGGGGCAACTGGAGGTTCCGGTGCGGCTGTCGGAAACGGTCATGCCAGGAACGGTCTTTATGACGTTTCATTTTCCGGATGAAGTCATGACCAACCTGTTGACGATTGATGCCACGGATCCGCGGTCCGGAACCGCAGAATTTAAAGCGGCGGCCGTAAGGCTGGAACGGGTGGCGGTCGTCACAGCCGATGGCGATTTGACGAGCAATGCTCTGTCATCAAGGATAAGAAAAGAGGATACCGATGGACACTCAAAATTCGGCAGTCTACCAAGTCGTGTCAGCTCTTCTTGAGGATTTGCCCAGGGAGCGGGCCCAACTGCTTCCTGCTCTGTGGCGTGTGGCCGAAAGCGAGGGTTACCTTTCCCAGGACGCTATGGAAGCAGTATCGAAGATCCTCGGCGTGCCTTCTGCCGAGGTCTTTGGTGTGGCGTCGTTCTACAGCCTCTTTGAGGGTGAGGAGGGCCGGGTTCCGGTCTATATCTGCACGGATGTGATGTGTGCTCTGCAGGGCGCACAGAATCTCAAGGATGCGGCGGAAAAGAGTGCGGTTAACCGTCCGATTGCTGTGAAGGAGTCGGCTTGTTTAGGTCAGTGTGACCATGCTCCGGCAGCATGGATTGGCGGCAAGGTTTTGCGCCGTGCCTCACCCGAAGAGGTGAAAACGGCCGTGACGGAGGTGCGCCATGACTGAAATTCGTCGCCTTCTTCCCGAAACGGGTATCATGTCCGGACCCACTTCCGTGGAGCGGTTGACCGAACGGGGTTTCGAGAGGGCCATGGCGCGGGCTATGTTGATGACCCCTTCGGACATTATTGCCGAGGTGAGCCAAAGCGGAATCAAAGGCCGGGGCGGCGCAGCCTTTCCCACGGGCCTAAAATGGTCGATGGTTTCCCAGGCTCCTGGTGCCCAAAAATATGTTGTCATGAATGCAGACGAAAGCGAATTGGGCACATTCAAAGATCGGGTCTTGCTGGAACAAGATCCGTTGGGACCTTTATCGGGGCTCGTTATCGCCGCTCACGCCGTGGGGGCGCGTAAAGCCTTTTGTTATATCCGCGGCGAATATCGCGAAGTGGAGCAAGTCCTGGCCGCCGCGATAGAGACTTTGAGAAGAGTCGGCTTGGTAGGCCCGGACACGGTGGAGGTGGAAATCCGCCGGGGTGCCGGAGCCTATATTGCTGGCGAGGAAACGGCCTTGTTCAACAGCATCGAGGGCATGCGGCCGGAACCGCGGGTAAAGCCTCCGTTTCCCACAAACAAGGGATTGTGGGGTTCTCCGACCCTCATTCAAAATGTGGAGACGCTGGCCAATGTTGCGGTTTTGTTCGCGCACGATGTGGAATGGTTTAAAGCATACGGCACTAAAGATACCCCGGGTACGAAACTCGTGGCCTTAAGCGGTCATATTCACCGTCCGGGAGTCTATGAAGTACCCTTCGGAACCCCTGTGGCAGACATTCTTAACGCGCCGGAGTTGGGGGGATCAGTGGCAGGGACAGGGCGTTTGGGAGCTGTGCTGCTGGGAGGGGCCGCCGGAACCTTTCTGAATGCAGCTGAAGTACAGAACACTCTTCTGGACTACCCGTCGTTGAGCAAAGTGGGGGCCAGCATTGGTTCAGGTGCGATGATGGTCTTCGACGATACGGTGGATTTGACTTGGGTGTTAACAAAAATGGCGCGGTTTTTTGCCGAAGAATCGTGCGGACAGTGTGTGCCCTGCCGGATCGGGACTCGCAGGATTCTGGAGATAGCGGAATCCGGGAACCTCTGGTCCAGGACCCAAGATCTGCGGGAACTGGGGCAGGCTATGCGGGATGCATCGATTTGCGGACTAGGGCAGACGGCACCTCTGGCGCTTTTATCCGCACTGGACCGCCCCGAGCTGCGACATCATGATTAACCCGGCAACGGGTACGAGGAGGAATGAAGATGGGGACTTCCGTAACCCTGACGATAGACGGTGAAGAGGTGAGTGTCTCCCAGGGGACAACGCTGCGCGAGGCATGTGACCAGGTCAGTCACTCCGTTCCGACTTTGTGCTGGCATGAGAATTTGTCGCCTGCCAACGCTTGCCGGGCATGCGTGGTCGAGCTCAAAGGATCGCGGCCTCTTGTTGCGTCCTGCTCTCGGATCGCCGAGGACGGCATGGAAGTGATGACCAATACGGAACGGGTCCGCAATGCACGCAAGGTGGTGGCCGAACTGTTACTCTCCACTTCCGATGCCACATTGGCTCCTGATTTACGTCATTTGGCCGAAGAGTCGGGGGCGCAAGCCGGACGTTTTTCCGGTGGAGCGAGCTGGGAACAACCGGTGCGTGTGGACAACGAGTTATATGTGAGAGATTTTTCAAAGTGTATTCTGTGTTACCGCTGTGTGGAGGCCTGTGGAACAGATGCACAAAACACGTTTGCTATTGCCGTGGCCGGTCGCGGATTTAATGCCCATATCGATGCCGGATTTGGACGGGATCTCCCTGAGTCGGACTGCGTGTATTGTGGGAATTGCGTCGCGGTCTGTCCGACCGGTGCCCTGATTGGTAAGACGGAGTGGGATATGCGGAATCAGGATCAGTGGGACGAGAATAAGATTTCCGTCACGGAGACCGTGTGTTCTTACTGCGGGGTCGGATGTGAATTACAGCTACACGTTATGGACAATAAAATTGTTAAAGTGACCTCGCCGATGGACCACCCCATCACCCATGGGATGCTTTGTGTTAAGGGGCGCTATGGTTACGAATTTGTTCAAAGCGAGGATGGCTTGGCATCCAATTCGTGAATATTTCGGCGTCGTTTGGGCGAGTTGCACCGTTAGCCTTGCCCCGGGCGGGGCGCGGGACGGAGCACAAAAAAGCGATTGAGCTGACCCGGGATCCGACAAGGACAAGACGGGGTTTTCGCGCGAGTGCTCTAAGAGCACAGGGGGATGGGCGCAATGGGAATCGTGTTAGGCCGTGTTGGGCTCATGGGTTCGCCCCTGTGGGCTGAAAGCGAAACCAGTCAGGCTATTCGGGCGCAATTCAGTGCAGGCGGACGCCCATTGCATATGATGTTGTGGATCAGCAGCTCTGGCATCATTGAAGGACATTGCGGAGGACATGTGCTCAAGCGCAGGATTCGCGGGAGCTACCGTGCCGGGGAAGACTTGCGGGTCCGTGTCGGTGGAAGTGTGTTCGGGGACACGCTCTATCTCGACCTCCGCAATTCCACTCGCATTGTGGGGACTATCGGAGGCAGATTCATGGGCTGTGGGCTGAAGGCGGAGGTATATGACCACTGTATCACCGCATGGATACAAGATCGCGGCATCCACCGAGAACGTTTTGAAATGGAGTTGGCAGACATGGAACCCGGGGTGGCCTTAATGATGGGGGTTATTGCCTGTTACCATAGTTATTTTGTCTACCCTGATCCCGCGTGGTCATAACACCTGTTTTACTCAGGACGCTTACCAAACAAAAGGGCACATAACCGGCCCTTTTGTTTTGTTATTCCACGCCGTTCAAGACCCGGCCCTGTTAGTTCAGAATAGAAGAAGTATTCATCGAACGGTAGCGCTTATCCTCTCAAGATTGCATAAAAGCCTCGGCGTCAGTACACTTTTGAAGGATCGGTTGTGGTGAATCGAGTCGGGTGTTGCCCCGGCGGCAGGGAAACCGTCAAAGCGTAACGGAACTGATAGATGAAGGGGATGGCGATGACTCTTCACCAGCTATTTCTGTTGATAGCGGTGGCTGACCATGGTTCCATATCTGGGGCGGCAACGACGTTGAATATGGCTCAACCCACTATCACTTACCAAATTCGAGCCCTCGAAGACGAACTGGGGCAGCCCTTATTGGAACGGCAGCCTCGGGGCGTGGCTTTAACACACGCGGGTAAAATTGTCGTCAGCGAGGGCCGGAAAGTCCTCGAACTCGTCTCGGGTATTCCTAGCAAGATCGAACGAACCCTGGCGGAAATTCACGGGGAAGTGATGTTTGGTGTGTCTCCAGTCACACCGTTTTCTACCCATCACTTCCCTGCTATATATCGTCCTTTTCATGACCGTTATCCGGGAATAAAGGTCACGGTGGTCGAGGAACGTTCGGAAAAAATGCAAGAGATGATTCGAAAAGGTCAAATAGATGTCGCCGTGTTAGCTCTGCCGATTAACGCCTGGAAACTGAATATTGAGCCCTTGTGGAAGGAAAAATTAACGGTGGTTTTCCCCCTGGACCATCCCCACAAAGCTTCCTATCATCTGAGGGAGTTACAAACCGAACAGATTGTCATGTTACGGCCTGAATACAGCCTGGCTCAGCGTGTGTCCGTTATGGCACAGCATGCAGGATTTTTACCGAAAATTACAGTGGAAGTGGCGACCCTGGGGGCTCTTGTCGGATTTGTCAGGGCGGGTATGGGAATATCGATCGTTCCTTGGGAAGTCGCGCAGTCATGGGCGTCCTTGGGTTATGTTCATGTGGCCGAACTCGATCCTCCCCAGGAACGGCAGCTTGCGTTGGTGAGTTCCAAAAACGCCCCGCTGAGTCTTGAAGTGTCTCTTTTTGCGGATAAGCTTCGCGCCTATGCCCAGAGAATCTCTTCGGATCGAGGGGCTGAACGTCAACGGCCCAATGAAAACCTGGATAATCAAATGTTATGACAGGACATAACTGGATCTGCTTATGCCCGAAATTTTGAGCGTATACAATCATACCAGAGGAGGTGATAATCCGGATGAGATCCATCGTCACACGGACTCGTCTACGTTCATCACCTCTTGTTACGTACTGACTAGCAACAGGGCGTCATAACTCGATTCTTCATCTGTATCTGTTTTTGGTGCGGGTTCTATTTAGTGAGGGATTTTGTCTATAGCCTGCTAACCAAATGACACCGTCGCTTCGACGCCTTGATGCCAGTGGACGGTTGAGGGATCGGCGATTCTGGATTCGATAGAGCGTCAGGGCTATCCCCGTAACCATTCCAAAAGAAAAGAATGCCAGACATATGGCTATCTGTGCCCAGAACCCAAGATGGTTCAATGTGTTCAGAACGGCGTGTAAAGATATGTTGGCGTATGCTGGTACCATAATTTTTACCCCCGTCAAATATCACTGATCAGTATTTTACCTAAGGACGAGCATTGATTGAAGAGCTTTTTGCACGAAAGTCAATAGTAAAGGGGGAACAATCGGCAATGATGAATACGTCCGAGCCATCGTATCGTGAAGTCAAGGATCAAAACGGCCGTGTTTACCGGGTCGGCGAAACACCCAAGCAAATCATGGGCTATGGACGATGGGTCATGATTTTAGTCCCATGGATCGCAATGTTTCTGATTAGCACCTTCGAATACGGCTGGGGAGCTGCCGAACACACATTAGCCCATGTGTACCATTGGAACCTTGTCGCCGCATTTTGGAATTACACGGTTTACGTGATTTTTGAGGCTGGTGCCTCGTATCCGACCGGGTGGCTTCGCGAACATGGTTATTTGCCTGTCAAACGAGCCGTGTTAATCGGTGGAATAATGGTTCTTCTGTCTTACTACTTTCTTGCGCATTCTCAAGCGCTCTGGGTCGCGTATGTTGGCTATGCAGCCCTTGGAGGACTCGGCGCCGGAATGGTTTATTCCAGTGCGATTAACATTACCAGTAAATGGTATCCTGAGAAAAAGGGTCTGCGCACAGGATTTGTTAATGGTGCCTATGCGTATGGCTCGGTGCCATTTATTTTCATGTTTTCGTTTTACTTTCACCCTAGCAACTTTGTCACCATCCTCTATCTCACCGGCTTGATTCTGGGTGGAGGACTTATCATTATCAGCTTCTTTTTGAAAGATCCTCCGAAGAACTGGTGGCCCAAAGAAGTGAATCCCCTGACGTGGAAAGATGACCGCCGTAACCGTGCCTTAAGGGCCAATCCACCGGCTGTGAAACAGTGGACCACCAAAGAAATGATGGGGACATGGCAGGTTTACGTGTTATGGATCACCTTCGTGCTGATTGCCGGAGTCTCTCTCTTTGGTACCGGCTTCAATGTACCTTTTGCTAAACACGATCATTTCGGACCGTTTGTAGCCGCTGCCTCCGCCGGTGTGCTGGCTATCGTGAACGGCGGCGGACGCGCGTTCGTGGGTTGGGTCTCCGATCTTATAGGCCGTAGAAACGCCATGACGCTCTTCTTTGCCATGGAAGGACTGGTTCAATTCGGCGTGTTAGCGTCTGGGTTGGCTCATAATGAGTTCTTCTTCGTTTTCTTTGCCTTCTTTGCCGGTCTTGGAGGTGGCGCTTTGTTTCCGCTTTTTGCCACCATTACGCCCGACTATTACGGCGAAGCCAACAATGCCTCGAATTATGGCGTCGTCTATTCCGCCAAAATTGTTGGCGGAATCTACGGTGGTGTAGCCTCGGCAATTATGATTTCCTCATTTGGCTACACGGGTGGTTATATTCTCGCAGGGTGTTTGGGGATAGTAGCGGCGCTACTCACCTTGACCCTTAAACAACCGCGTCCTGTCCTGAGCCGCCAGTCCCTTGGCGTATCGGAAGAAGAAACCGCCACCCAATAAATGATCGGTTGACAACACTCTTTTTGCTGGAAGCCGCAGTGCCAACGTGATGGTTGCGCCTGCGGCTTTGCCGTTGGTCGAGCTTTTGGCCTGCTGAGCCGTTTTCGCCGGAATTACATTCGCTTACCGCAACTACCCATATTATGATAATAAGCAGGCTTATCAACAAGTAGAATGGTTTGAAGCCTTGCCATAGAATTTTTATATAGGTTCAGAAAGACAGCTTTTCCCAGTTCGGAGAGGGAGCAAAGGGTTTTCCTCGCAGTCTGTGACGAACCGAACGGCTTGGAATTTCTGGTGCGTTCTCCAAACCAGGGAAACCCAGTGACAGACTCTTGCCATACCGCAATTGACATGACATGCGTTCCAGAGGAAATATTTCCCGGTTGTGAACGGTCTTCATTCAGTATTCAACGCTCTCATGAGAGAATGTTCCAAAATCACACTTCATGTAATTTTGGAACCCCAGCCCTAGGGCAGGGCTGGGGAGGGGTTAGAGTGGCGATTGGTAATTTTGGGGTCTTAACTGGCGGCCGATGAATGCTCGTGACTATTTCTTGTTCCATGAACGAGTCTTGTACCCGGCGGTTTTAAGAAAATCCCAATGATTCCGGCCACGATGGCAAATACTGCGGCGATATCAAAATCCGTGGTCCATGAATGGGTAGAGTGAAAAATCGCTGCGGCTATGAATCCGGCAAAGACACCCCCGATACCCTTTGCGGTATAGAGCATTCCATAATTTATACCGGAGTGAGGGCGTCCAAAATAATCTCCCACGAGTGCGGGGAATAGGGTGAAGAGCGGTCCCCATGTGCCCATAGCCACCATCGCCAGGATAATAAACAGGGTGCCGTTATGAGTTTGTGCCATAAAAAACAGGGACAGGCCGCAAATCACAAAGGCAATCAACATGGACAATTCGCGTCCGATGTAATCGGAGACGATTCCCGCAACCCAACGCATGAGACCGTTGGGAATACGGGACAGGGTTGCCGCTGCGACTCCCACCACGGCTCCGGCGACTAAGACATCCACTTTTGCCATATCCACGATGTGGGCCGTGACCATTAATCCTGCGGCGGTGATCAAGGCCATGCCAATCCAAGCCAACCAAAATTGCCACGTTTTCAGTACGTCGCGAGGGCCCAGATCTTGGGTAGCATTGGCGACTCGGCTGTGTAAACGCTGTTGCCGTTCGAGTTCGGGTGAGAATCCTTCAGGCAACCACCCCTTTTGGGGGTAATGGAGAAACTGTGCGACTATTACGATTACTACAATCATGGCAATTCCCATTTCGGTGAAGGCAGTTTGGTACCCAAAAGGTCCGCTCTTTATAACCCCTGCCAGGAACGGAATAAAGAGCGCGGAGCCTGCACCGAACCCCATGTCAATCAGCCCAACGGCCAATCCCCGCCGATGTGCTTCGGGAAACCATTTTAAGGCATTGTTCACGCTGTTCGCATAGATGTATCCCGGTCCGAGAGACCCGATGCCGTAGGCTAAGTACAATTCAGGCAAAGTCTGAGCATGAGCGCTCATGATCCACCCTAGTCCGGTGATGGCACCGGCTACCGTGGTGAACCACCGTGGCTGCCAGCGGTCCGACCAAAATCCACTCGGAATCATAAAAAACGAAGCAACCAGCACATAAATTGTAAAGGTAAGCGCAACACCGGGAAGGGCCCAGTGATGGGCTTTGGCAATGGGACTTTCGAAAAGGGTAAACGTATATTCGTAGGGACTGATGAACAACATGATTATCAAAGCTAAAACCGCTTGGACCCACCTATTGGGAACCGTTCCATAGTCCTGGGCGGCCGTCGTCATAAGACCATCTCCTTTAGAACGCACGGAATATTCATTTAACCGTAGAACAAGCATAGGGAACAGCAAAACAGACGGAATAGTTCGCCGTTTATTGGGGGTGGAGTAAAGTTCATTCTGATAGGACGGCGATACAGCTCAACTGAATCGAGTGCTGCCTCGCATTGGATGAAGGAGTAATGGTAGCGATATAAATGTATAAACTCCCTATGCTGTACACAATGAGATGAACTTATAGCTGGACATAAGTTTTGGTGTGTCGGATGGATTTAGCTCACTTCCCCCCATATTTCGCGGCCGATCGATATACGGTATTAAGTGGTCGTTGACTTGGGCCGCTAACGCAGTCCTTGGCCCCTTTTGGGGGATATGGGGTATGGGGTGAACGGTTTCGGCATCAGGCCAGCCTGCAGCTGGTCGTGTCCACGACAGAATTTAGCGAAGGCGCTGAGCCGGCGATAACCTCTTAGAGAAGGTTCTCCAACGGTTGTGTCGGAATGCTTGTTCCTTGATAATATGTACGAGCCATGATGGAGAGCCATGGAAGACTTGACAGGGATCTTCGCAGAACGGGAGGATTATTCTCGTATTATGTCGAAGACCACTATATGGAACTTATTATGGGGATGTGACCAGTATCGTGCGCGTGACATTGGAACTCGTACCTAAACAATCTTCACAGCAAACCCTAGTTCTGCCTTACCATTATGTTGAATGGGTTCAGGCGGCGATTTACAGGAGCATGCAGGAGGACGTGGCAGCTGCGATTCACGATGTGGGATTTCCCGTTGAAAAGCGGTCGTTTCGGCTTTTTTCCTTTTCCCGAATCCAAGGGCGATTTCGCCAAGCAAAAGAAACCATTGAGTTCGTCTTTCCTGTTCGTCTGATTATTGCGTCGCCTTTGAAACTTCTTATTCAACAGTTCGTCAACGCACTGGTCATGCGCAACGAATTTATCCTAGGCCCCCAAGTTTGCCGTATAGCTTCTGTGTCGGTCGATGACTATGTCGTCCCGGGTTCTAGAGTTCGTGTACGGACGTTATCCCCGCTTACAGTGCATAGTACGCTAAACAAACCAGACGGAAGCCATTATACGGTCTACTTTCACCCCAAAGAACACGAATTTCAACAGCTGATAATTGAGAATTTGCTTCGCAAGTATACGGTTGTCACGGGGAAACCCTTTGTGATGGAGCCGGCAGAGTCTCTGCCTTTTCGTATTCGCGTTAAGAATGAACCAAAGTTAAACATTGTAAGGTACAAGGACACGGTCATCAAAGGGTACAGCGGGGTTTTCGACATTGAAGGTCCGAAAGATCTTCTGCAGGTAGGATGGGACGCGGGGTTTGGTGCACGGAATTCGCAGGGATTTGGTCTGGTTGAGATGGCCGGGTCATATAGCAAGGGGGTGTAGTTATTCTCGTCGATTCGTTGATAAGACTGGGAAAACCGTTTGTCGAGGGGGCCGTAGAACCCAGCGTTTTGCTTCGTCAGCTGACCGACATTGAGGGAAAGGGCCGCGATTTCTACCAACAAGTTTTCTTGGTGGAAATCGAAGACGAGGCTGTTCACGTTCTTCCCTATCGTCAATGGGGAGAACTGCAGACCCAAGAAAAGAAGCGCACGGTCTTTGTTCCGGATTTGCATCTGGCCGTGGCTGCGCCCGTCATTGTTCCCACCGGGGGAAACGCCAGAGTCCCGCAAGGGCGTTACGCTGTTCCTGTTTATCCTTTTTATCGTCACGATCAGGTAAACACTGTTGCAAGCCTCTCCTCGTTTTTAAATGGCCGGGTAGCGAAAACGTTTGACGGAAGCCGATATAGTGGAATAGTTGCCGCCGTGTCGGAGGAATTGGCCGAACGCATTATGGACGCTCCGGAATCCAAGGGGCTCATTGTCCTTGTGGATGTCCATAGCGGGGCATATTCTCATGAACCTCCTTTTAACCCTCGCGACGGGGTCAGGCTGGGCCCAGGTCACGACGAAAATCAAGAACTCTGGGCGAATCTGGCGTGGATTTTGGACAAACTGTGGTGGGCCAAACTGGAAGAAGGCGGACAATATGGGCACGACCAAGACGGGGTATGTTCATTTTGTCATAAACCGGGCGAAGTGGTCTCGCTGTATTCCAAGGCTTGGCCATGGTTTAGTGTCACCTGGACCGCGCCCTTCTCGACTGAAGTGAGTAGATCGGCGCTTCATGAAGCAATCGCTGTGTGTCAACAATGCTATGCGGCTTTATCTTATGGAGGAAAGTTATTCACGGATCTTTCAAACAGCATTTCACCGCAAATTCTGCAAGAGGTATTTAAGGGAAATGTCAATGCGCCACGGCTGTCCTCGGTGCCCCGGTTAAACGGTTCAGCCCTGGTGTTGCCGGTTTTAGATAGCGTGCTTGAGAACGAGATGTTTCAACAGAACATTCTCCAAGGAGTGCGCAAAATGCGCGAAAAGGCGGGATCAGAAAGCGGAGCAGACCGGCATCTGGGACAGATCGTGGGATTTGACGCACGGCTTCCGGAGGAGCTTGCTGACGATGCTTTTCGTCTGACGCTGATTTATTACACGATCCAGAATGCCGACGTGCAGTTGTGGGCTGTGATCGAAGACGTTCTCCCCTCTTCGGTGGCACGTCTCTACGATGATCTCCTTTTTGATCTTAATGAATATGCGCAGGAGTTAGAGTTTCCTTCCTATCAGCGCAGTATTCCATCACTTTTGGGTAGAGCCTACGGCTCCGGATACTTATGGCAAAGTCTGACGCATGTGCTGAGGCTGGAAGAGTTGAAACGGGAACGCTTTGTTCACCGCGTCTCAGCCAATCTGCAGGAGGCGGGGAAAGCCTCCCTTCACGGGAGCCTTTGGCCCTTGCAAACGGAAGCCAAATTTTACATGTTGTTTTCATGGTTTTTGCGCCGATTGCACGTTCTGGCGTCACCAACCCAACAAGAAGAAAAAGGAGGAGGAGGTATTATGCGCACGTGGCAGGAACTTCAAGCCATGGCTAATGGTGATCCCAGCGCGCTCGCTTTTGGCGATGACGTGGAAGATTTGGGTTTTGTGATGGGTCACCTGGTTAGGCGTTTTTCCGCTCAATATTATCGCAAGACCAGTAAGGACTACCTGACTCAGCGTGTCATGACATTTGGAACCGCACTCACGCCGGATGTGGCCGGATTTCGCGCTCTGGGCAAAATTGAGGAATTGTCTCATATGTTGAACATGGGTTTGGACCCGTCCTTTCGTCAGCGAATAGCGGTATGTTTGGCCGAATTTACCCGGAACGCAGAAGCCGTGCGCAAGGTGCGGGATGCTTTTATGGCGGCGTTTTGGTCTGGTTACGGTCTATATGATCTCGGTTCACCGCAGCGAGCGGTGAAAAATGCGGATGCTCCAATCCAAGAGACGAATTGAAGAAAAATTTACGGAAAGCAGGGAGGATGGCCATTATTATGAGTACAGTGCACAGTAGTGAATTTGTATTTTTGAAGAGTGTGAAGGACGGGATTCCGAACCGTGACCCCCTAGCGGACAGCGACGCCAGGCGCCTTTTTGGCGAAGAGGACGGGAGGATTTCCTTGTCGGATGTCAGCGTCAAACGGGATGTTCGGGACTACGTTTTGGCAAAATATCCGGAAGGCGACACGAACCGGGATAAGTTTGTGTTTGTGCATGAAGAACGAACAGCGGAGGGAAAATTGCTTGGACGGGGCAGTTTAGTGGACAGCATTTTTCAGCGCGCAGGAATTAATGTCAAGAATTTGAAAAACAGTGAGGAAAGACGCCGGGCTCTTTGCGATCATGCCTATGACGTTAGAATTTTTGGTGCCGTATATTCCGTTGCAGGGCAAAGCTTTCATCTCACTGGCCCCGCGCAATTTAGCTGGGCTCATTCTCTTCACCCTGTTGAAACCAGGTATGTTCAAGGTACGGTGATGATGCCTTCGAAGGATGCTGTGATCAAAGAGGACGGGACTGACGAAGGCAACACCCAGGGAACTATCTGGACGTCATGGTACCTGCCGTTTGCGGTATTTGCTATGACGGGTGTGATTAACGCCACGATTGCCCGTGACACGGGGATGACGTCGGATGACGTAGATCTCATGCTGGAGGCATTATGGAAAGGGACCTTGCACCGTCAGGCCAGAGGACGGGGATTTCAGCAACCCCAACTGTTGGTGCATATCGAATACGACGACCCTTTTTTCCGCATCGGCTATTTAGATGAAAGCATTCGTGCCAGCCTCCGATCCGGAATTCAGATTCCCAAGGCGTTGGAGGATGTGGTCGTCGACATCACCGGATTAAATGACCGTATTGTCCGCTACCGGGATCGCATCTTGCGCATACGGGTATGGAAAAATCCGGAGCTTCGGGTCACCGGAACTCTTGATGCAGAAGAATTCAGCTTCTAGATGATCGCGAAAGGGCAAATTGAACATGGAATTGCTAATCTTTGACGTGCGGGCGTCCGTCGCTCATTACCGGAGACCCGATACCACTTCGACGCACAGCACCTACCCGTTCATCCCGAGAACCGCTCTTAGAGGATTGCTTGCATCGATTATGGGACTGGAAACATGGCCCGATGACGGCTGGACCGGTCTTGAGCTGTTGCATCCGGTTCAAACCCGGGTGCAGCAACTTTCGCTGCTCGGCAAAGGCTTTTTGGAATCCGATAAATCCTTTAATCGGCCGACGACGGTGGAGTTGGTGATTAACCCGGCGTACCGTGTCTATTATTCCGGCGCTCTGATCCAGGATTTGACTCAGCGCATTCGGCGCCATCAGGCAACCTATCATACCTATTTAGGTTCGGCTTTTGCGCTGGCGGTTCCCGAGTTTGTGGATCTGGTGGACGGCGAACCGTTTGGGGATATCCATGAACCATTTCTGATCAAAGGGGTGGTTCCCGACCACGTGATCGCTTCATTGGAGGTGTCAGGCGGTAAAAGACTGTTTAAACGGGCAGGCGGGATGCTGTATCAGGCCCAGCCGGGACGGCGGTTCAGGGGTACCATCAACTTTATTTATGAGGCAAAAAACCGCTCCTTTACCATAGTCATGAAAGAAACAAGCCAAGAGCGGCCTGTACATTTCTTAAAGGAGCCGGGGTGCGATTCGGCAGTGGCGTTGTGGTAAGGCAGTGGAGGATGTGTGGAAATGGGTGGACGGAATTTTGAGATCTGCATAGCGCGTCCGGATGCGGACGGTGCCAACTTTTTGTTGTCGGATCATCTTCGAGCCGTGGGTGCCAAGGCGAGCCAGTACGAAGAGGGAATGCGGCGCGAGTTGCTAAAGCTAGCCGGAGTTCTTCATGATACCGGAAAAGCCCGTGAGAGCTGGCAACACTATATTCGCGGAGAAGGCTCGGGAGTCAATCATGCCTTTTTAGGATCGGCACTCTTCTTTTATCTGGTTCAGCAGCATAATCTGCCTCGGGACATGGTACGCTATGCCATGTTTCTTTGCCGGGACATAGCGTGCCACCACGGCAGGCTCGACGATTTGGAGGCCGACCCACCCTGGATTGGCGGATGGCAATCAGGAGCTTTGAGCGAGATGGATGTGGAGGGCTTTCGCCGCTTTTTACATAGCGAATGTCCCTCTTTCTCCTCCCTTCCCGAAGAGGGAACGCGATTGGAACAGGAACTACGTCAGATGAACCGGCGGTGGCGAAAATGGTTTATGATGCAGCTCGACTCGATAGATGATTTGCCTACCGCTGTTGGGTGGGCGTTGCGCCTGCCCACCAGTTACCTCATCGCGGCCGACCGGTTTGATGCAGCCAATATCGATCAGGATGAAGGGATCAATGCCAAGACAGCCGAGGTGTCGTTGGGCAGGATTGAAGAGTATGTGAACACGGAAAAGAACCGGGTCAATTCTTTGGGTGGCGCGGTTATGGCTGAATTTCGCGAACGGGTCCAAAAAGCCGTGGAAGGGCGAGTGCAAGCAGAGGATAAGCCGATTACCATTTTGCAAATGCCCACGGGTTCGGGTAAAACCATCGTGGCTCTCAAAGCGGCTTTAAATCACTTTCATAATCGACCTGGGGGCCGTTTAATTTACGTCGCCCCTTACTTGTCAATTGTGACACAAGTGGCGGACGTGATCCGCACTGCCGCGGCATTGGAGGTATTGGAGCAACATCATATGGCCCTGCCACCTGTCAAGGGAGCGGAGAGAGTGGAGGGCCCTTTGTTATTGATGGAATCATGGCAGTCTCCCGCCGTGGTCACGACGTTCAATCAACTTTTCACCACGTTGTTTCCAGCCAAGGCTCAAGAGAGTATGCGGTTAACAGCTTTAAGAAATGCATACGTTGTGATTGATGAGCCTCAAATCATGGATTCCTCAGCGTGGAACATGTTTTTGACGATGCTGGGTTCAGTGGTGCGGGAATTGGATACCCAGGTACTGATCATGTCTGCAACGGTTCCACCCTTCCAATTTGCCCATTTGCCGGACATGGTGACAGTTGTCGAATCGCCGCCTTTGCCTGCGGAGTCCGGCCGGTTTCACCTTTCGGTAGCGGGTGAAGCCAAAAACGCTCAAAGTACGGCTCAGTGGGCTCTGGAATGCGCGCATTCAGCCGGGTCCTGCGCGGTCATCCTGAATACCATTGCCGATGTGGCGCAGGTGGCATCCTTGCTTCAAGAAGAGTCATCGATAACGCTGTTTGTCCTCCATGGTGCAATGCAGCCCCTGCACAAGACCTATCAACTGCATTTGATAAAAAAGGCCCTCGAAGATCCCATCCGGCCGACACTAGTGGTGGCAACGCAGACTCTTGAAGCGGGGATTGATATCAGCTTCCGTCAGGTTTTGCGGGCCCGGGCCATTCTGCCATCGATCATTCAGGCGGCCGGCCGGGCTAACCGGCATGGCGAGAATGATGCGGCGACGGTCAGTGTGTTTGATTTTTACCGCGATGATGGCAAAGACTCCCGTCCCTTTGTGTACCGGGACGCCATTATGCGAGAAGAGACCGATGCGGTTTTATTTCCCGAACGTGTGGTGACGGAGCTAGAGATACCGAAGATGTTGAACAGCTATTTCAAGCGCGTCTTTGAACGCAATAACTATGCCGCTGGGACCCAGCGTATTATCGACGCCGCTAATGGACACTGGGCAAGGTTAGCAGGTCTCGAACCGTTTGGGCAGAATTATATCCCCCAAGAACCGGTATTTATTCCGTTGGGAGGGCCTCCGGATTGTCCGGAACAATGGATCGGTGACGATACACGCGAGTTGATGCAGTTGTTTGACGTTGAGGTCGAGCAGATCTACGAACGGTTCACGTCCCGGGGTTTCCTGCGCCGCCTGGACTTTATAAGCCGCAAGCGTTTTCTTAATCTCATCGGCCGCTTTATCGTCAACGTGCGGCCTTCCCTGATCGGCCTGACGGAGATGAACGCACAGCTTAGCATTCAAAGACTGGTAGACGTTGAAAGTTATTCCATGGCTTTAGGACTAGGACACTGGTATTTGCGAGGAGCCCAGGATGAGGGGGTGATTTTGTGAAAGAAGATGACGATGACTCGGTGTCCCTTGCTCCCCTGCCTCACATTGGCGGAACATATATATGGTACTACATGATTTGCCGACGAGAATTATGGCTTATGGCCCACGCCGTGAATCCGGACGAAGATGATCCTAATATCGAGTACGGGAGATTTCTCCACGAGCGTGCTTACGCAAGGGAAGGGCACGAAGTCGCAGTCGATAGCAGCAAAATGGATCGCGTTATCGAACGGGACGGTGAGGTAATTGTGGTGGAGATTAAAAAGAGCAGCCGGGCCATTGATAGTGCCCGAACGCAGCTCGCCTATTATCTTTTCGAACTGGAACAGCGTGGGATTCATGCGAAGGGCGAACTGCGATTCCCCGAGGAGAAACGGAAGGATGTTGTGGCTTTGGACGATGATTGGCGCAAACGACTGTTGGAGATTCAAGAAGACATCAATGACTTGGTCGCTTTGCCTGTGCCTCCTCCGGCCACGCGTGTATCGTGGTGTGCGCACTGTGGTTATGCCGAATTCTGCTGGAGTTGAAACAAGACTATTCCGACGGAGGGTTACACGTGGAACGCGTTGTGAATGTATTTTCCGATGGGGTTTTTCGGCGTAAGGGAAATACCATTGTGTTCGAAACGGAGAAAGGAAAACGCTACTTGCCGGTAGAATCAATTCGCGAAATCTTCGTGCACGGGGAAGTTGACTTCAACAAACGTTTTCTTGAGTTTTTGTCGGAAAAAGAGATTACGTTGCACTATTTTAACCATTATGGCTACTACATGGGGTCTTTTTATCCTCGAGAGCATTATAATTCGGGGTTCATGACCCTGAAACAGGCTGAAAGCTATTTGGATCCCGAAAGACGCGTAATATTGGCTCGATCATTCGTGGAAGGAGCGGCTGCGAATATCCTCAAAATCTTGCGATATTACGCAAGCCGCGGTAAGGATGTGGACGAGATAGCACAGCAAATTGAAACTCTTGCACAGTCCTTTGAAAAGACGTCTAAAATTCCGGAGTTAATGGCTATTGAAGGCAATATTCGCGACCTTTATTATCAAGGCTTTGACGTCATTCTATCTGGATCGGGATTTTCCTTTCAAAAGCGGAGTCGGCGACCTCCGGCAAATCAGTTGAATGCATTAATAAGCTTTGGCAATTCCATGATGTACAGCGTTGTGTTGTCGGAGATTTATAAAACCCATTTGGATCCCCGTATCGGCTACCTGCATACGACCAACGACCGGCGCTTTTCCTTGCATCTCGACGTCGCCGAGATATTTAAACCGATTATTGTTGATCGGCTGATCTTTACCCTGGTGGGCCGACGCATGATCGCCTTAAAAGACTTTGCGCGTCTCGAGGGCGGAATAGTGATGTCGGAAAAGGCACGGAAGGTCTTTGTGGAGCAGTTTGATGAAAGATTGAGACAAGTCATTCGCCATCGAAAAATCCGTAAAATGGTTTCCTACCGCAGACTCATTCGACTGGAACTTTACAAGTTAGAGAAACATTTGCTGGGTGATGAGATCTATGATCCCTTTGTGGCTCAGTGGTAGAGGGGAGAATGAGATGTTTGTCATTACTGTCTATGATGCCGGTGTAAAGCGTGATCCCAAAATCCTAAAAATTTGCCGAAAATACCTTAACTGGATACAAAATTCGGTTTTCGAAGGAGAATTGACGGAAGGAAAGTTAAAGAAAATGCAGCGGGAGTTAGGAACCGTCATAAATAGCAAAGAGGATTACATTGTAATCTATGTTTTTGCTTCGCAAAGATACAGTTCCCGGATTACGATGGGTAAGCCAAAAGTTAGCGAGGGTTTTATTCTGTAATGCTTCTGCATTTTTGTCGTCGACCTCCAATAGCGCAAAAACCCCGGGAGATCGACGACACCGGGAAAAATCCCCAAAACGTTTATCCACAAGCCATTCGGGATTTGCGCTCGGATGATTGCCAATATATCCCATGCCACATGATATTGACAAGCCACTGATATCAACCCAAAATGGGTTTGTAGCCTACCTATGAGGAATTGAA
>PXYT01000030.1 GCA_003023725.1 Sulfobacillus benefaciens | reverse complement strand
AATGGCTATCGGGAGGGAAGAGTCCGAAGATGGTCAGCGAACGCTTGGGTCATTCCAACATTGGCTTTACCTTGCAAGTTTATGGGCATGTGTTGCCCCATGACGAAGTACAGGCTGCCCATGAAATGGAGAATCAGCTGGTCAGTGGGCCGGAAAAATCATCAACATTTCATCAACACGAAGTTTGAAAAACGTGCTTATCGAAGGATACGCCAGTCACACGAGTCATCGCAAAAATGGCGCAATAACACCGATTCCTGGAACTTTGGCATACGCCAGATAACCGCAGAAACAGCAAACTACCCAACTCGTAATCAGCGGGTCCACGGTTCGAGCCCGTGCGCGCCCACCAGATGAAATCCCGATACCGCAGCGCATTCGTGGGTTTTTTATTTTGCGAAGCGTCCCCAATTGGGCTCATCATCCCCACCATCATCCTCACGAACGTACGATACGGGATGAGACCCTACTTCGCGCAGGCCTCCCGGTTCACGGCGGGGTTCTCGTGACGGGAGACTCCCCGAGGCCCTTGAAGGGATGGCGTATCCGTCCCCTTCGTGGGGGGATCACGGCATCATTTTAGGGGGTGTCCGCATTTTGTGATTGATCAGGCGGCTTTCGGCGGTGTTGTTAGCCCGATGCAAAAGCGTATTCTGTGATTGATCGCCACGCCCATAGTGCATGGTGGGGAATTCTGCGGTGATTGGAGTGTAGCTGAAAGCAGTCGTGTACACTATCATCAGGTAGTTGCGGGTGGACTAACAGCCAGTTATGTTCGAAAGGAAGTTTTATTGTGGGTATGACAGTAGAACCTATGGATAGAGTGATGGCATCGAAAATTTCCAGTTGGAAATATAGTGAACCCTATGACTTCTACAACATGGATGACGATGCGGGAATGGATGAATTGCTGAACGGGACTTTCTTTAAGATTCTCGAAAACGAAATGCTCATAGGTTACTGTTGCTTTGGGAAATCGGCGATAGTGCCAATAGGATTGCAATTCGGTGCCTATCCTGAAAATGGGACTGTCGATGTTGGGTTAGGGATGAGACCTGACTTAACAGGTCATGGGAGAGGTTACGCTTTTGTCAGTTCCATTTTGGAATTTGCCCTGTCTGAGTATAATTTCAGCCAATTTCGATTGACTGTTGCTCAATTCAATAAGCGGGCTATTGCTTTGTATAAGAAGCTTGGGTTCAAGCCAATTATGGTTTTTCCAATGGGTAATGTAGAATTTTTGACAATGGAAAGAAGAATTTCTTAACCATGCTTCTGTTAAAGGGGACGTTAGCGTCCTAAAGCCGGGCATCCACGATATTTTCATCATGGTATCCCACGTATACCATAACGATCCACCTTATGGCAATAATGGTAGTCCCTAGGATGTGAGTCATCTTATTAAGTATGATCAGAAAATACGAGGTGGTGGAAAGGAGCGACAACGTGAGGGTTAGCATGGCTTCGGCATCAGCACCGATGAAAAAACCCTGTGTTGCCGAGGTGCGGAACTCAAGTGAAGACTTTGCAAATTTGAGGGAAGTATTAAAGGCAATTGCGGAACTTCGGTGTTCCATGTACGATCACGCATTGATTCTCGTTCCACTTGCTAACCGTCTTGTCTCGCTTTCCGAGGTGCTCAGCACTCGAATTTTAGAAACATTCGCTGGGCAATGATGATTGGGTAAATGTACGCAGCACCAGAATTAATTATGCATGAAGGCAAATGCCACCGTTGTCTGGCGGATCCTGTGGATGATTGACTTCACCTCTTCAATTGGCCAGCCGTGAGCGTATATCCTCCGGGGGATGTCCTGGCCGGTCTGAGCAGTCCGGTGTATCACGAATTTTCTGCGCACATCATGATTATCAACGGGTGGTCTGGATCCGGCATCTGGGACAACAGTGGACAGTTGATGGCGATTACCACATTCTATAACAATAGAATACGTATGGATTTGATGGGGGAGGCATCGTGAGTTTGTTGAATGCTGGGGGGCGGCCTGATAACACCGATAACGAGTCAGTGAGATGAATACTACGACAGGGCTCTGTGACAAACACGATAACGGCGCACGGTTGTATCGTCAGATGTTACAAACGAGCTGGGCACGAGGACGCAGCCTCGCGGACGGTTTGTCACCCTTGTGGCTTAAGGTACCGAAATCATTGGAGAAGGACAACGTCAAAGAATTCTGGTCTCGGCTGCAAACTTTGCCGCAACGCGCTGGATGGATGTATGAGGAAGATCCGCCATGGCATTGGGCGTTGCATTTGGTGGAGCGATTTTATGTCATTCCCGGCCGCTACCACCGGTACCGTCAAGCCTGGCAGGGGGCCGAGGCGGGCCTGAGAGAACGTGATGCGGACCAGTTATTTCCACAAGCCAGTCGACTCTGGCATCATGCCGACTGGCGATCGGCCTTATCCATAATGCAGCAGAATGATCTGTCTTGGGATGTCCCTTTTGCCACGATACCGGCTTATCATCAAGCCACGATGATCGAAACTGTTTTTCGCGGGAAGCGGGTAGACTATTGGGCGCTCGATCTTTTTAGTGACAGCACGGGGGCATTGCGGCGTTGCGTGCTTGCGGGGTTACTCTGGCCAGGGGAAATATGGTGGGCTACGGCGGCGGCCTGGCGCGACGGAGCGGGGTATCGTCGGGAAGCTCGAATGGCCAGCGCGTGGCTAGCCATGACCACCGCGCTGGCGGTGATAGTGGAGACTCCAGAATTCGAGATCATCTTCTCAACCGTGCTTCGTCGTCTGCCCTCCCACAGTCAAATTCGGGCCGTGGGAGAATGGACGCTCGAAGAATTTGGCCAAGGAACATCCTGGTCGGACTGGCAGGCCCGATTAGCGAAACGGTGTCATTACTATCCCGCCGATCATGTTGTGCCCAATGTCGCGGGCATTGTGGCCGCCATACTGTGGGGACACTCACAGTGGGACAAAGTTTTGTCATTAGCTTGGCAAGACGGCTATGATCCGATTACACGCGCTCTCATTACGGGAGCACTCTTGGGGATCGCCGATGAACCCCTGCCCCGTCTGCCAGAGCATCTGATCGATCAGTTAAACCAGTATGGAGATGAGACATTTGCGGCAAGTCATGGGACGCATGGGGTGCGGCCATAAACGGGTCTCTTGTCGTGTGATCACAAATTCTTTACGGTGATATATCTAATGATTTGATGGAGCATGCTAAGATTTTTATGGGCTACTTGGATGAAATGGTTGATATTTTTCTTGAAAAGTAGCCTGAAAACGAGTCGTATTGGCTTCCTTTAATGCAGACCCTGCGGTTTAATGACATTCCAATCTCCCATCACCTAGAAATTGATGTGGCTGGTGTCGACTATGAGAAATCCTTAACATTGATAAATGATAGTGTGGCAGAACTGCGAGAATCCTATAAGCCATTTTAGGAGGTTCCCTAGCCCCCACGTAAAGCGGTTGAGACAACATGGTGGCTAAAACAATCGTGTCTGTCGATTTTATGATGGCATGGGCCTTGTCACGATGTTCCTCATGCGGAGGTCCATGCGGATTTTGTGATGGATCGAATCAGATCGTCATATGAAGGTAAACCCGGATTATGTGATGGATCGGACTTCCCATAACGGCATTTTTCCCTCGCGGCCGACCGATTCATCCAAAACCTATTGATATGCCGGGGTTCATCAAGGCATCTGGCGGTGTTATGTTAATCGATAATCTGAACGATAACCATTACGGCAACGCTTTGGTTGATGGCAGCTATGGGGAAATCGTCCGAACAGACCTTAGTCGACGTATAGGATGCTCTTCAAGAGATGATCGACGCCGATACAGGGAAGGGCCCCCTTTGACAACATCCTCCGGCGAGTTTCAAGGGGGCGTAATCCCGTTCGGGCAGCGGGGCAGCGACCTTGCTGAGCGCTCGCAACGCGAAGAAGGCGAAAGGAAGTGGGCTTAATGTTCGATCACGGATGGATTCGGGAGCGAAAGCTCTGCAGCAAGGCGGAGCATAACGCACAAGGAGCGGACCAAAAATGGCGGAGGACTGCAGAAAATCCTTGGGAACGGTGAACGAAAAAAGGAGTGTACCCGATGACTGTCATGGTAATGGGGAGTTATCATTTTTTCACAAATCAAAATCTCTTCCGAGTCCACGAGGACGTCACAACCGCTGACCGCCAAGGCGACGTTGCCGACGTCGCCAACGCCTTGGCCGACTATCGGCCGACGCATGTGGCCGTGGAGCTTTTGACGTCGGACCAGGCGGCGATCGACGCCCAATATCGGCAATTTCTCGATGGACGCTGGGATTTGCCTCCCAATGAACGCTATCAGTTGGGCTTTCGGGTTGCTCAGTGCATGAAGCTATCGCGTGTGTCTGCCATCGATTTCAAGAATGAGTCGGACTCGCTCACCATTGGTGACGTGATGGATTCTGCCAAGACCACGATGCCGGCACTCTACGCATGGATGATGGAGATGGGCCAACAGCGCAACCACGCGATGCAGGAACACGTCAGCCAGCAGTCAATTCGCGAAACATTGCGGTGGATGAATCAACCGGAAGAGTTAACGGGCGTGTTACCGTTCTATCTCGCGATGACCCAGATTCGTGATGCTAACGGCCGACGGGTGGGCCTGGAATGGGTGAGCACATGGCAGGCTCGCAATCTCACCATCTATGCCAACCTCCGCGAGCGGATGAAGCCGGATGATCGCTGGTTAGTCATTTATGGGGCCGATCATGTCGCCCCATTAATCCAGTTGCTTCAGAACAGCCGAGAGGTTGATCTCATACCCGTGTCCGACTTTTTATAGTGACGCAGGGGATATACGGGGCGAGAACGTCCTGGGACGTTGGCGCCAATAGAGGCGCCGTGCGATAAGCCAAATAGAAACGGCGGTGTGTTTGCCAACAGCTCACGGAGGGAGGCGGTCCATGGATGTTTATCCACAAGCCTTTCGGGATTTTTGTTCGCCTCATTGCCAATATCCTCCACAACACAAGATATTGACCAGCCACTGATATCAAGCCAAAATGCGGATTGTAGCCTACCTATGAGGAATTGAAACTTGCCCCGGTGTGCTCTGAGTGGCCTTCAGCCTTGATGAAATGTTTCAGAGCAATCTTCACTGCCTCCCTGAAGACCGAGTCTGCTAAGGACAGTTGGATTGTAGGCGGTGCCGACGTGCTGATCTCGCGACTTCGTGACGACTTAGTCGACGAGTTTATCATTCATATTGCACCAACAATTCTCGGTGGAGGAATCCCTTTGTATGTATAAAGTTGGCATTCGGGAAACGTCGCTCGACTTGGTGAAGGTCACGCCATACAATCCGTTTGTGGAACGCGCTACCAACCTAATCACACGGATCTTTCGGCTAATGAGACCCCACAAAGACCGCACCCGACCAGTCCGTCGCATACTTAATGGACGCCTCTCGGGGACGAGAATGCATCAGGCTTGACTAGCGTTGTTGGGCAGTTATGCCCCGGGCGCCGCAAGGACTGGAGGGAAACCTGATTTCTTCGCAGGAATTGTGGCACGCCTTGTTGAGTCACGGTCCCAGGCAAGAGGGGAACTTCGATGGGCCGAGCCCTTGAATCCACGTACCCACCACGGCCAGCAACCGGTCACGGTCGAGTGTATAGGCGTGCTCGCGACCTTCAATTCACCGCGCACCAGCCCCGGTGTCCTTGAGAATTCGGAGATGACGGGACGTTGTCGCCCCCGGCGATTTCGCGCGATGTCAGCCATCCGCCCCGAGCTTGAAGGATGGAGAGAATGATCCTTCGTGATCGATGGGACAGCGTCTCAAAGACCACATCCCTGTCTTCGAGCTCACGCAGTCCCTGGGGCTTTTCAGCGATGCGGCGGCTCCCAAGGCACGTAATGCGGGAACTCCCATCGTGGCAAACCCTGGCGGTCCTCCAGCAAGGGATCCATCGGCTCCCAAATGGCTAACACATCCGGATGCTCATGTGCCTGCTCAAATCCGCCTTCTACCCAAGTAAAAATCTCGACATAGGTCGGAGGATCATCCACACTGCGAAATATGACGGGCTTGGAGTCGGTGACAAAGCCCAAGGTGTGCAGTGTGGGCCAATGATTCCCCAACAGGGCTTGAAACAGTTCTTCACCGTCGGGTCGCACGCGATACGTGCAAATTACGGTTTGATTCGCCACGGCAGCCCCCCTCCTTCTCGTTGCTAACGTGTTAATTGTAAGCCGATGCGCTAATCATGTAAACTTTACATTGGTGATGTAATTCTGGGGGTACATCCTTGGTGCGCGCTTGCGGCGAATGCCAGGGCGTGAGCGGTCCGATGGGCGTAGCTTACCGGATTGCGACCTCCCGGAGGTTAAGGTGCCAAGGATGGTGTCATGTTCCCTGCAGGGGATGAGATGCGTCAAATCCAGCGATCCGCCCGATCAACAATGCCCGTCATGTGGTCGCGGGTCATCGTGAGGTTTCGGATAACCCTGACCCCGTACAAGCAAGACGATACCTGTTCGGAGATCTGGTCCTGGACTCGGAGGATAAGGACCCCTTCGTCTACCTCGGTCATCTGATTCTGCAGCCCATGATACCGGAGCGCCGGGTCTGAGGTAGCCACGGGCAGACCAGTCAACACGCAATCCTTCTGCCTGTTTCACTGGTCAGTCAACTGACCAGAATGGATGGGCTCAGGCTAAAACAAGGTACCACGATACGGCCCGTCCTCAGAAGCATCGTTTACGAAGGAGTGATCGTCCGCGGTTTCGAATTCAAGTAATATCGTCGCAAATAGCTCGGGCTCTTCCACATGAACAAAATGGCTACTTTCAGCCGCCACGACGAGATTCGTGTCTGGTTTAGCGTGCCGATACTGCCAACAGCTGATCCAATCCGAACACGGCGTCATAGTACCCCCAGTATTCCCACGTGGAACGGGAATCGAGAGAGGTGTTATACGCTATATCCAAACAGGTGTAAGCTTTGTCTTGGTTTCCCATGGCTGCGTATTGCAAGGACACTTTCTGCAACAAAGATCTTGCCGAGGCCGCGAGATCAAACGAAGGATTCTCAAGGATTAACCGGTCAATGGCTAATGGGTATGTTTTCGCGTAGAGAACGGCAAGATACCCACCAAAGGAATGACCGATAAGAGACCATCGTGAGATGCCCAGCGTGACTCTTAACCCATGTCTTCTACCAAGTCCCGGACGTGTAGCCGACCCGAACCGAGCGGATCCGATCGTAGGACTTCCCGTTGATCAACGGCAATAAGCCGAACCAAGCTGGCAAGGCGCTTCCCTTGATAGAATACAAAGTCGTAAGCGCCGCTGCCGGGTCCTCCGTGCACGTAGAGAATCACTGGTTGGTGGGAGCGTCCTAAATCTTCGACCCATAAATGCGTGCCCCGAATCGGGATCAGCTGACCCACCCCATTGCTCTCCTTTCTGCAAAAATGCCATGATCTTATGATGATATACGGCTCGCCGATAAATTCACTATTTGCAGTGCCTGAGACTTCTCTGGTATTTTCGGATCCTTCTGTATTTTATCGCATGTTGACGGAAAGGCAGCAATTCTTGGAAACAAATGACCAAACGACTGTGGCGGTGGGTATCGCAGAGAGGTTCTATGTGTTCGCAACTCGACAAAGATGATGGCGCGGCGCGAGATTTTGGTCATTATTGGCACGTTATTGCTCCAAGACATCCCTTTTCGTTATGGTTCATTTCTTGTCAGTGAAAAGCGCTTGATGAGAGATAATTGTTCTCGTATTTGGACTGTTATACTTACCCAAGGCATTCCTTTTTTGGCCTGGCATCGTGCCAGGCTTTTTTTGTGGGTTCTCAGCCGATTGGGAAGGCCCGAATTACCCCCAAGAGGAGTGAGGACCATGCACTGTGCCATAGATGTGATCGGTATCCCTCTCGGACCGTGGGCCGGGAACCCGAAAGCGATTATGAACCCGGCGACTAATGCCGCATGCCTCCCGAAGCACTCTGAAGCACAAAATAGAAGGTTCTCGGGGTTGGGGTGTAATCCGCGGACCCCGCATTTTGCGCCCACGACTTTTCATGGGCGTGTGATCAGACAAAGCGAGAATTCGAATGATTCGCGCGGGGGCGGTGGGATTGTCTTCACCCTCTTGATTGCCTAATGGGGCCTGGGTGCGAAGGGATCATGGATCACAATGAGCTGACAAGACGCCATAACGCCCCAACCTCACGTCGCCTGTGGTAGTATCCTAAAGGAGGAGGGGGAGAGATTATGCTGATTCCCATATGGTATGCGGGATGGGAGCATGCATGCTGTGGGTCAGACATTCGCCTGGGGGACTTTGTGGAGTGGCCGGTGTATTGGGAACCGACCCAGTTCCCAATTCTCAGTGACAAACCGTCTCAACTCACGGTAGTGTCGGAGACCGACGTGGAGGCGGTCTGGCGATGGAGTCCGAGACGCCCCAATGCGGATGGTGTCACTATGGTGCTCGAGTGGGGAGACCTGAAAGTCGGGGTGCGTTTGTCGAGCCAGCCGAAATTGAACGGCTGTGTTGTCGAAAGCCAGGGAGCACTCTGGTATGAGCACCATGTAGTGGATCCCATTGGGACATCCGTGGGAGTCGTGCGGACCATTTACTCCTGGCGTCGCACGGACACTGGACAGTCCCAATTCGAACGGGATGAACCGTGGATGGTCATTGGTTCGACTGCCGAAGAGCACGCGGGAGATTTTTGTTTTATGGTAGAAATGGACGTTGAGCCGTGATGATCCCGATGGGGACAGCAAATGGAGATGGACACACCCTAGGGGACAGTCTTTCAGGGAATAATTCTCCAGCTGTTGCGTGGCTAGGGTCATTAATCCGATTCAAACGGTCAACACTTTAAAGGAGCCATCTCTCGAATGATCTGAGATCGGACGGTTGTTATGCGGGAGTCGATACCATTATGAATCAGTAGAATTGAAGGAGACGGTGTGGCGTGAAACACGGACACGGGGCTTGGGTCTGCACAGGTGGGGAATACATTCCGTGGGCCAGCCGAATCCATGTCTGATGCGATTGGGAGATCACCCCGAATTTCGTGGAATTTGAGGCCATCTCGCGAGGTTTCCTGACCTCCTTTGAGATAACAATTCTGAGTCCACCATAGTGTGTTTAGTGAAATGATATTCTGAAGATTGTGTCGAAAAGCTAACAAAATCGTCAATTCAAGGTTAAGGTTTCTCTGTTATGGCCTGCTTTTAGAAGCAAACGAAGATTATATCTCTATATAGAGATGCCTGAAACCCGTGATAGGACACGAGTTCCAATTGTGCATAAGTTTGTGTGTGCCAACCCCAGGATATCGGCATTCGTAAGGCTTTGTTCTTCACGGTGTCTAAAACAGCGGAAAGCTCAAACAAAACTCCAAATAGAATCGATATTAACAGCATAGCCATATCATGTGCTCGTGAATAAATTAGATGAGATTTTGTTGAGCGGCACTGTGGACGCCGTCGTTTAGAATGAAAGAATTCAGTAGATCAAGGCGCAAGCTATGAGGCGGTGACTTGATCGATCAAACGCTCCAGCCAGCATTCCCCGTGGGGGAATATTTCCATCTCTTGGGCGACGGTAATGGATTACCAATCGCCTCGATCGAGGCATCGAGGCGATGCAAGACACTCTGGAACAATAACCGTAGAGCCAGCCATGCGGGATTTGGAGAATGCGGGAGCCCGTGCCGGGGACGGGATTGTCGGGATTACCGCGAGCGGTCAAACTCCTTATGTTCGCGGCGCTTTACAGTGGGTATCTGTTCTGTATATGGCCAAACGCAACCAACACCGCCCTGGCAGCGGACATTTGGGCTCGAGAGCCCGAAGAATTTCGCCCTCCGGCGGAAATTCGGGAGAAAGGCCGCGGGCGCATTGCGCATCGTGTTTTGCGCACCCGCACCGCTTTGAATACCTCTCTCGCCGTTCCGCCTGTTCCCCCAGCATTTCCATTAGAACGCACCACGACGGTGGTCAAAATCGGTGAAATCCGATCCGCGATCGTAGCCGGTGTCACCAACCGCGACCCAGAACGGACAGCGCCCGCTGATCTGCTGGTCGCGGCGTACCCCAGCATGGGACCATCGGGAATTGGCCCTGGAGGGTTGATCGTGCGCACACACGCGGAAGACCAACCTCCAAATGGTGGATCCATCGACGCGCGACGGGACAACCCTCGACAGTGCCGAATGCTAGGCCATGTCGCGCGGGGGCATCGTCCGCTGGCCATATCGTTGCTTTGCCCACATGCCGCCATATGCTAACAGGCCGATAACGGGCAGGGCGCTCGCCACCGGAACCTCCGGCAACTGCCCTGCTGGCGGCGGAGACACGTAAGTGTAGTCGGTCGTTGAATTCCCTCCAAAGGCTAACGCGGTAGTCCCGGGGATGGGGAGCGATAATGAGAAATACACGTCGCTCCACATGACGCCATATTCCGGGGCCGGCACGGTGAACCTGACGCGAAAGGTGTTGGGAGTTGCGCTGATCAAATCAACATTGGAAATGGTGGCCAGTCCCGAGGTCAACCCCTGACCCATATTGTGGATTTCGGAGACGATAACCCCCGGTTCTCCTGCCTGGGGCGTCCAGTTGAGATTGGTGGATGGTGGCAGTTTAAACGTCACCGTGATTTGTTCTCCGGTCCAGATATCGGAATAAGCGGCATAAGCGGACATGGCAGGTGCTAAGACGAGTCCTCCCGCCATGACCATTCCTAATGCGCCATAGAGCAGTCGATGGTTAATGAACGGCACTGGATGGTTCCCCCTGTCGTCAAATTTTTCGATCACTATGACGTATTGTGGCGCGAATCCGGCCGTGGAGCAGTCCCACACGGTTCTCATTTTGCGTATCAAGATTCTAACGATTGTGGCAACAATCGCAAAATGTCCAGGATTCTCGAGCTAAGAGCGCATCAGGCTCATGCGGCGACGCTGTCCGCTAGACCGCTCTCGGCACTCATTTGCCGGGTCTCAGTTCGTAAGGAATGGTTATTCAACGGGGGATCGTGCCACCGATGAGTTTCCGGGGTGTCCCTCACCTTCGTGAGGCAAACGGAGGTCGACGAGATCCGGCGAGAGGAGCTAGCTGTGGCAAGAGGGATACGCCTGTCAGAGGAATTGAGCAAGGGAAAGCACAAAGTGTGGATAACGTTTATCGCTCCGGGAAGAAAAAAATCGCGGAGTGGTGGAACAGGATTTGCGTGAGCATCCGGTAGGAGGTGCATAGTCTGGAAGCCATCAAGGGGTTGATCCGGGAATTGCTGCAACACTGTGGACAAACACTCGTCACCCAGTGACAGCACAGGCCCAGAACTCGACGGCGTCGGCCCCATTTGTCCTCACTGTGGGGCCTTTGCGCGTTCGCCTGGGATCGGGCGCGGCCATTGCGGTGGTGACAGAACCCATCTAATCGGTGTCGCCAGAATCGGCGAACCCGGTCGCTAGCGACCGGGTTGTTCGGCCCGTCACTCTCGAGAGCAATCCTATGCGCGCTCTGAATCACCGTGTCTTATGGACGGCGCACTGCTTCACTCCGCGATATTATCAAGAGTTTCACACAATAAGTTTACCGAAGACCGGGCCCGAAAGACTATCACCACTTGCCAACTACCCTTCTGCCATAGGTTGGCTAGGAAATTCAAGCTAAGTTCGGCATCCACAGAATGAAATAGATACTTAAACTTGGTGAACGAGAAGGAACGGTAGGCGTTTTCCCATATGCCCGTCATATCAACCGAAAATACCGAGTCGTACAAAATCTCGTTGGCATTGGTTTTCCCCACCCGAGAGAAATATCTTCGAAATGAAGACCGTAAAATGGTTTCAGCCGTTTCGGCATCCATCTTGAAATACTCGATTGCGAACAAACTTCTCGGCCGTGCCACAATTGGAGAGTATTCCAATGGAGAGTATTCCAATTGTGGTACCAAAGTCCCTTTCGATAACCAACAGCGTCGTCTTGAGTTTGTTGTCGACATCGAATCGTCATCGGTCTTCAATGTGAAAATGTGCCTGAATTCAGCTGAATTGGTTAAAAGGTGACGAGGAAAGTTCTCAATCTCTGCCATCCTGTGGATTTTTTCCATTACTTGGACTAGCTGGTGCTTTCGGAGCGTCGAGATGCCGTGAAGACGGTTCACATAGGAAAAATCGCGCGGCAGGTAGTCGAAATAGGCAAAGCCCACATCTAGCTGCCGAGCTGCCCTGCCGATTTCCTGGACATAGTCGCACACGTTGGCTGTCGGAGCAAAATGGTAAATGTTCTTGATGTCAGGAATGTCGATTCCCATTCCAAAGGCTTTGGTGGCAAGCATAATGATTGCGTCGTTTGACTTAAACCGGACGTAGTTCGCTTGCTTCTCATCTTTTTCCAGCGGTCCGTAGTACCGTACAAGATTTGTCCTTAGAGCAGGCGATCCATACAAATTCGCAAAAGCCCCAAATTGACCAATCAGGGTCACGAGCGGAAAGTATACTAGGGTCTTCTCGCCCATCCCGACGAATCCCTCGAGCGGCCGAAGGAGAATTTTCATTTTCATCTCCTTTGTAGTTGTTGTAAGGAATTTGTGGTAAGTCATCTTTTCTCTTAATCTTTCATCTCTAAATTCTCTCGCCTAACGTATCCAAAGTAGCTGATCGGATCGATGAAGTTGAGGCTGTCGCGTGTCTGTGCGTACATATCCTCGATTCCGCCATAGATAGCGGTTGCCGTGAATATTGCCACGGGAAAAGCCATGCTCTTCCGCAACCATTTGAGATATGTGCCAAGATACCAATAGTCGGAGCGACAAGCCTTTCCCCAGATGGTGAAGATATGAGCTTCGTCCACGATAAACAACCCAACCCGACGTTCACCAATCAACTGGGTGATGTCGGACCGACTTAGCAAGGTTTCCGAGGAAATGTACAAAACCGATACTTTTTCCTCCGCTAGGTCTTCAGCAATTTAGGATTTGGCCGCAGGTGTGATATCTGAGTTGATTGTGGCGGAAGCCACGGTCGGTAGCGGATGAGTGCGTTCGTGGCGGTTTTCTTCGACACATGGGTACGACCAACCGTATGTGGCATCTCTGGGGGGAGGTGCAATTCTTCCGGTCAACCTGCCGAGCGAATCCGAAGGGCTACTGGATGCAGTCGAAGATCCAGGATCTCACAATCTGCACGTTGGTCGCTTTTTCGCAGATTCATAAAGAACCATGACGGTATGAGGGGCAGAGCGTCCGAATGTCTTATGCAAAGTTATGTCAACATTCCCGATAAGTATGTTAGATATGTTGATTTAATTCTATGAGAAAAGTAAGCTTGATTTATCTTCTTCTTGTAAGGAAAATCTCAGGGAGGTATTCGCTTTGCCTAAACTTGTTGGCCCAGACGAGCGAAAAGAGTCATATATTCGTCGCGTCAGCAAGCACAATAAGAGTCTAAAATCTGAATGGAGTAATGGAGGTTCTCTACAGAAGAAGATTATTCCGAATTATGTGCCACCGGGCTGCCTGCATTTTCTGCTCTATCAGTAGCAGGAAGTGGTAATGAATGAATCCGGCTCTTTATAAACTCAGTGTGACCCCGAGTTATTTGGTCTGCATATCACAACCGTAAAACGGTGCCCTGGGGTGTTTGATTCCATGTAAGTCTACGAAGTTCTAGGAGGGCAGAGATGGAATTCAGTCGGGAACTGGTCCAGTGGGATGCGCGGACCTTAGCGTTACAGGTTCGCAATCGCCACGTGTCGCCGGTTGAAGTCGTGCAGGCGGTGATAACCCGCATGCAACATGTAGACCCCTTGGTATTTGCATTTTGCACACCTGTGCCGGAGTGGGCCCTGCAACAGGCCCACGCTTTAGAGCAACGTATTATGCGCGGCGAGGACGTGGGACCACTGGCTGGGGTTCCTATTGGGGTAAAGGACTTAATTCCAACCCAGGGCATCCGAACCATGTCTGGTTCCATGGCCTACAAAGATTTTGTGCCTGACGAAGATGACGTGTCCGTGGAACGTATTCGAAAAGCCGATGCCATTATTTTAGGTAAGACCAGCGCTTCGGAATTTGGCTATAGCGCCGAGGGCAAAAGCCCGGTGTCGGCGGCTACCCGCAACCCTTGGAACCTGGAGATGACGCCAGGGGGATCAAGTGCCGGTTCTGCCGTGGCGGTTGCGACGGGGATGGGGCCTGTGGCCCTAGGGAGCGATGGAGGCGGATCGATTCGCATACCGGCCGCCTTTTGCGGGATTTTTGGATTCAAAGCCTCGATGGGGCGGGTGCCCTTATATCCGAGCGGCCGTGATGAACGGTATCCCGGCCTCTCAAGCTGGGAAAGCGTGGAGCATGTCGGGCCCCTCTCGCGAACTGTTTTGGATGCCGCACTCATGATGTCGATTCTGGCTGGCCCCGACGATCGGGATCGCCACAGTCTGCCGCATGACGGCTTGAATTGGACGGGGGGGCTTTCCGATTCACTGAAAGGCAAGAGAGTGGCTCTGACCCTGAACTGGGGATATCTGGCGGTTGATCCGGGCGTCGCCGCGATGATCAGCAACGCGGCGCGTCTTTTTGAATCGGAACTCGGGTGCATCGTAGAAGAAGACCAACCAGGATGGGAAGATCCCGCGGATGCCTTTGCCGCTTTAATTGCGTTGGAGACCGACTTAAAAGCAATGCGGGCGATGGCCGAACAATACGAGGATTCCATGTCTAGCCACCTTTTGGAGTTCTTGCGCCACCCGTGGACCGCCGAGGATCTGACCAATGCCATCGTGGCGCGTAAAGCGATAAACAACAAGATGTGGCGCTTTATGCGGCAATATGATTTAATTTTGACCCCGACAACAGCGGTTGCTCCCTTTGACCTAGGAATTGAAGGCCCAGAAATTATCGCGGGCAGGCGGGTGCCGCCGACTGCGTGGCAAGGATTCACCTTTCCCATCAATATGACGGGCCAGCCAGCGGCTTCCGTTCCGGTTGGATTGACCACGTCTGGCCTGCCCGTTGGGATGCAAATTATCGGCCGACGGTTAGAGGATCTATTGGTATTGCAAGCCGCGCGGCTTTTTGAACAGGTTTTGCCATGGCAAAATATGTGGCCGCCTATTTTGGAAAAGACTTTGTGAGATAGACTCTATAAGGGGTTTAGTACGTCTTAGCCTTTTTTCGGCACTTTCATTTCCGTCGACATTTGGGTAGGGTCCACTGTAAGAGGCCTTACTCTTTTTTCGTTATTTGGTGATCAGACCACCTAGCCACTTGACAACATAATATGTGTTACATAAAATTCATATTGTGTAAGAGAAGAACTAGAATTTGGATAAATAGTGTTAGGTTAATCGCTGTGTGAGATAAAAGCTATCAAGATTCTGTCGAATTATTGTAAGAAGGGATGAAGCACAGATGGCTGCAAAACAAGAGATGGTCGAAGATTATGCCCTGCGGTATGTCCCGACAAGTTTTCGCAAACCGTGGTATTCGATCTTCAATTCTGCCAATGGGGCAACCACAGCTCTGGTCGGGCTAACCTATGCGGGTGGACTGGCTATGACTTATGGAACCGTCGATGCGCTCATTGTTCTGTCCTTGGCGGTGATCGCAATCGGGATTGTGGGATATTATCTCGCTTCGCGAGCGGCGGAAAGCGGGCTGGATTGCGACTTGATGACACGGGGTTCCGGCTATGGATTTTTAGGGTCCGCTGTCACCAGTTTGTTATATTCGGCTAACTATCTCCTGTTTTTTGCCTTTGAGGGCGACATCATGGCCGCCCCGATTCACTACTACTTTTCTGGTATCCCCATGTACCTTATTTATCTGGTTATTGGATTGGTCTTTGTCCCTTTAACGTGGTATGGGGTGACCCTAATCAACCGGTTGGAGTGGATTCTGACTCCGCTTTACATGGTTGGATTAGTGCTGCTGTTAGGTTCTGCAATCCCGCATTTGTCTAATCTGTCCTGGCTGACCTTTGTTCCCCGCCATCCGGTCAATCCGACCGCAGGGCCGCCGTTGCTGCAAGGGGCTGCTACCATTTTTGGGGGACTGACGTTGGCGACACAGTCGGGGGATCTCGCCCGATTTGTGGATGCGAAACAGCGCACCTTGGCGGGTTGGACTCTAGGTCCCATCACAGCCTTCTTGGGAAATTTCGTCTTTGCCACCCTGGGCATCTATATTGCCTTTGCCTTTGGCAACACGAACCCGGGACTGACTATTGTCAAGTCTTTGGGATTTATTGGGTTGCTGATGGTCATGATTACGCAGACGCGGGTCAATATATTAAATGGATATTTCGGCTCTCTCGCCTTTTCCAACTTCTTTGCCCGAGTCTTGAAATTCGCGCCGGGTCGCCAATGGTGGGTCGTCTTAACGGTCGGCTTGAGCACGATTTTAATGGAACTCAACGTGTTGGCGCACATCCAAACGGTGTTCGTGGTACTGGGTATGTTTATGGTCTCGTGGATTGCGACGATTGTGTCCGACATGTCTATTAACCGCGCATTGGGCTTGCGCCCCCATGAATTTGAATACAAGCGCTCGCATCTTTATGCCTTAAATCCAGTCGGCATAATCTCCCTCATCTTGGCCATGGGTACAGGGCTGTTGCTGGTCTTCGGGGTGGCAGGTCCTATGGGGTTTACCGTAGCGCCATTTGTGGCATTGACGATAGGGGTGGTAGCGCCGGTGGCGCTGGCGGCCTTGACGCGCGGCAAGTACTACATCAGCCCCGCACGGGACCATTTTGAAGCCAGCCTCGGCACGGATTCGTTCGTCGAGTGCGCTACCTGTGCCACGCAATATGAGGTGCGTGACTCGGTTTACTGCCCTTACCACGAGGCACCCTTATGTTCCGTGTGTTGTGCAACCGACAAATCTTGCGGCGAAGTGTGCAAAACCCAATCTCAGAGTGCTTTGGTGGCCTTTGAGTCGTCGGTTGAAGTAGAAAAGTGATCGGTGCGGCCCGTGACACGGGTCGCTTCCGTTCCCTCTGGCGGCGTAGGGATGCCTTGGACACGATGGTCAGTTGAGGAGTCGGTCGCGCTCATGTACTCTGGATGTGTGGCCTAGCCACTAGAACGATGAATTGAGGAGGAGCCCAGGTGCCATTTCGTCCGATCCGTACCACCAGAGGATATATCCATGTTGCCGAACAAATTTTGCAAGCCATCACGTCAGGGGAATACCCCCCGGGAAGCCAACTGCCCCAAGAGCGCTCGTTGGCGGTCATGCTCGGGGTCAGTCGGGCCACCGTCCGCGAAGGTTTGACTGCCCTTGAAGTACTGGGATTTGTTCAGACGAATCCTGGACAAGGAACATTTGTGAGACACAGCACCGGGGCGCGGGAAGGGATGCTGCAACTTGCAGGAGCCTCGATGGATGAAGTGCTGGTCACGCGACAAATCCTGGAAAAAGCGGTCGTCGAGCTGCTTTGTACCAAGGATGTCGACCTCTCGCCGGTGGCGCAAAACATTGAGGGTTGTATTGCTGCGCACCAAGCGGGGCAGGTTAAGGAGTTTTTGGACTTAGGGCTGGCGTTTCACAGCACCTTAGCCGAATGTACCGGCAATAGCATCCTCTATCGCATGACCGAGGAACTGATGACGAGTCAAGACCAGCCCTTGGTCCGATTACTCAATTTGAATGCCCTGTATTTGCCACAAAATCGGGAAAAGCATATTCGTGAGCATCAGGAAATTTATTCGGCTTTGCTTCGGCAGGATGTGGCGGGTACCATTCAGTTGGTCGAGGGCCACTTGTGCGAATTGCGTCGTATTATAAATACCAGTTCGGAGGAATAAGAATGCAGTTAGATATGCTTGTGCGCAATTGTGAAATGTACCTATCTGATCGGACTGTTTTGATGGATATCGGTATTGCCCAGGAGCGCATCGTGTGTGTCGGCGAAAATTTGGATATGGCTGCCCACAGGATCTTTGACGCAGAGGGCCGCCCGGTCTTTCCGGGGGGCGTGGACGCCCACGTGCACACGGCAACCCAACTGGGGGGCTATCTGACCCAAGATACATTTTTTGAAAGCACTAAAGCTGCGGCACGGGGCGGCACCACGACCATTATCGATTTTTGCATTCCTGAGCAAGGGCAGGGTCCGGACTTAATAGAAATGATGGATGAACGCATCGCGGCCATTTCTCGGGACAGCGTGGTGGATGTGGCCTTGCATGCGGGCCTGAGTCGATTGGATTCCGGGGATATTGAAAGGCAGATCCGTGAGGCCATGCGGCGGGGTATTACCAGTTTTAAGATGTTTTCCGCTTATCCTGGCAGCGTCATGATTAATTATGGAGAAATATTCCAGGCTATGCGGATTATTGCTCAACAGGGCGGGGTGGCGGTAATACACGCGGAACACCAGGACTTAATTAATATGGCCACGCAGGGAAAAAATCTCGCCGTGGCATCGAGTCACCGCGACTCGCGCCCAGTTGTCAGCGAGTCGGTCGCGGTCAGTACCCTTTTGGCTTTGGTTGAGGCGACCCAATGTCCTACGTATTTTGTTCATATTTCCAGCCAAGAGGCGCTCGCGCAGATTCATCAGCGAAAGGTCTCCGGATTAAGAGTGGGGGCGGAAACCTGTCCGCATTACCTCACCCTGGATGGGTCGCTCTATGACACCAT
Source organism: Sulfobacillus benefaciens (assembly GCA_003023725.1). Classification (GTDB taxonomy): domain Bacteria; phylum Bacillota; class Sulfobacillia; order Sulfobacillales; family Sulfobacillaceae; genus Sulfobacillus; species Sulfobacillus benefaciens. The sequence continues at coordinate 31,496 of PXYT01000030.1, read as the reverse complement.
GGATGGGGCACTCTATGTGTGTTCCCCGCCTCTGCGCGACCAGCTGGAGCGGACGGCTTTGTGGAACGGGGTGGCCGGTGGTTCGGTCGACCTGATTTCCAGCGACCATTGCTGCTTTGGACGCAGCCAAAAATTTCGCCATCGCGACGATTTTCGGCGAATTGCCAATGGCTTGCCCGGGGTCGAGACGCGCATGCCCTTGATCTATGATCAGGGGGTGCGGACGGGCATCATCTCCGCCTATCAGTTCCAGCAAGTGACAGCGACGGGCCCGGCCCAGTGGCTGGGTCTCTATCCGCAAAAGGGGGTACTACAGCCGGGAAGTGATGCGGATGTTGTAATTTGGGATCCCGACCGCTCCTTTCCTACAGCCACTACCACGATGGCCACTGATTTTTTGCCGTATTCCCATCTAGCATTGCGGGGTATGCCGGTTTTGGTGATAGCCCGGGGACGTGTGGTGTGGAACGACGAGGATTTTGTGGGACGCCGAGGTCAAGGGCGATTTGTCCGGAGAAGACCGGTTCGACAGCAGGACAAGAGTCTTGTGAAATCGGTTGGGGAGGAAGTGCTTTAAGAAGAGGGTACGGAACAGCGACCGGCCTATAATCTATGTGGGGGATCTTATGATGAACCTGTACACTGCGAAAATTGGAATGATCACACCGTCATCGAATACCACACTGGAACCGGTGACCATGCAAATGGCGGTCCGACTTCCGGTGTCTATCCATTTTGCTCGACTTCCCGTGACCCGCATCAGTTTAGATCCTCAGGATCTGAGCCAGTTTACGGAAGATCGAATGCTAGTCGCCGCGCGGTTATTAGCGGATGCCCACGTTGACCTTATTGTGTGGAACGGGACGTCGGCGGGTTGGCTTGGCGAGTCCCACGACCGAGAGCTGTGTCAACGTATCACAGCGGCCACTGGGGTTCGCGCTACAACGACCACGTTATTGCAATGGCAGGCTTTCGATGCCCTGGGGGCCCAGCGCATTGGATTGGCCGTGCCATATCAGGAAGATGTTGCAGGGAAGATACGCCAGACTTATCAGCAAGCCGGGTATTATGTGGTGCATTGGCGGGCGCTGGGCATTTGTGACAATGTGGCATTTTCCCAAGTGCCCGAAGAGACTATTCGCAATATGGTGCGGGAAGTCTCGCGCAACGTGGATGCGATTAGCATCTATTGTACCAATTTTCCCGGAGCCCCCTTGGTTGAAAGCCTCGAGCAAGAACTCGGCGTTCCGATTGTCGACAGTGTGACAATGACGTTGTGGGGAGCCTTGCAACAGCTAGGCGTGTCCAGCCAAATCACGGGCTGGGGTCGATTGATGCAGGGATCCCGCTAGTAGAAACAGCTTGCCGCTGTACAACTTATGCGTCTTTGCGATCCTCGTAGCGGGTCAGGCCGGGGTCGACGTGACTAGCCTGGACCAGCGCCTCAAAACGTCCCGAGTCGCCCTATTCCCATTGGACAGCAAACGGGGACTAAAAAATCGGATGACCGAGAAGGAGAAGGCGTCACTGAATGTGCGCGAAACAAGACACTTTCCCATTCATATGAAGCCATGCGGTGGATGCAGTCTCAGGGCATGCGGTTTTCCTTACCGTTACGGCGTCAATTCTATGTGGTAGATGGCTACACGAAGTTTTCCGGCGGTCTCATCGTGGAGTCGGTAGGAGGTGGCACGGGACTGGCAGATCGCTGGTATAAATTAGCCGAGTCGCAAGGGGTGGATGCTGAGAGATCCCCCCAGTTTTTGGTCATGGCAAAGGCTCTGTTATTGCGACAGAGTTTGTTTGCTCCGCATGGATGCTGCGATCGAGGCGATCGGCCACGCCGGGTCTCAGATCTCCCGTACCGGCCCGCAGTGTACCGTGTGGAACATGTCCGTTTCTGCGCCGTTTGATTACTGTGGCCATGGTGATCAATGGAGCTTTAGCCCCGTTCATGGTCCCGTTAACAGCCTGGGAGCGGGGACGTTCTGCATCAAAATGCGGCCTGGTTTGGTCTGTTTGGTGCCTGTTTTCTTCTGGGGTTTCTGGTCGGTGGCGTTGCTTTAGGGAAACTGTCCGCTCGTTTCACGCCATTTCGCAAGAGAGACTTGTATCATGAGGGGGCCTGAAATGGCCAGTCCCACGGAAGCTGCCAAAGGGCAACAACGTAAAGGACCGGACCAGTCCGTTTGGTTTTGGGACGTAAAACTTGCTTCCCTCAATTGTCACTTGGAAATTGCCGTGAAAGATAGACACTTCATGAGTGACGTAACGAAGCGCCCTCAGCACATCCTTATACGCAAACAGGTGCGCCCGCAAAAAGCGTTTCCTACCAAGAATCACGCCGGTTGCGCCCAGTTTAGCGGTGGGTATCGCTCTCGTATTCCCAATAATCTCTGCCGATTCTCATGAATCGCCTCACACGCACAGAGAGGGAATGTCGCACGATTGCATAGTATAGACGATCAAATTGGGAACACCAATGTACCAATGAGTCACGATGACTGTAAAAGCCGCCACCGTGAAGTTGGGTGTGGACGGTTTGGTCGGCAGGGACGAGTTGCTTCTCTTCATTCCCCTGCCGGTTCCCAGAACCAGGCTTCTTGTTAATTCGTGCATTTTGGACGAATTAACTACCACCTCTATAAACTTTACAGAGCTGAACCGATTATCGTTGCGAATTCCTGCCTGCTCCTGCTACCGGCGGATCAGCCGAGCTTGCTCCCTATTTACCGGTGCTCGAATCGGGTACAAATTTGCCACTGGGTGCAAAAATGCACCCAGCCGCCTAAAATTTACTGAAACGACTCCTAACATGGGGATGAGTGCCATGCGCATTGCCCTCTATTCTCGGGCCTCTACCCGAGACAAAGACCAAAAGCCGGACACGACTCATGCTATTGCGGGAGTATGCGCAAACCCGGGACGGGAATGCTGTCAGCGAATTTGTGGATCAGGCTAGCGCCATGCACCTTAACCCCCGGTTTGCACGGAACCGCCTGATTGTCCGATGCCCGACTGCAGAAGATTGACGTGATTATAGTGTGGCGCATGGACCGGGCCTTTCGTTCGGTTTTGCACGCCGCCTAAACCTTGGAGCAGTTGAAACACTGGGGGATCAAGAGTCACCAAAAGGCTTGGCTGGATAGGATCAGTAAGATGAGTGAAATGATGTACGACATCACCATCGCCTATGCCCAGTTGGAAAGAAATCTCATTGGAGAGCGCGTCAAGACGGGCATGGACCAAGCGAAATGCGAAGGTAAAACCCTGGGGCGTTTCCGGATTACGAAAGATCCCAAACGGGCCCAGCAGTTGACTCAGGCGGTATAAACCGTGCACGCAGCCCTGAAGTACCACCAAGCCGCCCAATATTACCGAATCGCTGTCAGCGTCTTACAACGGGCGATGAAAGAGGAGCGATAAGTAGTCGTCTCTCATGGTGTATACGGCATTACGAGCTCGTAGTCAATTGAGTGTGGTAATCGTGTCATGGGTGACTTTCTGCTTCCTGTTGATTCCGACCACGTTAATTCGTCTACAGGTGTTCTGTTAGCACTACGAATTGCTCAGCAAGCTTCAGGTCGTAAAGAGAGCTATTTTCCACGACGAATCATACGATGTCATTCCCGGTCCTTTTTTTGACGAGCAGGCAGCGGGGGATGACCACTGTTGTTACTCCATTGAATTCCTGGAGTATGAGACGGAAACTTCCCCGAATAAATATTGGAGACAAACACCGTGATAATCCGATATCCGCCCGTTATCGTGTGAGAAGGGCTGATGGCGGTGGCAATGGGTTGAGTCGCTCCGGGCAAACGCCAGCGACTGGTCATAGGTGGTAATGTCAAGGTGGGGTCGTAATTATCGGCATGGATAATCTCGTAAAACGAGGCCCATCCGCCCGGTGCGATAACCACGGATCCTGACGGGTGTGGCGCATAGGTCGTCTCTTGACGAAAGGGCAACGCGGTGGAAGGATGGGCTGTCACAAACGTGTGCACATGCGGGGAGCCTTGGAGTGAGCAGCCTTGGTGGCTGATATTATGCAGTCGTTTAAGAACAATGCTGCCGCCAGCGATGCCGTTTCGTTGTGCCACTTGCCAGGTTAATTGATCGGTGCGGCACCGGGGTGGCAACGACGTTGACACATCGTTTGTGTTGGCTGAAGCTGCCGAGCGGGTTGGATTTTCCTGTGAGCGCGCAGAAATCCATACTCCCAACCCCGCCAAAACCATACTCACGCTGCCAATGGCTAAAAACCCTAATATCCGTCGAAATGGGTTTATCGTTTGGTCACTCCTTTTGCGATCGACTCCGGATTACTGTTGGCGTCAAACTGGTCGTAATCACCTGATGAATTGGACACCCATTTGCCACATCAATTCGTAATTGCTACTGACTCTGCCAAACCACTGAGCATAGCCGTGACCCCTTTGGCACCAACCGGCAGGGGACGGATTTGTGACACCGTCATCCATTGTTTCGGCCCAATAACTCGGAAGCGAGTAGACTGCTGGCCAAAAGGACGTGTCATCATAGATGTAATCCCAATACCCATAAAAGGTGGCTCAGTCCACAGACGCCCTCCATTCGAAAGAACATTTCGAAAACACCCAGTCTGTCATTTCGTTGTTTTACTTGTACAACGCCACAATCGCCTGGGGTTTCACGGCGAGGGAGTATTTCTTAACGAAATATATTCACTGGGTGTATAGGAAAGGGATGAGAAATACCGATTAAATATGGTGTACCCAAAAGGGACCTACTATGATCCGGATACCGGCTCAACGCCGGGACACCAGCCAAACCTTTGCCACGGAACGGAACGCGGAAGCATCACCCGACACTCTGGTATCACCAAGATATGAGGGGGAGCCCTCTTATGGCTATACCTCTCACGGATAACAACCAAAGCAAATTATCGGGGCTCTGATGGCGGAATTCTCGCGGTAAACGCGTGCGACTACCGCATTGCGTTAAGATATCTGCTGGACAAGCTGGAATCGTTGCTGTGCCTTCAACGGGGAAGTGTCAAAACGGTCGCGTCGTTGAAGAGGTTTATCGGATGATCCGGATCCCCGTATCCGAAGACAAACTGCAGATGCTGGAAAAGGAAATTTTTCATCTACGCTGCTATTGGCTTGTTGCTATTTGCACTCAATGCGAACAGGGGGATACTCCAAGGTAGGGCGAATCCAAAACAAATTCTGTATGACCTGTTGTCCCATAAATGGTTAGCGACGGAACTCCTCGTACCGAGACATTTTGATTGGGTATCGAATGTTGGCACCGTTGGCGACAGGGCACATCAAAAAGCCTTTGGTTTCTGGCGTATGCATGACAACACGCTCCAATTGGTGGCCATTGCGTGATGCCGTTCAACCGGATAGGGGAGGCGTGGTCATCAGGCACGTTTCCCAAAGACGGCGATAATTTCATCGACAGCCTGACGGCGTGAACCATCGCGACTGATAGAACGCGGAACGGACAAGATAGTTTGAGAGGCATGATGATAGCGGGCACGCGTCCAGGGCGTGGCGTGATTAGAAATGACAACGGGAATGCCCTCAGATCCCAAACGTTCGGCTTCCCGGGCTAAATCGTCATGATCCTGAAGAGAAAATCCCGACGCAGCATAATCGGTAAAGTTTGCGGTTGCCGATAAAGGAACATATGGCGGGTCGCAATAAACCACGTCGCCTAGCTGAGCGTGGGCGAGTACCGTGCGAAAATCCGAGACAAGAAAAGTTGCATGCGGCGCTTTGTGCCAAAACATGTGCATTTCCATTTCCGGAAAATAGGGCTTACGATAGCGTCCGAAAGGCACATTATATTTTCCTGACCCATTGTACCGGCATAAGCCGTTGTATCCATGCCGGTTGAGATAGAGAAACAGTGCCGCCTTTTCACGTAAGCACTTTGTAGTGTTAAACTGGTGGCGCAATGCGTAGTAGACATTGGGCGTATTGGTTTCATCTGTAAAGAAGGTTTGACAATAGGCAATAAACTTTGGGCCCTCGCGTTGCAGCGTTTGATAAAGCATGATCAGATCGACGTTAACATCAGCTACCAAGGCCTGTGGATAATCGGTGGCAAGCCACACCGCAGCGGATCCGGCAAATGGTTCAATGAGGCGTGAACCAGGCGGCAATTGGCTGCGAATCTGTGGGGCTAAACGGGCTTTGCCCCCCGCCCATTTTAAAAAAGGACGCACAACGTGGGGCGGTTGCGGGGTCACCTGACTCTTTTGAGTTAAGGACAAATCATCGTAGGGCGGCATGGAACCTCCTTGAAATTCTGTCTATAATGCTCTTCGACATTTCAAGCCCATAATCCTGCCATACGTGTGGAAAGAACCCGAATTTGAGTTGACAACACGACCCTGCCCTGACCCGTTTTTCCCCGGTTCCACCGTTGATGTGGTTGGCAGATGACGGGACAGGGGTACGCATGCGCCTTGCACGCCCTGTTAATCAAAGTCAAGTTATCCCGATGGCATGGTCATATTCTCGGCAAAGTTAGATTTCGACAATTGTGACAATATCTTGATGAAAAGAGGTACGCGGCCAACAGGAAACGGTTGATCGGACCGAGCGTCAATATCTCCGGTATACGGGCATAGTGAACCGCCGGGTCGCTAGCACCCGAGTGCGGCGAGGAACTCGATTCCAGCAAAACAGACTAGACGGCTTTTGTCACGGCTGCCATGACTGCGTCCCGATTCCATGCCAAAACTGGGAGTGGAGAGACGATTCCCTTTTTCTTCTTCAGCTCCAACCAACCCCATACCGCATTGCGGACGCTGGCGAACATCCAAGGACATAGTTTGTATTTTTCGGGAAATCGTTAACAGCGAATTCGGCAAGTTCCCGGGCATCTAGCAGGAGTCCTCGCTGGCATCCAGAAAAAAGATCAAGGAGGTGAATCTTTTTGATGTATCATGGACAGCACGACAGCTTGCGGATGATCAGCCATAGTCTTGCCATGACAGTCGTGTGTGCGACAGTCCTTTTCATTCTTTTTCCTGTAGGGAAAAAGGCATTCAAAATCCTAAGGTCTTCATCAGTTTCTCAGGCTCTTCTACACCAACAATAAGGGCATCATATTTTGCACCTTGCAAACGAACCTGGACGCCGCGTTTGTTTTGGTGGTGAACAATAGCAAAAATGGTGTTGTTCCTCGACATAAAGGTGCCCATGGCAAATACTCCCGGAATGCGGCTTCCGGGCATCTTTAATCCGTGCACCGCATGGATAACATCCTCAACTATGGCAATGCTTTGCACGGAGGATAAGGGTACGCGAATATCACCATGAACGCCCTCCATTTTTTCTAGTGTTGATAATTTTAATACCAGATCGCTACCATCTAAGATTAATTCAGCCACATAGCTCGCTCCTTTGCTTTGCTCTTGTAGAATAGTATACTGCTCACGAATGGTGACGACCGAATTTGGGGCGCTTTATGGAACAACCAAGATGTGAGAATGAGCAGAATGGAGAGCTTCCTTCTTTAATTTGGGCTCCCTGATAAGGGACGTCATCTCCCAAGTCGAATGGCTTGTGACTTGAATTGAGGACCGCTCAGAAAAGCAGTACAAAACGGTAAAGTTTTATACGTGAGCAGTAAGTTCTCATTATTTATTGGTATATCGCGGTTCATGATAGCCAGGCCGGCAGGAGTTGATTCTAAAGAAGAAAACACCTGCCGGATTTAACTGGATTCTTCGATGTATCGTTCTCTGCTCCGTAACGTGATCGTCAAGGAGCGGTATATTCGTGAAAATGCCCACGGTCATGACATTTCTGACGATGCCTGGGGGTTTTGTCGTGACCTTTTCATTTAATGACCATCGGCCCTGACCCTTCCCGACCCAGGAGACGGCATGTCGTTGTCACGGCGCCGGGAGGGGGAATTAGGAAGAGAAGGTTTTCTAAAGACAGAAGGGTTGAGAAGTGCAGGCGAGATTTGATGGCGTTCTGAAGTCCGGCATGGTAAATGAGAAAGGCTTGGACGTCGTGTAGACAGCGCCTCGAGTGATCCGTTCGGGAGGCGGGAAGATCCCATAGGCCTCGTCATCCCAAACGTAGTAGTCAACAAACCGTTCGAAGAGTCTGCGCTTAAGCCTATAAGCTACCCGTCAGTAGATGTGTTGTTCGAGGATAGCCCAGTCCAAGTCTTCGAATAGCTCAAACCACCAGCCAGTCGGAACTCAAAATAGAACGGGACCAATCAGAGTAAAGTTAACGAAACCCGAATACGCACCTTTGGTGAAATGGGGAGTGTCAAGACCTAATCCCTGAAGCGGGAATGGCCCGTTTCAATGAACCCATTTACGCCCTCCATCCGGAGCAGGCAGGCTTTAAGCCGAAGTCCCCCTCCAAAACCGGTGAGTGTCCCGTCCTTGCCTATCACCCGGTGGCACGGTACCACGATAGGCACGGGATTTTGTCCAATGGCGGTGCCAACTGCGCGTGTGGCCTTCGGGCGACCGATCTCGGCGGCGACAGCGCCGTAAGTGCTCACACTTCCATACCGGATCGTTTGGAGGGCTGTCCAAACACTTACCTGAAAAGGCGTGCCCACTAGATCCAAACTGATGTCAAAACGATTGCGCTGACCATTCCAATATGCCTCCAGTTGGTGAACCACGGATTCAAGCCGCCGGGGGTCTTCGATGAGGGCTGCATGGGGCGCGTGACGTTGATGGAAGCGGGTGATCATGTCAAACGGTTCATGGGGCCAGGTAATGCGGCAGAGTCCTCGGTCACTGGCCATGAGATAAAATACCCCGAAGGGATGATCCATTTTCGTCCAATATAACACCTCTGCCATTTTATGACCTCCTGGGACGAAATGCGGATGGGGTTATCCCCATTGTTCGCGAGAAGACATGCACAAAATGCGACCGACTGCGAAACCCTACACGATGAGCCACCTCTGTGACCGTTAATGCCGTATTTTCGAGGAGGGTTTGAGCGTGTTCCATGCGTACGATCTCTAACGCCTTTTGCGGCGATATTCCGCAATAGCGCGTGTAGAGGCGTTGAAGATGGGACGGACTCATATTGAGGGCGGTGCCGAGGTCCATGAGGGAGATCGGCTGGTTCCAATGAGTTTGCAAAAGCGTGTTAACATGCTCCACCACGTCGTGGCCGGGGGGACGCGAATGAAGATCGGGCGTGCATCGTTTGCAGGGGCGAAACGCATCGCCGATAGCCGCTTCGTAGCTGGTGTAGACCAGAATATTCACGCGTTTCGGCGTGCGGGAACGGCAAGAGGGAAAACAAACAATTCCTGTAGAGCGAACAGCAATGTAATATCGCCCGTCATAATGAGGGCTTCTGGTTAACACGGCCTCATATAAGGCATCATCAATGGGCCGTCCCATTGTTGGCGTCAGCGTCTGTTGTGGCACATCAAAGCCTCCTACCTTGCATAACCGGTTGACCCCATAAGTATACACGCGTGCGGGGCTGAGATGAGTGGTTGAGAAATAGGAGCGCAAGATTTCGCACAGTCATCCTGCCCAGGTAGGAACCGACTTAGACGCGCTATCATTTGCCATTCTTTTGTAGTGTGAAATTGGCTGCTAATCGTCCTCGTGTGTGCATCCGGCTTATTGGGAACGCCTTGGCGCAAGGGCGTTTGTTCCTTATGTTTAAGTTGGTACGGGAGAGCTTAAGGTGGTTCTGATTTTCAACACCACCGCGCCGCATCACTCTGCATTTTTCGCCGAGCGTCTTTCAGTACCATAATTTCCATATCGCGGTCAATCACTAACCGCTTCAATTGCGCATTCTCTTCGGTTAACGGCAAGTCTTCCGGACTGTCCGCCGCCCGTTGCCGTGCTTCTCGCACCGACCGTCTCACCATACTCGGACTGAGTGGATGCTCCCGGGGCACCAGCGTGGCATTGTGGGTATCCTGCAATTCTTTCACGGCTTGTTCTGTCAATTCCAGGAAATATGTTTGACTCCTGAGATGGGTCCCTCCTTGCCGTGAAAATCGACTCTTTTACCCTATCAGGGGGAGACCGCATGGGTCACGTTTCATTAGGGGGTGAAACAGGGGGGATGCCAAGCTACGCGGCAGGGAGCGGTATGACGCGTCCTAGAGTCTGAAGAGCCACCAGGTTCATGTTTTTAGATTTTTCGGACCGAGGGTCTGGCACAGGCGCTTCATTGGGAGCTCAGGTTGCCTCAAAATCCCGTCAACCTAAGCATGGCCTTGTTATCTTTGATTCCGACTGATCGCGATGTCCTGACATCCACCCATCCACCTGCGCCATTTCAGGCGAAAACAAAAATCGTCACGTCACCACGATATGTCAACGAGTAAGTGACCACCGGGCGATATGCCTGCTCCTCACTTGAAACCCGATGGTATTGTTGGATGTGCCCTTCGTGTGACCCATGACATGTGCACGCGTAAGACCAATCAAAGGTTCTGGCGGTACAAGAATGGAAAGTTATTACATAAATTGAGATCTCAAGCACTCCGGCGCTCAAAACGACCAACCCGAAACTTAAATCCATGCATTTGCGTGGGTTGTGATCTCCCCACAGCCTATCATGCGAAGAGTTTTGCAGTCTTTTTCACCTCGCGCATGTTTAAAAACCTCCAGACTCCACTGTGATATGAAGTGGACCAGCATAAAAATTTCCAACGTGGAGATTGCTATCCGTGATAGATGATTGGAATGACCCAAGGAGGCGAAAAGAGATGACCAATGTTGGACTTGCGCGCCTCCAGTTTGGCGTTACCACCAGTTATCACTTTCTGATTGTGCCGTTAACCATCGGAGTGGCCTTTCAAATAGCTTTGCTGGAAACTCTTTACTGGCGCCATCCTACCGCAGACGGGCGCCGACTGTTGGATTTTTTTGGGCGGCTGTTTTTAATCAACTTTGCCGTGGGTGTCGTAACCGGAATTTTGCTGGAGTTTCAATTCGGCATGAATTGGTCCAATTACGCAAGATTTGTCGGCGACGTTTTCGGCGCTCCGTTAGCTATTGAGGCATTAGTGGCATTCTTCTTGGAATCGACTTTCATTGCCGTGTGGATATTTGGCTGGGAACGAGTATCTCCTGGAATCCATGTTTGGTCCATGTGGCTGGTGACTTTTGGCACCAGTTTATCGGCCTTTTGGATTCTGACAGCCAACGCGTTTATGCAAGAACCGACGGGATATCGGATGGTGCATGGGCATGCGGTCATGGATAATTTTCTGGCCTTATTGGGCAATTCCCAACTTTGGGTTGAGTTTCCCCATACCGAATTGGCTGCTCTTTGCACGGGAGCATTTTTCGTGGCCGGAATCAGCGCGTATTATTTGCGAAAGGGTCGGTATGTCGGTCAATTTCGGCAGTCGTTTCGTACCGGTATTTATGTGGCGGCTATCACCAGCGTCCTGGTGGTGATCATTGGCCACGAACAAGCCCAGCATTTGATTGTCGCTCAACCCATGAAAATGGCAGCGTCAGAGGCCCTTTGGCACACCAGTGCGTGGCACGCTCCTTGGACTTTGGTGGCCTTCGTCGATCCCGTCCGCCAAGTCAATCGCTTTGCCGTGAGCATTCCCTATGTGCTCTCCATTCTCGCTTATAACCGCCTGTCGGGCCGAGTCATGGGTATTGACGAGCTGCAACATTTGTACGTGCATCAATACGGTCCGGGATGGTATGTTCCTCCGGTTGTGGCCACGTATTGGGCATTTCGTCTCATGATCCTTACCGGGTTGTTGATGGTGGTTCTGGCTTTACGGGGAGTTGTCCTTGAGCGGCGAAATCAACTGATGAAACACCCGAGGTTTCAAAAGTTGATGATATATGCTATTGGGCTACCTCTCGTGGGGAACTTGATGGGCTGGGTGATGACTGAAGTGGGCCGCCAGCCATGGATTGTTTTCGGATTAGAAATCACTGCGCATGGGGTATCACCCACCGTGCCAATGGCTGACATCTGGATCACCTTCATCGGTTTTACGTTGCTGTACGGAATCTTTGGCGCACTCGATGTTTATCTGTTGGTGAAATATATCCGGATGGGCCCAAAAGCTGACGAACCCTCAGAAGAAGTATCAATTCATGACATTTATCGTTGAGGTTGAGAAGGAGGAGGAATCGCCCGTATGCATTTGCCGACCCTGTGGTTTATCTTAATTGGCGTGTTGTTTGTAGGTTATCTCTTTCTTGAAGGGTTTGATTATGGAGTGGGCACGCTTTTGCCCTTTATCGGGCATACGGACAACGAGCGCCGGGCTGTATTGGCGACTATTGGTCCCGTTTGGGACGCCAATGAGGTCTGGTTAATTACCGCTGGGGGAGCTATCTTCGCGGCCTTTCCCAATTGGTATGCAACCTTGTTCAGTGGCTTTTACCTGGCTTTGGCTCTGTTAGTGGTCGCGCTCATTATGCGCGGAGTGGCCTTGGAATTTCGTAGCAAGGATGATCGTCCCCAATGGCGTGCCCGTTGGGATGCCGTGATTGTGGCGGGCAGCGCCATTCCCGGATTTGTTTGGGGAGTAGCCATGGGCAATGTCCTGCATGGTGTGCCCATTAACGCTCAAATGAACTATGTTGGAGGGTTTTTGACTTTGTTAAACCCGTACGCTCTTGTTGGCGGCATCGCGTCGTTGCTTCTCTTCGTGCTTCACGGCGCCTTGTACCTCAGTTTGAAAAGCCCTGTATCACTCAAAGAGAGGGCCGTTCGGATCGCTTGGAAAATTGGCGGACTGACCACCGTTTTTTATTTTGGATTTGTCGTATTGAGTTACTTTTTTACCAACTTGGCAGGTAAACTTGGTCTTGATCCCGGACCCATCCCTGTGCTGGCCGGGTGCAGTATGGTGGCTGTGGGTCTGATGCTGCGGGGGCACCACTTCGGGTGGGCCTTCGCCTTGTCTGGAGCCACCATTGCCTTGTCAACGATTAGCGTGTTTTTGGCGCTTTATCCCCGTGTCATGATTTCGACTTTGAATCCGGCATGGGATTTGACCATCTCCAATGCTTCCTCCAATAACTACAGTTTAACGGTGATGAGTATCGTAGCCATTTCGGCGTTGCCTTTTGTGTTGGCATACCAGGCCTGGACCTACTGGATCTTTCGCAAACGCGTCAGTTTGCGAGAAACGTTTCACTATTAGCACAAGGAGGACGTCAACCGACGGGAAAAAGATTCCCTGATAGCCCAAGTCTCACCCGAACTGCGATGAAGACAACGTTTTTCCGCCCATGCCCGTCCGGGTTTGGTACTAAGGCGGGACTAAAGAATACATGCGGATGCGGTCATGGTTCCTTTTCATGCGTGCGCAGAAGTTGAAACTGCCAAATCTTGAGACTCGTCCTGGTAAAGGAAAAGTTGATTTCAGGGGCCCACCCGTAAAAGTGCCATGGGCACTGTGCTGGAAATTACCATAGATGGAAAGTCACGGGGATAGCGTTAGTTAGATTGGGCTGTATACAAAAGAGGTTAATCATAATAAACTTTTTTCTAAAAAATAGTGAGAATCTAAAAGGCTCATTTGACTTTGGCTAGAACCTTCGGGAGATTTGTTATGCAACAACGTCCCGAAGACACGGTCCGTTCCCATAGCAGGGTGGATTAGGGGGTGATTGCGTTGAATATGGGAAGCCCTTTACCTCCTCCCATAGCGGAGGCGCAATTTTACCATTGGTTTTGGATTTTAGGGGTTCTGACCCTAGCTGTGACCACCGTGGCGGTGGTTCGCCGGCTACGGCGACACCTCGAAAGCGACGTCGATACCGCGTTTCCTTCCGCCTATTACGGGCTCTTGCGGGGTTTGGGCGCTTTGTGGCTGTTGGACGGCCTGTTGCAAGCGCAACCCCTCATGATTACCCGGTTTATCGGCGGGTTTTTGGCTCCGCTCATCCAGGGACAGCCGGCTTTTCTGCGCAGTCTGATTGATGTGGGAATCCGGGTGTGGGGCATAAACCCGGTCGTATGGAACGAATGCTCCACCTGGATCCAGATCGCGATTGGTTTCTTTTTGCTATTCGGCAGTGCACCGTGGCGGCGTTTTGGGTTGTGGCTCTCCGTAATCTGGAGCGTCGTTGTTTGGGTCGGCGGTGAAGCCATGGGCAGCCTGTTTAATGGCGGATCATGGCTCGATGGCAGTCCCGGATCGGCTTTGCTGTATTTGCTCTTGGCTGTGCTTCTCTTGCAACCGCCCGCCTTTTGGCGATCATCCCGCGTCACCAAAACCGTCTCCTACAGCATGGCGGGGTTATGGGGATTGTCTGCGTTCTTGCAAGCATGGCCCGCCTCCGGGTTTTGGCAGGGTCAAACGCTGTCGTCGTACGTTTTCAGTATGGCGGACATGCCCCAGCCGAGCTTCATCTCGAGTCCAATGTATGCCTGGGCGGCCCAACTCGGGTCTCATCCTGCAAGATGGAATGCCGGGTTGGTGATTCTCTTTGCGCTCTTAGCCGCGCTGTGGATTGTTCGTCCCCGCTCGGTCGTCACTTGGTGGATTACGGCGCTGGTGACATTGTCGACGTGGTGGTTTGGTCAAGACTTTGGAGTGCTGGGGGGCATGGGAACCGATCCCAATAGCGGGGTAGTGGTGTTACTTGTGCTAGGCACTTACGCCCAGATGATCGCACTGCCGGTCCTGGGCCATGCCGTCTGGCCGCGCCTCTTTGCCAAGGAACGGGTCCGATCATGAAACACCGATACGTCTGGATGCTTGGGATCCTGTTGCCTGTGGCAGCTCTTTTCGGGTGGGGTGTGGGGAAAGTGTCGCGGCAGGCTCCCAGCACCCACTTAACCGCTGCCGCGACCCAGGCCTTAGCAGCAGACGGTATGACGCCGGTTCACAAGCCGGCGCCCACATTTCATCTCATCAACGCTCAAGGTCATTCGGTCAGCCTGACCCAATACCGAGGCAAAGTGGTTATTCTCACATTTTGGGACCCCGTATGCTGGCTGGATTGTCCCGTTGACGCCCAGGAAGTCGTGGACATGGACCGGATTCTGGGCTCCAAATTAGCAACCAGGGTACAAATTGTTGCTGTGGATTCCAACCCTCAATTTCACAGCACGCAAGACATCCAAACCTTTGAGAAGGAACACGGACTGACATCAGTGTCCAATTTTACGTATCTGACGGCCTCGTCATTGCGGCCGTTAACTCGAGTCTGGCATGCATACTATGAATATGTCCACGTTCCCCGTTACGGCATGGTCCAGCATTCTGATGTGTTTTGGATTATCAATCCCCAAGGCCAGGCAGTCTGGCTCAGCAATCCCTCCGGCCATACCAAGTACATCGGCGGCACGGCGCAATTACTGGCGACTTATGTGGCCCAGTTGCTGCATCAGTCCTTGCCGACCTCGGCCCCGGCGCCGGCCGGACTGGGCAATGGGGTGTGGTGGCCCATCGGACTTCCCTACGCTCTTGTGGAAAGTCCGGCCCGTCAGTGGATGGTTGCCCCCTATCACGGCTACCGCATGGTAGCCCAGGCTGCCACCGGGACGACTGCTTGGCGAACGGTTACCCCCACCGCCATGACCCAGCGGGGTGGAATAGAAGTTGCTCCGGTCGGGACAGACTCGGCTTGGGCCTTACTGGGCGGTTATGGCTATCAAGTGGATCCGGTGCTGCGCACCACGTCCGACGACGGTTTACACTGGCATGCCCCGCTGATCGAGCCCGGCCCTTTGCCCCCTTGGGCCCAGCATCCTCTGGCTGCTATCTCTCCCACGCAAGCCTGGCTCGTGAGTGATCACTGTCTGTGGCATACCCAAACCCAGGGCCTCCAATGGACTTCCGTCAGTCATCAGGTGCCGTGGTTAACCCGAACATCTTTGTGTGTTTCGCCGGGAGGGAGAGTCTGGCTAGCCGGAGACATCCGCGGCACAGCCCAGGGCGCATTGCTCTGGTCCTACACATCCGGCGAGCATGGCTGGCACCGCATCACGGTCCCCATCCCCGCGTCTTGGGAACATCAGCCCGTCTTGGTGATGGCGCCCACGTGGCACAGTGCGTCTGTGGGTGGGGTGGCGGTGGTTCGGGAAGATCGAAATCAAGAATGGCTGGTGTGGGACACGACGACGAACGGCGGGAAGTCATGGCAGCGGGGATCTCCCGCTTTAGCAGTGCAAGGCAACCCTTCTGCCACCACGAGTATGCAGGGATCCGTGGCCTATGCTCTCAGCGCATCCGGTTCGGTTGAGGAATGGGCCGGGGGGCGGCAGCCGTGGCGCCGGGTGACGTCGCACGTGCCCACGGGCCACCCCGTGGCTCTGGCTGTGAACCCTCAGGGAAAAATGGTTCTGATGGTTCAAACTCATACGGGTCTGGCCATTGCGACAGAGGGATCCGGTGGCGGCTGGGCCACGCACCCTTTGCCGTAGCGGGGAGGAATGACCGACGAGCAAGCGATTTCGTCACCATGCCCGTTATTCCAAGGGGTTACGTTCGCGGCGATCCTTTGGCGGCTTCTCTCCGGCCCTATGATATTACAGCCGAAAATTTCCGGGCCGTTGTTTGTCAGTGATATTCTGGCCTCACCGGTCGAGGCGTGGCAACCTTCGATTCTTTGCAAGCTGGGTGCCGAACATAGGGAAGACTTTTGCGGATCATAAGGCTTGAGAATTTTAGGGGCCCTTATGAGATTGTGACGCGACACTTTTTCTTTGTTTCGGGATTGATCTCCAACATGCTTGCCATAGCGGGGTGTGGGATACCCAGCCGAATATCTGCGCCTGCGAATAACGGTCGTACTACCATTTCCAGAACGGCAAATCCGAGTCATGCCGTGAGCATTCATGGACCCGTCCACCGATCACCCTCTGTGGGCATTATGCATCTGACCATGATGTCATCTCACGTCGGCTGGGTCATCGGTGATTCTCATCAAATTGTCCCGACTGCTGACGGAGGTCGCAGAATTGATTTGGTATATCCTCTTGCGTGGACGATTTGAGCATACATACCGAGTGTGATTCCTGGCCGGTAATAACCTGAAACGTGCCCGCAATGAACCTGATGCCAACCTTCACGAAAGACGTATGGGGGAAATGGGACCGAATTCCACGGCCACCGGAGTCACCGGTAAGAGATAGCCCGCCTCCCACCGCGTCACGAGGAGCTGAGGGCGACGGGGATCCGGGTCAATGGCTTGACGGATGCGATGCATCTGGGGAAAGCGGTCGGCAGTTGTCCGAATATCATCAGGCCACCCCACGTGTAAGAGGAAAGAGCGAAGAATGTCATGCGGACGTTCTAAAAAGCACGCCAATATGCCGCAGTTCCTTGTCGGCAACGGCGCAAAGTCATGGGCACGCCATATCTCTTGTTGGTCGGACTCAACGATAATCCGCTCACGCAATTGCCAGCCCCCCGATTATCCTCGCATCTCCTTGGGGAGGATACTCCACCGACGATGCGCGGACGAAGATCGTTCCCATAAGGCGGCCAGCATACATCTTAACGCTCAAGCTGGTTGGGGTTAGGCCTTAGTGGTCGGCGGCGACGGGTTTATCTAAGTTATCAATTACGGTTCCTTGTTGTGGTGCTAACAGTTGTCCTTCGGATTCAAAAGTTGGTCAGCATATAATTGCCGGAAGCGCTCTAAAGAGTGTTGGTAAGACGGGATATCCCAGTCTGTGCCGCAATAATGTAATGCCCAAGGAATTTGCTGATATGGAATAACCACTTTCCATTTTGCTGCTCTATAGTCCAGGGCGTGTGAGGTATCGTATAAATGAAAACCCGGGATCTCTTCATTCCACGGTAAATCAACCCGAGTGGCCATAAAGAGACCGTCAACAGCTGCCACTTCACGAACAGGGCTGGAAAACGGCTCAAACCCCAGAAACTGGTATTTGTTTCGAAACTCCAAGACTTGACCAAATTTTGGCTGTCCCTCCCACCAAATTCCGGATTCCGGAACGGTTTCGACGCCGCACAGTCCCATCAATCCCACATCGGGGAAACGGTTAAAAATATACATTATGTCGCTTATGAGATTCGTATTGAGAATGAAGACATCTTGGTGCAAATAAACTTTGTACTGCCCGTGGGCACGTGACATTCCCAGATTATATCCAGCCGTCATGCTCACTGATCCTGAAACTCTTACCAATTCAATACGTAATCCTTGCGGAACGGTCAAACTTTGAATATGGGATACGCACATGTGGTAGAGATTATCATTGTTGACACAGGTGATAAACGAAATGACGCCGTCGTCCAATCTGTTATATCCTCCTCATTCATTTCCTCACCACCATACCATGATGTCCGTGCCTTCCTGCAAGATTTAACGGGTATTTGTCTAAGCTATTGTCGGACTGAAGGACTGCCCCATATGTCAGGTCTAGAAAGTTCGTTGCAGTCTAACCATCCCGGCGCAACTTCCTGCGGATGTGATGAGTTATCATTGTCAAGACATTACGGCGAGTCTTCTGCTTCCGTGAACTCTCCAATCGTGAACCCTTAGCTCCAGGCAGACAAGAGATGGGGTTCTAAGTAATAGCGGACGCAAAAATCCCGAGGGCCTAATGTATTTTGCAACGGTGGGAATTCAGCTGCGCCGTAAAGGTGACCAAGTTTGCCGGAGTCCTTCCAGTTAAATCGGTCTTCTTCGCCATATTGCGGGTCCGTACGAATGACACTCCCTGCACAACGTGCCGTAAAATCGCTAGCTTTGGTAGAGGATCGACAGGGGAGGCTCCTCAAGCCGCTCCTGGTAAAATAACTGGGGAGCCGGACATTCCCACCCCACAGCGCTTGCTGGTGGGGGAGGACTTCTTGTGGATCTGCGGGGATGAAACCCCCTTCAGACTATATTCACCAGTGAGAAATCGTCACTTTTGCCGGATAGATGATGAGCAAATCAACAGGGTCGCGCTCGCCATCGAATTCGTCCAAGGTGGCTTCCAAATCCTGGCACACGTCGGAAAATATCGTCCGCAAGTCTTCCAGAATTTCCTTCGTGAAGACCTCGCCTGCACTGCGCCACATAGACCAAATGAACAGGCAAGGCGAAAATACAGTGTCTGCCGGTTCGATAATCGCTGGTATTTGCCATAGACCAAGGGTACAATACCAACACATGTTCGTCACGACGGGGGCTCCATGCAAGAGACGACTGTCTTCATCTATCGTATTGCCCTTTCCCGGACGGAAGGAAAAAGGGCGTCTGAAGCTCGCCGAAACGCGGGCGACCTGTGGACGCGCGTGGTCAAGATTCGCCGGTTTTGCCGCTGCTGGCATTGGCCGCCTCGAACCGAAGACGGCCCCACTGAAGGCGCATTTCAAACAAGCTTTCCGCTGAACTCGCAGACGGTCCAAGCCCTCAAGATTCAGGATCAGCATCTGCTCGTGCTCCGAGGCCGGGGGCGTGAACTTATGTGGGTACATTTCCCAGCCGGTCATGCCCACCGGGCGGGTCGTACAAGTGGAGTTGGGCTTTGGTAAGCTCTGCTTGACCATCACCCAAGAACGTGCCGAACCCGTTTTTCCCGAATCGTCTAAAGCCGGAGCATTGGATATGGGCGCCATTCATCTGGGTAAAGTTTTCGACGGCGAAGAGGCGTTAGCCCTATCCGGTCGGGGCCTCCGATCTCCATCAACCAAAGCCGTGCGAAATCCCTCGCGAAACTTCAAAAAAGCGGGAACGGACCAAATCTGGCTGGCGACGTTGCAAACGGTTCAACCGTTTGCGGCACCGCGTTAGCCAAAATGTTGAACGTGTGATGCGCAATGGGTTGCATTACGCCGCGAATCAGATCGTCACGTTTCACTAGGGGGTGGAAAAGAGCCAACAGCCTCACGATCTTGTGCGCCGGAGATCTCGGCACCCTCAGCCATAAAAAATGGCATCGCCGATTTCGGAGGACCCACCAAGAAGTGGGGACGCTGGAATTCGGGCCGTGGGAACAATACTTGGAATACAAGCGCCGTCGCCAGGGGATTCAACTCGCGAAAATCAGTGAAGTGCACACGTCCCAAATGTGTCCGCCCCGTAGCCATCTCAACAAGGTGGCAGGACGCAGGTACTACTGTCGCAGCTGTGGCTATCAGGCACATCGTGATGGGGTGTGCGGTGAACAAGGGGACGCATGGGGGGATTCTTGTCGCCACACGGATCACGTATCACCATCCGGTTTCCTTCCGGGGAACGTCAGAGCGTAGTGGCGGCTGAACCCCGCCAACGTTGTTGGTGGGATAAGCGGTGGCGAGTCCGGAGGACAACTCCCTGGGTCTCATGACGCGTCGACGCAGCCACGGTGGTTCCCTCAGAATGTCCGGCCTCCACGCCGGGGAGGTTCAGAAGAGGGTGAGAGGCTTGTTTGTCGGACAAGGGAACAGGGATGAGTGTTTAGTTAATGTCCACCACAATATGATGAACGCCATAGACAGTGCCCGAACACGAGAAGGGGATTACTATCATAGAGGAAAGTTCGCTGCGAGAATGGGCCAAGAATGCCACAAGAATATTATCACGTAGACTAATGGGGTGACGTCTTGAGATTCTGGGCTACCCGAAATATCCTGATCCTGAGATAACTAATACAACCGGGAGTCTCCGTTGGCGCGAAGGGGGCCGAGTATGAGTGGCTATGATCACTTGAGCCATGAAGAACTGGTAGCGGCTTATGAGAAGCTTCTTGAGGAAAATAGGCTCCTTAAGGAGAAATTAAGCAAGATCCAACAAGGTGGAAGCGACAGGGATCCTGAGATACATCTGTCCACTCGGGACAAGATTCGGATCTTCCGGTCTCTGTTTCGGGGTCGGGATGACGTTTACGCCATTCGCTACACCGATACCCGAACGGGCAAAAGCGGCTATGCGCCCCATTTGCGGATACCGGGGAAAAAACGTCCCTATTCACCCGACGATTTTTTTCCGCTGACAGACCACGTTATTTACCAGCATCTCAGGGGGCAAGTGGTGGTGGGGATCTATCCGCTTTTACCGGATGAGCGCACATGGTTTCTGGTGATCGACTTCGACAAGTCGGACTGGTTTCGCGATGCTCAGGCCTATCTCGCGGTGTGCCGCCGCTGGCAAATTGCCGCCGCACTGGAACGTTCACGGTCGGGGAACGGGGCTCACGTGTGGATCTTCTTTGAGAGCCCCGTATCAGCTCATCAGGCACGGCGACTTGGCACACGAATTTTAACCGAAGCCACGCGCGAAATGGGATTTGCCCGGCTGGAATCGTACGATCGATTCTTTCCTAATCAGGACACCATGCCGGTTGGGGGATTTGGTAACCTCATTGCTCTTCCTTTGCAAGGTCAAGCTCTTAGGCAGAACAACAGCGTCTTCATTCAAGATGATGGTGAGCCATTTTCCAGTCAGTGGGCGTTTCTCCAAAGGCTGACCCGTCTATCAAACCAGCGGTTGGACGAGCTTGTGGCAGATACTCCCAGTGAGTGGGATGCTATGGGATTGTTCGAACCTTCGCAGTTCGGGTCGCCGCTCATCCAAAACCTTTTTCCTCCGGAACCTCCAAATCGGGAAGAAATGATACCTCTACGCCTTACGGTTTTCGTAGGAAGCCGGCTTTTGATTCCCACTGAAACGCTTCCGATTCGAATAATCCGTAACCTGGTGCGGATGGCATCTTTTCCCAACCCGGAGTTCTACGAACGTCAGCGTTTGCATTTCTCTACATGGAAAATACCGAGGATCCTGTCCCTGGCAGATGATATGGGTAGTTTTCTGGCTCTGCCCCGTGCTCTTAGTGAAAATGTGCTGACATGGCTGGAGTCCCAGGGGATTACCATTTCGGTGGACGACCAGCGATCCCACGGAAGACCCATCGGTGTGAAGTTTACCCGGCAGCTGACGGCGGAACAGCATCGTGCCGTCCGCGCTCTGGCTCCTCACGAAACAGGAATCGTGGAGGCCGCGACCGGATTCGGGAAAACATTGGTGGCAGCGTATCTTATAGCTCACCGCGGAGTAAACACTCTTGTCGTGGTGCCGACTCTGACATTGGTTAAGCAATGGATAGACCATTTGTCCTGGTCGCTGGAGTTTGATCAGCCAGATGCTATCGGGCAACTGGGGGGAGGGAAGAAACATCAGACTGGTACCGTAGATATCGCCACGGTGCAGACAGTGGTGCGTATGAAAGATTCCACAGCCTTGTCACAGTATGGGGCCGTCATCGTTGACGAATGCCACCACATTGCGTCCCCTCGCTATGAGCGCATTTTCCATGCCAGTTCCTCGTTATACCGGCTGGGCCTTAGTGCCACTCCAGTACGAAAGGACGGTCATGAGCCAATCATCTTTATGCATCTGGGCCCCATTCGTTTTACCTACAGTACCAGAGATCAGGTTCTTGCCTCCCCGTATCAGCATGTGGTGCGGCCGTGTATGACAGACTTTCGCCTTGAGGGAGATGCCTCTGAGTGGTCCATTCAAGATATCTATCAGGCATTGGCGAGCAGTGTTGCACGAAATGATCGTATCGCTTCTGATGTCCGTGAAGCTTTGAGTCAAGGACGCGTGCCGTTGGTTCTCACTCAAAGAACCGATCAACGAGACAGGATAGCGGAACTGCTCCACGAAGGCGGATACGAGGTCGTGATACTGAAAAGCCAGTTGGGATCCCGCCAGCGAAACGAGATCGCGTCCAGGCTATCTGGTCCGATTCCTCCGGCCGGCCGGGTTGTGATCGCGACCGGGCGCCTTGTCGGAGAAGGTTTTGATCTCCCCCGCCTGGACACCTTGTTTCTGGCGGCGCCGGTTTCGTGGCGCAGCGTGATCCAGCAATACGTGGGACGGCTTCATCGTCTCCATGCCGACAAGGACTCCGTTGTCGTTTATGATTACGTTGATATCCATGTTCCTCAGCTGCAACGCATGTATAAGCGTCGCAAAGCCAGCTATCGCGCGTTTGGATATCATATTGAAGAGGCCCAGAAACGCGACACAGGAAATATTTCGGATGCCTAAATCCCCAGGGGGAAATCATGTCACAAATTTTGCGGCATTATTCCAAGCCATGAGCAGTGTCAAAGTTTGTCTGCGACCGACGTTGAGGCCAACGGCGGCATGAACTCGCGCACGACCCATGTGCGGCTCCGGATCCTGTGCCATTAAGTCATAAGAGGTAGGCGATAACCGGATACTTGAGTCGCAAGGGGAGAGTGAGATTTTGCGTTGCTGTTCAGTTCTCGTCGCCCAGCTTTTCCTAAAGGCCTGGAGAAAAGTGAGCCACAGGGGGCCGTCCACCGCTTTTGTGATGAGCTGTGCTGCAGTGTCGGCCGTATGGCGGTGGGCGGCTATATGACAGAGAGGCAGCAATTGTCAAGATATGTTCAAGACAAGTAGAGGGCTTCAAATCCCAGCGTATAAAATAGTTTTCGCGTCCGTAAGGGATTAGAGCAGGTCAACTAAAAGGGCGCGCGGCATGGAAGCGGTGCAAAACCTTGCCGAACGGTCTGGAAGTGAGTCAATACGCCGTACACCAGAAGTGCCGAGTCTTGACTCCTATCCAGGGAGAATGGGTCTTACATGCCTGCGGTTGCCGGGTTTGACGAAACTTTCGTATGGTGTGGTGGTCAGGATTTGGAGGAACGGTGAGACATTGAGGGTTGTGTGCGGGTTTGTGTGCTGCGGAAGTGCCGATAAGCCTGAATGACCAGCAACACGGATGCGAGCCGGAGAACGACGTCGGCAAGATTGAAAATGAAGGGGTAAGGCCGAATTTGCCAATAATCCACCACACCGCCCCATAAAATCCGGTCGGTCCAGTTGGCCGCGGCCGCAGCCAACAGCCACGATAGAGACAGACGCACGGTCGGCCATCGCCAAAGAAAAATGGCCATAACCACCATGACTCCCAGCGTCCCCAGACTCAGAAACCATGAGGGAACATGGGATAAGAGGCCAAAAGCTATGCCCTGATTGAGAATAATCCCCCGCTGATTGACTTTGGGGCGGTAATGCCAGGCGAGGATCATCATCGTCATGTACAGAACTGGCGCTGTCCCATAGATTAACGAACGCCTTGACTTGTGAGCGATCATAAGTTACCTCCTGTGATACACTATAACAAACGTGAAAAACTTTGCCGATAATGCGAGGGTTGTAGGTCATTGACTTCAAAAAACCATTTGCGCAACCATATTCTTCACATTATACGGAGCCAAGGAGTGTCAACGGTCAAAAGCGTGCACCGTACCGTGGCTCAAGATCATCCTATATCGGTTAACACGGTGGCGACCGTGATGAATCGTTTGGTGTCCCAGAAAATATTGGTTCGCGAAGGCCGCATTCGCCATTATGTCTATCGGCTGGCACCCGCAGAAAGTGTTCTGAAAGCCCATGCCATGGAATCGGTGGAGACATTGATGTCGGAATTCGGTGAATCCTGCCTCGTTCACTTTGTGGACGCGATTGATGAACTGGATCCGAATGCGTTGGCTAAACTGGAGGCTATCGTTCGTGCTCGAACTCAAGAAAAACTCCGTGAATAGAGGGTCGAAATCCGCATATGCATGGGCTTTGGGGCTGGCTACTCTGGTTCTTCTACCCGGATTGCTCTTAGGCGTGGCTATTGCCACGACCGAGCATCATCTGAGTTGGAGCCGAATGCACCATCCCATGATAGGGCATCCGGGGCTCTTCATCTTCTTGGCGGTGTTAATATTGTTGTCCGGTCTGTATGTTTGGCGTCTGGGATATGGGATTGCCTGGGTGATTAGAAGCAACCGGAACACCATAGCACGGGTGAGACCCCGGATGGCGCCTTTCCCTTGTGATGAAATTCCGTTGAAGCTGCTACCGCGAAACGTTTCCGTCAAGGTCGGTATGTGGAACAGTCCGGACGCTTTTACGTACGGCATTATTCATCCAACGATTGTGATTTCCGAATCCCTTCGCACGCTTCTTGACGGACCGGGCCTTGAGGCTATTTTGGCCCACGAAGTGCACCATGCCAGGAGCCATGATTATGCCTTGCAACAAGTTTTTTTGACGATACAAAAAGCGTTTCCTTTTCTTCCGATCGAGTCTCTCTACCGTGTTTACCTTGTGGCACGGGAGATTCAAGCTGATCGTTTTGCCATTGCATGGCAAGAGACCAAAGATCCTTTACTTCAGGCCATGGTTACCACCGTTCACGCTTTAAGCAACGAGTCGCGCCCGCGATTTTCCGAGGGACCGGCTTGGAACAGCGTGTGGGAGGCCCGGATTAACGCGCTTATCGATGGTGATAGCGTCAGTTTATTTCCCGAAACATATCCACTGGTTTCGGCCGCCGCAATGCCCTTTGCTACGTCAGCCGTGCTGGCCGCAACCTCCTGGAGCTTGTTCTGTCACTGAATGCGTCTTAAGAAGGCGCGGCAGAGGATGAAGCATTGCCGGAAAAGATTCATCCTAAATTTTCGGCTCGGACACGCGGCTCTTCCAGGCGAAGAGGCGTGCCGCTCCCTCTCTTCTTAGGCACTGATGCACCATTGCGTATAGGGCCATCCCGTCTCGGCGTTGAAGGATGCGGGAGGGTTTGTCGCTCGTCGTCGGATTGAGGCCGGTTTCTGTGGTGATCCCGACGGCCCACTCACTGTCACCGTGGCACGACCGGTCCGGTTTTCGCATATTGGCCCCGAGGAATGACCGCTTGGCCCCTTTCTCCGCTCCGAATCCCCGTGTTGCTTACGGCGAGACCAGTAACGAATGGGAACCCCATACGGGTTGGGGTACGGTGCTACCCCAAGCTGGCATCGAAGAGAGAACCTCAGAGCCTGGAACTGGAGAAGCATTCCAGGGGGATACCGGACTGAACAGAGTCGCTCGCTCCCCGAGACGATCACTGTCTGTGTCGATTCCGGCGACTGAGGCTGGTCAAGTGATAGAGCTGACGGTTTCCCGCCAGCTCCTGCTGAAGACTGGGGTGGTTTGAACCCATGTTTGGCTGAACTTGACGCCACTGCCGCCGTGCCCGTTCTGAACGTTACGCCCCGAGGACGGGGTAAAGCGGGATTTACGTTCAATGGGTCATGATATCGGCGTTCATACCTCCGGCCACGCGTTCCATATGATTCGAAACCACGATGCGAACGGGAAGGCTGGCCATGGACTGTGCACTTGCGGTGACAGTATAGGTGACACGGCCGGAAGAATTGGTCTTCAGGATTTTGCCGCCCTGTGAGCTCATGGATCCATTCATGCCCGAACTGCTGCTCATGGAAGAAGATGAAGAGGAGAGAGAGCCTTTGGGAATGACGTCCACCGAGGCGCCGGATATCGGCCCGTTAGGACTCATGGCTGTAATCGTCAGGACTTGTTTCTGTCCAGCCTTGGCGGCCTGCGCAAACGGTGAGACTTGGACATAGTCTCCGACTGGGGCCATAGGCGAAGTCGAGGGGGTTGTCCACCATGCGTCCAGCAGTCCGGCTCCTGTCATGGCGGACGAGTTGAAGGTGTTGAAATTTCCGATTTTCACCGCAACCATTTCCATGTGTTTCGTGGGTTGAGGGGATAGGGTGATCATGGCTTGACCCTGGGAGTTTGTCACTTTGGAATAGCTCTTGATGAACCCGGCAGCCTGAGGAGTTCCGGATTTATACCAGTTCGTGACACCGTGACCAAGAGGAACCATAGGACCGATATAGAATGTGACGGGTTGCCCCGCTGCCGGCCGCTGACCAGACGTGGTGGCTTTGAGCACAAACGTGGCGGACTGCCCGGCCTCGATCACCTGGGCCGTTTTATTGCTGGAGATTTCTTCAACGGTAGCCCGAGTGGTGTGGGACTGTGACGCGGACATGGACGATGAGTGCCGGGTCTTCGATGCTGGTGACGACATTGATTTTGCCGCTTGAGTCGTTCCGCAGCCAGCTATCGCCACACTTAATCCCGCGGCAAGCAGAATTAATGTCTTGTTCATGAATGCCCTCCTTTATAACCTACAATGTGTAGTTTATACTCCCCAACGCACTCTGGCAAGAGACGAGGAAAATTTGAGGAATTAGAGTGGCAGGGGACAACAATTATCGTCTTTTGGTCAAAAGAGAAGGGTAAGTAATTTGACGGGTCGCGGCTTCTCTTATGACACAATTTTGTGTAAAGTGGGGCGAATGACGCCGGTCTCCAGCCATATGGCTTTGGCAAGAGTGGAAGGACTGAAGTAACCGATATCCCACCCATAGACCATGATCCCCGCGATACCCCGAACCTGCGTCGCGGCCATGACGGCCGCCACCAGGGCGTTGTTTTGCAGTGTCGGATCAGGGCCTAGCGAGGTGGTGTGGCGGTACGGTTGGTATAAGGCGTTGGCGGCGTTTTTGTAGCCCAGTTCGGAGAGAACGGCCGGATGACCCGAATACCGGATAAGATTTTCTAACTGAGGGTCGATGCGGGTTTTCCAGCGGGAGAAAATGGTCGCGTAAGAAAGAGGACGGGCCTTGGATTCCAACGGAAAGTAGGCTGATATTCCCACTGCCGATATCAGGGGATCTTTTAGCCACGGCTCAAAACGAGTGGTATCAATCCAGTTCAGATCAACCCACAAAGCTCCGGAAAAGTTTTGGTGAAGCTGCTGAATCAAACTCTCCCACTGACTGGCGGGGGCTGATAGCATTCCGTCCATTTCACTCGCCACCACCAGAATATTCACGTGCGTCTCTCGTGCTATTTTGGCATACGGCGCCCAATGGGTAAGATAGCTGTGAAACCATTGAGCGTCCTTGGCTGCAGACGGATAGTGAATGTCTCCGGAATATACAGCGTTGCCGACCAGGACGGTGGGCGCCATAATAACCTTGAGCCCGCGGCGGCGGGCAAAAAGAATTTCCTGCCGCAACTGCCCGATTCCGGGAGTCAGAACACCAGATCCAATTTTCGGGACATAGACATTGGGTTGATACAACGCGACTTGAATCTCGATCCAGGAGGAGTGCGTTTGGGATATCATCAATGATACTTGATGTTCCCATTGTCCGGTAGACATCAGATGGAGTTGCGGGGAATTCGCAATCCATCCGGGGAACACAAATCCGGCCATTATGTTCCGGGCAGGATGATAGACGGGTACCATGAGTTCGGCTGATTCTCTCAGTGGTCTCGTCCAGACGATACTTAACAAGATCGCCAGCACAAGGCCCAACGCCCGAGACCACGGCACTTTTCTTCTGAGTGATTTCACACGAATATCCAACATTTTCTCGCCTCATCCGCCGGATGTGATTGATAAATGATCGTAGAACCAAAAATGTACCGCTATCATATGTGACGAATATTTCAATAATTCCAAAGTAAACGTGTGGCCAATCTTATCATGAACATTGTGTTGACACAATATCATTTTATACGCGAATTGAGGTTTGGGAGTGTGGTTTTGGTGAATAACGGAAAAATGCGGTCGTTTTAGACAAGCGGTCGATTGGCAGGATCGGCACGGCATCGATCTGTAAGATTGTCAGCCCTGTGGACGACAAACCAGTGTCGCAGCGGGAACGGTGTTTCACCGTTCCAATGTGTCGTTACTCCTCTGGTTTTGGGCCATCTATCTAACAGCTCGCCGACGCCGCGCTGACCGTGGCTCCAACTGGGAGTGGCCTATCATATGGCCTGTTTGTTGCACCACATAATTCAGCACGCCAGAGTACCTGTCGCACCGATGGGGGCTGAGGTGTATAAGTAAGCGGCAACAGTGCTGAAGGCGACGTTAAAGATCCCGCGCAGTAACGATCTGCAGTCTGCCGAGGTGTTTACTGGGTCAATGTCTTCATCAGAAATGCCAAGACCTTTTTAAACAGAACCTATCGCGGCTGCGGACGCGCCCGGCGAGGCAGCAAGCGGGGGGATCGTCCGCCAGACCGGGCGTGTACCGGGTCGCTGGGGAAATCGGCCACCTCGAGTTAAAAGGGCCCCTGGAGAATTTCGAAACCGTAGTCCAGGGCATCGCCAGGAGGTCAGGTCCGCGCTGTATGGGATGAACACCCGTATGAGAAAGGATGCAAGGTGGATAATGCGACCTTTCAAGCACTCAATATTGAGCGTCAACCCTTTCATGGCAAGTGGAATGACATCGTGAAACCCCAATCCCAAACATAAAGGTAATTTTTGCGCGCTGCCTTAGAGCTACGTGGATCCAAAATTCGTCATGCGATATGGAACGCTCTCCTCCCTCGGCTCTGGCTCAGCCGCGTTAACGCGGCCATTGCTTACCTCCGGTCTATTCTGGACAAGAAGCCGAAACCGGGCCAATCCGTTGATAAACCGACGAGGTATTTCGAACGCAATCGCGCCTACATCCCATGCTATGCATTACGAAAGGCCTCAGATCTGCGAAATTCGCGAGTAATTGGAGGCGAAAAGACCAATGATCTCTGTGTCTCCAACTGTCAAAAAAACACCAAGGCATGAGTGGGCCCCACTGAATCACAACCACGGTCTCGCCGCCTGGTGTACCGACCACAGGATCGCCCTCGAATGGGTAGCCTAATTTTGACGGACTTCAACTCTTTACTTGAGTTTCGGTGCGCCAAGATAAGCTGATCGTTTCGAGCCGGTGCAATTCCGGCCTCCGTAAGGACTAGCCCTCCACGGAGAATCGAGTTTTGGGTCCGAGGCCGTGAGGTCTCGGGCTAAGCGTAAACAGAGCGATGTCCAGGCCATAACCCTCCGGGGTGAAGCGATTGAGCTTCGTTAAAGTATAGTCCGAGGGCCGACCGGGTCGAAACTCCGGGAAGGCAACAAGTAGGGGCACGTTCACGGCGAGTGCCCCGGAGACCTCGGCGGAGTCGTAGAGCATGGCATGGCAGAAAACGAAACGAGCCAGAACTTGGGAGAAGCTCCGGGGGTCGCGCAACGCGCGTACCTGCACCCGAGAGGGGAGAACCGAAGGGCCGGGAATACCCACCGGAGCAGTCGGAGAACGCCATAGTACTCCGCGCACGGGAAAGCCGTGTACATGGGGAAGGGCGTTCCGATTATCAGACGTCTAGCGGACCCATGGTCCGACACCAGAGAGGAGCTACCATGTCACCCCAACTAGACGACATTGCTTATCGCGCAAAAGACCAACCCCATGCCCGCTTCACGGCACTGGCGCATCACCTGACGGCCGAATTCCTCGAAGAAACGTGGCAGCACTTGAATCAGCACGGAGCGCCGGGCTTGTCCGGCGAAACCATGGCCGCCTATCACAGCGTCCGTGGTCCACGGATTCAAGCCTTAGTGGACAGGCTCAAGGCACACACGTATCGCGTGCCCCCGATTCGCCGAGTCTACATTCCGAAACCGGGGCAGCCGTTGAAAAGCAGGCCACTCGGTATTCCTGAAGTGGAGGATCGCCTCTTGCAAGCGGCCGTGAATCGCCTCTTGCAACCCATCTATGAGGCGGATTTCTGTGAGGAGTCCTATGGGTTCCGCCCAAGACGGAGTCCCCATGATGCCTTGGCGGAACTGTCTACCATCATGATGACGCGGCCCATCCAATGGGTCTTTGAGGCGGACATCCGCGGATTTTTCGACCACCTTCAACACGCGTGGCTGATGCGGATGTTGGCGGAACGGATTGGCGACCCGGGAGTGCTCCGGTTGATTGAGAAATGGCTGCACGCCCCGATTGTCGAACCGGATGGTCGGCAGACCCGTCCCACGGAAGGAGCTCCGCAGGGTGGTCCGTTGAGTCCGTTACTCGGAAATGTCTACCTCCACTATGCACTGGATTTGTGGTTCAAAAAGGCCGTGCAACCGGCCTGCCGCGGAGAAGCACAGCTCATCCGTTTTGCGGATGACTTTGTGGTGCTGTTCGCCCGGGAGGACGATGCCCGTCATTTCGCGACGACACTGCCTCCGCGTCTGGCCAAATTCGGATTGGAGCTCGCGCCCGAGAAAACCCGCCTCATACCTTTTGGAAAGCGTGCGGGGAATGCGTCCGAATGCCGAGGAGAGCGCCCTGAACACTTTGACTTTCTGGGCTTCACGCACTTTGGGGCGCGGAGTCGCACGGGTCGGTGGGGGCTCCAACGGCGTCCCACCGCCAAAAGTCGGCACAAATTCCTGCTTAAAGTGACAGGCGAGTTGCATCGTCTCATGCATGCCGGGGTGTTGGCGCAACAACGCTATCTCACCCAAGCCCTCCGCGGCTTCTATGGGTATTTTGGCTATCCCGGGTGCTCACCCGCGCTGGAAACGATTCGGTATCAGGTCTCTTATGCGTGGTATCAAGTGTTACGGCGGCGCAGCCAGCGGAGCCATCAGACCAAAACTTGGTACTTTGGTCAACGATGGTTCTGGCTTCCCGGAGTCACACTACGCCCACGACGCACGATGGCAAGATAGTCGGGGAGCCGAATGCGGGAAATCCGCACGTTCGGTTCTGCGGGGGATTGGGAGCCCAAGGGAAACTCGCCACAACGGCCAAGCCCCGAGGCCCCCTTTCTACCTACCCACCGCGAATTCACAACAAATTTTTACCCCGAAAAAAGGCCGAAACCCGCATGAACACTGGGTTTTTTAGTATAATTAGGTGCCAACCAAATTAACC